>JBMONB010000023.1:0-21666 GCA_049325315.1 Bacillota bacterium | reverse complement strand
TTCCCCAAGTACAAGCCCATGTCGCCGGAACTGGCCGAGCACCTGCGCCGTTACTACGACGTGGCGGTCCGCTACCAGGACCTGCTCTATGGCCCGGACCTGAAGCCATGGGAGACCGAGGTGACGGTGGCGGAGAGCCGGGTGCTGCCGGGCGGCTACTTTAACGGTGTCTGGCCTGTGGCGCACCAGGACGACCAGTACCACGTGCTGAGCCTGATCAACCTGAACGGCCTGGAGGACGCCCGCTGGAACAGCGCCCGGAAGGAGGCTCCACCGATGCTGGAGAGCCGGGAGGTTTCGGTTACCATGGACGCGGCGCCAAAGGCGGCCTATCTGATCGACCCCGACGGCCCCGTCCAGGACCCGGTCCCGCTCACCTTCACCTATCGGGACGGGCAGGTCCGCTTTACCCTGGACCGTCTGGCCTATTGGGCAATCGTCGTCCTTGAAAACTGACGAGAGGAGCCATTCCCTTGACCATTGATCTCTTCAACCACAGCATTCAGGTGATTCGGGCAGGACAGGCGGAAAACGGGGCCTACATCGCCTCGCCGAACTTCCCCACCTACCACTACTGCTGGTTCCGCGATGGAGCCTTTATCGCCTACGCCATGGACCGGGTGGGGGAGCACGAGAGCGCCCTGGCCTTTCATCGCTGGGTACACCAGACACTCCTGCGCTGGCGACACAAGGTGGACCGGCTGGAGGAGAAGGCGGCCCGCGGGGAGCCCATCACCGCGGCAGACTGGCTGCACTGCCGGTACACGCTTGACGGCGAGGAGGGCAATGCCGACTGGACCAACTTCCAGCTGGACGGGTATGGCACCTGGCTCTGGTCGCTGGCGGAGCATGTTCGGCTCACCGGAAACGAGGCGCTCTTCACCGAGTTCGCCGAATCGATCGACCTGACGGTTCGCTACCTACTCCGGTTCTGGGACCGGCCCAACTACGACTCCTGGGAAGAGCACGGCGAGCACGTTCACCCGTCGACCCTGGCCTGCCTCTATGGGGGGTTGCGGGCGATTGCTCGGGTGCGGAGTGACGCCCCGGAGATCCTGCGCGCCTGCGACGCCATGAAGCGCCACGTGCTGGAACACTTCGTCCATGGGAATCACCTGACCAAGTTTGCCAACGGCTGGTCGGTGGACGCCAACCTGCTCTGGGTGGCGATTCCCTTCGGTCTGCTGGACCCGGCGGACCCGATCATGGTCGAGACGGTGGCGGAGATTGAGCGGCGCTGCTACACCGGCGGCGTCCACCGGTATCCGGAGGACACTTATTACGGCGGCGGCGAGTGGCTCCTGCTCACCGCCTGGCTGGGCTGGTACCACGCCCGGATGGGGCATGGGGACCGGGCCCGTGAGCTGCTGGCCTGGGTCGAGGCGCAGGCTGACGAGCGGGGCGACATGCCGGAGCAGGTCTCCGGGCGTGTCAATGCACCCTCGATGATTCAGCCCTGGGTGGAACGCTGGGGTCCAGTGGCGAAGCCGCTGCTCTGGTCGCACGCCATGTACCTGGTGCTGCGGGAAGAACTGGCGGGAAGCTAGGAGGGAGGTGGTCCCATGTGGCCGGACAAGGCGCAGTACCGCCCGGGTGAGCAAGTTACCCTGCAGGCGGTCCCGGGCGAACGGGTCCTGGTGACCGAACTGGGGCACCCGGTTGCCTCACTGCCGGTGGAGGGCGGGGTGGCCCGCTGGACAGCGCCCGAGGGGCTGGAACGGTCGGCCCGGGGGTTTCGGGCAAGGGCCGTAGATGGGTCGGGCCGGACCCTTGCCTCTACCGCCTTCGATGTGGCTCACCACTGGTCGCTGGCCCCGCGGTACGGTTTTCTGAGCGACTTTAAGCCTTCCGACACCGCCGATGCGGTCGAGGGGCTCTGCCGGCTCCACCTGAACGTCGTCCAGTACTACGACTGGATGTACACGCACTACCAGTACTTTGCCGAGGGCGATGAGTTTGTGGACCCGCTGGGCCGCCCCACCTCGCACCGGGTGGTGCGGGAGCGGATTGAGGCCGGGCACCGGCGCGGCATCGCGGCCCTCGCCTATGGCTCACTCTACGGCGGGGAGAAACCGGTCGCGGAGGCGCACCCGGAATGGCTGCTCTACGATGGCAATGGTCAGCCCTTCCACCTGATCGACCTGTTCTACATTCAGAACATCGAGCGGGGCTGCGGTTGGCGGGAGTGGATTATCGATCAGTATGAGGAGGCCGTGAGGCGGCTGGGCTTTGACGGGATTCATATCGACCAGTACGGCTTCCCGAAGCGGGCACTTTACCGGCCCGAGCCGGGCGAGGAGCGGGTGGTCGACATGACCGCCGCCTTCCCTGACTTTGTGGCCGAGGCCTGCCGCCGGCTCCGGGCGGTGAAGCCGGAGGGCGGTTCGATCTTCAACTGCGTCAACAACTGGCCGGTGGAGCAGATCGCGCCGCTGCGGGAGGACAGCGCCACCTACATTGAGGTCTGGTCCCCCCACGATCAGTATAGGGATCTGCACGAACTGGTCCGGTATGCCCGGGCGATCGGGCCGCATAAGCAGGTGATCCTCTCGGCCTATCTCAAGCCCTTCCACCGGGAGGCGGAGCGGCCTGCGGGGGCGCTGGCCGGGCTGAAGCTGGCCACGGCAGCGATCAACGCCGCCGGCGGCTACCACCTGCTGCTGGGCGAGGAGAACGGGGTCCTGGCCGATGCCTACTACCCGATGTACGGCCTCCTTTCGGCCGAGGACCTGGCTGTGGTTCAGGGCTACTATGACTTCCTGGTGGCCAACGAGGCGCTGCTGCACGACCTGGATCTACGGGACGTGTCGAACACCTGGAGCGGCGGCTTTGACGCCGAGACCCGGGAGGCGAACTTCCACGGGCCGGTGGGTTTCAGCCCGCAGGCGGAGCCGGGCAAGGTCTGGGTGATCGCGCGGGAGCGACCGGGGCGCCGGGTTTTTCACCTGATCAACCTGACGGGGCTCGAGCACGGGCAGTGGAACAGTGCGCAGCCGGAGCCCTTGCAGGTGGAGGGGATCGAGTTGGTGATTGCCCGGTTCGGGCCGCTGAAGGGGGTCTGGTGCGCCAGCCCGGATGACGGGGGCGAACCGGAGCGCCTGGACTTCGAGGCGACGGAGGACGGCAAGCCCTATGTGCGGATTCGGCTGCCTCGGCTCTCGGTTTGGAACTTGGTGTGGACGGAGGAGTGAAAAGGATCAGGGCCGGCAGCGGTGGGGCTGCCGGCCCTCCCTCTTCTCTGTCAGGTTGACTACAGGACTTGCGAACTGCCTTCGCAGACGTCTAAACTGATTGGGATGGGCGATGCTCCCAACAGGTCATGAGGAGGGGTCCCCCTGGAAGCGCTGCGGGAAGTGACCATTTATACCGATGGAGCCTGTTCTGGCAACCCCGGCCCTGGTGGGTGGGGGGCGATTCTCATGTCGGGAGACCGCACAAAGGAGCTTTCGGGCTTTGAGAAAGTGACCACCAACAACCGCATGGAGATTCAGGCGGCGATTGAGGCGCTGCGGGCGCTCAAGTACCCCTGCCGGGTCAAGCTATACAGCGACAGCGCTTATCTGGTGAATGCCTTTCGGCAGAACTGGCTGGCCAACTGGCAGCGGAACGGGTGGATCAACAGCAAGAAGGAGCCGGTGGAGAACCAGGACCTGTGGCGGGAACTGCTGGAGGTGGCCCGGCCGCACCAGGTGGAGTGGATCAAGGTGAAGGGGCACGCCGACAACCCGTACAACAACCGCTGCGACTCACTGGCGCGGGCGGCGATTTCGGCCGCCTCTTCGGGGTCGTAGCTTTTTCCGGGCAGCCGTCGGGTGGGGCACCCACTCCGAGCGCCTACGCTAGTCGCCAACGGGCGGTACGGCTGCCTTGGGTCTGGCCACCGATTGGAACCGCGTTCGGGTAGGCTTGCCTGGCAACGACACCGGCCAATCGGTGGCTGGCTGCGCTAGCGGCCTACCGCCCGTAGGCTCCGGCGCTGATGGCGCTCTCCGGGGTACCCCACCCGACGGGGGCTGGAACCTTCTGCTTTCAGGGGCGGCTGCTCGCCTTCTTTTCTTACCTGGACCGGGTCTGGAGTCTTTCTCGGGAGTTGTTGTTGTGGCTGAGGGATTAATACTTGGCATTGAATCCTCTTGTGATGAGACTGCTGCTTCTGTGGTCGCAGGGGGGCGGAAAGTCTTGTCGAATATCATCGCGAGTCAGGTGGATTTGCACCGGAAGTATGGCGGGGTGGTGCCGGAGATTGCTTCCCGGAAACACCTGGACTTGATTCTGCCTACCGTCCGGGAGGCGCTTGATGCTGCTGGGACGCCCCTGGAGTCTATCGATGCCATTGCGGTTACTTATGGGCCGGGGCTTGTCGGGACTCTTTTGGTGGGGCTCTCGGCGGCGAAAGCTCTGGCTTTCGCGCTGGACAAGCCGCTTATTGGGGTCAATCACCTGGAGGGGCATATCTATGCCAACTTCCTTGGGGATTCCCCGCCCTCCTTTCCACTTATCTGCCTGATTGTGTCGGGGGGGCATACGGACCTGCTCTACATGACCGGGCATGGGGAGATGGAGCTGCTGGGGCGGACCCTCGATGATGCTGCGGGGGAGGCCTTTGACAAGGTGGCCCGGTCGGTGGGGCTGGGGTATCCGGGGGGGCCGCAGGTGGAGAAACTGGCTGCCCTGGGTGACCCGGAGGCGGTACCGTTGCCTCGGGCTGCTACCGAAGGGGTCTATGACTTTTCGTTTTCGGGGTTGAAGACGGCGGTTTTGCAGTATGTGCAGAAGAAAGGGCCTTTGAGTGACCAGCAGCGGGCGGACCTGGCTGCTTCGTTTCAGCGGGCGGTGACCTCGGTGTTGGCGGCCAAGACGCTGCGAGCGGCGCAGGAGAAAGGGGTCTCCCAGGTCATTTTGGCCGGGGGGGTTGCCTCCAACTCGGCGCTGCGTCGGGCGATGGTGGAGACGCTCTCGCCACATGGCATCGCTGTGGGGTATCCGCCGCCGGTGCTCTGCACGGACAACGCGGCGATGATTGCTGCTGCGGGGTACTACCTCTGGAGAGCGGGGGTGCGGCACTCGCTTGATCTGAACGCTGTTCCGGGGTTGGGGTTGCTCTAGGTCATCTCATGGGGGGTGAGGCTACTGGGCCGCAGACTGACTCGGCTGCCCGACTTTGGGCCTTTGAATCCGCTGCAGTACTGGTACAAGCATTTGAACCCGCTGCGGGTCACCTGGAACTTTCTCTGCATCTATCTGGCGAAGTACTCGCCCTCACTCGGGCTGAAGCTCTTCTTTTACCGGCTGACCGGGGCTCGCATTGGGCGGAATGTCTCCATTGGGCTGGCGGTTGTCTTTGACATCTTCTATCCGCATCTGATCACGATTGAAGAGAATAGCGTCATTGGGTTCAACTCGGTGATTCTGTGCCACGATTTCCGGGTCAAGGAGGCGCTTATCGGGCCGGTGCATATCGGCAAGAATGTGCTGGTTGGAGCCAACTCGACCGTTCTGCCCGGGGTCACCATTGGGGACGGGGCGCAGATTTCGGCTATGAGCCTGATCAATAAGGATATCCCTCCGGGTATCTTTGCCGGCGGTGTGCCGGTTCGTGTCATTCGTGCCGCTTCACCCGATGATCTTTAGTGTTTGCGACACACTTTGGGGCCATAGAATGACAGAACAGGCGAAAGGGTGGGATCGGTGAGCGGACTTGAGATTTTGAAGGCGATTCAGTCGGTTCACACGCCTCTGCTGGACCAGTTCTTCGGGTTTGTGACCAACCTGCACCACGAGACGGTCTATATCCTGATTCTGCCGCTGGTCTACTGGCTCTACGACAAGCGCTTCGGGCGGTACATCTTCTCGGTCTTCGCCTGGGGGTTCTGGACCAACGATGTGCTCAAGCTCGCCTTCGGTACGGAACGGCCCACAGTCGAGCAGGGTGTTCGGGTTCTCTTTGCTGAGACGGGTGGGGGGAACGCCTTTCCCAGCGGACACGCCCAGACGCCCTTCATCTTCTGGGGCGCCATGGCGCTCCGGTTCCGGCGACCCTGGTTCACCTGGTTCGCGGCGATTCTGGTCTTCTTCATCGGTTTTTCCCGTCTCTACCTGGGGCTGCACTGGCCGATCGATACGATCGGCGGATTCGCCATCGGCGCGCTCGTGCTGGCTCTGCTCCAGTGGTCTCAAGGATTCTGGATCGGCGAGGGGCAGCCGCTCTGGCTCAAGCTGCTGATCGCCTTCCTGATGCCCGGTGCAGCGCTGGGGATCACCGCCCTGGTCACTCAGGGGGAGATGGCCCACCTGGTCATGATCGTCGCAGGGGTCTATGCGGGTCTGCTTTCCGGCTCGGCGCTGGAGGAGGCGCTGGTCGGCTTTGATCCCCGGCGCGGCGGTCACCTGCAGCAGGTCGCCAAGATCTTTACTGGCTTGATTCTTATCGTCGCGATCAAGGAAGGGTTCAAGCTCTTCCTTCCCGACAACAATGTCGGCGATATGATCCGCTATTTCTCTATGGCGTTTGCCGCCACTTTGGTGGCCCCGTGGCTCTTCCACCGCTTCGTAGCGCCGCCGACTAAACAGTAAGAGGGGATCCTGCATGCGCTATGCGCTTGGCGACAAGACGCCGCAGATCGATGGCGGCGTCTTCGTCGCCCCCACTGCCACCATTATCGGTCAGGTGACCATTGCGGGGGACGCCAGCGTCTGGTTCGGCGCCGTCATCCGGGGCGACGTGGACTCGATCAGCATCGGGAGCGGAACCAATGTTCAGGATGGCACCGTCATACACTGTAATGAGGGTTTCCCAACCCGCATCGGGGATGGGGTTACCATCGGTCATACCTGCATTGTTCATGGGTGTACCATCGGTGACAACTGCCTGATCGGGATGGGCACGACCATCCTGAACGGCGCCTCACTGGGGGAGAACTGCCTGGTCGGGGCGGGCTCTCTGATCACCGAGGGCAAGGAGTTTCCGCCCGGATCAGTGATTATGGGCCGGCCGGCCAAGGTGGTCCGGCAGGTAGGGGAGGCCGAACTGGCCATGATCCGCCGTGGGGCCGACAATTACCGCCGCAATTCGCAGCGCTACAAAGAGGGGCTGCGGGAGGTGCCGGTTTAGCGGCCGGTCTGGTCCGTCAAGACTGATCCTGCATGAACAAATGTCGTCCCACCGAGGGGGAAGCCTGGTGCTGAAGGCCCAGAAGGTCCACTTTATCGCGATCGGCGGCTATGGCATGAGCGGTCTGGCCATGGTGCTCCTGAAGCTCGGCGTGAAGGTCTCGGGCTCCGATGTCGCCGCATCGGAGCGGACGGAGAAGCTCCAAGCGGCCGGCGCGGAGGTCCACATTGGCGATCACGATGCTGCCTTTGTTGAGGGGGCAGACGTGGTCGTCTACTCCACGCAGGTGCCGGAGGACAACCCGGAACTGGCGGCAGCCCGAGCCAAGGGGCTCAAGGTGGTGCATCGCTCTGAGTTGCTGGCGGAGTTTATCAACCGGCAGTCGGGCATCGCCGTGGCCGGCACGCATGGGAAGACGACCACCACCGCAATGGTCGCCCTGCTGCTGGAGCGGGGCGGGCTCGACCCGACGGTTCTCGTCGGCGGCGAGATGGAGGCGATCGGGGGCACCGGCAAGGCCGGACACGGTCCCTGGGTCGTCGCCGAGGCGGACGAGTCGGATCGCTCCTTTCTGCGCTATTACCCGACCGCTACGGTCGTCACCAATGTGGAAGCGGAGCACCTGGAGTTCTGGGAGGGCTCCTTCGGGAAGATCAAGGAGGGCTTCCGGCAGTATTTGAGCCAGGTGCGGCCGGACGGGCTGGCTGCGCTGTGTGCCGATGACCCGACCCTATTGTCCATGGGGCGATCGATGCAGCAGAGGCCCGGCTCGGCCCGGGTGGTCTTCTACGGTACGACGCCCGATGCGGCCTGGCAGGCTCGGAATATCCACCCCTGGGAGCGGGGCATCGCCTATGACTGCATCCGAGATGGCCAGCTGCTGGGTGAGGTCCGGCTGCCTGTGCCGGGGCGGCACAACGCCCTGAACTCGCTGGGGGCCATTGTGCTGGGTGACTATGCCGGGCTCTCCTTCGACGAGATGCAGCAGATTCTCGAAGGGTTCGGGAACGCCAAGCGGCGGTATCAGGTCTGGGCCGAGGTCGATGATGTGGTGGTGGTCGATGACTACGCCCATCATCCCACGGAGATTCGGGCGACGCTGGGGGCGGCGAAGGAGCGGGCGGGCCGGCGGGTTCTGGCGGTCTTTCAGCCGCAGCGCTACTCCCGTACCCACTGGCTGATGGATGAATTCGCCCAGGCCTTCGGCGACGCCGACCAGTTGATCCTGACCAAGATCTACAGCCCGCCGGGCGAGCAGCCGATTCCGGGCGTCACGTCGGAGGTGCTTGCCGCTCGCATTGAGGCGAACACCGGGCGGAAGGTGACGCTGCTCTCCGAGAAGCCGGAGATCCTGAAGCGCCTGCTCGATACGATCAGGCCGGGCGATACGGTCCTGACCATGGGCGCCGGCGATATCTGGACAGTGGCCCGGGATCTGGCCCGGGAGCTGAAGGCTCGCAGCGGAGTGCGGTAAGGCATACCGGGCCGGGCGGGGGCGACCCCGCCCGCTCTTCGTGAAAGGGAGGGCCGGCACATGCGTCTGAAGCCCCTGCACCGGATCGGAATCCTGGCCATGAGTCTCCTGGCCCCCCGCCGCCTTGCGGCCATTATGCTCCGGGCGCCTGTCCGGCACAGCGGCGGAGAGGTAGGGCTGGCGGCAGAGGCGGAGCGGGTGGAGTTCGCCAGCGGCGACGGCGCCCTCTGCCGGGGGTGGTGGCTGACGCCGCTGACCGGCGTGGCGGACCGGGCGGTGGTGGTCACGCACGGCTGGACCAGTCAGTACCTGCGGATGCGCCCCCTGGTTGAGCCGCTTCTGGCCGGGGGAAATCAGGTGCTCCTCTACGATGCCCGCGGGCATGGGGAGAGCGACCCGACGCCTTACTGCTCGCTGCGGCAGTTCACCGACGACCTGCACCATGCCGTCCGGTTCGCCCGGGCCCGGGTGGAGCGGGTGGCGGTGCTGGGGCACTCCCTGGGGGGTTCGGCCTCGATCGTCTCTACGGCGGAGGGCTCCGGGGCAGAGCGTGTGGCGACCCTGGCGGCCTTCGCCGACCCGCGCCAGGCATCGGCGGACATTCTGAACAGGGAGGGGATGCCGGGGGACCTGGTGATGCAGCGGATTGGGCCGCACGTGGAGTCCTTTATTGGCTGCCGCTTTGAGACGATCACCCCCGAATTGCGGATCCGGGAGGTGAAGGTGCCGCACCTGCTGATTCACGGGACGGAGGACGAGGTGGTGCCGGTCGCCCACTTCCACCGGTTGGTCGCCGCCGGCGGATCCCAGGTAGAGCCGCTGCTGATCGACGGGGCGGATCACGATTCGATCAAGACTCACCCCGAGGTGCTGGCCCGGGTGGAGGCGTTCCTGCGGGCATGGTGAGCGGCGGCCTCCCTTGGGAAGACCGCTGTGAGCTCACACGGGCAGAGTCATAGCTCTGTCCGCTTTTTCACGCCCAGCCGGGCAAAACCGTAAAAAGACGGACAAAGACCCAGCGGCCCTCATTCCATGGGCCGCTGTTTCACGTTAGGCAACCTTGTTGTATAATAGGTTGTGAATAGTGAGGGAGCGGGGTGGGGGAGATGGAGCGGGAGGCGATTCTACAGCGATATCGTCTGGCGCTGGCGCTGGTGCCCGATGAGGACGTGGCCGGCGACATCTTCATGCGCTCCCGCAGCGAGGAGGAACTGCGGCGGCTGACCCAGCGCTGGCATCGGGCGCAGGGGCTGGTCCCTGGGGAACGCCCCCTGCCCGAGCTGGACGAGTTCCAGCAGGCCCACGCCCTGCACCTGTACCGCCGGGGCGAGGCACGGCGGCGGTCGCTCCGGGGGCTGGTGGCTGCGCTGCTGCTTCTGCCGCTGGCCGCTGTCGGCCTGGGCTGGACCACACTCACCCGGGCGGCGGCGGTGCCACCGGCCCTCCGTCAGATGCCGGTGCGGGTCGTTCTCCTGGACGACAGCCTCCGGCTTTCGATCTACGAGGCCCGTGTCACCCCCGGCGTGGTGACGGTCTGGTGGGAACTGAGCGGGTCCGAAGCGGCAAGCCAACGCCTGCTCCCCGTGCTGCAGCTGCCAGGGGTGGAGCAGCCGGTCCAGGCGAGTGAGACCGAGTGGTTCCCCGTGCGGGGCAAGCGGGTGGCGGCCCGCACCACCTACAGGCTCCATGTGACCACCGCCTCGTCCATACGGCTTCGGTATGGCGGGGGCGGCCCGACGGAGTGGGTGGTGGAGTGCCCGCTGATCGGCATGGCCGGGGAGAGCGAGGTCACGGTACAGCGGGAGGCCGGGGCGGGGCCGTACACGGTTCAGATCCAGTCGGTCCTTCTCAGCCCTCACCACACCAAGGTCCGCTATCGGGCACCGGTCCCTCCCGCGGGTGAGCCGGCAGCGCCCAGCGAACTGCAGGTGAACAGCCTCCGGCTTACCCCCGTTACCCCACCGGCCCCCGTCCCCGGTTCGGATCTCATGGAAGCGGTCTTTGCCGAGGTGCCGAACGGGGCGACCCGCCTGACCCTGCTCTTCGACCCGCCCCGGGAGACGGTGGGACCGGTTGTCTACCCGCTGCCCGCCCCGGAGGTGGTGTCCGATGTGACCCGCCTGGGGGATCGGGCGCATGTGAGCTACCGCCCTGGTCGCCACCTGAGGCCCCTCATTTCCCCGAGCAGCATGCCCTATTTCACCGACCGGCAGGGGCGGCGGCTTGAGACGATCGAGATTCCACCCCAGGGTTGGGATGGGATCATCCAGTACTCGCTGGTGGTGCTGGACCCGCCCCCCGACTTCGAGTTCGCCACCCTGACCATTCCCTTAGCCAGGCGAGTCTACCCGGTGCAGCCGGTCCACCTGGAGCTGTAACGACCACAGGACCCGTACTGCCCAACCGTCGGCAGCACGGGTCCTCACTGTTTAGACATAGGGCGAGTGGTGGCTGGGGTCCACCAGTTCCCGGTACTTGCGAATGACCGCCTTCATGTCTTCCCAGACCTCTTTCTTCCGGCTGGGGTCCCGCAGCAGGGCGGCGGGGTGGTAGGTGGGCATGAAGAGAATCTCCTCCCGCTCGATCCACTGCCCCCGCAGCCGGGTGATTCGGGCCTCCGGGTCGATCAGTTTCTGCACGGCGGTGGCGCCCAACAGCACCACAATCTTGGGCTGAATCAGCCGGATCTGTGCCCGCAGGTTGGGCCAGCAGGCCTCGCGCTCCTCGGGGGTCGGGGTGCGGTTGCCTGGAGGGCGGCACTTCACTACGTTGGCGATGTAGCAGTTCCGGGTGCGGTCGAAGCCCGAGACCTCCAAAATTCGGTCGAGCAGCTGCCCTGCCTTGCCCACGAAGGGGCGGCCCAGCCGGTCCTCGTCGGCGCCCGGCCCTTCCCCGATGCACATGAGCTTTGCGGTGGGAACCCCCTCGCCGAAGACCACCTGGCTGCACCCGGCGCGCAGGGCGCAGGCGCTGCAGCCCTGCACGGCCCGGGCGAGGGAGGCGAGGTCGGGCAGGGAGTCCAGGTGGGTTGGCTCACCGGTGTAGATCAAGCAGGACCCTCCTTACAGGCAGGGGGAAGCCCCCGGGGTTTGCCTTTTCCTTCGCCCTCCCCGCTCCTTCTCCCTGCCTGCGGCAAGGCGCGACGCAGCCCGGGAGCACAAAGGCCTTCCCGGGCTGGGATGGTTCACATCCACCTACTGTGGATTTGGGGTCTCGTACTGGTCCCGGCGGATTCGGTGGTGGTCATCTTGCTCGGCGGACTGCTCGTACATCAACTGGAGCAGGGCGCCGGTCTCGTCGTCCGGGCCGTCCTGGTACATGCGGGCGGCTGCCCGGAGGGCCACGGTGCTGGAATCGGTGGCGTTAATGATATAGGAGGCCATCTCCATTGGGGTGCGTTCCTCTTCGGCCATGGTTGGCTTCACCTCCGCTCGTGAATTAGCGTTTGCGCGCGGTCGGGATTGCCATACTAGAACGGGAACATTGCGTTTCGCTAACAGTTCTTCAATGGCTGTTGATTCCTCCTTATGCACTATGGTATAATGCCACAAATTCAGAGCATGACTGCTCTCGGACAGGCGGAGGTTCAGATGAAAGACGCCAAATTTGGGCCGGAAGCGCTGACGTTTGATGACGTTCTGCTGGTACCGGCGAGGTCCGAGGTTCTCCCTCGTGATGTGGATGTCTCCACTCGACTCACCCGCACACTTCGCATGAACATCCCGCTGCTCTCCTCGGCGATGGACACGGTGACAGAGGCCCGCATGGCGATCGCGATGGCCCGTGAGGGCGGCATCGGGATCATCCACAAGTCGATGGCGATCCAGCAGCAGGCTGAAGAGGTAGACAAGGTCAAGCGCTCTGAGCATGGGATCATCGTCGACCCGGTCTTTGTGCACCCAGACGACATGATCGACGTCGCCCTGAAGCTAATGGCCCGCTACCGCATCTCCGGGGCGCCAGTTGTGGAGCGGGGGACCCATAAACTGGTGGGCATTCTGACCAACCGCGACCTGCGGTTCGAGGAGAACTGGCACCAACCGGTGGGCAACGCCATGACCAAGGAGAACCTGATCACGGCCCCGGTGGGTACCACCCTGGAAGAGGCGAAGGGGATCCTGCGCCACGCCAAGGTGGAAAAGCTGCCGCTGGTCGATGATCACGGGGTGCTGAAGGGGCTCCTGACAATCAAGGACATCGAGAAGGCGAAGAAGTATCCCAACTCCGCCAAAGATAGCCGGGGCCGTCTGCTTTGCGGCGCTGCCATTGGCGTCTCGCCCGATGTGCTGGAGCGGGCCGGCGCCCTGGTGGATGCCGGGGTCGACGTGGTCGTACTCGACTCGGCCCACGGTCACTCCGCCGGAATCATTGAGACCCTGAAGAAGGTGAAGGCTAATTTCCCGCAGCTTCAGGTGATTGCGGGCAACGTGGCTACGTACGAGGGCACCAAGGACCTGATTGAGGCCGGGGCCGATGCGGTCAAGATCGGCATCGGGCCGGGCTCGATCTGCACCACCCGCGTCGTAGCGGGTATCGGCGTGCCGCAGATCACCGCCATCTACGAGTCGGCCCAGGCCGCGAATCAGTTCGACGTGCCGGTGATCGCCGACGGTGGCGTGAAGTACTCCGGCGACATCGCCAAGGCGATTGCGGCGGGCGCATCCTCCGTTATGATTGGCTCGCTCTTTGCCGGCACCGATGAGTCTCCCGGCGAGATGGAGATCTATCAGGGCCGTTCCTTCAAGGTCTATCGGGGCATGGGCTCCATGGGCGCCATGAAGGAGGGCTCCGGCGACCGGTACTTCCAGGAAGGGGCGCCCAAGCTGGTACCGGAGGGCATCGAAGGTCGGGTTCCCTACCGGGGTCCGCTGGCCGAGACCGTCTTCCAGCTGGTGGGCGGCCTGCGGGCCGGCATGGGCTACTGCGGCACCGCCACGGTGGAGGACCTCCGGATCAACGGCAAGTTCCGGCGCATTACCGCTGCGGGCCTGCGTGAGAGCCATCCGCACGATGTGCATATCACCAAGGAGGCCCCGAACTACAGCGTCTCTTAACGACCGACCCGGACAGGGGGAGACTCCCTCCTGTCCGGGTTTTCTTCGTGCGGCAGAGGTGTCTAGACGGTGGGGCGGGTTTCTGCTAAAGTTTCATGTGGCGTTGCCTGTACTCAAACCGGTTGTGGTTGACGCATACTAGGCAAGACCCTCTAAATGCAAGGGGAGACCTAATTTGGCGGCAAAGTTCGTCGTTCGCGGTGGAAGCCCTCTGTCGGGAAGCGTGGCGATCGGTGGCGCGAAGAACAGCGCTCTGCCGATTGTAACCGCCGCCGCCCTGGCCGCCGAGGGTGAATCCATTCTGGATAATGTCCCGAACAACTCGGATATTCAGCACCTCTGCCAGATCCTCCGGGAGCTGGGCTGTGTGGTGGACTGGGTCGACGAGACCGCCCTGCGGATTCGGGCGACCGACCTTTCCAACCATATCGCTCCCTACAATATCGCGCGTAAGCTGCGGGGTTCCACCTATGTGATGGGGCTTCTGCTGGCCCGGCTGCGCCGGGGTGAGGTGGCCTGCCCCGGCGGCTGCGAGATCGGCGCACGCCCGGTGGACTTCCACCTCAAGGGCTTCAAGGCGCTGGGCGCCGACGTGGTGGTGGAGCACGGCGCCATGGTGGCGCAGAATGTGGAACTGCACGGTGGCCGGTTCTACGTGGACCGGGCCAGCGTTGGCACCACGGTTAATATGATGATCACCGCCTCGCTCACCCCCGGCACGACCCTGCTGGAGAACGCAGCGTGCGAGCCCGAAATCGTGGACCTGGCCAACTTTATCAATGCGATGGGCGGGCGGGTTCGGGGCGCCGGTACCAACATGGTGCGTGTCGAGGGTGTCGACGGGCTGCATGGCGCCCGTCATGAGGTGATTCCTGACCGCATTGAGGCGGGCACCTACATGATTATGGCGGCCGCCGCCGGCGGCGACGTGCTGATTGACAACATGATTCCCGAGCACCTCTCCACGGTCATTGCCAAGCTGCGCGAGGCGGGCCAGGAGGTGGAGGAGCAGATGGACGCGGTCCGGGTCCGGGGGAAGCGCCCGATTCAGGCTGTCGATGTGGAGACCCAGGTCCACCCTGGCTTCCCCACGGACCTGCAGTCGCCGTGGGTGGCCCTTATGGGCCTGTCCGATGGCATTGCCGTCGTACAGGAGACGATCTTCGAGAACCGGTTCGCCTTCACCAACGAGCTGGGCCGCATGGGCGCAAACATTAAGGTGGACCGGAACACGGGGATCATCCGCGGTGTAGAAAGGTACACCGGCGCCCCCGTGGAGGCGAAGGATATCCGGGGCGGCGCCGCCCTGGTGACCGCTGCCCTGGCTGCCGAGGGTGAGACCGAGATCGGTGGCATCCAGTTCATCGACCGGGGCTACACCGCCATGGAAGAGAAGCTCAAGGCGCTGGGCGCCGACATCGAGCGGGCGGAACGGGAGAACGGCGCATAGAGAGACAACGGAAGGACGGGAGCGAAGGCTCCCGTCCCTTTTTATGGCTACCCGGCGATCTGTACGGTGGCAGTCAGGGGGTCGTATGTGACGGTGAACCCCAACTGCTCCCCCAGGAACCGGACCGGAATCAGCAGCCGGTGGTTTTCCAGCAGCGCAGCGGTGCCCATGTCGACTGGGGCCCCATTCACCAGGGCAGTGCTCATTCCGGGGGTGATCTCCAGCCGCTTCAGACCCCTGGTGACAATCGCCTTCGTGCCGTCCCAATGGACGGCGGCCCCGAGATGCTCCACCAGGCGGAGGTGGGCCAGGGCCCGATTCTCCTCAATGCGAGGATAGACCGGAAACTCCAGCCGCTTGCCGTCCAGGCGGACCAGGATCTCATTGGGGGCCATCACCCGCACCTGGCGGGCGCCGTCGGAGAGTTCGACCTTGACCCAGGCGATGTTGTTGGCCCAGTCGCCATGGTCTGCCTCCAGGTAGACGTGCTGCGGGTCTCCCGTGATGGTCAGAAAGTAGACGCCGTCTGCCACGCCGGTCACATCGACCCACTGGTCGTAGAGGCTCGCCTCGTAGAGGTCCAGCCAGCCGGGGTTCAGCCCCTGGCTGGGGGTCTTGCAGTTCAGGTAGGTGGGCGGATGATACCGGCCGGTATACTCGCTGAAGGGCGAGTGGTCGACCAGGCAGTATGAGATCTTGCCGTTCTTTGCTGCCAGTTCACCCCAGGGGCTGCCCCGCCGCAGCTCGTACGAGGCAAAGTCCCCGGCGTGCCAGTGCTTGTGGTGAGGGTGGAAGATAATCGACGAGATGGGGAGGCTTCGGGCGAGGTTGCCCTCAGCATCGAGGATCTCCTGATACCCGTGCATCAGGTCGGGCTGACCGGTCGGTACGCCACGCACCCGCAGCGGGCCGGGGCCGAGGTTGGCGAAACCCTGGGTGAACCGGAGCAGGTGTTGGCCCTCTTCATTCACCTCAAGCGAGATCTCGGTTGGCGGCAGGGTCTTGATATCGGGGAGGAGTTCGCCTGCGCGAGAGACACCGGGTGCGAGGAGCAGCGCCAGCATGGCCGTGCCGGCCAGGAGCCCTTTCCAGCGGGGGAGGTCTGGCTTCGTGGGGGGCATGGGCAATCACCTCAGGTGAAAGATGAGCGGCAGTCCCGCACGGGACCGCTGCTACCGCTTACCACGATACGCACGGGGGTGGCGTTCGTATGGCAAGCTCTTTTATCCGTCGGGTGAGGGGCCAGACAAACGGTGGGCTCCCTTTTTCTTTCGCAAATCGGAAGGGGAACGGCAGGGCGGTGCCCAACTATCTACCCGACAAGGAGGGAGCCACCTTGGCCCGTACAGTCCCCTCCCGCACGCGTTCGTTGGGCGGCACCAGACCTCCCGGAGGGAACGAGGCCGCACCGGCGGCCCTGGCTGCTCCAGCCCATTCCCCGGATGGCCTGCTCCTGTTTGCCCTGGCTGGACTGGTCAGCGTCGGGATGATCATGGTCTACAGCGCCACCGCTCATGCCGGTGGATTTGACGTGGCCCGTAAGATGCTCTTTCAGTTCGGCATGGGCGGCATCGGTCTTGTGACCGGCCTCCTGCTGCCGGTGGGGCAGTGGCGCAAGCTGGCGCCGCTTGCCCTCATTGCCTGCGCCCTTGCCCTGGGTTCGCTGCTGGTGGAGGCGAACCCGCTGGCCATTACCAGCGGTGGCGCCACCCGCTGGCTGGGATTCGGCGGCTTCACGGTGCAGCCTTCGGAGTTCGCCAAGCTGGCCTTTGTGCTCTTCGCCGCCCACTTCCTGGAGAGGCGGGGGCCGAAGATGCAGCTCTTCCGGGGCTACAAGTTCTGGACCGGCTTCATCGCCGTCTTCGGCACCCTGGCCGTGCTGATCGCTGTGGAAGACCTGGGCACGGCGCTGGTCTTCGGGGGAACAGCCTTCTGCGTGCTCTGGGCTGCCGGGGCTGACTGGAAGGCGCTGATTGTGGGCGTGGCGATCGCCGGCCTTCTGGTCAGCGGCAGTGTCCGGGCCCGACCGCATCAGGCGGAGCGAATCCGGTCTTGGGAGAACCCCTGGGCCTATCATCAGGACGAGGGGTTCCAGGTGATCCAGTCGTGGATGGCCCTCGCCCGGGGAGGCTGGATGGGCGTAGGGCTGGGTCAGTCGCTCCAGAAGCTGGACAACCGGCTGCCGGAGGCGGAGACCGACTTTATCTTCGCTGTCATCGCCGAGGAGTTGGGGCTGATCCGGGCGACCGGCGTGATCCTCCTCTTCGTGCTGTTCGCCTGGCGGGGCTATGCCATTGCTGCACGGGCGCCCGACCGGTACACCAGCCTTCTGGCCACAGGGGTGACCTCCTGGATCTCACTGCAGGCGGGACTGAACCTGGGCGTGGTCACCGGCACCATCCCCAACACCGGCGTGCCGCTTCCCTTTATCTCGTCGGGCGGCTCGTCGCTCCTGGCGCTCCTGATGGCGGTGGGCATTCTGGTCGCCATCAGCCGCCGGACGGTCTTGGATCAGAAGGAGGCGATTTCGTGACGACCACAACCTTCGCCGTTCGCCGGGCTACCCCGTCCGACAAAGATGAGGTGATCGCCCTCAGCCGGGCGGTCGACGAGCACGACTTCATCGCCGAGATCTACGACTTCTGGATGACCGCAGAGGGTCCGGACGGCTTCTATGTCGCGGAGCAGGAGGGGCGGATCATCGGCTGCTACTGCCTGGAGCTGCCCGGCCCGGGTCAGGCCTATTTCTACGCCATGCGCATCCACCCCAACGCTCAGGGAAAGGGGATCGGCAGCCAGTTCTGCCGCCTTCAGGCCGAGCAGGCCCGCTCCCTGGGAGCCGAGGATATCTTCCTGCTGAGCGTCACCGACAACCTGCGGGCTCACCGCACGGTGGAGAAGAATGGGTTCGTCAACAGGGGAGCCTGGATCATCTACGACGGGCTGCGTGAGATTCCGGTCCAGCCGGCGCCCCACCGTGCCCGCCCCGCCCTCGCCGAAGACGGCCCCCGGGTGGAGCGCTTCCGGCGGGAGCGGGCGACCGGCCCCCTGGCCGATGTCATCTCCGCCCCCTATGTCGGCTGGACCGTAAAGCGAATGATGAACGACGACTGGGAGCTGGCCAACGTGGTGGTGGTGGAGGGCAAGACCGGCCTCGACGGGGTGATGCTGCTGAGCGACACCCGCGATGGACTGCTAATTCGCTGGCTCGATGGCACCCCCGAGGCAGCCGCCGACCTGATCGCCTATGGTGTGGAGCGAATGGGTGAGAAGGGCCAGGAAGCGCTCTCCCTGAGCCTGCCCCAGGCGGCGGAACCGCTGCTGGCCCCGCTCAGGCTGGACCCGGCAGCGGCCTTCCGGGCGTACGTCTTTCACCTGGACCGGTCCAGGCCGCTCCCACCAGTGGGACACGAATAAGCAGAACCCGCGCCGGCCCTTCCCGGGCGGCGCGGGTTTCCACGAAGCTTATACGAAAGCGTTAGGGAAGAACCTCATAGCCTGGAGAATAAGGTCTACCAGTTTGCGTGATCAAGTCCAACCTTTCACATTCTGCGCTATAATGAATGATGGTCAACCAACTCATACGCCCATCGTTACGATAGGGAGGCGACATAATGAAGCGGGAAGCGGTGATCGTTAGTGCGGTGCGGACCCCTTTTGGCGCTTTTAACGGCGGCCTGAAGGATCTCTCCGCCACCGATCTTGGCGGGGTGGCGATCAGAGAAGCGGTCCGGCGGGCGGGGCTCGTAGGCCGGGAGGGCGAGATTGACAACGTCTTCATGGGCCAGGTCGTACAGGCAGGGGTGGGGCAGATCCCGTCCCGGCAGGCGACCCACAAGGCCGGGCTGCCCTACGGGGTGGTCTCGGAAACGATCAACAAGGTCTGCGCCTCCAGCCTGCGGGCGGTCAACCTGGCCGATGTGCTGATCCGGGCCGGCGACGCCGAGGTGGTGGTGGCTGGCGGCATGGAGTCGATGACCAATGCCCCCTACATGCTGCCGAAGGCCCGCTCCGGCTATCGCATGGGCCATGGAACCCTGGTCGACGGGGTGATTCATGACGGCCTCTGGTGCGCCTTTGGCGACGTTCACATGGGCTCGTACGGCGGGCGAGGCGCCAAGGAGTTCGATATCTCCCGTCAGGAGCAAGACGAGTGGGCCTACCGGAGCCACGTGCGTGCTGCAGAGGCATGGGACAAGGGGCTTTTCGCTGAAGAGGCCATTCCGGTCCCGATTCCGCAGAAGAAGGGCGATCCGGTTCTGTTCCAGACCGATGAGCCGATCCGGCGGGACACCACCCTGGAGAAGATGGCGGCGCTCCGGCCCGCCTTCGATAAGGACGGCCCCATTACCGCCGGCAACGCCCCCGGCCTCTCCGACGGCGCCTCGGCGCTGGTGGTGATGTCCCGGGAGAAGGCGGAGGCGCTGGGCCTGGAGATTCTGGCGACCGTGCTGGGCCAGGGGCAGCACTCGGAGGAGCCCCACGCCCTCCACACCGTTCCGGCCCGGTCAGGCCTGAAGGCCTTGGCCAAGGCCGGCCTCAGCCCGAGCGACCTGAACCTGGTGGAGATCAACGAGGCCTTTGCCTCGGTCACGCTCATCTCCACCCGGCTGCTGGGCGTCAGCCCCGAGATCGTCAACGTCAACGGCGGCGCCATTGCCATCGGCCATCCGATCGGCGCCAGCGGCGGGCGGATCCTTATGCACCTCATTTACGAACTCCGCCGCCGGGGTGGCGGTATCGGCCTGGCCGGCATCTGCTCCGGCGGTGGCCAGGGCGAAGCGACCGTCATTCGCGTCGGATAAGACTTAGCGATATCGAGGGAGGAGACCCCGCATGCAGATTAAGACGATTATGGTGGTGGGCGCCGGTCAGATGGGCTCCGGTATCGCCCAGGTGGCAGCGCAGGCCGGGCTGAAGGTCTACCTGCGAGACGTGGAGGAGCGCTTCGTGACCCGGGGCCTGGGCGTAATCGACAAGAACCTGACCCGCGACGTGGAGAAGGGCCGCAAGAGCGCCGAGGAGAAGGCGGCGATTCTGGGGCGCATCTCCGGGACCGTGGCGCTGGAGCCGGCCCGGGAGTGCGACCTGGTGGTTGAGGCGATCATTGAGAACCTCGACGTAAAGTTGGCCCTTTTCCGGGAGCTCGATGAGATCTGCCCCGCTCACACGATCTTGGCCTCCAACACCTCGAGCCTGCCGATCACCCAGCTGGCCTCGGCCACCAAGCGGGCGGAGAAGTTCATTGGCATGCACTTCATGAACCCGGTGCCTGTGATGAAGCTGGTGGAGATCATTCGGGGCATCGCCACGTCCGACGAGACCTACGAGACGATCAAGGCGCTGGCCGAGGCAATGGGCAAGACCACCGCTGTGGTCAACGACTTCCCGGGCTTTATCTCTAACCGGGTGCTGCTGCCGATGCTGAACGAGGCGATCTTCTGCTTCTACGAGGGCATTGCCGGGGTCGAGGAGATCGACACCGTGATGAAGCTGGGCATGAACCACCCCATGGGGCCGCTCACCCTGGCAGACTTCATCGGGCTGGACACCTGCCTGTACATCATGAACGTACTGTACGACGGCTACAAGGATCCGAAGTACCGGCCCTGCCCGCTGCTGGTGCAGATGGTGCAGGCCGGCTACCTGGGGCGCAAGACCGGTAGGGGCTTCTACACCTACAACCCTGACGGCACCGCAACCCCGATGGTGCGGAAGTAGCACGACTGAGACCGGTCAGAGCAGGCGGGGAGAGCGAACCTCGCCTGCCTTCTGTTTAAGCGCAAGAATCGGATGGCGCCGGAGCGGGCCCCGCAGCTATCTTTGTGGAGGATGAGAGTCACTACATCGCACGGGAGGAAACCGGCTTGACGTCGAAGGAATATGGGGCGCTCTTTCTGCTCTCTGCCCTCTGGGGTGGCTCGTTCCTGTTCATGCGTATCGCTGCCCCCGCCCTGGGCCCGATCGTGCTCATTGAGCTGCGGGTAGGGCTGGCAGCGCTGGCGCTCCTGGCCTACGGGCTGCTGATCGGCAAGGTGCCGGAGTTCCGCCGGCACTGGCGGGCCTACGCCGTGGCCGGGGCGGTCAACTCGGCGTTCCCGTTCCTGCTCTTCTCCACCGCGGCGCTCTACATACCCGCGTCGCTCATGGCCACCCTGAACGCCACCACGCCCCTGTGGGGGGTGATCGTGGCCGCCATCTGGCTTCGCGAGACGCTCACCGTGCGGAAAGTGGCCGGGCTGCTGCTCGGGTTTGCCGGCGTGGCTACCCTGGTGGGGCTCGGGCCGGTCGCCCTGACTCCCTCGGTGCTGCTGGGCTGCGGCGCCGCCCTGCTGGCCTCCTTCCTGTACGCCAACGGGGCGGTCTACGTAAAGGTCAACCTGCAGGGGGTCGATTCCCGGGCGATCGCCACCTACAGCCAGCTCTTCGCTGCCCTCCTGATTCTGCCGCTGGTGCCGTTCGCGATCCCCAGCCAGCCGCCTACCGCGGTGGTCACGGCCAGCGTGCTGGCCCTGTCGCTGCTCTCCACGGCGCTGGCCTACCTGCTCTTCTTCTACCTCATCTTGCAGGCGGGGCC
>JBMONB010000022.1:0-22493 GCA_049325315.1 Bacillota bacterium | reverse complement strand
TGGGGTATGGATCAATCAGGGTGGTACCACGGGTGCAAAGGCCCCCGTCCTTGACTGGACGGGGGCTGTTCTATTTTGGCAGTACGAAAAGAGGAGCAGTGCGCATGAAAGAGGAGAAGGGGTTCGTCAAGGAGATCACGCCGCAGTCGGTGGACTTCTCCAAGTGGTACATCGACACCATCAAGAAGGCCGACCTGATGGACTACTCGCCGGTCCGGGGCTGCATCGTCTTCAAGCCCGACGGCTATGAGCTGTGGGAGCGGATTCAGGCGGCGATGGATAAGCGGTTCAAGGAGACCGGGCATCGCAACGCCTACTTTCCGATGCTGATCCCCGAGTCCTTCTTCCAGAAGGAGAAGGAGCATGTGGAGGGCTTCAACCCGGAGCTGCCGTGGGTGACCGAGGCGGGCGGGGAGAAGCTGGAGGAGCGCTTGGCGGTCCGGCCGACCTCCGAGACGATCATCGGCCATATGTACAGCCAGTGGATCCAGTCGTACCGGGACCTGCCGGTGCTGATTAACCAGTGGGCCAACGTCTTCCGCTGGGAGAAGCGGACCATGCCCTTCCTGCGCACCTCGGAGTTCCTCTGGCAGGAGGGCCACACCGCCCACGCCACCGAGGAGGAGGCGCGGCAGGAGACGATGCTGATGCTCTCCATCTACGCCGAGGTGGTGGAGAACGTGCTGGCCGTGCCGGTGATTCAGGGGCAGAAGACCCCCTCGGAGAAGTTCGCCGGCGCCGTGGACACCTACTCGATCGAGGCGCTCATGAAGGACGGCAAGGCGCTGCAGGCCGGCACCTCGCACTACCTGGGCCAGAACTTCGCCAAGGGCTTTGAGATCAAGTTCCTCGACCGGGACAACCAGCTCAAGTATGTCCACACCACCTCGTGGGGCGCTTCCACCCGCCTGATCGGCGCCCTGATCATGGTGCACGGCGACGACCGGGGCCTGGCGCTGCCGCCGCTGATGGCGCCCACCCAGGTGATTATGATCCCGGTGGGCCCGCCCAAGCTGCGGGAGAAGGTGATGGAGAAGTTCGACCCGCTCTTCGACGCCCTGAAGGCTGCCGGCGTGCGGGTGCGCGCCGACCTGCGGGAGGAGACCCCGGGCTGGAAGTTCAACGAGTGGGAGATGCGGGGCGTGCCGGTCCGCCTGGAGCTGGGCCCGCGCGACGTCGACAACAACCAGTGCGTGGTGGCCCGCCGCGACACCGGCGAGAAGATCACCCTCTCGCTCGATGAGGCGGTCACCCGGATCCCCGCCCTGCTCGAAGAGATCCAGCAGGCGATGTACCAGCGGGCGGTCGAGTTCCGTGAGGCCAACTCCCACCTGCATGTGAACACCCTCGATGACCTGAAGGCGCACGTTGCCTCCTGCGAGGCGGATGGCAAGGTGACCGGCTTCGTCCTGGGCGGCTGGTGCGGTGACGCGGCGTGCGAGGCGAAGGTGAAGGAGGAGACCAAGTTCACCACCCGGAACATCCCCTTCAACCCGCCGGCCACCAAGTCGACCTGCATCAACTGCGGCGGCGAGGCGAAGCATACCGTCTGGTTCGCTCGGGCGTATTAGTCAGGAAGGCCCCCACCGGAATGGCCGGTGGGGGCTTCCATAAGTGTGGGCATTTAATTAACCACAGATTACGCAGATTAAGACAGTGATTACGCAGATTATAAAAAATATATTATATCGATTGCGATAGGGTCATCTCAGATAATCTGCGTAATCATAAAAATCTGCGTAATCTGCGGTAAAAATGTATCCAAATCCCCCCACCGGACATGCCCGGTGGGGGTTTCGGCTACCCCATTTGCGCCTTGAGCCGTTCGGCCAGCTCTTTCGGAGCGGTCAGGAACTTGCCGGCGGCCTCGGCCAGCAGTTGGCCGTCGGGGCCGTGAATGTTGGCGGCGCAGGTGAAGAGGTGGCGGCGCTGCTCTACCACCCGGGCGGAGACGACCAGGTCGGTCTCTACCGGGACGGGGGCCTTGTAGCGGACCGTCAGCTCGGCGGTCATGGTCACGGTGCCGTTGGTGGCGTAGATGGCGTACCACATGGCGTCATCCATTAAGCCGCCCACCACGCCGCCCTGCAGGACCCCCTCGAAGCCTTCAAAGTGCCTGGCGGGGCGGACCTGCGCCCTGACCCCCTCGTCTGACCGTTCGAACTGGACCTTCAGGCCCACGGGATTCTCCTTGCCGCAGACGAAACAACCTTGTGAGGTGGGTAGTCGGTCCAGCGGTATCGCCTCCCCGGAAAGTCTGACCTTTCCTGGTTCGGCGGGGCGGAGGGCGAATCCTGTTCGGCTTGTGCCGCATCAGCTAACCATGACCCTGTTCGGGCTACCCGCACCGACGGGGGGTAGCCAGAACAGGGTCAACCATACTTGCGCCACTAGGTCCCGGGTTCGGAAAGCCGCTTCTGCCCCGCGGCGAAGGAGCGGGGGGAGAGCCGGTAGGGGAAGCGCCGGAGCCAGGCCTCGGTCTCGGGGTCGGCAAAGAAGAGCTCCGCTGCCTTTCGCCCGCTCTGGTAGAGCCAGTCCTTGCCCGCGGCGTCGATATCGAACTGGGTGGTTCCGTAGTGGCCGGTGTCGATCAGGATCGCCCGGGCGTAGTTCTGGTGCACCAGGTCGGACCGGTCCCGCCCGCCCAGGATCGTCTCCACCATCGCCATGACCAGCTCCAGGGGCTTCTCGGTGGGCAGGGGCATGTCGGCGTTGGGGGCGTGCAGGTCGAAGCCGAAGGTGGGAACCAGCGGGGCCCGGCCCATCGGCTCGAAGAGGTGGACCGGGAAGTTGGAGAGGAGCCCGCCGTCCACCAGGGTGGCCTTCGCACCGCTGGGGAGCGTCAGGCGGTAGGGCTCGAAGAAGAAGGGGATCGAGATGGAGGCCCGCACGGCATGGGAGACGGGGAAGGAGAGCGGATCGGGCAGGTTGTAGGGCGCCCCGGCCAGATCGTCGGGGAAGACCAGCATCTGCTTGTGGGTCAGGTCGGAGGCCACCAGCCGGCAGGTGACGGGCAGGTCGCGGAAGGTGACCACCTGCTTGCCCAGCTTTTCGCCCAGGAGCCGGTCCATCAGGTCGATGGCGAACTGGCCCTTGTAGATCCCCTCGTGCAGCAGCAGATTGACCGTCTTGAGGCCGCCGCCGTCCTCAAACTGGCGAAAGTCCAGGTCGAAGAGAATCTTGTGAACCTCGGGAGCGGTGTACCCGGCAGCCACCAGGGCGGCGGTGATCGATCCGGCCGAGGTGCCGGCGACCGCTTTCCAACGCCAGCCCAACTCCTCCGCCACGGCGAGTCCACCCACCAGCCCGATGCCCTTCACGCCGCCCCCCTTGAAGACGGCCTGCGCCAGTCGTGTCATTCACCTACCTCCTCCATGGATACGTTAGATCACTATATTCGACATATTTTGTAAAATACCTGGTCATGTAGCAAAGCTTTCCGGTTCTGCGCCCGATTTTCGGGGGATACTGTGGAGCAGACTGGATCGCTCAGCATGCGGAGCAACGGAGGATGGGATCAGATGAGGCGGATGCGAGTGGGATGGGTGATGCTCGTGATCGCGCTGCTGCTCCTGGCGGGGTGCGCCCGCGGCGAGGAGCCGGAGGTGGTGCACCGGCCGGACCCGATGGCGGCGGCGATCGCCGAGGCGGACCTGGCCGCCGGGGCGCTGCGGACGGCGGCGGAGAAGGGGGATGCCCGGATGGTGGCCACCGCCTATGAGCGCTTCGCCCTGGCCTTCGGCAAGGTGCTGGGGCCGGTAAGCCTGAAGGACCCGCTGGTGGCGCAGAAGATGGCCAACGCCAGTTCGGCGATCAAGGAGCTGCTGGCCGGCGGGAAGGTGGAGGCCCGGGCGGTGGCGCACCATGTGGCGATCATTCAGCTGGGGCTGCAGGATTCGGTGGCGGTCATGGCCTCCTCGGGCACCGGCGAAGCGGACCAGGCGGCCTGGGGACGGCGGGAGCAGACGATCGAGGCGGCCGGTGTCGAGTACCGGTTCCAGCCCGCCGAGATCCGGGTGAAGAAGGGGACGAAGGTGACGATTCGCTTCGCCAACAAGGGGACGGAGCGGCACGAGTTCGAGATCCCTGCGCTGGATTTTGAGATCGGGCCGATCGAGCCGGGGCAGGTGGTCTCCAGGTCGTTCACCGCCGACAGGGCGGGCCGGTTCTACTACGAGTGCCACGTGGATGACCATCTGGAGAAGGGGATGCGGGGCACGTTGATCGTGGAGGAATAGCGGGGTGAGCCGTGGGCACAAGAGGGCATCCTACCCGTTGGGAGGTGCCCTCTTGTGAATGTGGCGCAGTATGTGATTGAACAGTTGGCGACCTGGGGCGTCCGCCACATCTACGGGGTGATCGGCGACGCCATTCTTCCGTTCATGGATGCGCTCAGCCGGCAGCAGAAGCTCCGGTTCGTGCCGGTCTGCCACGAGTCGGCGGCGGGCTTTGCCGCCTCGGCGGAGGCGAAGCTGACGGGGCGGCCTGCGGTCTGTCTCGGGACCAGCGGGCCGGGGCTGGGGAATCTGATCAACGGGGTGGCCGATGGCTACGCCGACCGGGTGCCCCTGCTGGTCCTGACCGGACAGGTGGAGTCGCACAAGCTGGGAGGCGATGTGAAGCAGTATGTCCACCAGCAGGGGCTGATTCAGGGGCTGGCGGGCTACACCGAGACGCTGGCCAACCCGGCGGCGATGGAGCGGGTGCTGCTCCGGGCGCTGAAGATCGCCATTGGTGAGGGGCGGGTGGCGCACATTGGCGTGCCGAAGGACTTCTGGACCCAGCCGGTCCCAGCGCAGGTCCACCCGCCGGAGCCCTACCTGACCGCCCCGCCGGCGGTTTCGCCCCCGGTGATCGGGCAGGCGGCAGAGATCCTGCGCCAGGCGGAGCGGCCGCTGATTCTGGCGGGCCACGGGGCGATGGCGGCGGCCGGGCCCCTGGCGGAGCTGGCCGACCGGCTGGGGGTAGGGATCGTGCTCGCCCTGGGCGGCAAGGGGATGCTGCCCGACCTGCACCCGCTGGTGCTGGGCGGGGTGGGCACCGGGGGCAGCGACGCCGCCCACCGGGCGCTCAGGGAGACCGACCTGGTGCTGGTGGTGGGCTCCACCTGGTGGCCGCCGCCCTACATGCCCGCCCGGGCGAAGGTGGTCCAGGTCGATCGCTGCCCGACCAACATCGGGGCGCAGACCCCCGTCGCCTTCGGCCTGCCGGCCGATGCGAGCCAGGTGGTGCCCGCCCTGCTCTCGGCGCTGAGCACCGACCCGGGCCCGGCCCGGCAGCCCTGGCGGGAGCGGCTGGCCGGGCTGAAGGGAGACTGGGAGGCGACCCGTGAGGCGGAGGGGGCACAGTCCCCGGCCAGCGGGCCGGTCCCCCCGGCTGGGCTGGTCCGGGCGCTGGAGCAGGTGGCCGTGCCGGGGACGGTCTTTACCCTGGACACCGGGGATCACCTGCTCTGGTTCAACCGGTCCTTCCGGGGCGAGGGGTACCGGACCCTCTTCTCGGGCACCTGGCGCTCGCTGGGCTTCGCCCTGCCGGCCGCCATTGCCGCCAGGCTCTGCGAGCCGGGTGCCAGGGTGATCGCTCTGGTGGGCGACGGCGGCCTCACCACCCTGCTGGGCGAGCTGCGCACCGCCGTGCAGGAGCGGCTGGACCTGACGGTGGTGGTGGCCCGCAACGGCAGCCTGGCGATGGAGGAGCACAAGGCGGTGCAGGAGGGCTACCAGCCCTTCGGCCACCTGCTCCAGAACCCTGACTTCGCCGCCGTGGCCCGGGCCTTCGGTTGGCAGTCCTGGCGGGTGGAGAGCCCGACCGAGCTGCTCCCTGCCCTCCAGGCCGCCGTGGCCGCGCCTGGCCCCGCGCTGATCGACGTGGCGACGGCCAACGATCCGTCCCTCTACCGCTGAGCCCACCCCTTCTATCCCGCGATCTTTCACATACCCCCGGCTGTGGTCATAGACTGAGTCAGACCATCAGCAGGGGGTGCATCTGTTGCGAGTCTCTCTGCTGGCCTACGGCCTTCACCGCGGCGGGCGCAGCCGCATCATCTGCCGGCTGGCCAACGGCCTCACAGCCCGGGGGCACGATGTGACCGTACTCCTCCTGAGCGGCCAGCCGGTCGCCTACCCGCTCTATGCCCAGGTACACCGGGTTCCAGAGCTGACCGAACCGGCCATACCCCGGAGCGACCTGGTGGTTCCGACTTCGTTCGGGCTGGTTCCCGTTGCCATGGAGCGGAAAGGGGCGGTAACCGTACCGCTCTACACCCGGTTTGAGCCGGACCTGGTCTACGATCACCCCACAGCCACCCGGATCTGCGGGTTTCCGCTCCCCGCCATTGCCACGGCGGAGCCGGTTGCCCGGAGGCTCCAGCAGCTGAGCGGACGCCCCTGCCATGTGGCGCAGCCCGGGGTGGACAGGTCAACCTTTCAGCCCCTGCCGCCGGCCCGGCACGAGGGACCCAGGCGGGTCTGCTTCCTCTACCGGCCGGAGGCGCTGGGCTACGGCCACAAGGGGAACAGCGACTTCTGGCAGGCGATGGAGCTGGTCCGGCAGCATGAACCCGACCTGGGGCTCAGCCTGATCGTCCCGGACGGCCTGCCGGTGGAGTGCCCGCTGCCCCATCGGGTGGAGGTGGTGGCGACCGACCAGGAGCTGGCCGCCTGCTACCGTAGCGCAGCGCTCTATGTGGCCGCCTCCCGGACCGACGGGTACCAGCTCTCGGTGCTGGAGGCGATGGCCTGCGGGGTGCCGGTGGTGCTGACCGACAGCGGGGGCGTGCGCGATTACGCCACCCCTGGCGAGAACTGCTTCATGGGGCTGGCGGGGAATGTGCCGATGCTGGCCGACCTCATGCTGGCGGCGCTCCGCCGGCCTGACATGACAGAGGGTTTCGTCGCCAACGGCCAGGCCACCGCCCGGGAGCGAACCTGGGATCGCTTCGTGGACCAGGCCGAGGCGGCGCTGCTCGCCTGCCTCAAGGCGGGTGGTTGATGGAGGCGAAGGCGATGGATCGGGTCACCATTCTGATCCCCACCTACAACCACCAGCGCTATCTGGCCGAGGCGGTGGAGAGCGCCCTCCACCAGACCTACACCGACCGGGAGGTGGTGGTGGTCGATGACGGCTCCACCGATCGCACGCCTGAGATCCTGGCCCGGTATGGCCGGGCGATCCGGGTCATCCGCACGGAGAACGGCGGGACGCCATCTGCCCTCAACACCGGCATCGGTGCGGCACGGGGCGAGTGGATCGCCTGGCTCAGCTCAGACGATGCCTTTCTGCCCGATAAGCTGGCACGCCAGTTGGCGCTGGCGGCGGAGCAGCCTGCCCTGTCGGTCATCTACACCGACTGGTATGTGGTCGATGGAGCGGGCCGGGTAACCGACCAGCTGGGCACGCCCCCCTATCGCACCCGCAGGCAGCTGATAAGAGGGCTGTTTGCGGGGTGTGTGATCAACGGTTCGACCACCCTGGTGCGCCGGGAGGCGCTGGACCGGATCGGGCGCTTCGATGAGCGGCTGAAGCAGGCACACGACTGGGATCTCTGGCTGCGGCTGGCCCGCGACCACGAGTTTGGTCATGTGAGGGCGCCCCTGGTTCGCTACCGCTGGCATGGGGAGAACATGAGCGCCGGTCCTGACGCCCTCGACTACAACGAGTGGGTGCTCCAGAAGGCGCGGGCCTTCTATGGCGAGGAGGCGCCGACCGGGAGGTGAGATGCGATGAGACCACGCCTGCTTGTCCTGGCGTGCGACGCCCTGGATCCCGACCTTCTCCTGACCCATCTGGACCGGCTGCCGCAGATCGCCTCCCTCTGTCAGAAGGGGGGGCACGGGGTGGTGGAGTCGTTCACCCACTCCTGCGACATCTGGACCACCTATTACACCGGGCTGCCTCCCGCGCAGCACGGCGTGCAGGCGGGGCGCCTGGCCAAGGCCACCGGCCCCGCCGACCTGTCCACCGTAAAGACCGACCTCTTCCTGTGGGACTGGCTGAACCAGGCCGGGCTGACAGCGGGCTTTGTGGAGCCGCTGCACGCCTACCCGGCGCCGAAGATCAACGGCTTCTTCGTCTCCGGGCAGCCCCGCCCGCCGCTTGCCCAGACGGAGCTGGCGGTCCATCCGCCCGCCCTGCGAGCGCTGATCGACCGGGAGTACTTCGCAGACATCCCGCGGCCGCTCTCGCTGGCGGAACTCGGGATCACGACCCCCTTCCGGGAGTTGACCGACCAGCAGATCATCGCTGCGCTCCAGGGCTACTTTCAGGACTACCCCGAGCGGTTGAGATCCCACCTGGAGTGGTATGCCGGCCTGATCCTGAAGCTCTATGCACGCTGCCCGGTGGACGTGGTCTGGGCCTATTTCCTCGAACCGGATATCATCGGGCACTTTGGCTTTCACGAGCGACCGCCGGCGACGCTGATTCGCTCCTACCAGGAGATCGACCGGGCGATCGGCCACCTGGTTCAGGCGCTGGAGCCCGAGAGCGTGCTCCTGCTCTCTGACCACGGCGTGATCCCCCTCGCCACCCTGCTGACCGAGCCCCAGACGACCTGGCCCATGCGGTCGCTGGCCGAGGAGTACCGGCTGGCCGGGACCCGCCAGATTCTCCCGGACCTGGCGGTGGTGGAAGGGTTCAATAAGGGGCTCTGTACCGGCGCCCACCGGGACCGGGCCTTCTGGGCTGCTGCGGGTCCCTTGATCCGGCAGGGGGTTCGGGCCGACATTCACTTCCACGACGTCTTTCGCCTGGTGGTCCGCACGCTGGGCCTGCCGGTCCCCGAGGGGCGGGCGGGCCAGACGCCGGACGTATTCCTCGAATTCGCCGGCAAACGGGCCGACAGCTACGACCGGCTCTCCTGGGCCGCCCACCAGGGTTACCTGGGTGCTTTCCTGGACTTTGCCCGGCTGGAGCCGCACCACCACGCCCTGGAGGTGGGGGTGGGCACCGGGCAGGTGGCCGAGGCGGCCCACACGCAGGTGGCCCGGCTTGTGGGAATCGATCACTCCCCCGAGATGCTGGAGATCGCCCGCACCAAGCTGCCGGCGGTGGAGCTGCTGGAGGGCGACCTGCGCTCCCTGCCCTTCGCCGATCGGAGCTTCGACCGGGTCCTGGCCCGCTCGGTGCTCCACCACCTGACGGCAGGGTTGGCGGAGGCGGTGCGTGAGTGCTTCCGGGTGCTGGCGCCTGGCGGTGAGCTGGTGATCGGCGAGGGAATCCCGCCCTCCGCCGAGTCGGTGGCCCATTTCATCGAAGTCTTCCGGCTGAAGGAGGAGCGGTTGGTCCTGATGCCCGAGCACCTGGTGCGCCTGCTGGAGTCGGTGGGGTTTGTCGACCTGCGCTATGCCACCTATGTGATGGACCGGGTCAGCGTGCGGAACTGGCTGGACCAGACCAGCCTGCCCCCGGCGCTCCGGGCGCAGCTGCTTGAGATGCACCGGACCACGCCGCCGGCGGTCCAGCAGGCCTACCGCACCCTGGTCACCGAAGATGACGTGCTGATCGACTTCACCTTTGCGCTGATCAGCGGCCGGCGGCCCTCTGCGTGAACCTGGAACCGGGGCGAGCAGCGCTCGCCCCGGTCTTTTCATACCAGGCTGCAGAGCGCCTGGTCCACCGCCTTCCAGCTCCGCTCCCAGCTCCATTCCCGGCCCGTCTCGACCCCCCCGGCCCCCAGCCGGGCTCCGAGCGCTCTGTCTCTCAGCACCCGCAGGATTGCCTCGGCCAGAAGGCGCGGCTCCCGGGGTGGGACCAGCAGGCAGTTCTGACCATCGCGGGCGTACTCCCGCACCCCGCCACAGTCGGTGGAGACCACCGGGGCCCCGCAGGCCATCGCCTCCAGGGGTGCCAGGGAGAAGGCCTCAAACCAGGAGGTGGAGACGAAGAGGGCGGTCTGCCGGTAGCAGGCGGCGAGTTGGGCGTCATCGGGGGCAAAGTGGATCTCACAGGGGTAGTGCATCTCCACGGGAAAGGGGTCGGGGGAGATCAGCGTGACCGGCAGCTCCGGGTAGAAGTCAAAGACGTGCCCCAGCGCCCGGAGGAGGTCGTCGCTGCCCTTGAAGTCGTACCCCTGGCTCTTGTGTCGCCAGATATAGAGCAGGCCCCGCCGCTCTGACCCGGGCTCGGGCGGCCCGAAGGTGGGCTGATCGACGCCCAGCGGAATCACCCGGGCCTCCCGCCCGGTCTCCCGCCGAATCTGGTCCGCCAGCCAGTGGGATATGGCCAGAATCGGCACCGGCAGCAGGTAGCTCTCCCGGGCGCCCGGGTCCTGGACCCAGAGGGGCTCGAACCCCTGGCTCAGGCGCACCACCTTGCCGGCGCCGCTCCGGACCGCCGGGAGGACCGTGGGCCAGAAGTTAGTCAGAATCAGATCGCAGGGGGGGAAGGCCTGGGGCGTCAGCGCCGGGACCCACCGGACCGGCACGGGCAGCTCCCAGTGGACCCGGGCCCCGGTGGGGATCAGCAACTCCACAGCGTGTCCGTGGCGGGCGAGCCCTTCCGCCAACCGCACCAGGGACCGGGTGCCCCCGCCCAGTTCCAGCGAGAGCGCCGGAATCACGATGCGCATCGCATCACACCTCCGCAGGCGGCTCCGTTGCGCCGCCCAAAATGGCGTAGAGGGCGGCTTCGACCTGATCGCCGAAGCGCTCCCAGGTCCACTGGGCAGCGGTGGCCTTTCCCCCCTGAATCAGCCGTTCCCGCAGGGGCTGGTTGCGCAGGCCGGTCAAGATCAGCTCCGCCAGGAGATCGGGGCGCCTGGGAGGGGCGATCAGGCAGTTCTCTCCCGGACGGGCGTAGTCCGAGGTCCCGCCGCAGTCGGTCAGCACCACCGGGGTACCGCAGGCCATCGCCTCCAGGGGCGGGATCGAGAGCGCCTCAAACCAGGAGGCGAGCACGTAGAGATCGGCCTGGTTGTATACCTGCGCCATCTCCGCATCGGTCTTGGCCGCCGCTGCGTGAAAGGGGATCGGCAGGGAGATCGGCGGCGTCCCCGGGGTATCCTGCTCGGTGCCCACCAGCATCAGGTGGACCCGGGGCTCCACCTGCATCACCCGGCGCATCGCCTCCACCAGGTCGGCGTTCCCCTTGTAGTGGTAGCCGTGGGCCTCAGAGCGGTAGATGAAGAAGACCCGCCGCCCCGGCGCCCTGGGCAGGTCCAGCGGCCGGAAGATGCTGCCGTCGACGCCCGGCTGGGCAATGAACGAGTCCTGGCCGGTGCTCTCCCGAATCACCCTGCGGAGGTGGGGCCCCAGGGTGATCACCGGCAGCCCCATCTGGTAGGTGCGCAGCGCCTCCTCCCGCTGGGCGACCCAGAGCGGCTCGAAGCCGTTGGACCAGCGGACCACCCGCCCCTTGCCGCTGGCGACCGCCGGCAGCACCGTCGGCCAGAAGTTGGGCAGAATCAGGTCGCACTCGGGGATCACCGAGGCCGTAAGGGCGGGAACCCGCGTCACCTGGCAGCGGAGCGGCCAGGCGACCGGCTCTCGCTCCAGCATGACCACATCCACCCTGTGGCCCCTGTCCACCAACTGGTTGGCCAGCTCAATCAAGACGCGGCAGCCTCCGCCCCTGTGGAGGCTCAGCACGGGAATCACCACATGCAATCGGACCACCTCCCCGTTCCTCTCTTTGTTCCGATGTGAACGCTTTCGGCCAGGAGACATAGTATGTAGCAGACTGAGTAAAAGGGGTGTCAACCATGCGGGTCGCCGTGGTGGGGGTGGGCAACATTGGGCTCAACCTTCTGCTGTCCCTGCGCAGGCGCGGGCTTGACGCCATCGGGATCGATGTGGACACCCAGCGCCTCCGGCAGCTCCAGGCGCAGGGGGTGACCGGTCTGTTCGCCCGGGCCGAAGCGGCGCCGCCCCCGGCGGTCTGGATCATCACTACCTCGACCGGGCCGAACCTGAGCCATCTGTTCGGCGCCGCCGATGCGATCGCGCCGGATCCCGGGGCGCTGATCTCGGTGGAGTCGACGCTGCCGGTCGGGACGATGGAGCGGCTGCGGGCGCGGTTCGAAGAGCGGGGCTACAAGGTTGGCGAGAACCTGTACCTGGCCCATGTGCCGCACCGGATCCTCTTCGGTGAGGAGGAGAGCGTCCTCGAGGGGGCCCGGGTGGTGGGCGGGGTGACCAAGGCCTGCCGGGAGCGCGCCCTCGCCTTCTATGCGCCGCTGGTGGCCGACCTGCACCCGGTGGCAGACGTGCGCATCGCAGAGATGGCCAAGATCGTCGAGAACGCCGCCCGGTTTGTGGATATCGCCTTCGCCGAGGAGCTGTTCCGCTACTGCCACCGTAACGGACTCGACTTTCAGGAGCTTCGCCGGGCCGTCAACACCAAGGGCAACGTCCATCTGATGGTCGTCGACTACGGGATCGGCGGCGAGTGTCTGCCAAAGGACATCCGTTTTCTGCAGGAATCATTGGAGTCCGCCTTTCTGGCCGAGGCGCTGCGCGCCGACTACCGGCATCAGCGGCTGCTGCGCAAGGTGGCCGGGCCGCACCACCGGATTCTGATCCGGGGGATCACCTTCAAGCCTGGCTACGCCGATCTCCGCTTCAGCCCGGCGCTGGCGCTGGCAAAGGCGCTGCAGGCCGAGGGCAAGGCGGTCTTTGTCCATGACCCGCTGCTCTCCCCGGAGGCGGTGGCGGCGCTGGGGCTGAACTGGGGGCGGCCCGAGGATCCTTACGATCTGGTCTATGAGCGCCCGCTGGCCCTTATGTCCGGCCGGCAGGCGGAGACGGAGACGAAGAGCACCGGAGCGGGCAAGGAGGAGACTGATCGTGGCCAAGATCCTGGTGACCGGTAGCAAGGGGACTCTGGGCCAGCGGCTGGTCGGCAGGCTGACCGCGAACGGGCACGAGGTCTGGCAGCTCGACTCCCAACACCAGCCTGATCCCCGCTACTTCCGGGCCGATGTTGCCAACTACCGGCAGTTGGAACGGGCCTTTGAAGAGCCCTACGACTACGTCTACCACCTGGCTGCGGAGTTCGGTCGGATCAACGGTGAGGAGTATTACGACACCCTGTGGCAGACCAACGTGATCGGCACCCGCCACATGCTCGAACTACAGCGGCGCAAGGGGTTCAAGCTGATCTTTGCCAGCTCCTCCGAGATCTACGGCGAGACGCAGGCCCCGGTGCTCGACGAGGAGCTGCCGTCCCGGGTGCCGATCGTGCAGCACAACGACTACGCCCTGACCAAGTGGGTCAACGAGGTCCAGATCATGAACTTCGAGCGGCGCTACCAGGTCCCGGTGGTACGGCTTCGCTTCTTCAACGCCTATGGCCCGGGGGAGCGGTACCACAACTACCGGAGCGTCGTCAGCCTGATGGCCTATCGGGCGCTGAAGGGAATCCCCTGGACCGTCTACGAGGGCTACCACCGGACCTTTATGTACGTCGATGACTTCATTCCGACCCTGGCCCGGGTCGCCGACCGGTTCAAGGCCGGCGAGGTCTACAACATCGGGGGGACCGACTACCGAAGCGTCCGGGAGCTGAGCGACCTGGTGCTGAAGGAGACCGGCGCCGACCCCGGGCTGGTCACCTACCTGCCCGAAGATCAGCACAACACCGTGAGCAAGCGGCCCGACATCACCCGGGCGGTCCGTGACCTGGACCACGACCCGCAGGTGACGCTGGAGGTCGGGGTTCCCCTGACCCTGGCGTGGCTCAGACAGGAGTATGGCATTCAGTAGGGGGGAGCGCTCCATGTGCGACTGGTCCGGCCGCCCTGTGCTGGTGACGGGAGGCACCGGGTTCATCGGAAGTCATCTGGTGCAGGCGCTCCTGCAGGAGCAGGCCCATGTCCGGGTACTGGCCCACTACAACGCCGCGGCCCACCTGGGCAGCCTGACCGCCCTCTCCCCGCAGGAGCGGGCTGCGGTGGAGGTGGTGTGGGGCGACCTGCGGGACCCGGACTCGGTCAGGCGGGCCGTGCAGGGCTGCAGGCGGGTGCTGCACCTGGGCGCCCTGATCTCGATCCCGTACTCGTACCAGGACCCCCGCAGCGTGGTGGACGTGAACGTCACCGGCACCTTCAACCTGCTCTCGGCCTGCCGTGACCTGGGGGTGGAGCGGGTGGTCCATACGTCGACCAGCGAGGTCTACGGGACGCCTGACACGGTGCCGATCACCGAGACGCATCCGCTGAAGGGACAGTCGCCCTATGCCGCCAGCAAGATCGGCGCCGACAAGCTGGCGGAGTCCTTCTTCTGCTCCTTCGGGCTGCCGGTGGTGACCGTGCGGCCCTTTAACGCCTATGGGCCTCGCCAGTCGCTGCGGGCCCTGATCCCCACCGTGCTGGCCCAGGCGCTCTGGGCGCCCGAGATCCGCCTGGGCAGCCTCTGGCCCCGCCGGGACTACACCTTTGTCACCGACACGGCGCAGGCCTTCCTGCGTGCAGGGAGTCTGCCGGCGATCGAGGGGCGGGTCTACAACGTCGGCTCCGGCAGTGAGATCTCGGTGCAGGAGCTGGTGCTCAAGGCCAAGCAACTGGTGGGGCGGGATCTGCCCGTGGTGGAGGAGGCGGCCCGGGTGCGGCCGGCGGCCAGTGAGGTGCACCGGCTCCTGTCCGATTCCTCCCGGGCCGCCGCCGAACTGGGCTGGTCGCCCCAGGTCGACCTGGACCAGGGGCTGGCCCAGACCCTGGCCTTCCTCCGCAGCCACGGCTCACCCGAGATGATTGCCCGAACCATCCGCTGATCATGACACGGGGAGGGAGGCGCATGCGAGCGGTGGTGATGGCCGGGGGGAAAGGAATTCGGCTGCAGCCGTACACGCGCATCCTCCCCAAGCCGATGCTTCCACTGGGTGAGTACCCGATTCTGGCCTGGCTTCTCCTCGCCCTGGGCGCAGCGGGGATCACCGATATCACCCTGGCGGTGCATCACAAGGGATACGTCTTCCGCAGCTACTTCGGCGATGGGCGGCGATTCGGGGTGCGCATCCGGTACCTGCAGGAGAAGGAACCACAGGGTACCGCCGGCGCCCTGCGGCTAATCCGGGGGTTGAAGGAGCCCTTCCTGGTCACCAACGCCGACATTGTGACCAACTGCGACTTTGTCGCACTCCTGCGCTTTCACCGGCGCCATGACGCCTGGATGACCATCGCCACACAGGTGAGGTCGGAGTCCTCGAAGCTGGGCATTCTGGAGACCGATGGCGACAGGGTGGTCGCCTACCACGAGAAGCCGGTCCGCCAGGAGCGAGTGGGGATTGGCATCTACGTGATCGATCCGCGGGCGCTGGCCTGCCTTCCGGCCGATGGCCCTTGCGACATGCCGGAGCTGATTCGGCGGCTCCTGGCCGAAGGGCGGCCCGTGGTGCACTGCCAGACCGAAGGCCTCTGGTTCGACCTGGGCTCCCCGGAGCAGTACGAGGAGGTCGCAGCCCGCTGGTCCGAACTGGAGCAGCAGATGGGGAGGGAAAGGCCGTGAGGCGTCGGGTGCTGGTGACAGGAGCAACGGGCATGCTGGGCCGCAGGCTGGCCCGGGACCTGCGCCTCGGCGGCTGCGCTGTCTTCGGCCTCGCCCGGCAGCCCCTGGCGGAGGAGCCCGACGGCCAGGACTGGCTCCCGCTGAGCGGTGACGTGCGGGACCCGGGCTCGGCGCTGCGGGCGGTGCAGCTCAGTGACCCGGACCTGATCTTCCACCTGAGCGCCGCGCAGGCGGGCGCCACACAGAAGCCGCTGCCCCGGACGCTCTACGAGACCAATCTCGCCGGTACGCTCAATCTGCTGCTGGCGGCGGTGGAGGCGGCGCCGCGGGCCCGCCTGATCGTGGTGGGGTCGGGGGTGGAGTATGGTCCGCAGCCGGACCCGAGGGGCCGCAGGCGGCTTCGCGAGACCGACCCGCCCCGCCCCGCCACCCCCTATGGGGCCAGCAAGCACGCCGCCACCCAGGCCGCCCTCGCCATGGCGGCCGCCCATGATCTTGACCTGACGGTGGTGCGGCTCTTCAACCTGCTGGGGCCTAGCCGGCAGAGCGCCGGCGCACCGGCCTGGTTCGCCCGCCAGGTGGCGGAGATGGAGGCAGGGCAGCGCCCCCCGGTTCTCACCTGTAGGAACCTGGCCTCCGTTCGGGACTTTCTGGATGTGCGCGACGCCTCCAGGGCGCTCTGCCTCCTGGGGGAGAGCGCCCCGCAGCACCGGCTCTACAACCTCTGCTCCGGGCAGGGGAGTTCGCTTCGCACCCTGGTGGACCACCTGTGCCGGCTCAGCAGACTGCCGGCCTCCGCCATCGCCGTGGCCGAGGAGGGCGGGGGGGCCGACCGGCTGGTGGGTGACCCGGGGCGATTGCAGCGGGAGACGGGCTGGGCCCCGGCCGTCCCCCTGACGGACGCCCTGCAGGCGCTGCTGGACCACTGGCGGTCCAGCGCCGTCCCCCGGTAAAGGAGGGAGAATGTGCAGCGGGTAGCGATTCTGGCGCCGGCCTGGTTCGACCCCGCCGGGCAGGAGATCTGCCAGGGTGGGGCAGAGCGGTACCTGGCAGAACTCTGCCGGCTGCTGCGTGACATGAACTACCACGTGGAGGTCTTCCAGGCAGCCAGCCGGGACTGGACCCGGACCCATGAGTCGATTCCGGTGCACGGGCTGAGCCCGGTGGTGGTGATCGAGGACACCTGGCCTCGCACCAACCAGCGCTTCCAGGAGGCCAGCCGGTCCTTTGACCACCAGCTCTACTTCAGCTGGCCCATGGCCTTCCCCCAGGCCCGGGCCGGGAGTCTGGCCGTCTCGCACTCCCTCTGGTGGGACGACCCGAGCCGCCCGCGGCGCACGGCGCGGTGGGCCGAACGGATCCGACAGGCGCTGGCACAGCCCGCCCGGATCATCGCCAACGACACGAACATCATCAACTGGGTGCGGGCCACCGATCCCGATCTGGAGGCGAAGTTCACCTTCATTCCAAACTTCGTCGATCTTGACCAGTTCTGCCCCGGCCCGGCGCGCCTTGGCGCCGACCCCTTCACCGTGCTCTTCCCCCGGCGGCTGGAGCACCAGAAAGGCCTGGTGCAGGCGGTGGAGGCGGCGAAGCGGCTGACGGCCGCCCACGACGACATCGCCTTTCACTTCGTCGGGCGGGGCCCTGCGGAGGCGGAACGGCAGCTGCAGGCGCTGGCGCAGGCGAACCCCCGCATCCGCCACTCGTGGCGCACGGCCGGTGAGATGCCCGCCGTCTACCAGCAGGCCGACCTGGTGCTCCTGCCCACCGTGGCGGCGGAGGGCACCAGCCTGAGCTGCCTGGAGGCGATGGCCTGCGGTGTGCCGGTGATCGCCGGGCGGGTGGGGGGCATGGCCAATCTGATCATTCAGGAGTACAACGGCCTGCTGGTGGAGGCCCGGACCGAGGAGCTGATCCAGGCGATCCTGCGGGTAAAGGGCGACCCGGACCTGCGGGGGCGCTGGTCGGCCCGCTCCCGGGAGGTGGCGGCGGTCCACTCGCTCAGCCGGTGGCGGGAGCGCTGGGCGGCGGTGATCGCCTCGCACTGGTCTGTGTCGGACCGGGTGACATAACCTTCTGACCGGTCTCTGCATAAGATGAAAGCGGGGCGCCCTGAGAACGTGTCCCACGCGAAGGAGGGTCCCCTATGATTCACAAACTCCGCACCAGCAACCCGAGCTTCTCCCCAGGCAATCTCGACACCTGGACCGTCTCCGGCAACGTCGTGGCCACTGACGATGCCTTCTGTTCAGGGTTCTTCAGCGCACTCTTTGCCGGTGACTCCACCGGAGCGATCTCACAGACCAAACAGGCCTTTCCGGCCCGGTCGTATCGGCTGCTGGCCCGAGTAGGCTCCTGCGGCGGGAACGCCGAGTCACCCGTCGTCATTACCATCGAGTTCCTCAGCCGTGCGGCCAGGGGCAGCAGGGTGCTCAGGCGTGTGGTCTTCACCGTCGACGCCGCTGACATTCCGGACATCTGCAACGCCACACCCGCACCCTGTCTCAATCTCGAACTCGACGTTGGCGATTCACCGGCGGGAACCGCTAGGGTGCGCCTCTCTATTGAGAAACCCGTGGACGAGGGCGCCGATATCGTGGTCGATTCGATCTACCTGATCGAAACAGCGGGGTAAGCAGCAGAGGCGAAGGGGTGCATACTGCGCACCCCTTCGCTCCGCTTATCCGACCGGATCCATGCGGTGGATGGTCTGCAGCCCGGTGTCCCCCCAGAGGGTGAATCCCCGGGCGGCCACCTGGGCGCAGAACCCCTCGTCTTCGCCGGTGAAGGCCGGTTCGTAGCGGCACCCTGCCTCGATCACCGGGCGGTGGATCAGCGCTGCCGCTCCCACCACGTCGACCGGGATCAGCGCATCGGGCGGAAACCGGGTCAGGTGTACCATGCGCTTGCGCCCGGGATCAAAGCGCAGGAAGTTGCAGCGGCCCCCCGGCGCTGCGCCCGGGTCGTTGCCGACCCGGGCCCCCACCACCGGCTTTCCCGCCCGCAGGAGCCGGCGGAGGCTGTGGGGCGGCACCAGAATGTCGCTGTCCACCGAGAAGAGGTAGTCAGCGCCTGCGGCCAGCGCCTCCTCCAGCAGGAGGTTGCGGAGGAGGGCCAGGTTCTTGCAGGAGTAGTAGCCCCGCTCCCACCGCGGGTGGCCCAGGTCCCGCCGGACAAGCCGGGTGGGGCGCCGGGTGGCAAACTCGGTCAGAATCGACTCGGTCTGGTCGACCGAGTCGTTGATGATAAAGGCAAAGCAGAGCCGCTCCGGGGGGTAGTCGAGCGCCTCCAGCGCCGCCAGGTAGGCCGGCAGGATCCAGGCCCTGTTCCGCACCGGGCAGCCGGCCAGCACCAGGGGCTCGGTCATGGGGTTCCCCTCCCATCGCCCGGCGGGTCAAAGAGGTCCGGGAAGGCGCTCAGCACCTGGCGGTAGCGGACGCTCCAATCGTTCTGCTGCGCCAGAGCACGGCGGGCGGCGGTCCGGTCCCGGCCCCGGTCGGCGCCCGCCGCCTCGATCGCCGCTGCGAAGTCGCCGGGCTGGGCGGCGAGAAAGAGCAGCTCCTGGTGCGCCGCCAGCTCCCGCAGCGGGGTGGCCACCACCGGCAGCCCGGCCGCCAGGTACTCCCAGAGCTTCACCGGGTTGGCCGCCTCGGTCACCTGACTGCGCTGGAACGGGAGCAGGGCGACATCGAGATGGTGGAGGTAGGCGGGAAGCGCGCTGTAGGGGCGGTATCCCAGAAAGTGTACGTTGGGCGCTGTCAGCTCCCTCCGGCCAAAGAGCGGTCCGATAATGGCAAAGTTCCAGGCGGGCAGAGCGCCGGCCACCTGCTCCAGGAGGCGACCGTCGACCCAGGGGGCCCAGGCCCCCACGAACCCGGCCACCGGCGGGGGCGGCAGATCGTCGGGCCGGCCGCCGGCGGGGGGCTGAGAGAGGAACGGGAAGTCGCAGCCGTTGGGCAGCAGGGCGACCCGCGGGTGGTGGGGCCGTATCCGCTCATGGAGGGCAGCCGCGCTGGCCGTCACCCCATCGGCGATCCGCAGCATGGCCGGTTCGAACCGGCGCCACTGGGGAAAGTCGTCGACCGCATCAAACAGAACCGCCCCCGGCCGGTAGGCGGCCAACCGGTCATGCAGCTTCGCCCAGGAGCACCAGACCAGCGGTGCCCGGAGATCCGGCGCCACATGGCTCAGGAACCGCTCGTGATCATGGATCACCGTCAGGTTCGGTTCCACCGCCTCAGGTGGCGCACCCCGCCGCTGGGAGAGATTGCAGAAGAAGACCGGGTGACCATGGCGGGCGAACTGCCGCATCAACTGCTGCGGGCGCTGCACCATGAGATCATAGTCCAGGGTGGGCGGATAGATGATCGCCAGGGAGGATCACTCCTTCCGGGCAAGCGCGGGCCCAGGGGCCGGGCATCGCCCGGCCCCTGGGCCGCCTGCAGTGGGTGCCCGCGCCTGCTGCTGTATGGACGGGCTTCGATGCTAGCACGGCGGGGTGAAGCGGGGATCTGACGGATCGCACTGCGGGGGAAAGAGCTGGGTGGGCGGGCAGGCGAAGGGCTTCTCCACCTGAGCACAGACGTCGGGGACGCAGAAGTCGTTGATGTCGACGCAGACCTTCACCTCGGCCTCGACCTGGATCGACTGGCAGACAAAGACATCGACCGAGACAGCGTCCGTACCGTTCACCGTGGTCAGGGTGGCCCGGCAGCCCGAATCGGTCACCTCGCAGTTGACGGTGGTGTCCTCGGGGGCGCAGACCTGCACGAACTCATCGAAGAAGCGAGTCCGGCTCTGGGTGAGTACATCCACCCCACCGATGACGACGGGCACGGGGTTCCCGGCTGCATCCACGAAGGTCAGCTCGAAGGTCGCCTGCTTGCGAAGGGTGACGACGGCGATGCCGCCGCCGGACTGGTTCCGGTTGATCTCGGCACAAGCGATGTTGGTGATTTCGCACTCGACGCCGGCGACGACCGAGGTGTCGACCGGAAAGACCAGATCGGTGATCACGAAGTTGGTCGTGCCGTTCTTGAAGCACCAGTCATAGACCTTGGTCGTGCGAATGCAGATGGTTTCTGCCTGGGCGACCTTGGCGCGATCCTGTTCCAAAGCAAGGCCCTCCTCCTGTTGGTATGGGGTTGCGGGGCACGCCCGCTTAGCGGGGAGCGTTTCAGCCCTTCTGCACGGCTCTGAGGCCGAGGTCGCGCAGCGTCTGAACCATCTCGTCGACAAGCCCTGGCCGTTGATCGTGCATGACAATGGCACGTCTGTGGGCGATATCCAGATGGACCTGCTGGACGCCATCCAGCGCTCCCAATGCATCGTATGCAGCCTGAGCCGCAGTCGTATCCTTCATTCCGTACACCTTGAAATCGGAACGAGCCATCTGATACGGTACATACCCGCGAACGGATCGCATACGTCCCACCTCATCCTGTCTTATGGGCGATCACATGATCGTGGTGCTGGTCTCACAGGGAGGCGTGTAGCGGGGATCATCGGGATCGCACTGCGGCGGGAAGAGCTGTGTGGGCGGGCAGGCGAATGGCTTCTCCACCTGGGAGCAGACGTCGGGAGCACAGAAATCGTTGACATCGATACAGACGTTGACATCGGCCTCAACCTGAATCGACTGGCAGATGAAGATCGCGACGGCGATAGCCTGCGTACCGTTCACCGTGGTGAGTTCAGCCCGGCAGCCCGAATCGGTCACCTCGCATGCCACGACCGTCCCGTCGGGGGCGCAGAGCTGCACGAACTCATCGAAGAACCGGGTCCGGCTTTGCGTGAGTACAGTCTCCCCACCGATGATTACGGAGACGGGGTCCCCGCTGGCGTCCACAAAGGTGAGGTCGAAGGTGGCCTGCTTGCGAAGGGTGACGACGGCCACACCTCCGCCCGACTGGTCCCGGTTGATCTCGGCGCAGGCGATGTTGGTGATCTCGCACTCGACCCCAGCCACCGACGAGGTGTCGGTCGGAAAGACCAGGTCGGTGATCACAAAGCTGGTGGTGCCGTTCTTGTAGCACCAGTCGTAGACCTTTGTCGTGCGAATGCACAGGGTCTCTGCCTGCGAGATCCGGAGCCGGTGATCCGACACGTAACAGTCCCTCCCTCAAGCTACCCGCCGCCGGGTAAGGTGATTGGTCCATTATGTGCTGGCTGAAGCAGGAATGTGACTGGAGCCTTCCCCATACATCGGGGAGCAAGCGGTGAATAGGATGGAAGCAAGAGGCGAATCTGCCTCGAGTGCTTTCAATGCTAAGGGGGGACCAGCATGAGCGATCTGTCGCACCTGGTGGAAGAGAGCAAAGATCCACGCGGCAAGCAGTTGGCCGGCCGCCGATTGGCCCTGGATGTGCCGGTCCAGCACGGCGGTTCCCTGCCGTGGGAGGAGGGCATCCGATCGGTTGCACGATACACAGCGGCCATGTTGGAGTCCCTGGGCGCATCGGTGCTGCTGACCGAGGGGAGCAGCGCCTCCGAGTCGGTTGAGGAGCGGGCCCGTGCAATCGAGGCGCATCGGGCGGAGATCCTGATCTGCCTCCGGGCTGGCCGCCATGCTTCCACACATATTCGCGGGCTGCGCGCCCTGACTCCGGGACTCTACCTGTGGCGCAACCGGAAACTGGCCGAGTCACTGCTGGGACGGGTGAGCGACCGGACAGGGCTGCCCTCCCGCGGCATTCCGCTCTGGCCGTGGTTCCCGCCCGACGCCGACGCCCTGATGCGGCGGGCCAGGCCGACCTGTGTGGTCTTCGAATGCGGCTGCCTGACCTGCCCCGCCGACGAGCTGCTCATGAGCCGCCGGGCGTTTCAGATGCGGTGCGCCTACGGGCTGGTCGAGGGGATTCTCCGGTTCCTTGGCGTGGTCGAGACCGACAGCCTGTCGCTTTACCCGGTGGAGGAGGGTCTCGAGTCGGAGCCCGTGGCGGCGGAGCCCGAGCCCGAGCCGGAGCCCGAGCCCGTGGCGGCGGAGCCCGAGCCCGAGCCGGAGCCCGAGCCCGTGGCAGCGGAGCCCGAGCCGGAGCCGGAGCCCGAGCC
>JBMONB010000021.1:0-22918 GCA_049325315.1 Bacillota bacterium | reverse complement strand
CGCTCTACCGACCAGCCCTGCACATCCATAACGTCCAGCAGGTGCTCGATCATCCCCTTGAGCCCGTAGTAGTCTGCCGGCCGCTCCGGGCTGTTCCAGCCCAGGGGCGCCAGATTGCCCATGAGGGCGATGGCCAGGGTGAGCGGCTCGTCGGGCAGCTGCTCGCCCGCCACGGGCCGGTAAATGTGGCTGATCTCGAAGACCGCCAGGTCCCGGTTCTGCCGGTTGACGTTGTAGGCCAGGGTGTCGAGGACGCCCGGCATCAGGAGGGTGCGCAGGGTGGAGCGGTCCTCGTACATCGGGTTAGCCAGGGCCAGGTAGTTCCGGCCGGGGTGATTCTCCGGCAAGCCCAGCTTGTCGTAGACCCGCGGGTGGGTCAGCGAGTGGGTCATGATCTCGTCAAGCCCGGCGCCGGCCAGGGCGCGGCGGGCCTTGAGGACCTGCTCGGCCAGCGGGGTGCGCCCGCCCCGGAAGGACTCCAGCGTCGGCAGCTCCAGGGGGATGGCGTCGTAGCCCTCCGACCGGGCAATCTCCTCCACCAGGTCGATCTCCACGGCGATATCGAGCCGCCGGGTGGGCACCACCACCACCAGCGCCTCCGCCTCGCCGATCGCCTCCAACCGCTCGCCGGCCTGCTCCAGCGCCGCCCAGGCCACCCGGGCCCAGCCGGCGTAGGCCTCCGGGTCGACCGGCACCGGGGAGATCTGGTGCAGCGCCGTCCAGACCGGGCGCCCGCCCAGGTCGTCGCCCTCCTCCTCCTCGGGCTCGGGCATCCCCGCCGCCAGGTCGGCGGCCAGGTCGGTCGGGCTCAGCACGGCGAAGCCCAGATTCTGCAGGTGCAGCGCCATCCGCTCGGTGGGGAGCGTCAGGCCCAGCAGCTCGTTGACCCGGGCCGTGCGCAGAATGATCACCGGCGGGGCGGTGGGGGCCGGGTAGACGTCCACATGGCCCTGGACCACGGTGCCCCCGCCCAACTCTGCGATCAGCTGCGCCGCCCGGTCGGCGGCCCGCACAGCGCCCGAGGGGTCAACGCCCTTGGTGAACCGCTTGGCCGCCTCGCTGCCCAGGTTGTACTTCAGCGCCGTGCGCCGGTTGTTGATGTTGTTGAAGTGGGCCGACTCGATCAGAATGTCGACGGTCTGCTCATCGACCTCGGTGTACAGGTCGCCCATGACACCCGCCATGGCCACCGGCACGTTCCCGTCGGTGATCAGAAGCACCTCGGGGTCGAGGGTGCGCACCTGCTCGTCGAGGGTGGTGATCTGCTCCCCCGCCTCGGCCCGCCGCACGATGATCGCCTTGTGCTTCAGCTTTTGGTAGTCGAAGGTGTGGAGCGGCTGGCCCAGCTCCAGCATGACGAAGTTCGAGATGTCGACGATGTTGTTGATCGGCCGCATCCCCGCCGCCCGCACCCGGGCCTGCAGCCAGGCCGGCGAGGGCCCGACCTTCACGCCCCGGACAATGCGGGCCGCATAGCGGTCGCAAAGCGCCGGTTCATCGATGCGGATCGACACCATCCGGGCGGCGTCGGTGTTGGGCTGATCTTCGGTGTAGATCTCGGGCAGGTTGACCTCGCCCCCCACGATCGCCGCGACCTCCTGGGCCACGCCGATCATCGACTGAGCGTGTGCCGCGTAGTTGGCGGTCAGGTCCAGCTCGAGAATCCAGTCGTTCAACCCCAGCACCTCGGCCACGTCCATGCCGGGCTCCAGGTCCTCCTCGGGCGGGAGAATCAGGATCCCGTCGTGGTCGTCGCCCACGCCCAGCTCATCTTCCGAGCCCAGCATGCCGTGGGAGTCCAGGCCCCGGAGGTTCTTGACCTCCATGGTCATGCCCGGCAGCTTGGAGCCGGGAATCGCCGCCGGCACCAGGTCGCCCTGCTTCACGTTCTGGGCCCCGGTCAGAATCTGGAGCACCTTGCCGCCGCCCACATCGACCTGGCAGACCCAGAGCGTGTCAGCGTTGGGGTGGCGCTCGATCTGCACCACCTTGCCGACCACGACCCCCTCGACGCCCGGGTTGGCGTAGGTGAGCGTCTCCACCACCACGCCCCGGCTGGTCAGCCTCTGCGCCAGCTCCTGCGGGGAGAGATCGACATCGACGTAATCCATGAGCCAGTTGTACGAAACCTTCATCGTGTGCCGCCTCCCCTCTTAGAACTGTCGGATGAACCGCATGTCGCTGTTGACAAAATGGCGAATGTCCTCAATGCCGTACATCAGCATGGCGACCCGCTCCGGCCCGTAGCCGAAGGCCCAGCCCGAGACCTTTTCGGGGTCGTAGCCGCCGAAGCGGAGCACGTTGGGGTGGACCATGCCGGAGCCGCCGATCTCGATCCAGCCCGACTGCTTGCAGGTCCGGCAGCCCCGGCCGCCGCAGAAGATGCAGGAGATGTCCATCTCGGCGGATGGCTCCGTGAACGGGAAGTAGGAGGGCCGCAGCCGGATGCCGACGTTCGGCCCGAAGAGGCCCCGGGCCATCTCGGTCAGGGCGCCCTTCAGCGAGGCGAGGGTGATCCCCTTGTCGATCACCAGCCCCTCCACCTGGTGGAACATGACCGCATGGGTCGCATCTTCGAAGTCACGCCGGAAGACCCGCCCCGGGCAGATGATCTTCACCGGGGTCCGCCCCTTGGCCACCTCGAGCATGTAGCGGATCTGGGTGTTCGAGGTGTGGGTGCGGAGCAGCACCTCGTCGGAGACGAAGAGCGAGTCCTGGGCATCGCGGGCGGGGTGACCCTTGGGGATATTCAGCGCCTCAAAGTTGTACCAGTCGGTCTCCACCTGGCGCGACTCAGCCACCTCGTAGCCCATGGCGATGAAGATCTCCTCGATCCGGTTGATCACCTGGCCGAGAATGTGCAGATGGCCCTGCCGGACCGGCTGTCCGGGCAGGGTGACATCGATCGCCTCTGCCGCCAGCCGGCTCTCCAGTTCGGCCTCGCCCAGCACCGCCTCCCGGGCGTCGAGGGCGGCCGTGATCGCCTGCTTGATCTCATTGCCCAGGGCGCCCATCGCCTTGCGCTCCTCGATGGACGGCAGCTTCCCCAGCCCGCCCAACGCCACGCTGAGGGGTGACTTCTTGCCCAGATAGCGGGTGCGCATCTCCTGGATCGTGGCCACATCGGGGGCTGTGACGATCTCCGCCAGGGCCTCCTCCTGCAGCTTCAGCAACTGCTCCTTCACCGTTGCACCTCCTGAAAATAAAAAGGCGCTCTCATCCCTCTTCGGGACGAAAGCGCTTGCTTCCGCGGTACCACCCGGTTTGAGCCCAGACGGACTCCACCTCGATCGTCAGGCGCTGACACGCCGCCCCTCTGTAACGGGAGGGACCCGTTCCCGCCTACTAGGATACCCCATTCAGCGAGACGGCTCCGGAGGGAACTTCACACGACGGGCGGAGAGCGGGCTCTCAGTCTGTGGCCCCACTTCCCTGGACACCGCCTGGGTCGGCTACTTTCCTCCATCTTCGCCGGTAACCTTTGGTTTCTGAGTATAGCAGATGCCTAATGCACTGTAAAGCGCCTGTAGAGGAGATAGGCGACAACGGACCCCGTACTCGAGAAGATTGTCCAGAACACATCTGCGGCAGTGGAGTTGGGCAAAGGACCACGCCCCCTCTACCTAATTAGACTTATCAGACATCTTCTATTATACCACAAGCCTCGGTCCGGCTCAAGGAGCGGGGGGTGGGAACTGGAGCCCGGTAGTCGGGTCCATTTCTTGCCACGGATTTCACGGATTATCCACGGATTATCACGGATTTGCAAACCCCTGTAGGTGGACATAATTATCATAATAATTTTTATCCGTATGCGGGTAGGTTGTTCCAACTCGAGACCTTTCCATACCGGACTTCCCAGCAGTTCCGTGTAAATCCGTGTTAAATCCGTGAAATCCGTGGCAAATGTCCGGAAATGCCCGCAGGGGGGCTACCCGCGCCGCTGGCGCAGCGCTTCATAGATCAGGAGGCTGGCTGCGACCCCGGCGTTCAGGGACTCGGTGGGGCCCTCCATGGGGATCGAGATCACGCCGTCCGCGCGCGAGCGAGCCAGTGCCGACGGCCCAGCTCCCTCGTTGCCGATCACCAGGGCCGCGCCCCCGGCCAGGCCGGCCTGCCAGGGCAGGAGGTCGCCGCCGGCGTCGGCCACGTAGAGCTTCCGGCCCTGCTGGGCCAGCTCATCTAGCGCCTGCTCCAGGGATTGCTTCACCACCGGCAGGCGGAAGAGCGAGCCCATGGCTCCCCTGATCACCTTGGGGTTGTACGGGTCGACGCCGCCGGACACCACGGCCCCGGCGCCGCCCAGCGCTTCGAGGGAGCGGATTACGGTGCCCAGGTTGCCCGGGTCTTGCAGGTTGTCGAGCACGACCACCAGCCCCGGCCCCATCTCGGCGATGGTGCGGGGGCGCGGCCGGAAGAGGGCGACAATCCCCTGGGGGGTCTGGGTGTCGGCCGCCCGCTCCAGCGCCTCGGGCGTCACCCGGTGCGTCTCCACCCCTCTTGCCCGGATCGCCGCCAGCAGCGCCTCGCCCCGCTCCCGGCGCAGAATGTCGTCGCTGTAGAGGGCATAGGTCAGGTCCACCCGCGCTGCCATCGCCTCCTCGGCCAGGCGGATTCCCTCCAGGTGGGCGAGGCCGGTCGCCTCCCGCTCCTTCCGCTCCCGGGCGATGGCCCGGGCCTGCTGTACCAGCTGATTCTTCGGTCCCAACGGTTCGGTCATCGCTCTTGCAGCATCCTCTCGAGCTGTTTGACGCCCTCGTTGGAGCCCAGCAGCACCAGCACATCGCCCTGCTTGATCTCATCGGTGGCCAGGGGGGCGGCGTTGATCTGCTCCCCCGACTTGATCGCCATGATCGAGATACCAAACCGGGCGCGCAGGTTGGTCTCCCGCAGCGTCTTGCCCACCAGCTTGGCCGGGGCCGAAAGCTCCATGATCGTGTACTCGGGCGACAGTTCAATGTAGTCGGTCTCGGTGCCGGTCATCAGCGAGTGGGCCAGCCGCGCCCCCATGTCCCGCTCCGGGTAGATCACCTTGTCGGCGCCCACCTTTGAGAGGGTCCGACCGTGCAGCTCGTTGGCCGCCTTGGCGATCACCGTGGGTACCCCCATCTCCTTGAGGATGACGGTGCAGAGAATCGAGGCCTGCACGTCGTGGCCGATGGCGACCACCACCACATCGAAGTTGCGCAGGCCCAGGGCCCGAAGCGCCTCCTCGTCGGTGCAGTCGCAGGCGACGGCATGGGTCAGTTCCGCCGCGTATAGGTCAGCCAGGTCCTGGTCGGCGTCGATGCCCAGGACCTCATGGCCCAGGTTGTTCAAGGTCCGGGCCACGCTCGAACCGAAGCGGCCCAGGCCGATCACAGCAATCTGCTTAGGACTCATCCGATCATGACCCTCTCTTCCGGATAGTGAATATGGGCCCGGGCCACCTTCCGCTGGGCCAGCGCGACCGCCAGAGTCATCGGCCCAACACGGCCGACGAACATGGTGATGGTGATCAGTAGCCGCCCAGCCGGGGACAGCTCCGAGGTAAGCCCCGTGGTGAGGCCCACCGTGGCGAAGGCGGAGACCACCTCGAACATCACGTCCACAAAGCCGATGGGAATCTCCGGGTTGTCCACCGCCGCCCGCTCGGTCACCAGCAGCAGGCCGGTCACGGTCAGAATCAGCGCCATGGCGATCGCGGCGATGGTGACCGCCTTGTCCAGCAGGTCTTTCGGCAGCCGGCGGCCCATCACCTGGGTCTCCTCCGTGCCTGTGGCGGTTTCCCGAATGGTCAGGGCGATCATGGTGAAGGTGGTGGTCTTGATACCGCCGCCCGTGCCGCCCGGGCTGGCGCCAATATACATCAGGATCACCATCAGCAGCAGCGAGGCATGGGTCAGCGCCCCCGTGGAGATCGACTCAAAGCCCGCCGTACGGGGGGTAATGGCGGTGAAGAGGGCGTTAAAGAGCTTGTGAACCCATGGAAGGGGGCCGAAGGTGCCGGGGTTGGCGTATTCCAGCAGCAGAATGATCACCGCCGGAACGACGATCAGCAGCGTAGTCACCTTCAGGACCAGCTTGGTCTGGAGCGTAAACTTCTCCCAGCTCCGCTTGCGCCAGATATCTTCCAGCACCAGAAAGCCAAGGCCGCCCATCACGAAGAGCGCGGAGATTACCATCAGCACGAACGGATCCCGGTTGAAGACACGGACCGAGTTGGATGTCAGATCGAAGCCGGCGTTGTTCCACGCGGAGATGGCGTGAAAGATCCCCCAGTAGATCGCCTGCTTCAGCGGGTAAAGCTGTGAGAAGCGAATGGTGAGCAGCAGGGCGCCAATCGCTTCAATCACAACGGTCGTGAGAATAATGTTCCGGGTCAGCCGCACCACGCCGGCGATGGAGAAGGAGCCGAGCGCCTCCTGCATCATCAGCCGCTCTTGCAGGCTGATTCGCTTGCCCAGCATGAGGAACATCAGCATGGAGATCGTCATGATCCCCAGGCCGCCCATCTGAATCAGGAGCATGATCACGATTTCGCCGAAGGTCGACCAGTAGGTGGCGGTATCGACCACGATCAGGCCGGTCACGCAGACCGCCGATGTGGCGGTAAAGAGCGCATCAATAAAGGAGACCTTGTTTCCAGGCTCCACGGCGATCGGGAGCATCAGCAGAAAGGTGCCGATCAGAATCAGGGCGGCAAAGCCAGCGACCAGCACCTGTGCCGGGGTCATGGCAAACCGAGGGCCCCTTGCCTTGGTCCCGTACATCTTGCGTAGATCCTCCCGCTAGTCGCCCTGCAGGCGAGTGATGCCCTGGGCGTCACCGATGACCACGAGCATATCCTCGGCGGTGACCCGTTCGTCGGCGCGTGGTGAGACGATCAGCCGCTTGCCGCGCTTGATCGCCATGACGTTGATCCCGTACTTCGAGGGCATGTCCAACTCCTGGAGCGTCTTGCCCACCAGCTGTTCCGGCGCCACCAGTTCGGCCATGCCGTACTGCTCAGAAAGCCGGACAAAGTCGATGACGCCACCGGCGGAGATGTTGTGCGCCACCCGGGCGCCCATATCCCGCTGCGGGTAGACGACCCGGTCGACACCGATCCGCTCCAGCACCCGGCCATGGGCGTCGTCTTGCGCCTTGGCCGTCAGGCTCTTGACCCCGCAGTCACGGATATTCAGGGCGGCAATGACGCTGGCCTCCACGTTATCGCCGATGGCGACGATCACCTCGTCGAACTCGCCGATGCGCAGCGCCTTGAGCGCCATCGGATCGGTGGCGTCCGCCTTGACCACCCGACTCAGTATGGGGGCCAGGGCATCCACCCGATGCTCGTTGCTGTCCACCGCCAGCACATACTGGCCCATCTCTGTCAGGATCTTGGCGACGCTGGCGCCGAACCGGCCCAGCCCGATGACTGCATACCGCTTACGCAAGATCCCTACTCTCCTTCCGCCAAGGGCATCACCGGGTTCCGCCCATCGCCGAACCCAGATGCACCCCCCATGATACTCCCATTTTGCGCAGAAGAAAAGCCCACCCCTGACAGCAGGGATGGGCTCTCGCTCTTGGATGGGGATTTAGAGGCTGGCCTTGGCCTTCTCGACCAGGGCGGTGAAGCCGGCGGCATCGTTGATGGCGATGTCGGCCAAAACCTTGCGGTTCAGCTGGATGCCGGCCTTGTGCAGCCCGTTGATGAACTGGCTGTAGCTCATGCCGTTGATGCGGGTCGCCGCGTTGATCCGGGCGATCCAGAGGCGGCGGAAGTTGCGCTTCTTCTGCCGGCGGTCGCGCCGGGCGTAGAAGAGCGCCTTCATCACGGTCTCGTTGGCGGGACGGAACAGGCGGTGCTTGCCGCCCCAGTAGCCCTTGGCAAGCTTCAGGATCTTCTTATGACGAGCGCGGGTAGTCTTCCCGGCCTTGATGCGTGCCATTGTAATCTCCTCCTAATCAGGATCCGGAGCCCTGCCCCGGAAGATCTATGGATGCTAGAAAGCTTAGTGCGGCAGGATCTCGCGGATGTTCTTCTGGAAGGACTTGGAGAGTACCAGGCCCCGCCGCAGCTGGCGAATCCGGCGCTCACGCTTATGGGTATTCTTGTGATGCTTGTTGGTCGGATAATGCTTCACGAGGCCGCTGCCGGTCAGCTTGAACCGCTTGGCGGCGCCGCGATGAGACTTCATCTTCGGCATGGTTAGGGACGCCTCCTCTGTTATTCGTTACCCTGCTGAACCACCTTCGGGCCTTCGCTGATGACGGCCTTCGGGGCAAGGATCATGATCATATTCTTGCCCTCAAGCTTGGCAGGGCGCTCCACAATGCACAGATCCTTTACCGCATCGAGCAGCCGGTCCAGGACCGCTTTGCCCAACTCGGAGTGCACGACTTCACGGCCCCGGAACATGATCGTGGCCTTGACCTTATCCCCATCCTTGAGGAAGGACTCGGCCTGGCGGCGGCGCACATCGAAGTCATGGTCCTCGATGTTGGGCCGCATCTTGACCTCCTTGATGGTCACCACCTTCTGCTTCTTGCGCGCCTCGCGATCCCGCTTGGACTGCTCGTACTTGTAACGGCCATAGTCCATGATGCGGCAGACGGGGGGCTTTGCGGTCGGTGCGACCTCCACGAGGTCATACCCGCGCTCCTGCGCAATGCGCAGGGCATCACGGGCAGAGAAGACGCCAAGCTGTTCGCCGGTCTCGGAGACTACGCGAACCTCGCGAGCCCTGATCATTTCGTTCACCCGGAGCTGTTCCTTAATACCCGTACACCTCCTAAAGTGTAGAGACGGCCGTGGTGTCCGCTGGAGCAATAAAAACGGGTGGCCACAAGGGCCACCCGCGTAAAGCTGAGCAGACTGTACCGTGGCTTCACGGTACGATCACGACTCAACCTCGGTACCGTACCGGCAACCGGCCGTACGGTGAGAAGCGGTGGCTTCTGCTTGTTGAGGCTGTTGGATTCATATGCTCGCTGATAATACCATGAACCCATCGTCCCTGTCAACAACAATGGGTCTTTATCCAGCGGCTGTCCGGGCCAGGCTGACGGCGGCGCCCATCTCCCGGGACCGCTCCGTAGCCCGGCCGATCGCCCGGACCAGCGCCTGGCTGAAGCCCGCCTCGTTCAGTACCTGCATGCCGTGGTAGGTGGTGCCATTGGGCGAGGTGACCCGCTCCCGCAGAACGGCGGGATCCTCCCCCGTCTCCTCCAGCATCTTGGCGGCGCCCTTTAAGGTCTGAATCGACAGCGCCCGGGCGACGTCGAAGGGCAGCCCCACCTCCTGGCCGGCCTGGACCATCGCCTCGATGATCAGGTAGACGTAGGCCGGTCCGCTGCCAGAGAGGCCGGTGACCGCATCCATCTGCTCCTCGGGCACCTCGTAGACCTGCCCGACGCTGCTGAGAATCGCGCTGATCAGCCGCATCGTCTCCTCGGTCGCCCCCGGTCCCCGGGCAATGGCCGTGGCGGATTCGCCCACCTGACACGAGGTGTTCGGCATCGACCGGACCACCTGTACCTCGGGGCTGACCCGCTCGGCGAGGAAGCCCGTGGAGATGCCGGCGGCCAGCGAGAGCACGATCTGCCCCGCCCTGGTCCGCTCGCCCACCTCGGCGAGCAGTTCCCCCATGTCCTTCGGCTTGCAGGCCAGGACCAGAATGTCGCAGGCGGCGACCAGCTTCCGCCGGCTGGTGGCCACACCGACCCCGTAGCGCCGGGAGAGATCGCTCAGCCGCTCCCGGTTGGAGCGGTTGCTCACCAGGATCTGCTCAGGTCGGACGACCTCCGCATCAAGCATGCCCCGCACCAGCGATTCTGCGATCGAACCCGCACCCAGGAACCCAATTCGCTTCCCTGTCAGCAACGCCGCTCCCTCCCTTGCATAAAGAAAAACCCTTCGCGCTTCCACTACGGGAAGGGCGAAGGGCTTGCTGCCTCCGTGGTACCACCTTCATTGGCCTCATTGCCGGTACGGCAAAGCGACCCACTCATTGACCAGGTCTAACAACCCGGGGCCGTGCATAACGGATGGCCAGTCCGGGACGGCTCATCGCCGCCGGCTCCGGGGTGGGTTCAAGCGCCGCTCGCCGGTCCGGACTCACAGCACCGCCTCTGGCGGGCCCGGACTCTCTGTCGGTGGCCGTCTGCTCTACTGATCCCCGTCGTTGCCTTTTTGGATATTGTAATGCATTTTACCAGCGGCCCACCCCCCCGTCAAGGGGGTACTCGTCCGTTTTCTCTGGCGGAGAGCGGGCTTACGCCCGCCTCTCCCGCAACGCCCGGAGCGCCCGGCTCACGGCGATGAACTCCTGGGTCAGCCGCTCCGCCTCCCCCTCCGCCGGCTTGTCGAGGAGGGCAGAGAGTTGGGCCAGGCGGTTCTCCAACAGCATTCGCTCCTCGGCGACCGGCTGGGCCGCCGTGGGGCCGGGAGCGGCGTTCCGCTGCACGAACTCGGCGTAGGTGGCGTGGAAGGCGTCGAGCCGGCCCTCCTTCACCTGGATCACCCGGCTAGCCAACCGTTCCAGCAGGTAGCGGTCGTGGGAGACCAGCAGCAGGGTGCCAGGGTAGTCGAGCAGCGCCTCCTCCACCCGCTCTCGGGAGGTGAGGTCGAGGCCGTTTGTGGGCTCGTCGAGCATCAGCATGTCGGGGTCGGAGAGCAGGATCTTGGCCAGGGCCAGCCGCACCTTCTCCCCGCCCGAGAGCACCGCGACCTTCTTGAAGATGGCCTCGCCCGCGAAGAGGAGGCAGGCCAGCAGGGTCCGGACCCGGGCCTGGTCGAGGGCGGCGTTGCCGCCGCTTGCCTCCTCCAGCACGGTCAGCGATGGGGTCAGGTTCTCCATCTCCTGGGCCAGGTAGGCGACCCGCAGGGGCGACCGCCGCAGCGCCCCCTCGGTGGGGGAGAGGTCGCCCAGCAGCAGCCGGATCAGCGTCGTCTTGCCGGCGCCGTTGGGCCCGACCAGCGCCACCCGGTCCCCCCGCTGCACATAAAAGGAGGCCTTGCGAAAGAGCCAGCGGGACCCGTCGTAGGTGAAGCCCAGGTCCTCCGCCAGAATCAGGTTGCGGGCCACGTGGGTGCCGCTCTCGAGGCCCAGGTGGATCCGGCTCTGCTCCCGGGGCTTCTCCACCCGGATCCGCTCCAGCTTCTTCTCCATGGAGGCGGCGATTCGCATGTGGGCCAACGACTTGTTCTCGTTGTGGCCCTTCTGGTACCTGTGGTCGGTCTTGTCGACCTTGGTCCGGTGGGCCCGCATCGCCCACTCCCGCTCCCGGCGAATCGCCTCCTCCAGGTGGCGCTTCTGCTTGAGATAGGCGTGGTAGTCGGCGTCGAGCTTCTCCCGTTCGGCCTGCTTCTGCCGGGCATAGGCCGAGTAGTTGCCGGGGTACTCCTTCACCTTGCCGCCATTCATCTCCAGAATCCGGGTCACCACCCGGTCGAGGAACCAGCGGTCATGGCTGACCAGCAGCACGGTGCCGGGGTAGTTGCGCAGAACCGACTCCAGCCAGTCGAGCCCGTCGGTATCCACATGGGTGGTGGGCTCGTCGAGCAGAAGCAGGTCCGGCTTGCCAGCCAGCACCCGGGCCAGGCCGGCCCGGGTCTTCTGCCCGCCCGAGAGGGTGCCGGCGGGCCGGCTGAGCAGCGCCCGGTCGATGCCGCAGCGGCTCAGCAGGTCGTCATCCACCGGGCCGAGCTGCTCGCCCAGGGGCCGGTGGGGGGCCCAGATATCCTCCTGGCTGAGGTAGGCCACGCTCCGCTCCGGGTGGACCCAGTGCACCGAGCCGCCGTCGGCCTCCGATTCGCCGGCCAGAATCCGCATGAGGGTAGACTTGCCGCAGCCGTTCAGGCCGACCAGGCCCACCTTCTCGCCCTGGGCCAGGTGAAACGTCACCCCGGTCAGAACGTGGGTTCCTTCATATTCCTTGGTCAATCCACGCACGTGTAACGACATGGTCATGGTACCGCCTCCTCTGGTGGGGCGGTCCCGTCAAGGCGCGAGACTGCGCAGGCACGCAAAAAAGGACCACGGGCCGTACCCGTGGTCCCGGTATTCCGCAATGGGAAGACCAAGTGCAAATGCAGACGCCAGGCATGGGCGCCACCGTGACGGGACCGCTCTAAGCTGCGCGTGCGCATGCCAACCGGACCGGCTGTGCCGGTCAGTCGCTCTGCGAACGCTGGTATGCAGTTTAGCGAGCGGTCTTCTTCAACACGTTGGCATACCTCCGCCTGTGGCAGTAGATTTCGGGAATAGTCTAGCGCCAGGTGGGGGTGTTGTCAAGGGGAGGTGTTACCGACAGCCTAGAATCAGGTAAGTTTTAGATCAAAGATGACTGGGTTTGGGGCCCCCGTAATGGGGGCAAGTACATGGACGCCCTGATCTTCACAGTTGGCCTTCTGCGGAGCCTGCACTCCCAAATTCGGGATAACACAGAACGCACCGCCGGCCTGTTGAAGGCTGGAGGTGCGTTCTGATTTTCGTTCACTCAATCCTCGACATCCAGATTTGTGCAAGGCAGACAGGGTCAGACCAGGTCATCCGCTCATGTCCGGAAATCCGCGCAATCCGCGTAATCCGCGGCAAAGACAAAGGACCCCACTATTACCCCCAGTAAGGCGCCCGCGTCAGGTGCTCCCGCGCCTGCGGGTGCCCCGAGAGCAGCTGGACCCCCTCCCGGCTCAGGCCGGCTACCAGCACCGTCGCCTCCGACCCCGCCCACTGGAAGGCACCCTCCATCGCCCGGGCCACGGGCTCGGCGTCGTCCTCCACGAAGGCGAGCACGCTGGGGCCGGCGCCCGAGAGCGCCACGCCCCGGGCCCCAGCGTCCAGGGCGGCCTGGAAGACCGCCCGCAGGCCGGGCACCAGGGAGGCCCGGTAGGGCTGGTGGAGCCGGTCCTGGGTGGCGACGCTCAGCAGGTCGGTTCGCCCCTGGGCCAGGGCGGCCACCAGCAGCGCCGTGCGGTTCAGGTTGTAGACGGCGTCCTTCAGGGTCACCTCGGTGGGCAGGACCCCCCGGGACTTCTCGGTCTTCTTTCCTGAGATCGGCACCTCGGGCATCACGATCACCGCCTGGAGCCCCCTTGGCGGGTCAAAGCGGACATGCAGGGGGCCGCGCTCCTCATCCATGCAGGAGACGGTGAAGCCGCCCACCATGGCGGGGGTGACGTTGTCGGGGTGGCCTTCGATCGCCACGGCCATCTCCAGGAGCTGCTCCCGGGTCAGGCCCGGGCGTCGGGTCATCCTCTCCGCCAGGGCGTTGGCGGCCACCAGCCCGCCGACGATAGCGGCGGCGGAGGAGCCCATGCCGCGGGCGACCGGGATCTTTACCTGCTCCCGGATGTGCAGGCCATTGGGCTTATAGCCCAGCCGCTCGAAGACCTTCATGGCAGCCAGGTAGACCATGTTGTGCTCGGGGTTCTCCAGCGTCCCGCCGCCGGCCCCCTCCACCTCGATCACCACATCGAGAATGCCGGTCTCATCCATCTCGATGATATTGCGAATATCCAGTGCCACGCCCAGGGTGTCGAAGCCCGGGCCCAGGTTGGCACTGGTGGCCGGCACGCTCACCTTGATCATAGGAGATCCTCCCTGCTACTCGCCCGCGAGCACCAGCCGCTCCAGGCGGCTGTAGTCGGCGGGGAGCTTGGTGGGGGCCCGGGAGACGGAGATCGCTGTGTCGGGGTCCTTCAGGCCGTTGCCGGTGAGGACCGCCACCACCTTGGGCTTGTAGCCCCGCCCGGTGAAGGCCCGGTGGACCGGCGCCGGAGCGGGCTGGCCGTCGATGGCGCCGCTGGCGTTGCCCTCGAAGTAGCCCGAGCGGGCCACCTTGAGCAGGCCTGCGATGGAGGCGCAGGAGGCGGGCTCCGCAAAGACGCCCTCGGTGGCCGCCAGCAGCCGGTAGGCCTCCAGCATCTCCTCGTCGGTGACGGCCCAGAAACCGCCGCCGGACTCCCTCGCCGCATCGATCGCCCCCTGCCGGGTGGCCGGCCGGCCGATCTTGATGGCGGTGCCCACCGTCTTCGGGTCGGCCACCTCGCCGCCATGGACCAGGGGCGCCGCCCCGGCGGCCTGGATCCCCAGCATGCGGGGCAGGTAGGGCCCGGCGCCGCCGCAGCCGCAGGACTCCACCACCCCCACCCCGGCCGCCACATACTCCTTGAAGCCCATCCAATAGGCGGTGATATTGCCGGCGTTCCCCACCGGGATCGCCAGGAAGTCGGGGTAGGAGCCCAGGGCGTCCACCACCTCGAAGGCGGCGGTCTTCTGGCCCTGGAGCCGGTAGGGGTTGACCGAGTTGACCAGGGCGATCTCCGGATGCTCCTCGGAGAGCTGCCGCACCAGCCGGAGGCCGTCGTCGAAGTTGCCCTCGATCTGGACCGTCTTCGCCCCGTACATCAGCGCCTGGGCCAGCTTGCCCATCGCCACCGCCCCGTCGGGGATCACCACGTAGCAGGGGAGCCCAGCCCGGGCGGCGTAGGCCGCCGCCGCTGCGCTGGTGTTGCCGGTGGAGGCGCAGATCACCGCCTTCGCCCCCGCCTCCACCGCCTTGGACATCGCCATGGTCATGCCCCGGTCCTTGAAGGAGCCGGTCGGGTTGAGCCCCTCGAACTTGAGGTAGAGGTCAAGCCCGAGCCACTCGCCCAGGCGGGGGGCCGGAATCAGCGGGGTATTGCCCTCCAGCAGCGTCACCACCGGGGTCTTCTCAGAGACGGGGAGCATGCGACGGTAGTTCCGGATGACACCTTGCCAGGGGGCCATAATCGACACCTCCGAATAGAGTGGGTACCAGCGGGTCACACCCGTCACTCGTTTAAGAATGGTCTGAACCAATCGGATGGAACAAAGGCCGGGCTGACCCTTGGGCCGCCCGGCCCGATTCCATGCGTTAGCCGTCCTTCCGACCGGAGGAGGCCTTCTGTGCAGCCTCATCCATCGCCTTGGCGTCGATCTCGCCCTGGGCCAGCTCGATAAACTGGGCCAGCGGCATGGCGCCCAGGTCCTTCTGGCCGCGGCGGCGGACCGCCACGGCGCCGGCATCGGCCTCCTTGTCGCCCACCACGAGGATAAACGGCACCTTCTGCATCTCCGCCTCCCGGATCTTGTAGCCGATCTTCTCGTTGCGGGGATCCAGCTCCACCCGCAGGCCGGCCGCCTTCAGCTGCTCCACCACCTGGGCGGCGTAGCCGTGGTGCCGGTCGGTGATAGGCAGGACCCGGGCCTGCACCGGGGCCAGCCAGACCGGGAAGACGCCGGCGAAATGCTCGGTCAGAATCCCGATGAACCGCTCCAGCGAGCCCATGATCGCCCGGTGGATCATCACCGGCCGGTGCTCCTTGCCGTCTTCGCCGATATAGGTCAGGTCGAACTTGATCGGCAGCTGGAAGTCGAGCTGCACGGTGGCGCACTGCCACTTCCGGCCCAGGGCGTCGGTGACGTCGAAGTCGAGCTTCGGGCCGTAGAAGGCGCCGTCGCCGGGGTTGAGCCGGTAGCTGCGGCCCATGCCGTCCAGCGCCCGGGCCAGGGCGGCCTCGGCGTCGTTCCACAGCTCGACCTCGCCCATGAAATCCTCGGGGCGGGTGGAGAGCTTGATCTCGTAGGGCAGGCCGAGCGGGGCGTAGATCGCATCCACCAGGCCGATCACCTCACGGATCATCTCCTCGATCTGGTCCTCCCGGACGAAGAGGTGGGCGTCATCCTGGTGCAGGCCCCGGACCCGCATCAACCCGTGCAGGGTGCCCGAGGACTCGTACCGGGAGAGCGGGCCGTACTCGGCCATCTTGATCGGCAGGTCCCGGTAGGAGCGCAGCTCGCTCTTGAAGATGACGCAGTGGTTCGGGCAGTTCATCGGCTTGGTGGCGAAGTCCTGATCCTCCGAGCGGATCTCGAACATGTTCTCCCGGTAGTGGTACCAGTGGCCGGAGGTCTCGTAGATCTTCGAGGAGAGGATCCACGGGGTGCGGACCTCCTCATAGCCCTGCGCCGCCTGCAGGTCCCGGCTCCAGTTCTCCAGCTGCCGGTAGACCTTGTAGCCCTTGTCGAGCCAGAAGGCAAAGCCGGGGGCGACCTCCTCGAACCGGAAGAGGCCCAGTTCGGGGCCGATCTTGCGGTGGTCACGCCGCTTGGCCTCCTCCAGCTGGAAGAGGTACTGCTCCAGGTCCTGCTTCGACTCGAAGGAGGTGCCGTAGATGCGCTGGAGCTGCTTATTCTCCTGCTTGCCCTCCCAGTAGGCGCCAGCGACCGAGAGCAGCTTGAAGGCCTTCACCCGCCCGGTGGACGGGATATGCGGGCCGGCACAGAGGTCGGTGAACTCCCCCTGAGTGTACATCGAAATCGGCTCGCCCTCGGGGATCTTGTCGACCAGGAGGAGCTTGTAATCCTCGTTCTTCTGGGCGAAGAACTCCTTGGCCTCCTCCCGGCTCACCTCGCTGCGGACCATCGGGTAATCCGCCTCGATGATCTTCGCCATCTCCGCCTCAATGGCGGGCAGGTCGTCGACGGTGAGCGGCCGGGGCATGTCGATGTCGTAGTAGTAGGTGTGCTCCAGGGGCGGGCCGACGGTCAGCTTCGCCTCGGGGAAGAGCCGCTTGACGGCCTGCGCCATGATGTGGGTCGAGGTGTGCCGGTAGACCTCCCGCCCGTCCTCATCTTTGAAGGTGAGGACCTGCAGCGAGCAGTCCTCGTTCAGGTTGGCGGAGAGATCGACTACCGTGCCGTTGACCTTGGCGGCGAGGGCAGCCTTGGCCAGACCCCGCCCAATCTGGGCGACGGCCTCGGCGATGGTGATCCCCTTCGGATACTCCCGCACGCTCCCGTCGGGCAGGGTCACACGAACGACGCTGGACATAGTCAGGGCCCCTTTCTGCGTGATGGTTGCAATGGTCGAGAAACGAAAAAGCCTCCCGTCCCGCAAGGGACGGGAGGCAAAGCTCCCGTGGTTCCACCCTCGTTCCCGCTGCACGGCAAGGCCGGGCAGACAGGTCTCGACTGCGCTGTACCGGGCGCACCCTTCTGCCTTATCGTCCCCGCAGGGGGCTTCGGCAGACAGCTACAGGGTGGTTTCCCCCGCCCATGGCCCGAGAGCGCTTTCAGCCGGTGGCGCTCCCTCTCTAAAGGGGTGATGCGGGGTGTTGTCCCTGGTCATTGCCTTGAAGTTTGAATCGCATTTTAACACTCGGGCCAGGCGGTGTCAATAGCCTGAGAACTACTCCTTGTCGAGGAACTTGGCAACCCGCTCCTCATCCAGCGGGGCAAAGATGCCGCGGGCACGGGCCACCTGGTTGCCCTCGGCGTCGCGCGCCTCGGCCCGGGCAGCGATAATCCGGGAGTTCTGCTTGACGATCTCGGCGGTAAAGCGGTAGGTCTGCCCGATGCGCAGCGGGCGCCGGTAGGTCACCTCGACCTTGCGGGTCACAGCCAGTTGCAGCTGCGAATAGATCAGCTGGCTCATCACCTCGTCGAGCACGGTGGAGACGATGCCCGAATGGGTCACCCCGGGGGGACCCTGAAACTCGGGAATCGGCGTAAAGGTGCATTCGGTCTTGTCGCCCACCAGGCGGACATTCAGGCGGAGGCCAAGCCGGTTCTCTTGCCCGCAGCCAAAGCACTGCCAGTGCAGCCCCTGCAGGTGGTCACGCTCAGAGATGTAAGGTTCGCTCATTCAAAAGGCTCCTTTCGGCAGGAGTTCCTGGAATCTATTCTACTACACGAGCCGCTTCCCACACCATCAGGAGGAGGCAGCATGGTCGTGAATCCGCTGGAGCAGGATTAGTTCAGGCAGCGGTCCGGGGAATCCGGCCTTCTCCCCCACGACAAAGTAGGGAACCGTCGTCACCGAGAAGCGCTCCATCCATTCGGGATGATGGGTCAGGTCTACCACGTTGGCCGTCAGGCGGCCCCGGCTCTCCAGCGCCATCTCGTGCACCAGGCGAACCGCCTGGCTGCAGCGGGGTCAGGAAGGGGTGACAAGGACATGCAGCTCCGCCCCCGCGGGCAGCGCCGCTGCCTGGTTTCTGCCGAGCGGCGTCAGCACCGCCCCGCCCCTGGAGACGGCGAGAATCGCATCGAGCAGCGCCCCGAACTCCTGACCCACAGGCGGGTCCATGAACCGGATACCGGTCTCCCGGCCCCAGCCGTCCAGGAGCGACAGGCTCTCCCCCTCCCACTCCTCGACCGCCACCAAGCCCTCTTCGGCTACCTGGACCAGCGCTTCGGCCAGCGCCCTCATGGGCGCAGCGCCCCGGGGCACCCGCAGCACAACGGGCCCGACCATGGCCGCCAGCCGCTGCGCAGCCTGGCTGCGGGCACCACTGCTCAACAGATTCATGCGATTTCCCTCCGCTTGGGAAGTTTCGCCATGCAACCGCCAAACACCTGTCACGGGGCCACCTGTTCTATGATGCCCAGGTGGAAACCCTCCAACAGAAAGGGGACCGCCCGCGAACGGACGGTCCCCCTCAGTCTCCTGCTGTCTAGAACAGGCCGTCGGTGAAGAGCGTGGCGAAGACCAGCGAGACGATGGTCATCAGCTTGATCAGGATGTTCAGCGAGGGGCCGGAGGTGTCCTTGAAGGGGTCACCAACGGTATCGCCGACAACCGCCGCCTTGTGCGGGTTGGAGCCCTTGCCACCGTGAGCGCCGCCCTCGATATACTTCTTGGCGTTGTCCCAGGCGCCGCCGGCGTTGGCCATCATGATCGCCAGCATGACGCCGGAGACCAGGGCGCCGGCCAGCAGGCCCGCCAGGGCCTCCTTGCCGAGAATGAAGCCGGTGGCCAGCGGAGCGGCAACCGCCATCAGGCCGGGGACGACCATCTCCTTCAGCGCGGCGCCGGTGGAGATCTCCACGCAGCGGGCGTAGTCGGGCTTGGCGTCACCCTCCATGAGGCCGGGGATCTCCCGGAACTGGCGGCGGACCTCCTCCACCATCTGCATGGCGGCCCGGCCGACGGCGTTCATGGTCAGAGCGCCGAAGAGGAAGGGCAGCATGCCGCCGATGAAGAGACCGACGATCAGCTTCGGATCGGTCAGGGCGACCTTCTCCAGGCCGGAGGCGGTGGCGAAGGCGCCGAAGAGCGCCAGGGCGGTCAGGGCGGCGGAGCCGATGGCGAAGCCCTTGCCCATGGCGGCGGTGGTGTTGCCAACGGAGTCGAGGGTGTCGGTGATCTTGCGGATATCCTTGCCCATGTGGGCCATCTCGGCGATGCCGCCGGCGTTGTCGGCGATCGGGCCATAGGCGTCGACGGCGACGGTCATGCCGGTGGTGGAGAGCATGCCCACGGCGGCCAGGGCGATGGTGAAGAGGCCCTGACCCTGCGTGTCGCCCACCATGTAGGCGACCAGGGTAGCGGCGCCGATCACCAGGATCGGCCAGCCGGTGGAGAGCATGCCCACGCCGAGGCCGGAGATGATGTTGGTGGCCGGGCCGGTCTGGGAGGCGTCAGCGATCCCCTGAACCGGCTTGTAGTCGCCCGAGGTGTAGTACTCGGTGATCAGGCCGATGGCGATACCGGCGATCAGGCCCGCCAGCACGGCGGTGAAGTAGATGTGGGTGCCGTAGCCGAAGAAGGAGATGCCGCCGGTGATCAGCAGGGTCAGGATACCGGAGGCGAAGGTGCCGTTGCGCAGGGACTTGGCGGGGTTGGTCTTGTCATCGCCCCGGACGAACCGGGTGCCGATGATCGAGGCGATAATGCCGCCCGCAGCGATCAGCAGCGGCAGGACCGCCAGGGCCGGGTCGATCGCCTCGTTGACCACGGCGATGGCCATGGCGGCGATCACGGAGCCGACGTAGGACTCGAAGAGGTCGGCGCCCATGCCGGCCACGTCGCCGACGTTGTCGCCCACGTTGTCAGCGATAACCGCCGGGTTGCGGGGGTCATCTTCCGGAATGCCGGCCTCCACCTTGCCCACCAGGTCAGCGCCGACGTCAGCGGCCTTGGTGTAGATGCCGCCGCCGACACGGGCGAAGAGGGCGATGGAGGAAGCGCCGAGGGCGAAGCCGTTGACGATGCTCGGATCCTGGAAGATGTACCACATGATGCCCACGCCGACCATACCGAGGCCGACAACCGAGAGGCCCATCACAGCGCCGCCGGAGAAAGCGATGTCCAGCGCCTTGTTCATGCCGCTCTTGGCGGCCCAGGCGGTGCGGACGTTCGCCTTGGTGGCGACCTGCATACCGAAGTAACCGGCCAGCACGGAGCAAAGGGCACCGCTGACAAAGGCGATGGCGGTCTGCCACTGCATCTTATCGGTGGTGAAGCCAGCGATAAGAATGATGACAGCCAGGGCGACGACGAAGACGACGAGTGTCCGATACTCCCGGTTGAGGAAGGCCATGGCACCTTGGTGAATGGCACCTGCGATTTCCTTCATCCGGTCGGTGCCCGGGTCCTGACGACTGATCTTGGCAGCCAGCATGTACGCGACAATGAGGGCAAGCAGACCAGCAACAGGGGCGGCCCAGGCAAAGCTTTCCATGTTCACGTGAGCTCTTTCTCCTTTCCACAGATAACAGGCTAACGCAATGCTAGTTATCCAGCCCCCCGAATAATTCCTTCCAATCCGCTCGATAACGATAGAAAACAAGTTGAATGCCACCAAATGTCTAGGGTGGAGATAAGTAACGTAGCAGGGAGGACTTATGCCCTCCCTGCCTGTCAATCGGTATCCGGACCCTAATGCCGCAGCGTGGCCTGCGACGAGTCGCCCTGGTGGCTCTGGATGGCAGCACAGAAGGAGCAGCCATCGCAGACCACCGCCCGCTCGCCAAACACCCCGGTAATCGTCTCGAGCGCCTCATCCCGATCGTCGCTCCGGTTTTGTACATGCACCGTGAGCGAGCGGGGGGCGAGGGTGATCAGGGCCGAGATGAGCAGATCTTCATAGTTGACCTCGCTGTCTACCATCTCCACGACAAACTCTTCAAGCGCCTCGCTCTTGATCGCGCCGCCATCGTCGTCGACCAGCTTGAAGGAGCCGCCCGGGCGAAGCAGAACGTGGACATGGTCAATGCGGGGCTCCTGGACATCGACAAAGTACTGGAGCAGCCGGATGAACTCCTTGTATTCGCGCTCCATCAGAAACTCATCCACCGCCCGGTCGACGGCGTCCTCCAGCTCCTCCACGTAGTCGCGCAGCCGGAAGGTGACAAAGCCCTCGACCACCAGCTCATCGGCACTGTCGAGGTAGTCGCGCAGCCTGTGAAGGATCTGGCTCTTCCGGTTGACCTTGTGCCAGTGGTGGGAGTCACCGCCCGCGCCGTTCAGGGTACGGCCGGTGTAATCGGCGATCAGGTCCTGCTCATCACGGGAGAAGTAGGAGTATGAACCCCGGATGATCTTGCGAATCAGGTCGTTCTCCCATCTCTCGACGATCACGTCGGACAGGGCACTGGCGACGTAGTGGCGCACCAGCGCATCCATCTGACTCGATTCGTCCGTCACGCCATCATCGAGGCTGCAGTCGAGAAAGGCGAAACGCCCTCGGTGTGATTGGCCGATGCGAACCCTGACGCCCTCTTCCTGCAGAAACCGGAATTCGTCGTCCAGGCGCTGGCGAATCTCGTCGATCCCTGCCGCAGTCCCTATCGTGATCGCTTGCACGGCCGTTTCACCCCTCTTTGCAGGAAATCGGCTCCGAGGGATCGCTGGACGCGTCTCGAAGCCGAGGGTATCTGCGCTACTAGTATATGACCCGCCGCGAAAAAGCTATACAGCGCCTGCTACCGGGCACTCCCTTGTTTGACCCATTGGTGCCAAATCGCGCCACACCCAGCTGCCAAAGCCTGGGCAACCTGCTCCCGGTAGGTGGGGTCTGCCAGGCGCTGCCGGTCCTCCGGGTGGGTGATAAAGCCAAGTTCCACCAGGACGGCGGGCGCCTTGGACCAGCGCAGGATGGCGAAGTCCCCCCGGGGATGCGGCCGCTCCCGGCGCTGGTGCAGCGGCCAGCGGCGGAGGATGTCTTCGAAGAGGAAGGCGGCGTCACGCCCCCACGGCGAGGGCTGGTAGAAAAGCATCATGCCCCGCTCGGAGAGGTTGGCCGCGCTGTTCACGTGAATGGAGAGCACAAAGGAGGCCTGGCAGCGATTGGCCATGCGAATGCGGTGGTTCAGGTCCCGGCGGAGCCGGCCGCCATCGTAGCGGCCGCCCAGGTCCACATCTTCCCTGCGGGTGAGCAGCACGGGAATCCTGTTCGCCTTGAGGTAGCGCTCGGTCCGCAAGGCGATATCGAGAACAATCTCCTTCTCCAGCATGCCGCCCAGGTTGGCCCCGCCATCGATTCCGCCGTGGCCCGGATCGAGCAGGATCGCCCCGACAGAGGAGCAGTCGATAACCGGCTCGCCCGCCTCCCGGCCACTGGCCAACCGCCAACCGACCCCGAGCAGCCCTATGGAAAGCCCCGCCAGCGCCAGCCAGACCAGCATGCGCCTACCGTGCATCATCACCGCCTCCCCGGGCAGTCTATGCGCCCGAGCCGCCGTGATTCCGGCACGGCCACGCTGCACATGAGGAAGGGGCGCCCAACACAGGCGCCCCTTCCGCGTATTGAGATGGCCTCATGCCTCTTGTTGGTACCGGCGCCAAGCCAGCGCTGCCAGTACAAAGACAGCGAGTTGGATCACTGCCGAAATGACGCACCAGCTGCAGATTGCCTTGATCACAAACAGCTCCAGGTAGGTCAGGTAGGCGGAGAAAAGCAGCCCCACCAGGGCGACGCCGAAAAGGGCCAGGAGGTAGGTCTCCTGCCGGTCGCCCTCGCGGGCGGCCAGGAGGCCCAGCAGGATCAGCAGCAGGTAGGCGCCGGCCCCGAGCGTCGGAATGGGAATGCCCATGATCCAGGCGTACGGGCTGTGCTGTACGGTGTCGCAGCCCCCGCCGCTCAGGCAGAGGGCGACCTTGTCGGAGGTGTAGATGTAGGTCAGGTACAGCGCAA
>JBMONB010000020.1:0-1713 GCA_049325315.1 Bacillota bacterium | reverse complement strand
GAAGCCCGGCGCCTTGGCGTCCGGGCTTCTTTTATGTGGGAAGGGGGCCGAGCGCCGCCCCCCGGCGGCGCCGCAAATCCCTCGGCGCTAAACTCGCCGTGCCTCGGCATTTGCGGCTTGTCCCACCCCTTCCCCGCCTTGGGCCTGGCGCCCCTTCCTGGGTTCGGACTTGTCGATTGGTCTAATTTCTGGTACGATAATGCGGGTTTGAAGTGGCCCGCCTGGGGCGGGGTGGGAGGCGTGAGGCGTGGACCGAATCCTTGTGATTCATGGACCGAACCTGAACCTGCTGGGCACTCGTGAGCCCCACGTCTATGGCTCCACCACACTGGCGGAAATCGACGCCTCGCTGCGCCATCTCGGCGCGGAGCTGGGGCTGGAGCTGGAATCGGTCCAGTCGAACCACGAGGGCGATATTATCGATGCCATTCACGGCGCCCGGGGGCGCTGCCGGGGGATCTTGATCAACCCGGGGGCCTACACCCACTACTCGATCGCCATTCGTGACGCCATCGCCGCGGTGGACCTGCCGGTGGTGGAGGTTCACCTCTCCAACGTTCATAAGCGTGAGGAGTTCCGGCACCGCTCGGTGATCGCACCGGTGGTGGTCGGGACCATTGCCGGCTTTGGACCGGACTCTTATGGACTTGGCCTGCGGGCGCTGGCCCGTCTGACGGCGGGCGTACCTAGCACAGAGAGCAAAAAGGGGTAGTCACACATGAGCACGTCCCGTCTCGAGCGGCTGCGTGCGAGCCTGGTTCAGCGTGGGCTCGACGCGATCGTGGTGAACAAGCCGCACAACCGGTTCTACCTCAGTGGTTTTACGGGGAGCGCCGGCGTGCTGCTGATCACCGAGACGAAGGCCTACCTGATCACCGACTTCCGCTACACCGAGCAGGCGGCGGCACAGGCGCCGGCCTTCGAGGTGCTGAAGCCTGACACGACCAACCTCGCCCTGCTGGGCCGCTTGCTGGAGGAGAACCAGGTGCAGCGGCTGGGCTTTGAGGGAAACTTCCTGACGGTGGACGAGCATGTTGGCTATCGGGATGCGCTGGGGCAGCGGGAGCTGATCTCCGCCTCGGGCCTGGTGGAGTCGCTGCGTCTGGTTAAAGATGAGGACGAGCGGAACATCATGCGGCGGGCGGCCGCCATTGCCGATGAGGCCTGGGCGCAGATGATCCCGCTGATCAAGCCCGGGGTCGTCGAGCGGGATCTGGCGGTGGAGCTGGAGTACCGCATGAAGAAGCTGGGCGCCGAGGGGCTCGCCTTCGACATCATCGTCGCTTCGGGCGTGCGCTCTGCCCTGCCTCATGGGAGGGCTTCCGAGAAGCTGATCGAGTCCGGCGATCTGGTCACCTTTGACTTTGGCGCCATTTACAAAGGCTACTGCTCGGATATGACTCGAACCGTCATGGTTGGGGAACCTACCGAGAAGCAGCGGGAGATTTACGAGACCGTCCTGGAGGCGGAAAAGCGGGGCGTGGCGGCCTGCAAGCCCGGCATGACCGGCAAGGAGCTCGACGAGGTCTGCCGCTCGTATATCCGGGAGAAGGGGTACGCCGAAGCCTTTGGCCATGGCACCGGCCATGGCGTCGGCATCGATGTGCATGAGGGGCCGCGCGTCTCCATGCGGGGCGAGCAGGATCTGCTGGAGCCGGGCATGATCGTCACCATCGAGCCCGGTATCTACCTGCCGGGCTGGGGCGGGGTCCG
>JBMONB010000019.1:0-23545 GCA_049325315.1 Bacillota bacterium | reverse complement strand
CCTGACCGGCTCTTCACGGTCGAGGGCCTCCTGGGCTCCAGCGATTCTGCCCGCCATGACCGGGTGGCCTGGCAGGTGGCGATCCCGCCGTCGATCACGATGGAAGAGATTGCAGCGCTCTGCGAGCTGGCGGCCCGGACCGGCGTCGAGGCCACCGGCCTTCGCTTCCCTCTGGCAGTGGAGGCGGCTGACCCCGGTGTCAGGCAGGTCCGCTTGTCAGACACGCCCATGGAGGCGCCCGCCTGGCGCTCGGTAGACTCGGCGACAGGGGCGGGCCTGGCCTGGTCCGAACAGGGGCTCACGGTATACGGGAGCCCGTCGGACAGGGCTTCGGCGCTCAGGGCGACCTCCCGGGCCGGGCTGGTCGAGGGGGTTCACGCCACCCTCTTCACCCGCCGTGCCGCCCTGCCACAGCGGAGGGTGGAGCGGGGGCGCCGGATCTTTGATCTGACCCTGGAGCAGGAGTGGGAGGTGGAGCGCTTCCGCCGCATCTGGCGGGAGAAGGCGCTCCCCGACCTCGTGCCGGGCGTCCCGGTCTCGGTGGACCTGCGGCTTAGCGAACCGCTGGTGATGCGCCATGCGCTTGCGGTGGAGATCCGGCAAGACTTGGCCGAACTCGGTGTGCCCGTCGCCGAGGTCCGGGTCCGCTCCGCCTACAAACAGGGATTCCACTGGCTGGAGGAAGAGGTTCTCCCTCGGTTGGCGGCGCAGGAAGGGATCGGCCGTGTGGCGGTGCGCTGCCCCCGGTTCGCCGTCCGGAACGGCGGGCCGCTGGAGATGGAGATTCGCTGGCTCCAGGAACTCTACCCCGCCGACGAGGTACTCTCGGCCCGGTCGGGCGTTCCCGTCGCCTTCGATCTGGACCCCGGTGACGAAGAGCCGGAGGGCGCTCCAGTCTATCGCCTCACCGCCTATAGCCAGGCGGGTGAGGTGCTGCTGGAAGACTCTTTCACCCCGATCTTTACCGCCCGGGATTACCTGCCTGAGTTTCCGCTGCGGGGCCGGGTCCACCCTGCGACGGGCCTCCTCCGGGTGGAGCAGGCGGGCCGCATCCTGGTTGACGAGCGCATTGAGACCGACACCGAGGCGCTCTGGACCGCCTATCAGCAAGAGGCGCTCCCCAGGCTGCGCTCCTTCCTGCGCGAGCAGTTCGGTGACATGCCTGACCCCGCCGAGCAGCCCTTCTTCGGCTCCCTCGTAATCGAGGCGTCGCTTCATGAGGATGACCGCCGCCTGGGGATTCGTGAGGAGCAGATCTCCCCGCTGGATGCGCTCCATGAGGACCTCTACTTCTACACCCTCGATTACCTGAACGAACTGGGCCTGGCATGGACCGGCAGCGGCTACCCAGCCCCCGGCGCCGTGGAGCCGTGGGTACGGGCGGCTGTGGGCGCCCCGCGGGCCCGAATCCGGCTCTACCCACGGGCAGGGGGCGGAACGCCGGACCTGGCGGCACGCCTTCCCACCCGGGCCGCCGAGTTGCCGGCGCCCGCCCACGCCATCCCAATGGATCAGGTGATCGGGCCGGACCAGCTTCCCCCCTACCTCGCCTACCTGGACAAGCTGCCCGGAGTACGGGTCTGGCGAGCCGGGCTCTCCTTCGCCGGACGGGCCACCTGGGCGCTCTCGGTCACCGCCCCCACGGCGGGCCGCATCGCCCCGCCCCAGAAGCTCTCGGCCTGGCGCCCCACGCTGCTGGTCAACGCACGGCGCCATGCCAACGAGGTCTCCTCCACCAACTCGATCCTGAAGCTGGCGGAGCTGGTGGCGACCAGCGACCTCTCCCGGAAGCTGAACCTGGTGCTCAGCCCCATGGAGAATGTAGACGGCGCAGCCCTTCACTACGAGATGATGCGGGAGCACCCGACCTGGAAACTCCACGCCGCCCGGTTTAACGCAGCCGGGGTCGACTTCGGCTTCGACTGCTTCTCCCCCGACCCGCACTTCGGCGAGAGTCGGACGCTGCCGACACTCTGGCGGAACTTCCTGCCCGACATTCTGGTCGACGATCATGGCTACCCGAGCCACGAGTGGGTCCAGCCCTTTTCAGGCCATAGCTCCGCCCCCTACTTCCGCACCTCGTGGTGGATGCCCAACGCCCTGATCTACGCCATTCACCGCTGGATGGACAGCGAGCGCTTCCCGGCCCATGGGGCCGTGCAGGAGGCGCTGCGGGAGGCGCTGGCGGCACGGCTGACCGCCGACGAAGAGATCGAGCGGTACACACAGACCCTGCTGGACCGCTATGTCCGCTATGGCCAGCGCTATCTGCCTGAGAAGTTCCCGCTCCAGCAGCACAACGGGTTTCTCAGCCTGACCCCCAAGGCCGCCGTCGGTCCCGACGCACGAACCTTTGTGGGCCGGTTCCCCCACATTGCCGTAGCGGAACTGGTGACAGAGGTGCCCGACGAGACCGCCCAGGGCGACTACCTGGCGCTCTGCGCCCGGGCCCACCTGGAGGGCGACCTGGCCGTTGTCTCCCTGCTGGCGGCGCATCCACAGCCGGTTGTTCGCCGCCGCTTCAGCGGCGCCGACGGCGCCACCTGGTGGACAGTTGGGCGGGAGCGCCCCTTCCGGCCGGAGGCGAAGGCCCCGGTGAACAACTGAGGACCCAATGGCACAGGCCCCGCCCGAAAGGGCGGGGCCTGACGTATCCGCGGGTCAACGGACCCGGTTTTGCGAGGGATCGGGAAAGGAATGGTACCTGGTCGTACCACCCTCCAGCCAGTGAGTCAGCGGCTCCAGCCAGGGCCGCCACCGAATGTACTGGGGAATCTCCGCAGTGGGGACCCAGCGCACGCCGTAGATCTCACCAGGACGAGGGGTGATCGACCCACCGATCAACTTCGCTGCGAAAAAGAACTGAACCAGATGCTCCCTGGCCTCGAGGTTCCGGAACTCGGTAATGAAGGCAAGATCCCCGATCTCCACCTTCAGGCCGGTCTCCTCGAGCACCTCGCGCGCTGCGGTCTCCGCCAGCAGTTCACCGGGCTCCCAGTGCCCCTTGGGCAACCCCCAGTGACCTCGCCGGTTCCGAATCAAGAGAATCGCGCCCTTGTTCAAAACGAGGCCGCCGGCGGAGAGGTGCCTTCGCAGATACTGCATGGCCACACCTCTCCAATCACTGAGGCCCTAATAAAATCCATGATACTATGTCAGGATTCTCACATCAAGCGATTGGGGGGAAGAGGCAGGGTATTTCCAGCACACTTCCACCTTTCTGCCGGATGCGCCTTACGATGCCAAGTAGCGAAAGGCCCGGCGTTGGGCAGCGCCTTCGCCGGGCCTGATCGCTATGCCTGTGCCCCGGGGTAGGTGTAGAGGTTGATCCGGTTGCCGTCGGGGTCAAAGAGGTGGAAGAAGGAGTGATCGCCCGGCGCCCCCCGCAGAGGCGAGGGGCTCAGCCCCTGCAGGGTGGCCCAGCGGTGCGCCGCCTCGATCTCCACCGCCAGGAAGTTGGGGTGGATCAGCGGGCTGACCGGCCCCTGGAAGGCGCGCTCAGGGAATTCCTCGAGCCAGATGGGCTCGAAGCTGCCCAGCTCCATGAGCACCGCCTTCCCGGCGGGGTGCTCTGCCACCACGGTCATTCCCATGCAGCGCTGGTACCAGTCGCGGGCGGCCTCCCAGCTCCGGACCCCGATGCGGAGCGGGGCATAACCCAGGAACCGGGCAGCGGGCGCCTCGGCCAGCAGGGCGGGCCGGCCTACCGCCGTCAGGCGGGTCCCCTCCAGGTCGTAGAAGTCGAACCAGCGCTCCCCGCCCGGGCCGCTCCGAATGGGGGTGACCCGCACACCCTCGTCAGCCAGTTGGGCATGGGTCCGCTCCACGTCAGGGGCGGCGAGGCACATGCGCACGTTGGATTCCCGGACCCAGGCCTCGCCCTCCCAGAGTCCCGCGAGGTGGCCATTCATGGAGACGAGCGGCAGGCCGAACCGAACCGGGAACCGGAGCAGCGTCTGCCCGTCGCCCGCCGAGTCAAAGCCGACCGTCAGGCCCAGGTGGCGGCAGTACCACTCCACCGCCGCCCGCCGGTCGCCGGTTACGCCAATATGTCCGCCCTCGTACCGCAAGAAATAGTGCATGTGAACATCCTCCCGAATGGCCTGGCAAGAGAAAGCCGGGCGATGTCGAATCCTATAAAAAGCATAGCAGGGAACCTGGACAGGTCCTGACATACTTTGAGCAAATCGTGGGGGAATCCATGAAATCGAAACGGCTAATGGAGTTGGCCAGGTATATCGAGACCCGGGACCGGTTCACCGTCCAGGAGCTGGCGGACCGGTTCGGTGTCTCCTACCGCACCATGTGGCGGGACCTCCAGGAGTTGAGTGAGCTGGGGGTGCCGCTCTACTCGGAGCCGGGGGTCACCGGGGGCTACCGCCTCCTGCGGTCCGGGCGGTCCGGGCCTCCCGGCCCGAAGGGCGAGATGATCCACCTGCCCGCCTTCCAGGCGGTGGGCTTCTCCTTCACCGCCCCCTACACCGCACGGGCCGATGCGGGGGTGCTGGTCCCCAGGCTCTGGATGCGCCTGCTCAGCCGGGTGGAGGAGATTCGCCACTGCGTCGACCCGTCGGTCCGGTTGGGGCTGTCGGTACACCACCCCCGGGAGTTCACCTACTACATTACGGTGCAGGTGAGCGCCATTGAGGCGGTCCCCGACGACATGGTGAGCCTCAGCGTGGCGGCCCGACGGTACGCCCGGTTCCTCCACGTGGGCTCCATGGAGCGGGAGCGGGTGGACGCCACCTTCCTGGCCGCCTTTGCATGGATCGAGTCCAAGGGGCTGACCCGGTCCCGTGAGGCGCCCTGGGTGGAGCGTTACGACCACCGCTACGACCCGGCCTCGCCCCGGAACGCCTTCGAGATCCTTCTGCCGGTCGACTGACCACAGCCGCCCGCCTTTCTGGGCGGCTGTACCCATTCGCCACCCCGCCTGGCCAAACCTTGTCGAAGGAGGGGGGCGTCAAAACGATGATGTCCGTTAATTGCGAACCACATTGACTTTGCGGTATGCGAAGGAATAGCCGGAGCCAGAGAGGAATCTCATGCAAATAACGAGGCTGCTGTGGGGACTTCAGCCAAAGGGAGAGAGGGGTAGGGTATGCTGGTCTTCTCTAAACTAAAACGCTTTTATCTGCCATACATCTGGTGGGGAATCGCCTCGGTGGTCTCCATGGGCCTCCTGACCATCGCGGGTCTGGCCCGCCCGTGGCTCCTGGAGCAGTTGATCGACCGGGTAATCGAGCACCGCCGGTTCGAGGAGCTGCCCTACTGGGCGCTGGGCGTACTGGGGGTCGCCCTGGTGCGGGCGGTCTTTAACTTCGGGCGCCAGTACCTGGGCCAGGTCTTTGGGCAGAACGCCACCTTCGACCTGCGCAACGCCATGTATGACAAACTGCAGTACTTGCACTTCAAGTTCTACGACAATGCCAAGACCGGGGATCTCATGTCCCGCGTTACAGCCGATACCGAGGCCTTCCGGCAGTTCCTCTCCTTTGGCTTCGTCCACCTCATGGATATCATCTTCATGACGATCTTCTCGCTGGTGGTCATGCTGGCCATGTCGGTCAAGCTGACCCTGGTGACGCTGCTGACCATGCCCTTCCTGCTGGTGGTGGTGCTCCGCTTCGAGCGGGTGGTCCACCCCGCCTTCACCCGAATCCGGGAGGCGCTGGCCGCCCTGACCACCGCCACCCAGGAGAACCTGAACGGCATGCGCACGGTCAAGTCCTTTGCCCGCGAGGGGTTCGAGGTCAGCAAATTCTCCAGCCGCAACCAGGAATACGTGGAGGCGAACCTCAAGGCCTCCGGCCTGTGGTCCAGCTTCTTTCCGCTGATCGAGCTGCTCTCCAACCTGGCCATTACCCTGCTGCTCTGGTACGGCGGCTCGATGGTGCTCCGGGGCGAGCTCTCCCTCGGCCAGCTGGTCGCCTTCTTCAGCCTGATCTGGTACTGGATCTGGCCCATGCGCGAAGTGGGCTACCAGATCAACAACATGACCCAGGCGATCGCCTCCGGTGAGCGGCTCCTGCAGCTGCTGGAGCACCCGGTCGAGATCAAGAGCCCGGCAGCCCCGGTCCGCATGCCCGAGATGGCCGGTCATGTCCGCCTTGAGAACGTGACCTTCCAGTACCAGTCGCCCAAGCCCGGCACCGATGAGCTTTCGGATTACCCGGCGCTCAGCGAGATCGACCTCGACGCCCCGCCCGGCTCGGTGATCGGCCTGATTGGCACCACTGGCGCCGGCAAGTCTTCCCTCGTCTCCCTGATTCCCCGCTTCTACGACGTGACCCTGGGCCGTGTCACCGTCGACGGGGTCGACGTGCGGGAGATCGACCTGGTCGATCTGCGCAGCCAGATCGGGGTGGTGCTTCAGGAGACCTTCCTCTGGTCGGCGACGATCAAGGAGAATATCGCCTACGGCCGCCGCACCGCCAGCATGGAGGAGATCATCGAGGCGGCCAAACTGGCGCAGGCCCACGACTTCATCATGGAGACGCCCCTGGGCTACGACACCGTGGTGGGCGAGCGGGGCCTGGGCCTGTCCGGCGGGCAGAAGCAGCGAATCGCCATCGCCCGGGCGCTCCTGTGCAACCCCCGCATCCTGATTCTCGATGACGCCACCGCCTCGGTGGATATGGAGACCGAACACGAGATTCAGATCGCTCTGAAGAGCCTGATGCAGGGCCGCACCACCTTTGTGATCGCCCACCGCCTCTCCTCGATCAAGCACGCCGACGAGATCCTCGTGCTTGAGGATGGCCGGGTGATTGAGCGGGGCACCCACGAGTCGCTGCTCCGCCAGAACGGCGCCTACCGTGCCATCTATGAGATTCAGTTCCAGGACCGGGAGAGCGAGATCTCCCGTGAGGCGACGTACGGTCAGGCCGCCTGCGCAGCCGATGGGGGGTGCAACTGATGCCCATGGGCCATTTTCGGACCGCTCGCGAGCTGCACCACCGGGTAAAGCCCCGGGAGGGTGAGAACGCCGGACGCTTCCACTACAGCGAGGACAAGATTTTCGAGAAGCCCTTCGATTGGAATCAGGCGAAGCGGATGGCGGTCTTCCTTCTGCCCTACAAGCGGACGATCATCCTCGCGATCCTCATGATGCTCCTGGCCACCGCTACCCGCCTGGCCGTACCGGCGATCATTGCCCAGGCGATCGACGTGGCGCTGCGAGACGGCCAGCAGGCCGCCTTCTGGTCCAGCTGGCTTCTGGAGTATGACCGGGAGACCCGCCTCAATATCCTCGTCGGGCTGATGGTCGGGGTTCACACCCTCAACTGGGTGGCCAACTTCCTGCGGATCCGCCTGACTAACTGGGTGGGGCAGAAGGCGCTCTACGACCTGCGCACCGCCCTCTTCTCCCACGTGCAGTCCCTCTCGCTCCGCTTCTTCGACCAGCGCCCGGCCGGCTCGATTCTGGTCCGGGTCACCAACGACGTTAACTCCCTGCAAGACCTCTTCACCAACGGCATCATCTCGCTGCTGCAAGATGTGCTCACCCTGATCGGCATCATCGTGATCATGATGTCGATGCACCTGCCGCTCTCGCTGGTGGTCTTCGCCTTCCTGCCCTTCGTGCTGATCATTACCGGCCGGCTGCGCAGCCAGATCCGCCACGGCTGGCAGATGGTCCGGGTGAAGCAGTCCCGGCTGACGGCGCACATCGCCGAGGCGATTCAGGGCGTGCGGGTGACCCAGGCCTTCCACCAGGAGGAGCCGAACAAGGACTACTTCAGCGACATGAACGCCGACAACCGGTTCCACTGGCTGAACGTGCTCCGCAAGAACGCCTACTTCAACCCGATCGTCGAGATCATGGCCGCCGTGGGCACCATGGTGATCTACTGGTACGGTACCAACGTGCTGAAGAACGGCGAGATCACGGTCGGGGTCCTGGTCGCCTACGTCACCTACCTGGGCCAGTTCTGGGAGCCGATCCAGCGGCTGACCCAGCTCTATGGCCAGATCCTGGTGGCCATGGCCTCCAGCGAGCGCATCTGCGAGTACCTGGACACCAAGCCGGTGGTGGCGGAGGATCAAAGGGCGAAGCCGCTCCCCATGATCAAGGGCAAGGTGGAGCTGGAGAACGTGGTCTTCGCCTACGAGAAGGGGCGCACGGCGCTGAACGGCGTCTCCCTCACTGTGGAGCCCGGCGAGACGGTGGCCCTGGTGGGCCACACCGGCGCCGGGAAGACCTCGATCATCAACCTGCTGACCCGCTTTTACGACGTGAGCGACGGCGCTGTCCGCATCGACGAGACCGATGTGCGGGAGGTCACCCTGGAGTCGCTCCGCCGTCAGATCTCGGTGGTGCTGCAGGACACCTTCATCTTCAGCGGCACGATCATGGAGAATATCCGCTTCGGCCGGCTCGACGCCACCGATGAGGAGGTGATCGCCGCCGCCAAGGCGGCCCGGGCCCACGACTTTATCATGAAGATGGAGCACGGCTACCAGACCGAGGTGAAGGAGCGGGGCGCCCGCCTCTCCATGGGCGAGCGACAGCTGCTCTCCTTCGCCAGGGCGCTGCTGGCCGACCCCCGCATTTTGATTCTCGACGAGGCCACCGCCTCCATCGACACCAAGACCGAGCTGCTGATTCAGGAGGCGCTGGGCCGGCTCCTGAAGGGGAGAACCTCCTTCGTTATTGCCCACCGCCTCTCCACGATTCGGGAGGCCGACAAGATCGTGGTCCTGGACCACGGCCGCGTGGTGGAGATGGGCGACCACGAGTCGCTCATGGCGAAGCGGGGTATCTACTACGGCCTGATTCAGGCCCAGTTCAAGTTCTTCGAAGCGGGATAAAAGAAGGGGGGCGCCAGCGAAAGCCGGCGCCTCCCTGTATTTTTCGGCAAATGGAGCGACTACTCCGCCAGACTTGTCGAATATCTTTCGTGCGATAACCTTTTGCACGGAAGGGATTGGACGGGGGTGTGATGAAGAGAAAACCGAAGCATCTATCTTGCCGAACGACGGGGTTGGTGATCCCTATGGGCCGTCTTGCCAGGCGCCTGGTCCGGACCCTGCAAGTTCGCACGGAGAGCGGCCGGCTCACTGTCATGCCACTGATGCTGTTGGCAGCCGCACCCTACCTGCTTACAGCTCTCCTGTACCTGGGCAGCCTTGACGCGGGGGTTCATCTGGCGGAGCCACCGGTGCGGGAGATTCTTGTCAAGGTGGTTCTGGCCCTGATCGGCCCTGTAGCTCTTGGCACGGTCTGGATGCGCGTCCGCCCGGCACGCCGTGTGCGCTGGGCGTACGACTGGATCGGCGGCTGGATGGTCACCTTCGCCATGGGCTCTTTTGGCGCCATCGGGCGGGATCTGATCGACCTCCGGCAGGCCGACCTGGTCGGGAATCTGCTCTTCGGCTGGAGTGGCGTGGCTTGGTTCCTGAGCGGTACCGTCCTGCTGGTAGCGGGGGCCGTGCACTTCACCCTGCAGATTCAGGAGGAGCGGTCGGAGCGGCAGCGGCTGGAGGCGCTGATGCGCTTTACCCGCCACATTACCAGCCTCGAGTTCCAGACCACCCTCGACGAGACCGTTCGCGAACTCTACCGGCTGCTCCGGGCCGATGCCTGCGTTCTGCTCCTGTGGAGCGATGAGGAGCAGATGCTGGTGCCGGCAGCAAGCCAGCACTCCCCGGAGATCTACACCCAGGAGTACGTCGACCGGATGATGGCCTTCAAGTGCCCGCTGGGCTACGGTCTGACCGGCTCGGTCATGGCTAGCGGTGAACCGTATATATGTCATGATGTCTACGGCGATACCCGGTCCATGAGCGTCCCGGGTTACGAGACGGCGGAGAAGTCGTCGCTTCTGGCCCCCCTTATCGTCGAGGGGCGGAAGCTGGGCGTGGTGAGGCTGACCCGCAGGGGGCTTCACCAGTTCTCCCAGGATGACCTCGACCTGGCCATGTCCTTCGTCGGCCAGGCGGCGCTGCTGATCGAGCACGGGCGGGTCCTGAAGGAGCTGTCGGAGATCTCCATTACCGACAGCCTGACCGGGCTCTTCAACGCCCGCCACTTCCACGGGGTATTGGAGCGGGAGGTGCAGTTGGCCGTGCGCCACGACCGGCCACTCTCCCTCTTGATGATCGACTCCGACTCGCTGAAGCTGGTCAATGATCGCCTGGGTCACCAGACCGGCAACGACTACCTGAAGCGAATCGGCCGGGCGATCAAGGATACGATCCGCTCCACCGATGTGGCCTTCCGCTATGCCGGCGACGAGTTCCTGGTGCTGCTTCCCGTGACCGGCGCGGAGATGGCGCGGGATGTGGCGGAGCGGATTCGCCTCATGGTAGAAGCGAGCGACCTCGACTATGAGGTGAACTGCACCGTCTCCATCGGGGTGGCGACCCTCCCCGCGCACGCAGCGGACCCGGAGGGGTTGCTCTCCGCCGCGGACGAGGCCATGTACCGCTCCAAGCGAGCGGGCAAGAACCGTACCTCTGTGTCTCACCGGTTGCCTGCGAACGTATCCGGATAGGAGGTCGACCGTTGATATGAGCGCCCTGAGCCGGGTTTCCTACCTTCTCGTTAGTCTGATTCTGCTTGCTGCCTCGGTGGCAGCGACAATCCTGCTGGAGTGGGACGTAGGTGGGTACATCGGCACGCTGAGCCTGCTGGCCCTTCTCATGATCTTCTGGGTAGCAGCCCGTCGGGGGCCGGTCACGCCGGCCGATCCGCAGAAGAAGCTGCGGAAATCCCGGGGCGGTGGACGCCCGGTGGTGCTCCACTTCTTCAGCGATTTCCACCTGGGCTCGCTCCTCCGCCATGTGATCGATGCCAAGCTGGAAAAGACCTACCGGGGTCGGTGCGAGTTCATCTACATCAGCACCTTCCACCCGGAGGCAGACGCCATGATGGAGAACCTGAAGGCAGAGCTCGGCGATTGGGTCTTCTTCGACTTCTCCGGCAAGATGGTCGGCCAGGCCCCCAGACTGACCGAGGAGCAGATGCACCGCTTCCTGGAGAGTACGCCCTGATTGATGTAAAATCGAAGAAGGCACGCCGGAACCGCCGGCGTGCCTTTGCCACAGGCATGAGAGGTGTTTACGCATGATGTTTGAAGAGCTCGCGACCCTGGTCCGCACCCGGCGTTCGATCCGTAAGTACAAGCCCGACGACGTCCCCGACGAAATGCTGCTCAAGGCGATCGATCTGGCCACCTGGGCGCCGAACGGCGGGAACTTCCAGCCGTGGCAGTTCTGGATCGTCAAGAACCGCGATGTGATCACCCAGATGGCTGACGCCATGGACGAAAGAAGCCGCCTGATGGCCTCCTGGCCCGAGTCGGAGCCCTACCGGGAGCATGCCGAGCGCTGGGTCCGGGTGGGCGCCTTCTTCCGCCAGGCCCCCGCCTGCATCGCCGTCATGGTGGGCGGCTATCAGTCGATCGCCGACAAGCTGCTCCTCGCCCGCGGAACCGACGATCCCGCGGCAGCGGAGATGCTCGAATGGCGGCGCTTTGGCGCCTCCCGCATCCAGACCATTGGCGGGGCGGTCATGACCCTGCTCCTGGCGCTGCACCAGCAGGGGCTGGGCGCCTGCTGGATGGCCGGCCCCCAGCAGGCCAAGGGGGAGATTGAGCAGATTCTCGGGGTGCCCGAGGGCTATGAGTTCGTCGCCCTGGTGCCCGTGGGCTTCCCCGCCGAGGAGAAGACCGGCGCCCCCCGCAAGCCGCTCGATGAGGTGGTCCGCATTATCCGGTAGTCACTCGCCTGGACGCCAGCCCCGGATGCTTCCGGTCGATTCGACACGGAACCAGTTCGCCCGCCTCCTGGAGGTGGGCGATCGTTTTTTTCTGCCAGGTCTGGCTCCAGGGAAAGATCGCCTCCAGCCCCTTCAGCGTGATCGCCGGGGTCAGCTCGAAGAACCGGGTGATCAGCCGCATCGCTGCCTCCCGGGTGGGGATTTCGGTGCCCGCCTCCACCGCCTCCGGGTAGACCCGCCCGAAGAGGTCCCAGACATTCGCGATGGAGTTGCCGCCCTCGGTGCCGCACTTGGCGATGAGCATCGCGGTATCTAGTTGGAATAGGGCCCGGTCCATCGCGCTCTTGGCCGGCTTGGAGCTGTCGGTGAGCTTGGCGATCAGGGTGCGGGTGCCGGTGGGGCCGTACTCCCGCAGGAAGCCGCTCACCTTGACCGCCACCTCGACCAGCCGGACCGACTCCTGCAGGTGAATCAGGTCATCGTCCAGGTCGCCGGTGTTGCCCGTGAGGGCATAGAAAAGCGGCAGCCACTCCCGGCTGACCAGGGTGGGCTTTCCCGCCACCACCTTGCCGTAGTAGGCGAGACGGTCAGCGGAGAGCCGGTCCTTCCAGCCCCAGACCCAGTCCCAGCGCTGCGAATCACTGTCGGTCGCCAGGGCCGGGAAGAGGGCGGGCAGGTAGCCGGGGGCCGGGGTGAAGGCCCACAGAAAGCCCAGCCGCTCCACCGCCGCCAGACAGCTCTGCAGGCTGTCGACCGAACCCGGTGGCAGCCACTCCTCCTGAAGGCGTCGAATCTGCGCGCCCGTGATCTCCATCTTTCTCATCTCCCCTGCCTCTCTGCCTCTAAGATTCGACAGAGGGTAGTATCACCCTGTTAAAGAGGGGGAAGACTAGAACCACCTTGCGCTGACAGCGAGATCACAAAAATTCATCAAAAATCCAGGGCAGATATAAAACCCAGAGGGGTCCTTTTCCGTATTAAGGTTATGAGAGGTTCTCCTTCCTATTTTAGACATGGGCACTAAGCATTTGCCCTATTTAGTGCGTATGGGCGGTTCGTTGGCAGGGCAAATACGGGGGACGGGAGTGACGGGTCATGTGGACGCGAGGCACAGGACGACGGTCGTCGACGCCCACAAAGGGCGCCAGACGGTTACACGGGGGTTGGCCCATACGGACAATGGCACGTCCGGCGAAGGCGCCGGCGGTAAGACAAGGGCAGGGGAAGGGGCAGGGGCTTCGCCTGTTCTGGCGCCGGGTTCAGCGGCGGGCGCGCTCGCTCTGGCGCTGGGTGGTTCTACGTACGGTTCGCACCTGGTATCCCGGCAGGGGGCCAGGCGCTGAATACGCAGGTGGTGATGTGCGGGAGTTCCCGCAGCGCGGTTGGCGTTAGGTCTGCTCTACCCATTACCATGAGTGATCGGGCACCCCGACGGGGTGCCCTTTATTCTTTCCCCTGAGGGCGAGGAGGGGGTAGGGGAGCCCCCGCCGAAAAGGGGGAGAGAGGCCAAACACCGGGAGGGAGCCTGTGCAGTACAACCTGAACCCGACCCAGCCATACCGGTTCACCACGAGCCTGAAGCGCTTGCAGGACCTGCCCCGCCAGGTGATCGGGCGGGTGGAGGAGGGACCCTCCTATGTGAGGGCGCTGGCCCAGGGAGAGCGGCTCGGCCTGGTGCGCATCCAGGAGCGGGGAGAGGCGCTCTCCGTGCAGATCGAGGGCGACCTTGACCACGAGCGGGCGCTGCGGGCCGTTCGCCGGGCCTTCCAACTCGACCTGGACCATGGTGCCTTTCTGGGCCACATGGAGCAGGCCGACCCAGTTATGGGAGGCTTGCTGCACCGGTACGCCGGCGCCCGGCCAATCGGGCCCTTCGATCTGTTTGAGTCGCTCACCTGGGCGATTATCGGCCAGCAGGTCAACGTCGCCTTCGCCTTCAGCCTGAAGGAGACGCTGGTCCGGCTGGGCGGTCAGGCCTACGGGGGCTACCCGGCCTTCCCGAGCCCCGAGCGGGTGGCAGCGCTCCGCTACGAGCAGCTGCAGGCCGAGAAGTACAGCCGCCGGAAGGCCGAGTACGTGATCGATGTTGCCCGGGCCGTAGCCGGGGGGCGGCTCGATCTCGACGCCATTGCTGCCCTGCCCTTCGAGGAGGCGGCCGGCCGGCTGGTCTCCCTGCGGGGTGTCGGCCGCTGGACCGCGGAGTGCGTGCTCATGGACGCCGGCCACCTCGACGCCTTCCCGGCCGGTGACATCGGCATTCGGAATGCCGTGCAGCGCTTCTATGGCCTTGACCACCAGCCCGGTGAGGAGGAGGTGCGCGAGATTGGCCGGGCCTGGGCGCCCTTCAGCGCCCTCGCCTGCTACTACCTCTGGCTCGGGTTGCTCGATCGGGGGTGATCGGTGTGCTCGCCATGCTGGTTGGCATTTTTGGCTGGCTGATCTCCGTCTCGGCGACCGTCTGGTACCTGAAAAAGTTCCACGAGTTGCACCAGGAGATGCAGACCATCCGCCGCTACCTTCAGGCGATGTACGAGCGCATGGAGCAGCGCTGAGCACTGCTTACCCTGAGACGGACGCGACAAGCCCCCACAAGGCCTGCTGGCCGGTGGGGGCTTAGTTTTCAGCGCTGTATATCCGATCGGCTAAAACTCTCCGTGGATCGCATAGGTGCGAACCTTCTCAAGCTCACGGTAGACCAGGTTCTGACCCTCGGGGGTGTGCCACCAGTTGTCCTTGGCGACATCGGTCCGGCGGTCGGGGCAGCAGGTGATCAGGACTTCGCGGGGGATATAATGGGCGACAGTTTGCTTGACGCGCCGCATGTGGTGGGGGGAGGTCACGAGGAGGAGGTTCCGGACGTTTGACCAGCCGACGTTCTCCGCAATCCAATCGACCGAGAAGCGGACATTTTCCATGGTGTTGACCGACTCGCACTCGACCTCAATGGCGTCGGCGGGCACACCGAGTTCGACCATGCGGTCACGCAGCCGCTCCGCTTCGCAGACCCCGATCCCACGCTTGTCGCCGCCGGTAATGAAGACCCGGGGCGCCAGACCGGCGTGGTAGAGTTCGGCGGCGCGTTCGGCCCGTTCCAGCCGCTTCCCGCCAAACACCAGAATCAGATCGCCGGTTGTGGGCTCATCTTCGCAGAACAGGTACTCGGAGATCTCACGGAGCGACATGCCTTCATACAGTCTCGGACCCATATGGCATTCCTCCTTGGCGCAGTTATGTCGGCGCCCTGTATCCCCACCGCAGCGTCTGCCCTCCACACCTCGTTCTCACGCCGGGCGCCAGTTCTGTGCATGGCCGGGCGCGGGGGCAATGGTCCCGATACTGCCACCTCCCATATTGGCTGACCGGGGAGCGGGCAACAAAAATCGCCCCCACTTCGCAATCAGAGCAACATCTCCGGCAAGCCTGGCCCAGGGCCTGGCTCCGGGACGCTCTCTGACTCCGAACCAAGGGCGAACGCGACCGCACAGGTGTTGTAAGCCGCGGGCACGCACGAGCGCAGGCCACGGCCAGAGCCGCTTGCCGGTTCGATGTTGGCGCGCGGCGCGAGTGGCTGGAATGTGGTTACGTCAACCGAGCGGTTGTAGAGTGCGTAGCGCAACGGCCTTCACCTCCTCGCCTGCTCTCTGAGATAAGGTATTCGCCACCAGCGAGTGAATCCCCTCTGTCGCGCGCATTCCCCCTTTTCATTCTTTTTCGGATGGCCCATTGGTCCTCTCCCTGTAGACCTCCCCCTAGGCGACCGACCGAGCCGGTGCTAGAATAGCGATCAGACTGAGTTGTTGGGAGGCGCGATCGCACCGTGAGTCAGGCGCTCACAGCCCCGGCGATCTTCTTGTTTACGCTGTACCTGGTTCTTGCCCGCCCCCGCAACCTCGACAGCGGCCTCGCCGCCCTGATCGGGGCCGTGCTCGCCCTGATCAGCGGAGTGATCACCCTGGCCGATGTGACCACCGTTGCCGGCATCGTCTGGGATGCCACCTTCGCCTTAATCGCCATTGTGATCATCTCGGTGATCCTGGATCAGGCCGGCTTCTTCCGCTGGGCCGCCCTCCTGATGGCCCGCCGCGCCGGCGGCGAAGGCCGGGCGATCTTCACGGCGGCGATCCTGATGGGCGCCTTCACCTCCACCTTATTCACCAACGACGCCACGGTCCTGATTCTCACGCCGATTCTGTACGAAATGCTCCGGGCGCTGGGGTTCGACCACCGGACCATGCTGCCCTACCTGATGGCCTCGGGCTTTGTGGCCGATGCCATGTCGATTCCCCTGGCGGTCTCCAACCTGACCAACATGATCGCCGTCCGCTACTTTGCCTTCCCCTTCGGCCGCTTCGCGCTCCTGATGCTGATCCCCTCAGCGGTCACCCTGCTGGCCACCTGGCTGGTCCTCCGCTGGTACTACCGTCGGGAGATTCCCGCCATGTACGACCAGTCGGCGCTACCGCCGCCGTCCTCAGCGATTCGGGACCCCTTCCTCTTCAAGACGGGGCTCGCTGTACTGACCGCCATGGTGCTCGCCTTCTTCCTCAACAGCGCCGTCGGCTCGCTGCCGGTCTCGCTGGTGATCACCACCGGAGCCGCCATCTTACTGGCAGCCTCCAGCAAGAACCGGGTGGTCCGGCCGGTGGCGGTGCTGAAGGCGGCTCCCTGGCATGTGATGCTCTTCGCCCTGGGCATGTACCTGGTGGTCTACGGCATGGGCAACGCCGGCTTGACCGGCTGGGCGGCGGGGCTGCTGGCGCAGCTAGCCTCTCTGGGGACCGGCTGGGCCGTGGCGGGGACAGGGCTGCTGGTCGCCCTCTTCTCCAGCCTTATGAACAACCTGCCCGGCGTCATGCTGGGGGTGCTGGCCATTGGGGCCGGCGGTGCGACCGGCGTCATGCACGACGGCATGGTCCTCGCCGCCGTGGTCGGCGCCGGCGTCGGGGCGAAGCTGACCCCGATTGGCAGCCTGGCCACGCTGATCTGGATGCACACCCTCCAGCAGAAGGGGATTCGGATCACCTGGTCAGACTATCTGAAAGCAGGTCTGGTCATCACCCCGCCGGTGCTGCTGGCGGCGCTGGCCGCCCTCTGGCTGAGTCTGTGGTTCTTCGGCTAAGGAGGTTTCGCCTGTGAATCCCTATGAGCGATTGGAGCAGGCCTGGATCAAGGCCGGCTACCCGAAGGAGTACATTCCCCGGCAGCAGTTTCTGAAGGTGGCTGAGCCGGTGGCCCAGGCGTTTGCCGCAGGGGAGGAGGACTTTCTGAAGGCGGGCTGGGCCCAGGCCAAGGTCGACTTCCCCTTCGCCCCGGCGCACCCGCGCTACCAGGCGATGCTGGAGGCCTACCGGGAGCTGGCGGAGCAGTAAAGGCGAGGCGCCCCGTACCGGGTTGAACCCTGGTGCGGGGCGCCTCTGCGCCGGTACTCACCCGGCGACCTGATCAGCCGCTGCGATCAGCGCATCCGCCGCCGCATCGACCTCCTCCTCTGTGGTGAACCGGCCCACGCTGAGCCGCAGGGCGGCCACCGCTTCTGCCGGGCTGAAGCCCATGGCCAGCAGCACCTCGCTGGGCTCGCTCACCCCGGCGTGGCAGGCCGACCCGGTGGAGGCGGCCACCGCCGGCGCAGCGGTCAGCAGGTCGTTGCCGACGACCCCCTCGACCACCAGGTGCAGGGTGTTGGGCAGCCGCTCCGCCCCCAGCCCGGTCACCCGGGCCGGCAGGGCCGCCGTGAGCCGCTCCTGCAGCCGGTCCCGCAGCAGGGCCAGTCGCCGCCCCTCGCCCGTCGCCAGCTTGATCTCCGCCAGCTCGCAGGCCCGGCCCAGGGCCACCAGGTAGGCCACATTCTCGGTCCCCGCCCGCCGGCCCCCCTCGTAGGCGGCCCCGTGGATCAGCGGGTGGAGCTTGACGCCCTCCCGCACGTAGAGAGCGCCGACCCCCTTGGGGGCGTAGAGCTTGTGGCCGGCCAGCGTCAGCAGGTCGCAGCCGATCGCCCCCACATCGACCGGGACCTTGCCGCAGGTCTGGGCGGCGTCGAGATGGAAGAGCACGCCGGCCTCCCGGGCGATGGCCCCCACCTCGCGCACGGGCTGAATGACGCCGGTCTCATTCTGGGCGTGAATCAGTGAGATCAGCACCGTCTCGGGCCGAATCGCCGCCCGCACCTCCGCCGGATCAACACGGCCCGACCGGTCCACCGGCAAAATGGTCAGCGCCACCCCGAACTCGGCGGCCAGGTACCGGCAGGCGTTGATCGCCGCCGGGTGCTCCACGCCCGATGTGATCAGGTGCGCCCCACGCTCCCGGTGGGCAAAGGCGATTCCCTTGATCGCCAGGTTGATCGACTCGCTGGCACACGAGGTGAAGACGATCTCACCGGGCCGGGCGCCGATCAGGCTCGCCACCTGCTCCCGGGCGGTCTCCACGGCCATGTGCGCCACGCTGCCGTAAGCGTGGCTGGAGTGCGGGTTGCCGAACTGCTCCCGCAGGTAGGGGAGCATCGCCTGAAGCACCGTTGGATCCACCGGGGTGGTGGCGTTATAGTCGAGGTAGATGGGCCTGGTCATGGGAAACCCTCCTCTCGCTTCCGGTACAGCGTAAGGATTCGGGCTGACCGCTCCCCTCTCCTGCGCAGCAAAAGACCCCCTGGCCGAGCCAGGGGGTCCGCCTGTATCAGTTGATCGCTGCGCTGCCTGCCGCCAGCGCCTTCCGGTTGACCGCCTCGGTCCCCTTCGGCACCGAGTCCAGCACCGCCTCTTCCAGCGCCTCCGGCGAGACCAGTCCCGCCGCCCGGTTCAGTGCCCCCAGCGCCACGATGTTGGCGGTGATCGCCCGGCCCGTGGCCTCCTTGGCCAGCTGGGTGATCGGCACCCGGTGAACCAGGCCGTCGACGGTGGGAACTGTCAGCACGTACATCGGGTCGACCACCAGCACGCCGCCCGGCTTCAGCTTGGCGTGGAACTTGTCGGCCGCCTCCTGGGTCATGGCGAGGATCACGTCAGCCTGAACCACCTTCGGGTAGTCGATCGATTCCTCGTCGAGGATCACCTCGGCCCGGCTGGCGCCGCCCCGGGCCTCCGGCCCGTACGACTGGGTCTGGGTCACATGAAGGCCGTCCAGAATGCCCGCCTTGGCGAGAATGATCCCCGCCAGGATCATCCCCTGGCCACCCGATCCCGTCAGCATGATCTGCTTCATTGCCCTATCCCTCCCGGCCAGCCTTGAGGAGCACCTTGTCATAGGCCTTGGTGTACTCCATGCGCGGGGCGTTGTGCAGCTCGCCGATCACAAGCTTGCCGTCCAACTCCTCGATCGACATGGCGGCGGCCTTGGAGGCCGAGACCGAGCGGTCCTGCTGCAGCTTCATCATGTTGTAGGCGTCGCCCTGCTTGTTGCGCCGACCGAAGTAGGTCGGGCACTGGTCCACCGCCTCGATGAAGGAGAAGCCGTCGTTCTGGAGCCCCTTGGCGATCACCTTCTCCAGCTGCCGCGCCTGGTAGGCGGTGCCCCGGGCCACGTAGGAGGCGCCGGCCGCCGTCACCAGCTTGCAGAGGTCGAAGGAGGGGTCGATGTTCCCGTAGGGGGAGGTGGTGGCCAGGGCGCACTCCGGGGTGGTGGGCGAGTACTGGCCGCTGGTCATGCCGTAGATGTTGTTGTTCATGCAGACACAGGTGATGCCGATATTCCGCCGGGCGGCGTGGATCAGGTGGTTGCCGCCGATCGCCGCGGCATCGCCGTCGCCGGTCAGCACGATCACCTTCAGCTCTGGGTTCGCCATCTTGATCCCGGTGGCGAAGGCCAGCGCCCGCCCGTGGGTGGTGTGGATCGTGTCGAAGTCCATGTAGCCCGAGGCCCGGGAGGAACAGCCGATACCGCTGACGATCACGGTCCGGTCCTGATCGAGCCCGACGGCGTGAATCGCCCGGACCAGCGAAGACATGACGATGCCGTGGCCGCAGCCGGGGCACCAGATATGCGGAAGCTTCTCTTCGCGCAGATAGCCCTTTACGTCAACCTTGCCGACGAGTGCCATCTAGCTGACCCCCTCAATGGCCGACAGGATCTCCGCCGGCGTCAGAATCTCGCCATTGACCTTGGTGACCGGGACCACCCGGGTGGTCCCATGGGCCGCCCGCTCCACCTCGCGCGCCATCTGCCCCATGTTCAGTTCGGGCACGATGACCGCCTTCTTGCCGGCGATGGCGTTGCGGACCATCTCGTCGTGGAATGGCCAGATGGTGACCGGCCGGTAGAAGCCAACCTTCAGCCCCTTCTGGCGGGCGAGCCGCACGGCCCGCTGCGCCGACCGTGAGGTGCCGCCATAGGCGAAGACCACCACATCGGCATCATCGACCTCCTGCACATCGGCCTGGTAGATCTGGTCGAGGTTGCGGGTGATCTTCTCGGTCAAACGGCGGACAGCGCTGTCGACCACCTTCGGGTTGGAGGTGGCGAAGCCGTCCTCGCCGTGGATCAGGCCGGTGGTGTGGAAGCGGTAGCCCATGCCGAAGTTGGGCTGGCAGGGAACGCCCAGCTCGTCGGGCCGGTAAGACTTGTGCACCCCTGGCGGGTCGGTGGGCGTGCGGCGGTTGATGATCTCCAGGGTCGTCGGATCGGGCAGGCTGACCGCCTCGCGGAGGTGGCCGATCACCTCATCGGTGAGGAGGATGACCGGGGTACGGAATTTCTCGGCCAGGTTGAAGGCCCGGATCGTCAGGTAGTAGGCCTCATCCACCGAGGCGGGGGAGAGGGCGATGATCCCGTAGTCGCCATGGCTGCCGTAGCGGGCCTGCATGATATCGCCCTGGGAGGGAGAGGTGGGCAGGCCGGTGGAGGGGCCCATCCGCTGCACGTTGACCACCACGCAGGGGATCTCGCTGTGCGCTGCGTACCCCAGGTTCTCCTGCTTGAGCGAGAAGCCCGGACCCGAGGTGGCGGTCATCGCCTTGGCGCCGGTCAGCGCGGCGCCGACGACGGCGGCCATGGAGGCGATCTCATCTTCCATCTGGATGAACCGACCGCCCACCTGCGGCAGCCGCTCGGCGGAGAACTCGGCAATCTCGGTGGATGGAGTGATCGGGTAACCGGCGTAGAACCGCATCCCGGCGGCGAGGGCGCCCTCCACGATCGCCTCGTTGCCCTGCATCAGCCGGCGGGTCTTGGGCGGCGCTTCGAGCTTAGCCATTCAACTCCACCTCCTGCACGTCGATGGCGAAGTCGGGGCAGTAGATCTCACAGTTGAGACAGCCGGTACAGCCTTCGGTCGTCGTCACCACGGCCTTCTGCCGGTCGTTAATGACGAAGAGGTCCTTCGGGCAGACCTGCACACAGATCTCGCAGCCCTTGCAGTAGACGGGATTTACATCGATCGTAAAGCGTCGGACGGCCCGAGCAGTGCCCATGTGTTCACCCTCCTGATAGTTACAAAGCATCTTCCCTCACCGTACTCCAGGCCACGGCCCTACTCAATCGCCCGACAGGTGCATCTGAACGGCGCGAAAGTACCGGATTTGTAGATAAAGAGTCGATTTAATTACATTGCATAATATCAGGAATGCGTTTGGTGCATCGAATCCCCTTCAAAGCCGTCATGATGCGCCTCTAACAAGGTTTCCGGTATAATCAAAATGAGAAGGGAATCGGGAAGGCAACGGGCTGTCGAAACGTAACCCGAATGCAGGTTCGGGGTCGATTGGCGGCGAAACATTGCCGAAGAGGTGAGCGACATGGGCCGTCCGGAATTTGTCCATCTCCACCTTCATACGGAGTACTCCTTGCTGGACGGGGCCAACCGGATCGAGCCCCTGGCCGCCCGCGCCGCGGAACTGTCCATGCGGGCGATGGGGGTGACCGACCACGGGGTCCTCTTCGGCGTGATCCCCTTCTACACGGCCATGCGCAAGCACGGCGTCAAGCCGATCATCGGCTGCGAGCTGTATGTGGCGCCCGATTCCCGCCATATCAAGACCGGCGGCGAGAAGGCCTTCCACCTCACCGTGCTGGCCGAGTCGTACGAGGGGTATAAGAACCTGGTCAAGCTGGTCTCGGCCGGCTACACCGAGGGCTTCTACTACAAGCCCCGGGTCGACTACGAGCTGCTGGCGCGCCACAGCAAGGGGCTGATCGCTCTCTCAGGCTGCCTCGCCGCCGAGGTGCCCCGCAAGTTCCTCTCCGGCCAGGAGGAGGAGGCCCGCAAGACGATCGCCACCTACCGGGAGATCTTCGGGCCGCAGAACTACTTCCTGGAGCTGCAGGACCACGGCATGCCCGAGCAGCCGGGTCTGAACGACTGGCTGCTGCGGCAGGGGCTGCCCGTGGTCGCGACCAACGATGCCCACTACCTCTTCCCGGAGCACGCCAAGGTGCAAGATGTGCTAATCTGCATCGGCACCAACAAGACGCTGGATGACCCCAACCGGCTGAAGATGGGGACGCAGGAGCTGTACGTCAAGTCGGCAGAGGAGATGCACTGGCGCTTCGGCCACATACCCGGCGCCCTGGAGAACACCCTGGCCATCGCCGAGCGGTGCAACCTGGAGCTGCCCTTCGGCCAGATTCACCTGCCCAACTATGCCATTCCCGCCGGGTATGACGCGGCGGGCTACCTGCGCAAACTCTGCTACGACCGGCTTGGGCCCCGCTACGGGGGGAGCCCCCCGACAGGGGCGAAGGAGCGGCTGGACCACGAGCTTGCGGTGATCGAGGGGATGGGCTTTCCCGGCTACTTCCTCATCGTCTGGGACTTTGTCGAGTACGCCCGTTCCCGGGAGATTCCCGTGGGGCCGGGGCGCGGCTCTGGGGCCAGCTCCCTGGTGGCCTACGTGCTGGGGATTACCGACGTCGACCCGCTGCGCTACGGCCTGCTCTTCGAGCGCTTCCTCAACCCCGAACGGGTGGATATGCCCGATTTCGACATCGACTTCTGCTATGAGCGGCGGGGCGAGGTGATCGAGTACGTTCACAACAAGTACGGCGCCGAGTCGGTCGCCCAGGTGATCACCTTCACCACCCTGGCGGCCCGTGGCGCTGTGCGCGACGTGGGGCGGGCCATGGGCATGTCCTATGGCGAGGTGGACCGGGTCGCCAAGCTCCTGCCCTGGGGCCGCGACCTCTCCACCGCCCTGGAGCAGGTCCCCGAGCTGAAGGAGCTGTACCATGAGCGGGAGCAGGTCCGGGTGCTGATCGACACCGCCCGGGCCGTGGAGGGCATGCCCCGAAATCCGTCTGTCCACGCTGCTGGCGTGGTGATCACCGCCGACCCCCTGGTGGAGCACGTGCCGCTCTACAAGATGGGCGATGAGGCGATCGTCACCCAGTTCGACATGGACCAGCTCAAAGAGATCGGCCTCCTGAAGATGGACTTCCTGGGGCTGCGCACCCTGACCGTCATCGACTACGCCACCCGCTCTGTGAAGCGGCGGGAGCCGGACTTCGATATCGAGCAGATCCCCATGGATGACCCCGCCACCTTCGCCATGCTCTCCCGGGGCGAGACCATCGGCCTCTTCCAGCTGGAGGCCGGCTGGGTGGCCGATGTGCTCCGCCAGATGAAGCCCACCCACTTCGAGGAGATCATCGCCACCATTTCGCTCTGCCGCCCGGGCCCCATGGAGCACATTCCCGACTACATCCGCGGCAAGCAGAACCCGAGTCAGGTCAAGTACCTGCACCCCGACCTGGAGCCGATCCTGGGGGAGACCTACGGGGTGATGGTCTACCAGGAGCAGATCATCCAGATCGCCCACCACCTGGCGGGGCTTACCCTGGGCCAGGCCGACCTGCTGCGGCGGGCGGTCTCCAAGAAGAAGCGGGGCGACCTGG
>JBMONB010000018.1:0-1748 GCA_049325315.1 Bacillota bacterium | reverse complement strand
CAAAGGCGATCTGTCTGGTCTGGTGGGCCTTACGGTGTTCCTTGTTCGCAGGTTGGATCGCCTTCAGTTCGCCGCAGAGTTCGCAGGCGCGGACAACCAGAGACAGTTGACGAGATGTGCGGTTGGTTGGCAAGATGCGGTCCCTTCCTTCCTGTTGATTGGCGGAAGGACCAGGCCCTCTGAGAGAGCCGTTCCTTCGACCTACGCTTACGAGGTTAGCTGTCGGATTCGGGCGGTCAAAGTTGCCCTACCCGCCGTGGGCGCCCAGGATTCCCCGGACGTTTGCCGGCGGGATTCACCCCCATGAGTGGGTCCCCCGTTCCCGTTTGGGATTCAGCGTTCTCTTTAATCCTACACCATGGAGGCCAGACTGTAAACTCCACCAATGGGTCGCCTTGGTCTGGCCCAATTCCGGGTGCAGACCCGATCGCCCGATAGGGGCGCATGTGGAGATAGAAACCATCGTCATAATAGAATATCAACGAGGAATGCATATGATCTTTCGAGAACATTTCGGTGCGCAGGCGCCATCTGGCTGCTGAGAGCGGGGAGGGAATCAATATGACCCGTGTCAACACCGTGACAGGTCCCGTCGATGCCGGTCAACTCGGCAAGACCCTGGTCCACGAACACTTTGTCTTCGGGTACCCGGGCTTCGCCGGCGACCTTACCCTGGGCACCCCGGACCGGGAGGCGGTCCTCCTGACCACCACCGGGGTGGCGGCCAGGGTCCAGGCTCACGGCGTCAAGACGGTGATCGACGTGACGCCCAACGACTGCGGGCGCGACCCGGAACTGCTCCGGGAGATCAGCGAGCGGACCGAGGTGCAGATCGTCTGCGCCACCGGCTTCTACTACGAAGGGGAGGGCGCCACCGCCTACTTCAAGTTCCGCAGCCTCTTCGGCGACGCCCTGCAGGAGATCTACGAGATGTTCATGCAGGAGATCACCGTCGGGATCGGCAAGACCGGGATCAAGGCGGGCGTGATCAAGCTGGGCAGCAGCAAGGGCGCCATCACCCGCTATGAGCAGATGTTCTTCAGGGCGGCGGCCCGGGCCCAGAAGGAGACCGGGGTGCCGATCATCACCCACACGCAGGAGGGGACGATGGGGCCGGAGCAGGCTGACCTCTTGATCTCGGAGGGGGCCGACCCGAAGCGGATCCTGATCGGCCATATGGATGGCAACACCGACTTGAACTACCACCTCCAGACGCTCTCCCGGGGGGTCTCGATCGGCTTTGACCGGTACGGGATTCAGGGGCTGGTGGGGATGCCGATGGACGAGGCCCGCACCGCCCTGGTGATCGGGCTGGTGGGGCTGGGCTTCGAGCGGCAGATCATGCTCTCGCACGACACGGTCAACCTCTGGCTGGGCCGGCCGCTCACCTTCCCGGAGCCGGTGGTGGAACTGGTCAGGAACTGGCATCCGACCCACCTCTTCGAGAATGTGATTCCGGCCCTGAAGCGGAGCGGCGTGACCGAGGAGCAGGTCGAGACGATGCTGGTGAAGAACCCGGCCCGGCTCTTTGTGGGCGAATAGCCGGGCAGCATGCGACAGCGGACCGGAACCCTGGCGGGGCTGGTCTGCTCCTTCTTACGAGGCGGGAACTTGAGGGTCTGGCGCCACGTCCTAAGGGTATATACGCTCTGACCTGGGAGGCTTTTGCATGCAACGGCTGATGGCCTTCTTATTGATTCTGATGCTCCTGGGAGCGGCCGGCTGTGCCAAGCCCGCCGCTGTGGAGC
>JBMONB010000017.1:0-23639 GCA_049325315.1 Bacillota bacterium | reverse complement strand
GCTCCACCGCCTTCCCGCCACCACCTCCCAGGCGGACCTGGAGAAGCTGGTGGATGAGCTGAACGCCGATCCGGCGATTCACGGGATCCTCGTGCAGTCGCCGCTGCCCAAGGGGTTGAACATGGATACAGTGGTCCGCCGGATCCGCCCCGACAAAGATGTCGACGGCTTCCACCCCGAGAACGTCGGCAAGCTCTGGATCGGCGAGGACCCGCTGGTCGCCTGTACGCCCTACGGGGTCATGGTAATGCTGGACAAGATGGGGGTCGACCCCGCCGGCAAGCACGCCGTGATCGTGGGCCGGTCGAACATCGTCGGCAAGCCGATGGCGGCGCTCCTCCTGAAGCGCCATGCCACGGTCACCATCTGCCACTCCAAGACCCCCGATCTCAAGGAGACCTGCCGCAAGGCCGACATTCTGGTGGCGGCCATCGGCAGGCTGGAGATGTTGAACGGGGAGTACGTGAAGCCGGGCGCTGTGGTGATCGACGTGGGCATCAACCCGGTGCCGGGGACCAAGTCGAAGATCCGCGGCGACGTGCAGTTCGAGTCCGCCGCCGAGGTGGCGGGGATGATCACGCCGGTCCCTGGTGGGGTCGGGCCGATGACCATCGCCCTGCTGATGTACAACACGGTGAAGGCTGCGAAGATGCAGTCGGGCCTGTAGGCCCACTGCGGGCGCCCGCTGCGTAGCAGTCGGGCAGCCCGCTTGGGGGCACCCCTCTCCTCGCTGCGCTCGTTCGCTAACGGGCTGTAAGGCTGCCCTTTTGGGGCGCCGAAATCGGAAAACGGGCTAGCCTCAATACTCGGGTAGCGTCCCCGATTTCGGCGGCAGTCTCGTGGGCCTACAGCCCGTAAGCTCCTACGCTAATGCTCGTCGGGGGTACCCCCAAGCGGGCATTCGGGACCCCAGGGTGGCCTGTTCTCTCACCGTGGTGTGGCTGGCGGGGGGCGGCCCGACTGTTTGGGACCGGGTGGTCTCCCTTTATGTGATTACCTGGTAGGCCCCTGTGACCTCTTAGTAAGCAAGCGTTTGCTTGGTTTCCGGGCCTCTTTGACTGCTGTTCGGTTTCTGAACGTTGTTCAGAATGCAGGGAAGGGGGCTCCTTGCCCCCTTCCGGTCGTTCCTGGTCTTATTCTTTTCTGGGGGGAGGGCTTGCGTTGAGCCTTTCCGGGCGGCCTGTGCTTTCGGTGCGGGATCTGACCCTCTATGTCAAGCGGCTGCTGGAGCGGGATCAGCTGCTCTCGGCGGTCTGGGTGCGGGGGGAGATCTCGAACTTTAAGTGGCATACTTCGGGGCATATCTACTTCACCCTTAAAGATGAATCCAGCCAGATCAAGTGCGTGATGTTCCGGTCCAGCGCCCAGCGGCTTCGCTTCCGGCCGGAGAACGGGATGCAGGTGCTGGTGCATGGGAATGTCTCGGTCTTTGAGCGCGATGGGGCCTACCAGCTCTATGCGGTGGAGATGGAGCCGGCGGGGTTGGGGGCGCTTCACCTGGAGTTTGAGCAGTTGAAGCGGCGGCTAGCGGAGGAAGGGCTCTTTGACGAGGCGTTAAAGCGGCCTTTGCCGGCGCTCCCGCGGCGGGTGGGGATTATTACGGCGCCTACGGGGGCGGCGATTCGGGACATGATCACGGTGGCCCGGCGGCGCTTTCCCTCGGTCCGGCTGGTGGTGGCGCCGGCGGTGGTGCAGGGGGCGGAGGCGCCTGTCTCGCTGATTCGGGCGCTGGAACTTACCGCCCGGCTGCCGGATGTCGATGTGATTATCATCGGGCGGGGCGGCGGATCGCTGGAGGATCTATGGGGCTTTAATGATGAAGGGCTGGCCCGGGCGATTCGAAGCTGTCCTGTGCCGGTGGTCTCTGCGGTGGGGCATGAGACCGACTTTACCATTGCGGACTTTGCAGCTGATCTGCGGGCCCCTACGCCCTCGGCAGCAGCAGAGCTGGTGGTGCCCTCTCGCTCGGAGCTTCAGGGGCAGGTGGACTCCTGGCGGATCCGGCTCGCTTCGGCGGCCCGGCGGATTGTGGAGCGGAAGCGGATCCGGCTGAAGGGGCTGGCGGAGCGGCCGGTGCTCCAGCGGCCCGAAGGGCGGCTGATGCAGGACCGGCAGCGGCTCGACGAGTTGATTCGCCGGCTGGGCTACGTGGGCGGGCAGATGCTGAGCGGTCACCGCCGGGAGCTGAAGGGGCTGGCGGGGCGGCTCGATGCGCTCTCGCCGCTGGCGGTGCTCTCCCGGGGCTATGCCATCGCCCGGGAGGGGTCGGGCCGGGTGATCAAGGAGGCCGGGCAGGTCTCCGTTGGCGATCCGATCCAGGTGATGCTGCACAGAGGGCAGTTGCACTGCCGTGTCGAATCGGTGCACGTGGAATCCGGGGGAGCGGGTTCGGTCCCTTCGAAGGAGGAGGCGGAATAGATGGAGGAGAACCTGAGCTTCGAGCAGGCGGTGAAGCGGCTGGAGGCGGTGGTGCGGGAGCTGGAGAGCGGCGACCTGCCGCTGGACCAGGCGCTGGCGCTCTTTCAGGAAGGGGTCATGCTGACCCGGCACTGCGGTGGCCTCCTCGATGCGGCTGAGGCCCGCATTGAGAAGCTGCTGGAGCAGAACGGCGAGGCCGTCATCGTCCCCTTCGAGCCGGAGAAGGCCTGAATCATCTCGATAGTCATGCGGGAGGAACGCCCGTGAACGTACTGGATTATTTGAAGCAGCAGGCGCAGGAGGTCGATACAGCGCTCGATCTCTATACGACGCCTGGTTCCGGCGCCGCAGCGGGCCCCTTTCTGACCGGCGCTCCCCCGCGGTTGCTGGAGGCGATGCGCTACAGCCTGCTGGGTGGCGGCAAGCGGCTGCGGCCGGTCCTGGTGATTGCCGCGGCGGACCTCTACGGGCTGACTCCGGGGCAGGTCATGCCGACCGCCTGCGCCCTGGAGATGATCCACACCTATTCCCTGGTCCACGATGACCTGCCCTGCATGGACGACGATGACCTGCGCCGGGGCCGGCCCACCAACCACAAGGTCTACGGCGAGGCAATGGCCACCCTGGTGGGCGATGGGCTGCTGACCATGGCCTTTGAGCTGGTGGCCCGGCAGGCGGCCGTTCCCGGGATCCCACCGGACCGGGTGGTCCGGGTGGCGGCTGAGGTGGCGGCCGGTGCCGGTGCGGCCGGCATGGTTGGCGGGCAGGTGGAGGACCTGGAATGGGAGGGCCGCCACGCCGGCGGACCCCAACTGGAGCGGATCCATTCCCTGAAGACCGGCGCCCTCTTCCGAGCCTCCCTGCGAGCCGGGGCGCTGCTGGGCGGAGCGGGGGAGGAGGACCTTGCAGCACTGGACCGGTATGCCGAGCAGTTCGGTCTGGCCTTTCAGATTCAAGATGACGTGCTCGACGTGATCGGCGATGCCGTAAAGACCGGCAAGGGCGTCGGGCGCGATGCGAAGCATGATAAATCGACCTATGTGAGCCTTTATGGGTTGGAGCAGGCACAGGAAAAGGCCCGCAGCGCTGTTGCCGGGGCCGTCGGGGCACTGTCGCATCTTGGTGAGCGCGCCCATATTCTGTGTTCATTGGCGCAATTTGTCGTTGACCGTGAAGGATAAGGGTGTTATGATGTGCATCTGAAGACGGACCAGCGGTTACGGCCGGTTGGGATCGTCATGTACTATGACCAAAAAGATTATGGGTGGCGCAGTATCCTAGTCGGTACTACCTTCTCTGAAGGCGGGCCTAAAAATCCGTCAAGGGCACATCGATGACGTCTCTGGTGTTGGCCGCCGATGCCCAATCGGGGGCTGGTGCTGGAGGTACAGCTAACCGGGCAATGGTGCTCGGCGCTGCCGGACTGAAGGGCGATCCGCAATGGCATGCGGGCGACGACCCTCTTTCCGTGGAGGCCTGCGACTGTGGCGGTTGCACCAATGTGAGCAACAAGGCTATGGCGCAGTGAACACCTGCATGCGGTGCTGAAACATGGTGAGGCGCTGTGTGCAGCGTAGCCTGCCTTGAGTGGGCCAGGCGGATGAAGCAGGGGACCTACGGGTCCAAAATCCCTTGCACGAAGCCGGCCAGCAGAGGGCAAGGGAGATGGCTTCTGAAACCTCGCCTGCAAAAGGGGCTAGGAGAAGGTGTGTTGTCGAAGAAAATTCCTAGGCTGTTCGCAAGAGGTTTGGTGAGGATTAAAGTACGGACTAAGTGGTAATCTAGCCCTGCTGTTGGCGACACGGCAGCACAGCCATAAAGGGAAACCGCCACAGCGGCGACGCTGCGGAGGCTGTGGGGAAATCCTGCTGGACCTAAGCCGTAAGATTTACTCACCAGGCTGCCACCCATTGATCTTCCGGCGGGTGCCCACAGGGCGCCCGTCTTTTTTGCGCGCATCCGGGGGGCCCTGAAGAGCCCGCCCTCTTCCCGGAATTTCGGTGATATGGTACCATCGGGGGGTAGCCAGTCGGCCTTCGACCAGGGTGATGGTCTTTTCCACCCGCGGGGATGCTACTTCTGTCGGAAAGTGTCCCATGTCGTGGTAGAATGATACTAGCCCGCCGATGGTGCGGTTGCTACATAGTCTGTTCTGCAGGAGCGTTTGTCAAACATGGCCAAGGAGCCTCCTCCCTCAGCCTGGTGGCGGAGGGCGTTGCGAGTCGGTCTCTTCTCCTTCTTTCTCGCGGTTCTCGTCAATTATTCATCGGGCTCAGCCCTCCGGCTTCTGCCCGCCTTTATCGCCCTGTTTATCGTATTCCTTCTCGTCGCGATCGGCGTCGTCTTCGATGTGCTCGGCACCAGCGTAACCGCCGCCGAGGTTCCACCGTTAAACGCGATGGCGGCCAAGAAGGTGTCAGGTGCCCGTCAGGCGCTCTGGCTCGTCCGCAACGCCGACCGGGTGGCCAACTTCGCCAACGATGTGGTGGGGGATGTGGCCGGGGCGGTGAGCGGTGCGGCTGCCGCCACCGTTGCGATCAAGCTCTCTGCGCTCTTCCACGGTGGCACGCTGGCCCAGCAGTTGATTTCCCTGGTAATGATCGGCCTGGTCGCCGGGCTGACGGTAGGCGGCAAGGCGGCTGGCAAGACATTTGCCCTGGAGCACGCCACCCAGGTGGTCTACCTGGCTGGCCGTGTGATCGCAGGAGCCGAGCAGATTACGGGCCGTTCCTTTACGGGCGCCCGTGGTTCCAACTCCTCACGAAGGAGGACCACCTGATTATGCATGTGCGAGATCTGACCGGTCCGGAGCAGCTAAAGGGACTCTCTACGGCGCAATTACTCTCTCTGGGCGAAGAGATTCGCCAGGTCATTCTCCAGACTGTTGCCACCACAGGCGGCCACCTGGCCCCTAATCTGGGGGTGGTCGAGCTGACCCTGGCGCTGCATACGGTCTTCGACAGCCCACACGACAAGATTCTGTGGGATGTCTCGCACCAGAGCTATGTGCACAAGCTGCTCACCGGGCGCTACCACCGCTTTCATACGCTGCGGCAGTACGAGGGCATTGCGGGCTTTACCGACCCAAAGGAGTCGATTCACGATCACTTCCACTGGGGTCATGCCTCCACGTCCATTTCGGCGGCGGTGGGCATGGCCAAGGCGCGCGACCTGCGTGGTGAGAACTTCGAGGTCATCGCCGTCATCGGCGACGGAGCGCTGACCGGCGGTATGGCCTTTGAGGCGCTGGATCACGCCGGCCACGACAAGACGAAGCTGATCGTGGTCCTGAACGACAACTCCATGTCGATCGCCCCGAATGTGGGCGGTATCTCGAACTACCTGGCGCGCATTCGCACGGGCCCCTCCTACCAGCGGGTGAAGCACGATGTCGCCGAGGCGCTGAAGCATATCCCCTTCGTGGGGGCGCAGGCCTTTGAGTTTGTGGACCGGCTGAAGGAGGGCGTCAAGCACCTCCTGGTTCACAACATGTTCTTCGAAGACCTCGGCTTTACGTACCTCGGCCCGGTGGATGGCCACAACCTGCCCGCCCTGCAAGACGCGCTCCGTCAGGCGCGCTCCTACCCGGGGCCCACGGTGGTGCACGTGGTCACCACCAAGGGCAAGGGGGTACCTTACGCCGAGGAGCTGCCCGACAAGTTCCACGGCGGCGGCCCGTTCGATGTAGAGACGGGCAAGACCAAGCCGAGCGCTGTCACCTACAGCGAGGTCTTTGGCAACACCGTGTCCAAGCTGGCCCAGCAAGATGGCCGCGTGGTCGCGATCACGGCGGCGATGCCGGGCGGCGTGGCTCTGACCAAGTATGCCAAGGAGTTCCCCACCCGCTATTTCGATGTGGGCATCGCCGAGCAGCACGGCGTCACCTTTGCCGCCGGGTTGGCCAAACAGGGGATGCGCCCCGTCTTCGCCGTCTACTCCACCTTCCTGCAGCGGGCCTATGATCAGGTGATCCACGATGTGGCGCTGCAGAACATGCCGGTGGTCTTCGCCATCGACCGCGGCGGTCTGGTGGAAGATGGCGCGACGCATCAGGGTGTCTTCGACGTGGCCTACCTGCGGGCGATTCCCCGCATGGTGGTGATGGCGCCGAAGGATGAAAACGAGCTGCAGCACATGCTCTATACCGCCATCAGCCACGACGGCCCCTCCTCGCTGCGCTACCCGCGGGGCAAGGCGGTGGGCGTCCCGATGGACGAAACGTTGACCTCCATGGAGATCGGCCGGGGTGAACTGGTTCGCGAGGGCGCCGATGTGGCGCTGGTGGGCCTCGGCACCATGACGCAGGTCTGCCTGGCGGCGGCGGAGATGCTGGCCAGGGAAGGGATTTCAGCGGCCGTGGTCAACCCGCGGTTTGTCAAGCCGCTTGACCGGGAGCTATTGACCCGGATCGGGCGCGAGATCGGGGCCGTGGTAACGGTGGAGGAGGCCTATCTCGCCGGCGGCTTTGGCTCGGCGGTGCTGGAGCTCTACGCCGAGGAGAACGTGACGGCCCGGGTCAAGCGGGTGGGCCTGCCCGACGAGTTCGTGGAGCATGGCGCCCCGCAACATTACCATCAGCGGTATGGTCTTACCCCGGGCGGGGTGGCCGATACGGCCCGGGAACTGGTTCGGCAGATCCGCTCTGAATTACAGGGGCGCACGGCACGGCGCAAGCCGCGGACCGCACCCTCCCTGGCGGGCGAAATCGCCGCCGGTGGGCTGGAGGACTGAGCTGCAGAATCGGGCAGAGCCACGAGCCGGGCGTTTGGCCCTGCTCGTGGCTCTGTAGGTTGGCGGAGGCGCGCAGCTACCCTTGCCGCAGGGTCTTGCCAAGCAACTCCGCCCGGCTGGGCGGCGTGCCGGCGGTCACCTCCAGCTCCAGCGCCTCCTTGTGGCCCTTGTTGCCGTACATGATCAGCTGGCGCTTGAAGAGGAGACCGGGGACCTCGTCGACCGTGATCGGCTGCTTGTAGTCCCACTGGGGTCCATCGGGCGCCTTCACAATGTACAGCGGGTGCCCGGCGGCGATCAGGACCGCCAGGTTCTCAGGGGTGAGGGTCAGGGTGCGGGACATGGGCCTCGCCTCCAGGTTTCGCGCTGCTGGTCTCTCCCTTTAGGATTGGTCTTTGCGACGGAGAATCCCTGCCGAGGAGTGCAAGCGATGTCGGAGATGCGGCTGGATGTGGCGCTGGTGCGGCGAGGGCTGGCCCCGTCACGGGAGCGGGCGCAGGAGGCGATCGACGCCGCCATGGTGCGGGTGAACGGGGCGGTGGTGACGAAACCCTCCCGCAAGGTGGGTGAGGCGGATCAGATCGAGGTGACGGGCGACCCTATCGGCTTTGTGGGCCGGGGCGGCCTGAAGCTGGAGGGGGCGCTGGACCGGTTCGGGGTCAACCCCGCTGGCCTGGTCTGCCTGGACGTGGGCGCCTCCACCGGCGGCTTCACCGACTGCCTGCTCCAGCGGGGCGCCCGGCTGGTCTATGCCGTCGACGTGGGCCGTGACCAGCTCCACCCCACCCTGCGGCAGCACCCCCGGGTGGTGGTGATGGAGGGGACCGACATCCGCACGGTGGAGCGGCTGTCTGAGGAGCCCGCCCTGGCGGCGATCGATGTCTCGTTCATCTCCCTCACGCTGGTTCTGCCGGCGGTGGTTCGTCTGCTGGCGCCGGCGGGCCGAATCATCGCCCTGATCAAGCCCCAGTTCGAGGTGGGACCCGGGGCTGTGGGCAAGAACGGCATCGTGCGGGACCCCCGCCAGCACCAGCGGGCGGTGGACCGGGTGCTCGGGGCGGCCACCGCCCTGGGCCTGACCCCCGGGCCCGTAGTGGAGTCGCCGGTGCTGGGGACCGAGGGGAACAGGGAGTTCCTGGTCAGCTTTACGCTGGCGTAGCACGGGGCACTTGCTACGTATTCTCTTGGTATCGGATTGTGCGCGGTAATTGGGGCCTCTTTTCTGCCACGGATTTCGCGGATTTTACACGGATTTACACGGATTACCTTGGGGACTCCGGTGAGGGTCATGCGGATAAATCTATATTATATATAATAAATGGGTTCATCCCTGCGGGGGTCTTCGAATCCGCGAAATCCGCGTGTTCCGCGAAATCCGCGGCAAAAAAAGAGCCCGTCGAATAGGAAAACCCAACTTCGATTCCGATTCGTTATCAATCATCTTCTCATCTTTAATCAGAGAAAGGACTAAAACCCCTCGCCCGACCAATTGACATACCATTCCCCCTCATGTAAACTAATTCACAACTTCTGTATGCCGAGCCGAACGAGTATACAAGTGCTGCAGGGCAACGGTGCTCATGCAGCAGGCGTGGGGACCGCCCGAACTGACGGTCTCTTTTTCGTACCCATTTTTCGGGCGGACCCATATTCTAAAAGCCTGATGAGGCGCTCGTCACTGGATGGTTATGCAGCGGAGTGTATAGGGGGGATGGAGCGTGAGGATGCGCACTGAACGGGAGATTCGGGAGTACCTCAATCGGTTTGAGCATGACGCGTGCGCCCTCATGGCTGCCATCAGCAAGAGCGGCAAGGGAAGTCACGAGACCATTGTGCAGTCGATCGAGGCGCTGGCAAAAATGGTGCACCGGTCCGGCGACGTCGACGGTGAGGGGGATGGCTGCGGCCTGCAGATCGATCTTCCTCGCAGACTATGGGAGGGTTTTCTGGCCGAAGACGGCCAGGACCCGGGTTTGGCTCAAGATCTTCACTTTGCCGTAGGGCACTTCTTCATTCCGCGGACGGAGGCCTATTGGGCCAAGACGCTGAAGGAGCAGATTCTCCACCGGATGGAGGTGGAGGGGTTCCAGGTGCTGCTGCACCGGACCGGCCGGGTTTCCACCGAGGCGCTGGGCCCCCGTGCCCAGAAGGATGAACCGGAGTTCTGGCAGGTCGCGATGCTGGCCCCCGGGGCGAAGAAGGAGGAGGTCAACCGGGCCTGCTTCCGCCTGGGCGTGGGCATTGAAGACGAGTCGGAGCTGCACGTGGTCTCCTTCTCGGCCGACTCCGTCGTCTACAAGGTGCGCGGCGATGCCAGCGTACTCTACAGCTACTATCCGGACCTGCGCGACGAGCGCTGCGAGAGCCGGGTGGCGATCGGACACAACCGATACTCTACCAACACCTCGACGATCTTCGAGCGGGTTCAGCCCTTTACCGTGCTGGGGCACAACGGCGAGATCAACACGATTCGCCAGCTTCGCCAGCAGGTAAGCCGGTTGGGCATCCCCCTGACCAAGGGCGGCTCCGATTCGCAGGACCTGAACCGGGCCATCGACGGGCTGCTGAACGAGTACGGCCTGACCCTCTTTGAGGCGATGGAGATGATCTTCCCGCCAATCATCGGTGAGATCAAGGGCATGCCCCCGGCGCTGCAGGACCTCTACATGTACTACCGCCAGGCCTGGGGCCCCTTCGCCCAGGGACCGGCGGCGATCGCAGCCCGGGCGGGCGACTACGTGGTCGCCTCGGTGGATGCCATGGGGCTCCGCCCCTTCTGGATGGTGGAGACCGACGGGTTCATCTTCTTCTCCTCGGAGCAGGGGATCGTGCCCGCCAGCGAGATGGTGCGCGACCCGCGGCCCCTCGCCCCCGGCGAGAAGGCGGGTATCTACCTGCGTGCCAACGCCCAGCCCGAGGTGCTCTCCTATACCGATCTTCAGTCCCGGGTGATCCGGCTGTCGCGGACCCGCTTCCCCGAGCCGGAGCTCTTCCGGCGGTTTATCGAGGTAGGCGGGCCGAAGTCGGGCCATCCGGACGGGGTGGCTCCCAAGGCGGAGCCCCTGCCGCCCTTCCGGCAGGGCGCAGCCACCGAGTCGATCGAGCAGGCCCGCCTGCTGGCCGCCCTCGGCTGGAGCGGCGAGGACCTGCAGCTGGTTCAGGCGATCGCCTCCACCGGGGCGGAGCCGATCGGCTCGCTGGGCTATGACGGCCCCCTGGCCTGCCTGGCAGAGGCCCGGCAGAACCTGGCCGACTACTTCAAGGAGTCGGTGGCGGTGGTGACCAACCCGGCGGTGGACCGGGAGCGTGAGATCGAGCACTTCTCCACCCGCACGGTGATCGGCCACCGGCCTCCCGTGGTGGTTCGCTCCAAGGAGGAGCGGGCGCCGGCCTTCATGCCCCGGGTCGAACTCCGGCTCCCGGTGGTGCTGGGCGGGCACCGCAACCGCGGTCCCCTCACCTACGGGGAGTACCGGGACGTGGCCAACGGGCTGGGCACCTACCTGCTGGAGGATCTGGTCGCCGCCTTCCCGAGCGGCGCTGTTCAGACGGTGGAGACCGCCTTTCATCCGTCGGAGTCGCTCTCCCAGGCGCTGACCCGCATCTCCGCCCAGGCGGTGGAGGCGGTCTGGCTCGGCGCCCAGGTGGTTTTGATCGACGACGGAGCGGCCTTTAACGAGGGCTCCCTCTTCATTGACCCGCATCTTGCCCTCTCCGCCATCGACCAGGCGCTGGCCAAGGCGGTGGTTCCGCCGGGAGCGGTCAACCTGCGCCGGCGCGCCTCGCTGGTGCTGCGCTCCGGGGCGATTCGCTCGCTGCACGACCTGGTGCTGGCCTTCGGGCTGGGGGCTCAGGCGATCAATCCCTACCTCATGGTCGAGGTGGCAGCCGAGAGCGGCAAGCAGGGGATCGAGAACCTGATTGGCGGCCTCTCCAAGGGGCTGGAGAAGGTGATCTCCACCCTGGGCATCCATGAGCTGCGCGGCTATGCCCGGTGCTTCAGCCACATCGGCCTCAAGCCGGAGGTAGCGCAGTACTTTGCCTGCGACGGCTACATGGGCTCGGACACCGCCGGGCTTTCGCTCATGCGCTTGAAGGCCGATGCCGGTGAGCGCTACCGGGTGGCCCACAGTCAGACCCGGGCGGAAATGGCCCGCATTCCGCGCTTCTGGCCGCGCCTTTGGAAGGCGGTGGGCGAGGCTGCGGTAAGCCCGGAGGCCTATGCAGATTACGTCAAGCGGCTGAGCAAGCAGGAGCAAGATATGCCTGTCTCGCTCCGGCACCTGCTGGACTTCAAGCGCTCCGCTGCCCCGCTGGCGAAGGAAGATGTCGATGTCACCATTGAGCATTACCGCTACCCGCTGACCATCTCGGGCATGTCCTTTGGCTCGCAGGGAGAGATCGCCTTCCGGGCCTATGCCGAGGCGGCCAAGCGGCTGGATATCGTCTGCATGAACGGCGAGGGCGGCGAGATTCCGGACATGGTGGGCCGCTACTTCAAGTGGCGGGGCCAGCAGGTGGCCTCGGGCCGGTTCGGTGTCCACGCTGAGATGCTCTCGGGCAGCCGGTTTATTGAGATCAAGGTGGGGCAGGGGGCGAAGCCCGGTGAGGGCGGCCATCTGCCGGGGTCGAAGGTGACCGCCAAGGTGGCCCGAGCCCGCAACGCCACCGTCGGCGTTGACCTGATCTCGCCGTCGAACAACCATGACGTCTATTCGATTGAGGATCTGGCCCAGCTGGTGGAGGAGCTGAAGACCATCAACCCGCTGGCCAAGATCGTGGTGAAGGTCCCGGTGGTGCCGGGCATCGGCACCATCGCTGTCGGCGTCGCCAAGTCGGGAGCGGATATCATCGCCCTTTGCGGCTACGATGGCGGCACGGGCGCCGCCCGAAAGCACGCCCTCCGCCACGCCGGCCTGCCGATCGAGATCGGGGTGCGTGAGGCGCACCTGGCTCTGGTCGCCTCGGGGATTCGGGACCGGGTGGAGGTCTGGGGCGACTCGGGCGTCAGGTCGGGCACCGATGTGGTGAAGCTGATGCTGCTCGGCGCCAATCGGGTGGGTTTTGCCACCATGGCGATGGTGGCCATCGGCTGCACCATCTGCCGGGGCTGCCAGCTCGACACCTGCCATGTGGGCATTGCGACCCAGATGGAGTCCCAGGAAGAGGCGCATCACAAGGGGCTGAAGTCCTTTGTGCCGCGGGTCTACGATGAGGCGGTGGAGCGGCTGGTCACCCTCTTCGCCGCCATGGGCGAGGAGGTCCGGCAGATCGCTGCGGAGCTGGGCGTGGCCCGGGCGCAGGATCTGGTGGGCCGGGCGGAACTGCTGCGGCAGGTGCGGGGGATCGGTCGGGTCGACCTGGCCGAGCTGACCACCCCGGTGGCCTGGGAGGCTCCCCTCTTCGTGGAGGCGGACCGCCCGCCGATCCGGCAGTGCGCCCCGAACCACCTGACCCGGGAGATCGCGGCGGTGGCCGCCGGGCACATTCAGGCGGGGCAGGCGACCTTTGCCTATACCCACCAGGGCGTGACGGCGAAGGATCGGATTCTCGGCACCTACCTGGCCGGCGAGGTGGCCCGCACACGCATTGGCTCGGCCTGGGCCGAGGAGGGGCCCATCTTCCGTGGGCTGGGGGCCGGCCCGCAGCTGCCCAAGGACTTCGAGGCGCAGATCGACCTGGGCGAGGGCTCGGTGGCCGGCAACGGCCTGGCGGCCTGGTCGACCGAAGGGGTCTCGATCAAGGTCTCCGGCGGCGCCCAGGATGGCGTCGGCAAGGGGATGCTGGGCGGCAAGGTGGTCATTCTCAAGTCCCCCAACCGCTACGGCGGCTGGGTCGGCGGCTCGGTGGGCAAGTCGTTTGCCTACGGGGCGCAGAAGGGGCTCTTCATCTTCCAGGGCGAGGCCGATTCCCGGTGCGGCATCCGGCTCTCCGGGGCCGACATGGTGGTGGGCGGCAGCCTGAAGGGGCCGGTGGACGACAAGGCGGGAAGCCTCGCCACCCGGGCCAACCTGAAGGGATTCGCCTTCGAGTATATGACCCAGGGCCGGGCGGTGGTCTTGGGCGACCCAGGGCCGTGGATCTGCTCGGGCATGACCGGCGGCGTGATCTATGTGCGCCTCCAGCCGAAGCTGGGCCTCGACGAGGCGGCGATCAAGCGGCGCTTCGCCAAGGGCGCCAAGGTCCACCTGAGCCGCATCGGCAAGCGGGGCCAGAAGGACCTGGTGGAGCTGCTGGGCTTCTACCACCAGGCGCTGCTGGAGAGCGGCCAGAGCGAGGCGGCCGCCGAGGTGCTGGACCTGATGCTCGACCTGGACCGCAACTTCACGGCGATCATTCCAGTCAACCAGCAGATGGACCCGGTGATGTCCACGGAATAGACGCTAGAATCGAAACGGCGGCGAGCCCTGTGCGCAGGGTTCGCCGCCTTTGCGCGCCCTTGGAGGGGCGGGGGCGTGAGCAGCGGGTTAATTCTTTACATAAGATGGGGGTGTACGTCTGATCTTTAACATGGGGAGTGAATCATGGGCAAGCCACGCTTCTTGCACTGCACGCCAGATGAACGACAGGCGCTCGGGGACGCCCTGGAGCGAATCCGCGCCTTCGTTGCCGGCGATACGCTGCGCGATCTGGGATTGACCCTGTTGGGAAACCGGATTTTGGACCGGCTTGATGGAGAGCGGCAACTGACGCTTTCCTGCCGGGATTGTCGGAATCGGAGCCTCTTAGCCAAGCTAAAGGATCGGGCCGGCGGTCGGATTCTCATCTGCAGGACCGCCTTCTCGTTGGGGGAGGCGCGCCTTCCTGCGATCCTCTTTCGGGAACTGGTGCGCCTCTGCGGAGGGTTCACCCTCGACGCCGATGTGCTGCAGCACCACTGCTATCCCGGGAGCGGGCTTGCCCCCGACGCGACTGCCCTACAGCGGTTCGCCAGGCGACCGCTGGTCAACGGATATCACGTAGGGCGCTTCGTGCTGTGGGACCCCGTAAGCGGACAGTGCTTTGTCCGCTGCGGCAGCGGCACGCAGGTGGAGCCAGGCTGCCGTCTTGAGCCGGTGTTCCCCCGGACAGGGGGGGATCCGCCCCTGCCGGCGGCGGACGAGACGGTCGGCCTCCCGGTCGAGTCGGTTGAGCCGGCGGTTGAGCCGGGCGAGCAGAACTGGCTGGAGAGCCCGATTCCCCTCTCCGTTCTGCTGACCGGGTTGAAAGTGCCGCCCGAGGCCGGAGAACTGGTGAAAGAACTAATGGACCTCGGCCACCGGACCCCGGAGGAATGGGCGGAGGTCGTGGGGCAGATGACGCAGTCGCTGTGGGAGCGGATGTCGAGTGCTGAGATCAGCCCGTCCCCGGCAGGTCCGGCAAGCCCACCGTCCGATGAAAGGAGCACCACGCATGACCGATCAGACGGAGTGTAATACCCCGAACCAGGGCAACCGGGTGGCACAGACCAACCAGCAGACGCTGCACGTCCACATTCACAACCTTCCCCGGGAGGCTGAACTGGTCGGGCAGATTGCCGGATCTGCGCAGCGGCAGGATGGCACCGCCCTGTCCGACTGCGCGGTGCAGCTCTTCTTCGGACCGATTGGGGAGCACCCGGTCGCGACCACCCAGACCGACCCGAGCGGTGACTTCGGTTTTGCCGGCCTGCCTCCCGGGTTCTATGGGCTCCGCCTTTCCCTGCCCGGCGGGTGCGTGATTCACCTGCACAACCTGCGGGTGCTGCCCGGCGAGACCTCCAGGCCCAGGCTGGTCCTCTCCGGAACGACGCCCACCAACCGGATTTGCAGCATTCTGGAGGCGACCGGTGAAGATTTCACTGTCCGATCCCTGCGAATCGATGATCCCACCTGATCAGGGTGACCGGCGCCTGGCGCCGGTCACTTCTCTTGGTCTCTGCAGCGCACCTTGGGGCGGTAATTAACATAACGTGAATCTGGAGGGTGTCTAGGCCTCCATCACAAAAAGCCAAACAGGGGGAGCATTTATGAGCGACGACGCCATCCGTGTCACGACGGAGGATGGTGTTACGGAAGAGAGTTCGCCGAAGACGAATGCAGCCAAGGGAGTCCCCAGGGAGATCGTCGTTCCCAATCCTGATGGATATAGTGGGGTCGTTCAGGTCAACGTTCAGACGCAAGTCGAGACCGAGACCGAGTCCCAGGTGATGGCACAGGCCCAGGCGCAGGCGCAGCTTCAGGCGCAGGTGCAGGCGCAGGTGCAGGCGCAGCTTCAGGCACAGGCCCAGGCGCAGGCACAGGTGCAGGCCCAGGTGCAGGCCCAGCTCCAGGCGCAGGCCCAGGTGCAGGCGCAGCTTCAGGCCCAGGTGCAGGCGCAAGCGCAGGTGCAGGCACAGCTCCAGGCCCAGCTCCAGGCCCAGGTGCAGGCGCAGGCCCAGCTTCAGGCTCAGCTTCAGGCTCAGATCCAGGCACAGGCGCAGGCACAGGCACAGGCGCAAGCGCAGCTCCAGGCGCAGATCCAGGCGCAGCTCCAGCTGCTGTTCCTGCTCATTGTGATCCTCAGCCATGAGGACGGGCACAAGAAGAAGAAGGACCTGCTTCATGAGATCATCTGGTTGTTCAAGCATGCCCACAAGAAGAACAAAAAGAAGCATAGGGATCACAGCGGCAGCGATGACTCCGGCAGCGATGACCAGAGTGACTGCGACGACAAGAGCGGTAGCTGGAACGGCTGATCGAACCGAATGAAAGCGACCCGCCCTCGGAAGGGGGCGGGTCTTCTGTTGCGGCAGGGGCATTGTCCTAACAGTGAATCTGAGGCCGGCTGCAGGAGGGAAACTGAGAAAACGGGAATGATGAGGGAACAGAGGAGGTGCCTACGTGGAGATTGAATGCGCCCACTGCGGCAATAAGCAGTTGGTCCAGATCCCCGGCCAGTGGACACCAATTGGCCTGAATGCGGAGAACAAACATATTCAGGGGCCGGCTGTACCGGTCGTGATGTTGGGGTGTCCATCATGCGGGTTTATCCAGATGTTCTCCCCCCAGGCCGTCAAGCCCCAGCCCTTTCCCGAGGAACCCGCCCCCGCCCAGGGGACCTGAAGCAGGCAGGAAGCCCTCCCGCAGTCGCCGGGAGGGCTTTCTTCTTTCACTGCGCCTCGATCTTTGACCGGTCCAGAATATTGGCCCGGGTGGGACGCACATCGGGGAGGGTGAAGACCAGGGCCAGGCCGACCAGGGTAAACAGCCACATAACCCAGACCGCCGAACGGAGGGCGAAGACCTCGCCGTAGGGCTCGGTCAGGTACTGGAGGACCAGGGTCCAGACGAAGACGCCCAGAACGCTTGCCGACTTACCCGACAGGGCGTAGAGTCCGAAGAACTCCCCGCTCTTCTCCACCGGGGCCAGGGCGACCAGGTAGGTCCGGCTGGAGGTCCAGACAGCGGCCAGACCGATGCCGGCCAGCGGGCCGATGACGTTAAAGAGCGCCGGGGTCGTGGCCAGGGCCACCATTGGGAAGGTGATAAGCCAGATGATCAGGGTGATGATCACCGAGCGCTTGGGTCCGATCCGGTCGACTACCGGGCCGAAGGCGAAGCCCGCCAGCACGGCAAAGAGGGTGGAGAAGATGAAGAACATCATGATGTTATCATCATCAAAACCGGCGACCCTTTTGGCGTAGACGGTCATGAAGCCAATGACGGCGGCGATGGCGTTCTCGTAGATGAAGTCGGCCACCAGGAAGCGGAAGAGGCCCGGGAAGCGGCGAGCGTGGGTGATGGTGTCCCAGACCCGGCGGTAGGCGCTCCGGATGTCGAGTCGGATCCGGTGGGTGGGCGGGGCGAAGTCCGGGACCAGGGTCAGCCCCGGGATCGCGAAGAGCAGATAGAGGGCGGCCGAGTAGAGGAAGACCAGGTAGTACTGGGCCTCGCCATCGATCAGGAACATCATGGAGACCATGCCGAAGATCGAGCCCACATAGCCCAGGCCGATGGCGATGCCCGATACCCGGGAGACGTTCTCCTCGTTGCACAGGCCGGGCAGGAGCGCCTGGTAGAAGTTCCAGGCGGTCTGATAGAAGAGGTAGGAAAAGACGAAGAGCAGGACGGCAGTTACATACGAGTTGGCAAAGGCGATGGCCGCTGTGGAGAGAGCGGTCAGGACCGCAAAGAACCGCAGGAAGGGCATCCGGCGCTGGCTGGCGTCGGACATGGCGCCAAGGAGAGGGGAGGTAATCGCCACAACCAGATTGGCGATGGAGAGGGCCCAGCCAAAGTGGGTGGACTCCATCCCGAAGGCGGAAAAGAGAAAGAGACCAAAGTAAAATGTGTAGACATTCATCGAGTAGATCGTATCCGCGAAATCGTACATCTGCCAGGAGAGTACCCGCCACCAGACGACCTTCGGCACGTTTGAGCCCTGGGTCTGCTGAGCCACGCTCACGTGTCCACGCTCCCCCGTCTTGCTGTTAGATTTCCGTACTCTTCGGATTCCAGTGAGGAATACCTTACCACGAGCAGGCGGCGGAATCCTGCATGAATTCCGGTTAGCGGATGCAAAAGAAGAACGCGGCAGCCTGGGCTGCCGCGCTCCTATTTTTGGTCTGTTTTAGATGGCCGCCGGAGCGGTCGCCACGGTGGTAGCAGGGACTGCTGCCCCAAAGCCACCGGCCTTTGTCGCCGGGAATCCGAAGGGCTTGCCAAAGGCGCCGAAGGGCTTGCCAAAAGCGCCGAAGGGCTTGCCAAAGGCGCCGAAGGGCTTACCAAAGGCGCCGAAGCCCGGGGCCACAGCCGCACCAAAGGCGGGGACAGCCTTGCCGTAACCAAACGCCTTGGTGGCGGGGTAACCTTTGCCGAAGAACATGGAAATCCTCCTCAAACATGGTCTGTACGGGTTCCCCACCACCACTCTATGCACCGTCCTCCCCTGAGGTGACATAATGGGAGGAACCAAAGGCGGATCAGGTTCGTAGACTGAGAGTGGAGCGCGTCCGCGCCGAATTGGAATCGACACCGAGAGATGAGGGCCTGATGAAAGGAGGAGAACGATGTCCCGGACCTATTCCACTATCCATCGGGACATGGCGGACGGGCGGGTATTCTCCACCCAGCGCTCGGTCAGAGCAGCGCCCCCGCCTCCCAGGCGGGTTGTGCGGTCATCCGACCCAAGGGTGCCGGCCCCGGCACCAACCAGAGCGCCTGCTGCACCGGCACCCGGGATACCCGCTCCGGCGGCGTCCCAGTTGCAGACGAGAAAGCGGTTTGGATTTCGGCTGAGCCCGGAGGGGCTCCCCGGGGCAAGCACGATCTTCCCGGAGGTGACAGGAAGGGTCGCCCTGGAGGGCAGCCCGGGTGGGCCCTTCCAGGTGGAGGGACACCTCTCGGGCTTGCCGGCTGCCCCGGACCCCGCCATCGGCCCGGTGCTCTGGCTGATTCACGACTTGACCGTGCCGGTCGACCTGGCGCCAGCAGACCTGGCTGCGCTCCCGAGGGGTGCGGCTGGCTCTGGAAACCAGCCCGGAACCGTCTTTACCATGGATGGAAACCCGCCTACATACGGCCCGACCTTCAACACCCTTTCCGTCACCGTCTCTCCGGGCCGGTTCTCCCAGGTAGATGCGAACACATGGCGCCTGCAGGCAACCCTGGACGCCACAACAAACCGGGGGTTCCACCCGCTCTACTTCGCGGGCCCCGAGGCGCTGGCCGATATCAACGCCTCCATTCCCAGCGGCACCCTGGCGAAAATCCTCACTGACCTCTTCATGCGGCCGGCTACGGTGCACCCCGAGTTCTCGCTGGAGCGTGACTATCTGCCCCGGTTGAAGGCGATCACCGCCCGCCATCTGGGGGCTGGGGGCCAGGCCAGTCTGCTTGATGGTTCTGCCTTTACCCGGGTGGCGGTCACGCTGGAAGGGCTCGTACGCCCCACTCCCACGCTGATGCCAACCCGGGAGTCCTGTATTCTGCTGGGTGGCCACCGGGAAGAATCGTAGATGCGAAGGGCCCTCGCTCCAGTGAAGAGCGAGGGCCATCGCAATGTCCTTTGGGCGACTACCCTGCCCTCCCGAGGCCGGCAGCATCGAGGGCGCCGCCCAGGCGCTGGGTAAACAGGGTGGTGAAGGGAATCTGCTGCATCGCCCCGGTGGAGAGGGCCCGGAAGGCGTTCTGCATCTCGGGGGAGAGGAGCAGGGCCGTCGCGGCCTGGATCGTGCGCATCCGGTCCCTTCCCTCCATCAGCCCCGTGAGGCGATCGCCCAGGGCGGAGCGGGCAGCGGGCGTGTTGACCAGCTGCCAGGCCAAGGCCATCCAGAAGGGGGAGGATGCACTGCGGTTCGGCGCCCCTGGCTGCGGGGCCTGCCCTGGCCGAGGCTGCGCCCCCTGCTGGGGCATCCCCTGCGGCATCCCCTGGGGCATCCCCTGGGGTAACCCTGCGGCAGGCCCGGGCATGGGCGGCTGCCCGCCCTGTCCCTGCGGGCCGAAGTGGCCCAGCCCAGGCAGGTACCCCTGCGGGCCGATCACCGTGGTGGTCCCCGGTGACAGGGGCGGGGGGCCGCCGCCTGCCCCAGCCCCCGCCGCGGCGCCCTGATTTGGCAGGTCGAAGGGGTTCGGGAAGCCATCGGGCAGGGGCAGGGCGGGAAGCGTCGGCAGCGGGTGCGGCCCGCCGGTGGCGGCGGGGGGTGTCACGGCGGAGACCGGGTTGATGCCCACCCCGGCCACGCCCGAGGTTCCCAGGCTGCCCTGCTGCTTGCCCGGTCCCAGGGCCGCCGGGCCCGGCATCGGGGCGATGGGCGGGGGCCCTCCGCTCGGGAGGTTTGGCTGCGGGTATGTACCGGGGCTGCCCCCAGCGAGTCCGCCCAGGCTGGGGGAGGTGGCAGCCCGCTGCCAGTCTCCACCCTGCTGCGCCCATGGTGCAGGGGCGGGTTGCGGTGCCTTGTTGGCGGGGAATCCTTGCACCGGTAGTCCTCCTTTCCTCCGGCTGTATGCTGACATGATGGTACGGCCCCATTCTATGAGGGAGCCCTCTGGAATGTCCCCCTCCCGCAGGGAACCGGAGGAAGGAAGCGAATACTAACACGATATGTGTGTGCCAACCAGTGCTGGCCAGGCAGCGGGAAGGCGGGCCGGGGCTGGGGACCAAGAGGGAGGCCTCACGCCGTGCGGAAAGTGGCGCTTGTGATCAACACCGATAAGCCCCTCGCTCTCGAGGCGGGGCGGGCGATTGTGACCTGGCTGGAGGGGCGGGGGTTGCAGCCTGCAATCCAGCATGAGGCGGCGGTGAAGTTTGACCGCCTCGACCTGGCCCTCCCGGCCGGGCCCGCCTGGGGAGAGGCGGAACTGCTCATTGTCCTGGGCGGCGACGGCACGCTGATTCGTGCCGTCAAGAGTGTCGCCCCGTATGGGGTGCCGGTCCTGGGCATCAACACCGGGCACCTGGGCTTCCTCACCGAGATCGAGAACGCCGAGATCTTTGAGCACCTGGACCAGTTCCTCGCCCGGAACTACGTCCTGGAGGAGCGGCTGATGCTCTGCGCTCGGGTGGAGCGGCAGGGGCAGATGCTGGTGGAGGTGACCGCCCTGAACGATGCGGTCATCTCCAAGGGCCCGCGCGCCCGGCTGGTCCACCTGGGTGTCTCGGTGGGCGAGACCCGGGTCGCGCGCTACCCGGCCGACGGGGTGATCGTCTCCACCCCTACCGGCTCCACCGCCTACTCGCTCTCGGCGGGCGGCCCCATTGTGGAGCCGACGGTGGACTGTCTGCTGGTCACCCCCATCTGTCCGCATACGATCAACTCCCGGTCGATCGTGGTAGGCGGGCAGGAACGGGTCTCGGTGGTGATCCTGGAGAGCCCCGGCGAGGTGGGCCTTTCCGCCGACGGTTCCGACCCGTTCCCGCTCCACGCCGGCGACGTGGTCCACGTCTCCAGGGCGCCGTACAGCGCCCGCCTGGTCCGGCGCCAGAGCTACCGGTTCTACGATGTGCTGCGTCAGAAGCTGGCCGATCCGGGGCGCTAGCCGTTGGTCGTAGCTATTCAGTACTGCATATACAAACGGGCGGTTATTTATGCAGGACTCGGAACCGGATCTGCCGAAATGACAGAGGTCTCATTTCAAGAGAACGCCTTACGAGGTGACATGCGTGAAAGCTCGACGCCAAGCCAAGATTCTTGAACTGATCAAGACCTCTGTGATCGAGACCCAAGAAGAGCTTGCCGAGGCGCTCGGGCGCCACGGCATTCCCGTGACCCAGGCGACCGTCTCCCGGGATATCAAGGAGCTCCAGCTGAACAAGGTGCCGGCCGGCGATGGGCGGTACCGCTATGCCATGCCCGAGGAGGTGCCCACGGGCTCCTGGGACAAGCGGCGGCGCATCTTCCAGGAGTCGGTCCTGGGCATCGACTGGAGCGGCAACATCGTGGTGGTGAAGTCGCTGCCGGGCACAGCGCCCGGGGTAGGCTCCGCCATCGACCACCTGGGCTACCCGGAGATCATCGGCTCCGTGGCCGGCGACGACACCGTCATCATCATCATCAAGCCGGTGGAGATGACCGCCGAGATTGCGGAGCGCATCCGAGGCCTCATGCGGTAACGAGGAGGGCTTTCCCCGTGCTCGTCGAGATCGCGATCGAGCAGTTCGCATTGATTGACAAGGTTCGCCTCTCCTTTGCGGGAGGCTTAAACGTGCTCACCGGCGAGACCGGCGCCGGTAAATCGATCATTTTGGATGCGGTCCAGGCGATTCTGGGCGGCCGCACCTCGGCCGATGTGGTCCGGGCCGGGGAGGAGAAGGCCACCGTGGAGGCGGTCTTCGATCTGGCCGGCCTGGAGGAGAGCATCGCCCGCCTGCGGGAGATGGGCATCGAGGTAGAGGAGGACAACCTCCTGGTCATCCGCCGGGAAATCAACCGGAGCGGTCGGGCGAACATCCGGATCAACGGCCGGACCGCCACCGCCGGGATGCTCCGGGAGGCGACTCAGGGGCTGATGGACCTGCACGGCCAGCACGAGCACCAGTCGCTGCTGCAGGCCGAGAAGCACATGGACCTGCTCGACCAGTACGGCGGCTCGCTCCTCCAGCAGGAGGGCAAGCCGCTGGAGTTGCTGGATCGCTATGCCGGCCTCGACCTCTCTGACCTGCGCCACCAGATCTATGAGGTGGTGCGGCAGCTGCACCGGGTCCAGGGGGAGCTGTCGGACCTGCTGGGCGACGAGCGGGACCGGGCCCGCCGGGAAGACCTGCTCCGCTTTCAGGTGGAGGAGCTGACGGCCGCCAAGCTGAAGGTCGGTGAAGAGGAAGAGCTGGAGAGCGAGCAGCAGGTGCTGGCCCACGCCGAGAAGCTGAAGCTGACCGCCAGCCAGGCCTACGGGGCGCTCTACGAAGGGAGTGGCCGCCAACTGGCCGCCAACGACCTCCTGGGCCGGGTCAAGGCCGACCTGGAAGATGTGCTCCGCCACGACCCCTCGCTGGGCGAGGCGGTGGAACTGGTCAACTCCGCCCTGGTCCACGTGCAGGAGGCCAGCCACCTGCTGGCCAGCTACCGGGACCGCATCGACGATGACCCCCAGCGGTTGGCCCGGGTCGAGGCCCGGCTCGATCAGCTGGGCAGCCTCAAGCGGAAGTACGGCGACTCGGTGGAGGAGATGCTGGCCTACCTCGGTCAGGTCCAGCAGGACCTGGAGCGCCTGGAGCGCAGCCAGGAGCTGATCGAAGAGCTCCGGGCCCAGGAGTCCGAGCTGGGCCGGCGGGCCGAAGAGCTGGCCGCCGCCCTGACCCAGGCCCGGCGGGAGGCCTCCGCCAGGCTGAGCGAGCGGGTGGCTGGAGAGCTGTCCGACCTGGGCATGGTCGCCGCCAGGTTTGAGGTGGCAGTGGAGTCCCCCGAAGATCCCGACTTCCGGGCGGTTACCCCCCGTGGGTGGGACCGGGTCGAGTTCCGCTTCTCGCCCAATCCGGGTGAGCCGCTGAAGCCGCTGGCCAAGATCGTCTCCGGCGGTGAGATGAGCCGGATCATGCTGGCGCTGAAGGTGATTCTCGCCCGCGTCGACGGTGTGCCCAGCCTCGTCTTCGACGAGGTGGACACCGGCATCTCCGGCCGTGCCGCCCAGGCGGTGGGCGAGAAGCTGGCCCGCATCGCCGGGGACCGGCAGGTCCTCTGCGTCACCCACCTGCCCCAGGTGGCCAGCCTCGCTGACCAGCACTTCCTCATCTCCAAGCAGGTGGAGGGGGGCCGCACCACCACCCGGGTCCTCGCCCTGGACGATGAAGGCCGGGCCAGTGAGATCGCCCGCATGATCGGCGGGGCCGAGGTGACCAGTTATACCATGGATGCCGCCCGCGACATGCTGCGCCGGGCCACCAGCCTCAAGACCGAAATGCGAAAGGCGAGGGTGTAAACCCTCGCCTCCAGGCTGTTGACAAACTCATGTAGGAAGCGGATCGCACTCGCGATCTGCTTCCTCTTTTGTTAGACTATACTTACAAGAACATAATTAGGCGGTGGTCACTGTGCTGCGGGGTCCTCATGGCCAGCA
>JBMONB010000016.1:0-129036 GCA_049325315.1 Bacillota bacterium | reverse complement strand
GCCCTGGGTGGAGCTGGAATCGTATCTGGACCTGGATCGGTCCCAGGTGCCGCGGCGGCTGATCAGGCGGGGATAGCAAGCTCGGATGATGGCCATGAAGGGAGCGCCGGCTGGTTGGCCGGCGCTCTTTCGTGAGCCTTGCCTGCTGTAGAGGGCGTGTAGCCCGAGGGAGGACTCCCCGGCTGCCGGCGATTACCCCAACGCCCTTACAAGATTCGCCATCTCCATGGCGGTCATCGCCGCCTCAAAGCCCTTGTTCCCCGCCTTCGTTCCGGCCCGCTCGATCGCCTGTTCGATCGAGTCGGTGGTCAGAATGCCGAAGGCAATCGGCACGCCCGAGCCGAGCATCGCCTGGGCGACTCCCTTGGTCGCCTCGTTGGCGACGTAGTCGAAGTGGGGGGTGGAGCCCCGAATAACCGCCCCGAGGGCGATCACGGCATCGTAACGACCGGAGGCGGCCATCTTCTGGGCGATCAGCGGGATCTCAAAGGAGCCGGGCACCCAGGCGATGTCGACCTGCTCCAGCTCGCCGCCGTGGCGGCGAATCGCATCTTCGGCGCCGCCCAGCAGCTTGGCGGTGATAAACTCATTCCAGCGGGAGATCACGATGCCGAACCGGAGGCCGGTGGCCGTCAACTGGCCCTCGAATACCTTACCCATCGGTCGAAGCCCTCCTTGTGCTTAGGCCGCCTTGTGTACCGGGTGACCCACCAGGAAGGGCTGAAGCCGGCGGTAGAAGGCGAGGCTGATTGTGCTGGAGACGAACCCCTTGAACAGGTTAAAGGGGGTGGATATGGTCAGCGCTGCGGTCCAGGCGGCGGGGCCCTGCATGCCCCAGGCGGGGTAGATCAGGGTGGCCAGCACCGGGATCAGCACGGCGGCCATGACGATGGTGCCGATGGCGGCGGAGAGGAAGCCCCAGCCCCAGTGCTTCAGGCCGGACTTCTCCAGCAGCCGGTGGGCAATGCCAGCGCCCAGCACCAGGCCGGCGCCCGCCAGGAAGTTGGCCAGCACGCCCACCCAGCCGGCGGTCGACTTGCCCGAGAGGAAGAAGGCGCCCGCCTTGATCCCCTGCACCGCCACGCCGGCAGCCGGGCCCATGGTGTAGGTGGCGACCACGGCCGGCACGTCGCCGGGATCGTACTTGAGGAACTCGGCGAAGGGCGGTACGTAGATCTCACCAAAGTACATCAGAAGGAAGGCCATGGAACCCATCATCGCGATCATAACCATCCGGTACAGCCGCTCGTTGCGCATCGCTTAAGCACTACTCCTTAGACTGGGGTCTAGTTTTAGACTCGGGTATCGCTTTAGTCGTGGCCGATTAGGTGGCCCAGCTTCTCGCGTTTTGTCTGTAAGTACCGCCGGTTCTCGGCGGTGGGCTCCATCTCAATCGGGACCCGCTCGACAATCTCGAGGCCGTACCCCTGGAGGCTGTACTGCTTCCGGGGGTTGTTGGTCAGAAGGCGGAGCCGCTGAATCCCCAGCGCCCGCAGGATCTGCGAGCCGGTGCCGTAGTCCCGGGCGTCGGGGGCGAAGCCGAGGGCCACGTTCGCCTCGACCGTGTCCTTGCCCTGGTCCTGCAGGTGGTAGGCCCGGAGCTTGTTGGCCAGGCCGATGCCCCGGCCCTCTTGCCGCATGTAGAGCACGACGCCCCGGCCCTCCCGGGCGATGTGGGTCATCGCCGCCGCCAGCTGGTCGCCGCAGTCGCAGCGCAGGGAGTGGAAGGCATCGCCGGTGAGGCACTCGGAGTGGACCCGCACCAGGACCGGGTCGCCATCGCTGACCTGGCCCATCACCAGGGCGACGTGGGTCTGGCCGGAGAGCCTGTCGTCGAAGGGGTAGGCGGTGAACTCCCCGTACTTCGTGGGCATGCGCACAGGCTCCAGCGGGTCGACCAGCGACTCGTGCTGCATGCGGTAGCGGATCAGCTCGGCGATGGTGACCATTTTCAGGCCGTGCTCCCGGGCGAACTCCAGCAGTTCGGGCACCCGGGCCATGGAGCCGTCCTCGTTCATGATCTCGCAGATCACCCCGGCCGGGTAGAGACCGGCCATGCGGGCCAGGTCGACCGCTGCCTCGGTATGGCCGGGGCGGCGCAGCACCCCGCCGGCTTTGGCCCGCAGCGGGAAGATGTGGCCGGGGCGGATCAGGTCTTCGGGGCGGGTCTTCGGGTCGATGGCCACCTGGATCGTGTGGGCCCGCTCGTGGGCGGAGATGCCGGTGGTGGTCTTCTCCCGGGCGTCGATGGAGATGGTGAAGGCGGTGCCCATATGATCTCCCCGCCCCTGGACCATCGCCGGGAGATCAAGCTCATCGAGCCGCTCGCCGGTCATGGGCAGGCAGATCAGCCCCCGCCCGTGCCGGGCCATGAAGTTGATCGCCTCGGGGGTCGCCTTCTCGGCGGCCATTAGCAGGTCGCCCTCGTTCTCCCGGTCCTCGGCGTCGACAACGACGATCATGCGGCCGGCTCGGATCTCCGCTAGCGCTTCATCAATGGTGGCGAATTGGGACGTCACGGGGCTCACCCTTTCCGTTCAGTCAACAAAGCCGTGCTCCTTCAGAAACGCTTCGGTCACCCGGGACTCTCTCTTCTCCGCTCCCCGCCAGCCGAGCATGCGCTCCACGTACTTGGCGAGAATGTCGACCTCCAGGTTGACCCGGTCGCCGGGCCGCTTCTGGGACATGGCGGTGACGGCGTAGGTATGGGGAATGAGCGAGACCCGGAAGCGATCCTCGGTCACGTCGACCACCGTCAGTGAGATGCCGTCGATGGCGATAGAGCCCTTGGGCACCACGTAGCGGATAATCTCCGCCGGCGCCTCCACGCTGAGCCAGACGGCGATCTCATCGGACTCCATCGCCCGGATGATCCCGGTCCCGTCGACATGGCCCTGGACGATATGGCCGCCGAAGCGGTCGCCCAGCGCCATGGTCCGCTCCAGGTTGACCAGAGCGCCTACCGGGGTCTGGCTCAGGCTGGTCTTCTCATAGGTCTCGGGCATCACATCGGCGGTGAATCCGTCGCTGTGAAGCGCCGTCACCGTCAGGCAGACGCCGTTCACGGCGATGGAGTCGCCAATGCGACCGCCCTCCAGCACCTTGCGGGCGCCCACGGTGATCTGCAGAGAGCGGCCGCCCCTCCGGACCGACCGGAGGGTGCCCGTCTCTTCAACCAGGCCGGTGAACATCGCACTCTACCCCCGCTTCAGGTCGCCCTCCAGGAGCACATCCTCCCCGATGGGGGTAACCCGCATGTTGTGGACCAGCTCCCAGGCGTCGGCCATCTTCTGGATCCCCTGGCCGGCCACGGGGCCCGGGGCGGCGGCGCCGCCCACCACCTTGGGGGCGACGTAGACCATGAGGTGGTCGGCCAGCCCCTGGGAGAGGAAGGACCAGTGAACCCGGGCGCCGCCCTCCACCAGGAGCGAGGTGACTCCCCGCCGGCCCAGCTCGGCCAGCAGCGGCTCCAGGGCCACCACCTCCTGCCGCTCGGGCAGCTCCAGCGTCTCGGCGCCCCGGGACCGAATCGCCGCCAGTTTCTTAGGTGAGGCCATCATGGTGGCGGCGATCAGGGTCTTGTTGGGCAGGGGCCGCTCCAGCAGCTCCGGGGCGAAGAGCCGGGCGTTCAGGTCGATCCGGGCCATGGAGTCCAGCACGATGCGCAGCGGGTCCTTTGGCTGCCAGGAGTCGTCGGGGCCGGGGTCGAGCCCGCCGGCCCAGCCCGGCACGGGGCCGGGTCCGGTGGGGCGGGCGGTCAGCTCGGGGTCGTCACGGCGGGCGGTGGTCTCGCCCACCAGGATCGCATCGACCTGGTCCCGGATCTGGTGCAGGTGGGCCCGGGCGGTGTCGCCGGTCACCCAGCGGCTGTCGCCCGAGGCGCAGGCGATCTTGCCGTCAAGCGTCATTGCCCACTTGAGGATCACCAGCGGGCGGCCGGTCAGCTTCCAGTGAATCCAGGAGCGGTTGAGCAGGCGGGCCTCCTCTTCCAGCAGGCCGACCTCGACCTCAATGCCCGCCTGCCGCAGCCGTTCCAGCCCCTTGCCGGCGGTGCGGGGGTCGGGGTCGACCATCGCTGCGACCACCCGGGAGAGGCCGGCCGCGATCAGGGCGTCGGCGCAGGGCGGGGTCCGGCCATGGTGGGCGCACGGCTCCAAGGTGACGTAGGCGGTGGCGCCCCGGGCGTTCCCGCCCGCCGCTTCCAGGGCGTAGACCTCCGCGTGCGGTTCGCCGGCCTTCCGGTGATACCCGGTGCCCACCACGTTCCCATCTTTGACAATGACGCAGCCGACCATCGGGTTGGGATGCGTACGACCCCTCCCCATGGCGGCGAGTCGAAGGGCATGCTGCATAAACCTCTGGTCCTGCTCGGAGAACGACACGAAAAAACACCCCCGACTTTGCCTTCGAGGGTGTGTTCTGGAATAGCAAGAAAGACCCTGCGACGCACGCGCGGCGCGCCAAGGGTTCGCTTCCCTACCTTCTTCCATCCGGACTCTACCGTCGGCCCCGGGATCTCACCGGAGTCTGCACCCGCATAGCCTTTAGCTCTGCGGGGCTCGCGGCGCTCATCTTCGCCGTGTGCTGCACGGGAAGCATCACCGCCGGTCGGGAATTGGCGGCCGCAGCCACCTCACCCTACCCTGAAGGCGTTTTTCAGTTTGATCTCATGATACCACGCTCACAAGTAGAGTCGCAACAGCACAAAGGTCGGATACGGGTGGCTCTTGATGATACAAAGATACGGTCTGGAACCCATAGAGGCACACGAATGATTCGTCCCATAAACTATTAATGGGAAGAGTTATCAATATTGCTCACTATCATTCAGGTGGGGTATAATGCTCACGTAAAGATAGATAGAGGAATCGAAACATGCAGAGGGGGCCGTTCGCTTCATGAGATTCCTTCGCCGACTCTGGCCCTACTACCGGCCCGGATGGGTCCTGGTGACCCTCAGCCTGATACAGATTGTGGCGGCTTCGCTTCTGGCCCTTGCCCAGCCCCAGATCGTAGGGTACGTGGTTGACCGGGTCCTGCGGGAGGGGAACTGGCAGTGGCTGGCGCCCGGGGCGCTGGCCGTGGTGGGCGCTGCGCTGCTCCAGGGGCTGCTGCGCTTCGGCCAACGGTACACCATGGAACTGGTCTCGCAGAAGGTGATCTACGAGCTGCGCTCCACGATCTACCGCCACCTGCAGTCGCTCTCCTTTACCTTCTACGATAAGGCACAGACCGGCGATCTCATGACCCGGGTGACCGCCGACGTGGAGATTCTCCGCCAGGCGCTGGGTATGGGCGTGGTTAACGGGTTGATGCACCTGGGCGTGGTCACGGGCATTGTCATCGCCATGTTCCTTATGGACTGGCGCCTGGCCCTGGCCTCGCTGCTCTTCCTGCCGCTGCTGCTCCATGCGATCACCCGGTTTTCGAACCATTCCCGGGTGGCGTGGAAGGCGGTGCAGGACCAGAACGCCCAGCTCTCCGCCGCCATTCAGGAGAACATCGCCGGCGTGCGGGTGGTGCGCGCCTTCGCCCGGGAAGAGGACGAGGTGACCAAGTTCCAGAAGGAGAACAGCCGCTTCCAGGAACTGAACCTGCGGGCGATCCGGCTGATGTCCTTCTGGACCAACTACATGAACTTCCTGACCGCCCTGGGCGCCGTGATCGTGCTTTGGTACGGCGGGCGGCGGGTGATTGACGGGCAGATCTCGGTGGGTACCCTGGTCGCCTTTAATATGTACGTGGCGCAGCTGCTCAATCCGGTGCGGATGCTCGGCTGGATTCTGGCCCAGTTCACCCGGGCCGGGGCCGGCCTGCAGCGCATCTTCGACCTGCTCGACACCCGCAGCGATCTGAAGGTCAAACCCGACGCCAAGGTGCTCGACCGGGTGGAGGGCGCCGTCAGCATCGAGGGCGTCTCCTTCGGCTACGAGGGGGGCGAGCAGGTGCTCGACCAGATCGACCTGACCGTCAAGCCGGGGGAGCGCATCGCGATTCTCGGCCTGACCGGCTCGGGCAAGTCGTCGTTGGTCAACCTGATCCCCCGCTTCTACGACCCGACCGAGGGCCGCGTGCTGATCGACGGGATCGACGTGCGTGACGTCACCCTTGAATCGCTGCGCCAGAACATGGCGATTGTGCTCCAGGAGACCTTCCTCTTCAGCACGACGCTGAAGGAGAACATTGCCTACGGCAAGCCGAATGCCACCATGGATGAGATCATCGCCGCGGCGAAGGCGGCCCAGATTCACGAGTTCATCAACAGCCTCCCCGACAAGTACAACACGGTGGTGGGCGAGCGGGGCGTGGGCCTCTCCGGCGGCCAGAAGCAGCGCATCGCCATCGCACGGGCGATTCTGACCGACAACCCGATCCTGATCCTCGACGAGTCCACCTCGGCGATCGACGTGCAGACCGAGCACCTGATTCAGGCGGCGATGGACCGGGTGATGCAGAACCGGACCGCCTTTGTCATCGCCTCCCGCCTCTCCACCGTGATGAACGCCGACCAGGTGATCGTCATGGAGCAGGGCCGGATCGTGGAGCGGGGCACCCACGACGAGCTGATCCAGCGGGAAGGGCTCTACCGCACGATCTACGAGCTGCAGCTCAAGCCCGACGGGGAGAAGGAGGTGGCGAGCTAAATGGGATGGGGCGGACCTGGTGCATTCCGGCTTGATGATTACGATGTCAAGCTGCGCGACGTAAACCCGAAGGTCTACCGGCTCATGTGGTCCTTCATTCGCCCGTACACCGGGCGGCTGGGGATCGGCGTCCTGTTAATGGCCGCCACCGCCATTACCGGGCTGGTGGGACCCTATCTGATCCAGCAGGCGATCGACACCTATATTGTCCAAAAGAGCGCCGCCGGCCTGAACTGGATCGCCCTGGCCTTCCTGGTCACCGCCTTCCTCAACTGGTGGTCCAGCTATGGCCAGACCTATATCGTCTCCTGGGTGGGCCAGACGATCATCTTCGACCTGCGGGAGAAGATGTTCCGCCATCTGCAGCGGCTGGGCTTCCACTTCTTCGACTCCATGGCCACCGGCCGGATCATGTCCCGGCTGATGTCGGACGTCGATGCCATTAACCAATTGGTCTCCTCGGGCCTGGTGACGATCTTTGCCGACACCATGGTCCTGATCACGATCATGGCGACAATGCTCTCCATGAACTGGCGCCTGGCGCTGGTCTCGTTCATTACCATTCCGGTCTTGATTCTGGTGCTCCAGTACTTCAAGAACCGGCTGCGCGATGCGTTCATGCAGATGCGCCGCCGCCATGCGGACATGAACGCCAACCTGGCCGAGTCGATCTCGGGCATGCGGGTCACCCAGGCCTTTACCCGGGAGGGGCAGAATCAGGAGCAGTTCAACCAGATCAACGAGCAAACCCGCCAGGCCAACATGGAGGCGGTAACGGTCTGGGCGATGTTCATTCCCACCATCGAGGTGGTAGCCGCCTTCGGCATCACCCTGGTGCTCTGGCACGGCGGCACGCTGATCAGCGGCGGGACCGCCGGGGTGACCGTGGGCCAGGTGGCGGCCTTTATCTTCTACCTGAACCGGTTCTTCATGCCGATCCGGGATCTCTCGCAGGTCTTCAACGTCTTCCAGGCCGCCATCGTATCCGCCGAGCGGGTGGTGGAGGTGCTGGAGCAGAAGCCCGAGATTCAAGATGTCGAGGGCGCCTACGACCTGCCCCGGGTGAAGGGCTCGGTGGAGTTCAAAGAGGTGGTCTTCGGCTACAAGCAGGATCAGCCGGTGCTCAAGGGAATCAACCTCTCCGCCGAGCCCGGCCAGACCATCGCCCTGGTGGGTCCCACCGGGGCCGGCAAGTCCAGCGTCATCAACCTGCTGGCCCGGTTCTACGAGCCGCAGGGCGGGCAGGTGCTGGTCGACGGCCACGATATCACCCGGGTGACCCAGCACTCCTGGCGCAGCCAGCTGGGGATCGTGCTCCAGGACACCTTCCTCTTCACCGGCACCATCCGGGAGAATATCCGCTACGGCCGGCCCGAGGCGACCGATGAAGAGGTGGAGGCCGCCGCCAGGGCGGTGGGCGCCCACGAGTTCATCAGCCGGATGAGCCAGGGCTACGACACGCAGGTCAACGAGCGGGGCTCGAAGCTCTCGGTGGGCCAGCGCCAGCTGGTTGCCTTCGCCCGGGCGCTCTGCGCCAACCCGTCGATCCTGATCTTAGACGAGGCGACCTCGAATATCGACACCTACACCGAGACCCTGATCCAGAAGGCGCTGGAGCGGCTCCTGAAGGGGCGGACCTCCTTCGTAATCGCCCACCGGCTCTCCACCATTCGCTCCGCCAGCCGCATCTACTTTATCGATGAGGGCCAGGTGGTGGAGGAGGGGACCCACGAGGAGCTGCTGGCGCTGAACGGCCGGTACGCAGACCTCTACCTGGGCCAGTTCAAGCTGCTGGAGGAGGCCGCTACGAGGACGTAGCACTTTTGCCAGACTGTGCCGCCAACTGGGCGTGTGCAGTCTGGTCATTTTTATTGGCCGCGGATTACGCGGATTACGCGGATTTAAAGGCAATCGCGGATTATCAGGTAGAACCTGTCGCTGTTCTTCCAATTAAAATATATGATCTATAAAATCTAGGCCCGCACCGGAGTCGCCAGGTAATCCGCGCATGTCCGGAAATCCGCGTAATCCGCGCAATCCGCGGCGAAATAATCAACCTGACTGCACAGCTTAGGGCGTGCAGTTTTTCTTTTCCCCACCCCGGTCTCGGTTTTTGATGCAATGTTGACAGATTTTTAGCGACAAACTGTAGATTCCGCGACGGATATGGGGTATAATTCCATTATATTATACGATTTCTAGGTCGCCTATTTAATGGTTCGAAGGCTATACGATGCGGACAGGAGGTGTTCGGCGTTGCGAAGGATGCTGGGGTGGGTGCTTATTGTCGCGGCCACTGCCGGCCTCTTTCCTCTCCTGACGCAGGTCTCGGCCCTTCAGCAGGGGCAGGTGAACACACCAGCCTCGGATCCGGCCGTCTACAGCATTTCCGCAGCGAACAGCCTGGTCCACTGCGCGGTGCCCAGCACGATTACCCTCCAGAGCGGGGTCGGCAGCACCGGCGCCTATTTTCAGTGCACCAACAGTTACGGCTCCTCGCTTACGCTAACCTGGTCGGTGCAAGACGATGGCGGGGGCGGCTTCCTTTCGGCATCGGGGTCCGATATTCTGCCGGCCGACGGCGTGGCCGCCTGCCGCGATGTCACACTGACCCCGGGCACCACGGAGGCGACGCGCACCGTTGTCTTTCGGGGGAAGACCAGCGACAGCGCCGGCTTCTACGTCGAGTTGTACTTCACGGGGCAGGTGACGGTTCAGGCCGGATCTACCGGTCTGGGCGGCGGGTGCCCGTAAGGGGGGACGGATCATGCGATTGGCGGTGCTTCTGGCGCTCCTGCTCGGCGTGCTGCTCTCGCTGCCCAATGCTGTGGCGGTCCGCTCTGCCACCGTGAACTCAGCGACCACGGTTGCGGTGGTCTCCACCAGCCAGGCGCTGATCTCGCTCGCGCCGGGGGCCGCCGATGGCAACGCCTCGGGCACGGCTGCCTACCGCGACACCCTGACCCAGGATGCTCTGGTTCTGGATTTTACCAAAGGGCTGAATGCGGGCACGTCGTATGGGTTCCCCCCCAACGCCCTGGCCTATCGCGACCAGTTTCGGTACCGGGGGCTCTTCACGGTGACCAACCGGAGCGACGAGACGCTCTGTATCTCAGCCTATGTTCCGGGAGGCGGTGTGGCAGACCTGGCGGCCATCTATCTCCGCGCGGCCGGCGATACCGGCACCGGAACGGCGGTTGCAGGCAGCGGGGGGAGCGCGCTCCCCTGTGCCGCCTCGCTCGCCCCCGATGGGGCCTTCGAGGTCGACTTCTGGTGGGAGATCGGTTCCGGAAGCGACACGGTTCAGAGTTTTACGGTCCGAGTCGAAGGATCCCGGTAAAGAAAGGCAAGGAGGAATCAAGCGTGAAGACAAGGTTTCTTGGTCTCGCCGTCGTCTTCGTGGCGCTGGCGGTGTTGGTGAATGTTCTGGCCCTCTCGACAGCCACAGTGAACAGTGACCTGACGGTCGATGTCGTCAATACCACCACAGCGTTGGTGGCCCTCACGACCCCGATCGCCCCCGCCACGCTGGACAGCGATGTGGCGGTTTCTACCGCCTCTGGTATCATGGCGATCACGTTGGACCACGGTCTGCAGCCTGACTCCACCTACGTCTTCAAGTCGGTCTTCTCCATCACCAACAACTCCGATGACGCCGTTAACGTGACACTCTCGACGACGGGCACGCCCGCCGGCATGACGATCACCTTCAAGAACCTGGCCGACGATACAGCGGTCAGCGCGACCAACATGCTGGCGGCCGGCACCATGACCGTCTACATGGAGATTGTGACCGCAGACACAGCCACCATTCAGAGCAACCCCATTACCGTGGTGCTCTCCGCAACCAAGGCGTAGTGAGATGATCGGGCGCCTGATCAGCCTCGTCACCTGGCTGCTGGTCGCCGGCAGTCTGGCGATCATCATGGGAGGGCTGGCTGGGCGCCCGGTCCTACTGGCTGCGGTGCCCACCACCTCGATGGTGCCGGCGCTCTACCCCGGCGACCTGATCGCCGTCGTCCCGCTCCTGGGACGGCGGCTGTCGGTCGGGCAGATCGTGGTCTTCAAGACCGAAAAGGATCCGACCTGGATCGTCCACCGCATTATCGGGGGCAGCGAGCAGGAGGGGTTCATCACCCAGGGCGACGGCAACCAGACACCCGACCCCTACCTGGTCTACCCACGCCATGTGGCGGGGGTGGTTCCCATGGTGGGGGAGCGGGTGGCGAAGGTCTCCGGTCTGGGAGCGCTCAGCCTTGAGCGCGGGCCGCTCTCGAACCCGTATGTGGCGGCTGTCGCCATGGTGCTGGGCATCTACCTGCTGGCCTCCGATCAGACGCTGGCCTGGCGCGGCTTCGCGCCGGTGGTCCGGCGGCGCCGGGCCCGGGGGCTGGCGGGGGTGGTCGCCCTCTATCTGGCCCTCGGGCTGGGCGTCTCCATGCTGACCTACCTCTCCACCTGGTCGCTTAGCTCCCGGCAGGCCGGAAGGGTGGAGGTGGTGCGGGAGCTATATCCCTGGAGCTCCAGCCATCAGATCCTGCTCGGCGGCGAGCGCCAGGAGCAGGTCACGCTGGAGAACCCGTCGCGGGTGCCGCTGATTATGGGACTGAGCGCGAGCGATCCCTCCTTCCGGTGGTCGCCGGCCTGGGTCTGGCTGCCGCCGGGCAGCGAGCGGCAGGTTACGCTCTCCGTGGCCGGCGAGGCGCCGGGCCGCAAAGAGGTGCTCCTGCGCCAGTCGGTCTACCTGCCGTTTCTGCCGGTCGCCTTCTTGCAGGCGATGGCCCGGCTGCACTGGCATCTGCCGGCGGTGGCCGTAGCCCTGGTTCCGCTGCTCTTAATGACCGCGATCGCCCTGACCGACCGGCGCCTGGCCGGGCGGCTTCGGGCGGTTTGGACCGCCATTTCGCTGTGGGCGCGCTGAGGGGGGATCAACAGATGAGGAGACGAAGAAGGGGGCTCCGCCGGACGCTGGACCCGCCGCGGCTGCGGCGGCGGAGTGCGCCACGCGGGCAGGGCGGTCCGCGGGGAGGGCGGAGTCCGTGGTCCTGGCTGGGCGCCTCGGCCCTGCTCTTCCTGCTCTCGCTGGGCGCCGTGGCCCGGGTCAGCGCCATGCCGGCGGAGGCCCGGACCCAGGAGACCTGGTTCGCCTACCAGCAGGAGATGCGCTATGACTTCACCGCCCGGGTCAAGCCGGGGCCGATCTACAGCCAGGACCTGGTGGGGGCTGAGGATCTGGTCCAGCAGCGCCTCCCCGTAGAGCCGCCCGCCTACCGCCGCGTGCTGGTAGGCCCGCTGGCCGAGACGCTCCGCATCACCCTGCCCTATCACTTCCGGGCCGACCGGAAGGCGCCCATTCGAGCGACCTATCAGATCGACGGGGAGATCCGGGTGCCCAACCTCTGGCGCCGGCAGCACCAGTTCCTGGCGCCCCGCACCGTGACGGTGGAGGCAGCCGAACTCCGGCTCAACGACCTGGCGGTCGATATTCCCGTTCGGGAGATCATCGCCGAGGTGCGGGCGTTCAGTCAGGAGCTGAAAATCCCCCACGACCAGATCGAGGTGCGGGTTCGCCCCACGGTGCAGGTCGAGGTGGAGGGGCAGCGCGAGCCGGTAAGCGCCAAGCTCGCCCCGGAGCTGATGGTGCTGGTGCGCAGCGGGGGAATCGGCGTCGAGGTGGATGAGCCGCGCACCGTGACCGACAGCCAGCAGTTCGAGACCAATGAGCGGGTGCCGCTCTCGGTTAACCTGTGGGGCTGGACGGTACCGGTCGCTCTGCTCCGGCAGGTGGCCTACGTGGCGCTGGGGCTCTTCGCGCTCCTGGTGGGCGCAGGGCTGGCTGCCCGCTGGCTGCAGCACAGGCGGAGCGGCGCCCCCGACCTGGCGAAGCTGGGCAGCGGGCTGATTCGGGCCAGCGACTTCACCCTGCCGGCAGGGGTGGCCCTGGTGGATGTGCCCCACCCGGAACAGCTGATTCACCTCCACCTGCAGACAGAGCGACCGGTGCTTCAGGTGGGCGGAAGCTACTACCTGCTCGATGGATCCACCTGCTACCGCCATGGCCGGAGATCGCCGGCCATACAGGCGGCCGCTGCAAAGGAGCCAGAGGAATAGAAGGACGGGCGGGTGCGATTGTCGCACCCGCCCGCTACGTTCAGGTTGGCTCGCCCACCAGGGGCTCATTCGGATCCCGGTTGACTAGCCGGCGGTGGACCCAGAGACTCGAGGCCATTAGCATCGCCCCGGTCACCAGGAAGACCGCCCGAGGCCCGAAGCCGTCGGCCACGTAGCCGCCCAGGGTCGGGCCCAGCACCGCCCCGATGAACATGGCGCTGGTGTTGATGCCATAGGCCCTCCCCCGGAAGGAGGGGTGGACCACCTCCGCCAGGGTGGCGTTGACCGCGGGCTGTACGGCGGCGGTCATCAGGCCGTAGAGGAAGCGGAGCAGAATCAGCCAGCCGGCGGTGGCGACTAGCGACTGGGGCAGCACCAGCAGGCCGGCGGCCATGAGGCCCAGGGAGAGCAGTTTGGCGAAGCCCAGGCGCTCGCCCAGCCGGGCCCAGCGCGGCGCCGCGATCACCGTGGCCATGGCGGGCAGGGAGAAGATAAAGCCGGCGATGAAGGCGTGGGCATCACCGCGGCCAAAGAGCAGGTGGGTGAAGGCGAGGAGGAACTGCTCTTGTCGCAGCTCGGGCACGAAGTTGACCAGGATCGGCTCCAGCGACTGAATTGAGGCGTTGATCATCATGGCGGAGACCATGAGAGCAAAGAGCGTCTTGTTGCTCACCGCCAGCTTCAGATCCTGAATGACGCTGGTGCGGGCCTTGCCTGCGCCCAGGACCCGTTCCTTGACCCCCACGATTACCAGGACGGCGGCCAGCAGCACCAGGAGGCTGGCCACCCGCAGGGTGACCCGAATGCCCGCCAGTTCGGCCAGGGTGCCGCCCAGCAGCGGGCCCAGAATCGCCCCCGACGCCGTGCCGGTCTGTAGGATCGCCAGCGCCCGGCCTACCTGGTGCTCCGGGGTGTTGGTGGCCACCAGCGCAATGGCCGACGGAATAAAGCCCGCGAGGGCGCCGTTCAGCATGCGGAGGCCGAAGAGCTGGTACGGGTTGGTCACGAAGGACATCAGCAGGTAGATGGTGCCGATCGAGAGGCCCGACCGGATAATCATGGGCTTGCGCCCGTAGCGGTCGGCCAGGTTGCCCCAGACGGGCGACATGATCGAGCTCGCCACAAAGGTAATGGCATAGGTCCAGCCCGCCCAGGCATAGAGGTTATCGGTCACGCCCAACTCCGCAATGAAGCGGGGGAGGAAGGGCATCACCAGCGAAAAGCTGCAGGCCGTAAGAAAGCAGCCGACCCAGAGAATGTAGAGATTCCGCTTCGACTGATCCACTATTGTACGCCTCCCGAATCATACACGACATTATATATTTCGGGTGAGTTCGGGTGAAGTCCTGTTGGTGTGGCCTGGATTTTTGCGATTGGGTCAGACCGGTCGGCCCCCCGGTATCTCCGGGCAGGAGGGCGCATATTTATGCCCTCAGGGCCCAGGCCCTGAGGAGGCCGCGGGCCTTCTGGAAGGGGGGAAGAGCGTGAGCCGCAAGGAGTCCCTGGTGCGTGGGGCGGTCGCGCTCGCCCTGGCCGGGCTGCTGATCAAGGTCTCGAACCTGCTGGTCCGGCTGCCGCTCACCCGGCTGATCGGGTCGGAGGGGCTGGGCATCTACCAGATGGCCCTGCCTGCCTTCAATGCCCTCCTGCACTTGGCGGCGGGCGGTGTTCCCGTCGCTGTTCAGAACCTGGTGGCGGCGCACGCCGAGAAGCGGAAGCTGGCGGTCGCTGACCGGGTCTTGCACCTGGCGGTGCTCTATGCGCTGGTGGCAGGGGGCGCCGCCACCGCCCTGCTGATTCTCGGGGGCGGGCTGCTGGCCCGGCTGCTGGGCGACCCCCGCGCCTTCTACCCGTTAATGGCGGTGGCGCCGGCGGTGCTCCTGTTCGCCCTCGACTCCATCTACCGGAACTACCTACAGGGGCGCAAGATCATTACCCCCAGCGCTGCCGCTTCCGTGCTGGAGCAGGGAACCAAGGTGGCGGTCACCATTGGCGCCGCCTGGCTGCTCCTGCCCCTGGGCAGGGAGTACGCGGCGGCAGGGGCCGCCCTGGGCATCACCGGTGGGGCGGTTGCCTCGCTGGCCTATATGCTCTGGACCGTCCGCCGGGTTCGGGCGGAGGATCGGGTCGCCAGGGGGCCCGTGGAGGCGCCGCGGGGCCTCGGCTGGCGCATGCTGAAGCTGGCCTGGCCGGTCACCGTGGGCTCCATCACCCTGCCGCTGCTGAACGTGCTCGACGTGGGCATCGTGCAGCAGGGCTTCCGGCGGGCCGGCTATACCCTGTCGGAGGCCACCGCCCTGTACGGCGCTTACTCGGGCATCGCCGTGCAGGTGGTCTGGTTTCCCTTCGTGCTGACCAACGCCCTGGCCAACGCCACCATGCCGACCCTGACCGCTGCCCAGGCCCGGGGCGATATGGCCGCGGTGCGGGACCGGGTGCTGATGGGCCTGCGCACCGCCGGCCTGATCTGCCTGCCGGTAGCCATGGGGGCGATGGTGCTGGCGGCCCCAATCGCCCGCCTCTTCGGGGAGCCCCAGGCGGCGGAGCCGCTCCGCTACATGGGCCCCGTCGCCCTGCTGGGCCCACTCACCTGGATGACCGTCGCCCAGCTTCAGGCGCTGGGGGAGACGGCGGAGCCCATGCGCAACCTGGGCATAGCCATGGCGGTGAAGCTGGTGCTCGATACGCTGCTGGCGCCCATTCGGGGGATCGATGTGAAGGGGGTGGCCGTGGCCAGCGTGGTGATGTTCCTGATCTGCCTCTGGCTCAATAGCCGGACCCTGGGGCGCCTGCTGGACGAGCCGGTGCGCTGGGGCCGCCTGCTAAGCGGCCCGCTCGCTGCGTCCCTGGTGATGGGGAGCGGGCTGGCCGGCTTTGCGATAGCGGCCTGGGAGAGGATCAGCGGCTGGGAGGCGCTGCTGGGCGCCCTGCTGATCGCCCCGTTGCTCTACCTGGGCACCCTGATCGCCACCCGAAGCCTGACCCGCACCGAACTGCTGGCGCTGTCGGGTCCGTTGGCGCCGCGCCTGGAGCGCTGGCTCACCCTGATCTGGCCCTGGAACTGACGCTCGCAAAGGAGCAACGCAAAAGACCACCCGGTTGAGCAAACCAGGGTGGTCTTTTCGCAACGCGTCCGACGTTTACATGGCCTCCGACTTGGGCTCGGTGGAGGGCTGGGTGCCCCCCTCGCTCTTCAGTACGCCGTAGAGCCGTTCCATGGCCCGCAGCATGATGGTGCGCTCGTCGGGGGACCAGATCTTGGCGATCTCGGCCATCTCTTTGGCCAGTTCCCCCTTGATCTCCCACACCTTCTCGCCCTTCTCCGTCAGACGGATGTTGACGACCCGGCGATCCTCGGTGGAGCGCTCCCGCACCAGCCAGCCGTCGCGCTCAAGCCGGTCGGCCACCCCGGTGAGGTTGCCCCGGGAGCAGTTGAGCTCGTCGGCCAGGCTTCCCAGGGTGGTGGCGTCGCCGTACATGGCGGCCAGCAGCAGATGATACTGCGGCATGGTCAGTCCATACTTGCGGCTGAGGAAGCGGTGACACCGCTTCTCCACCAGGTCGGCGATCGTTTGCAGGAGGGGCAGAATGTTCTCCGGAGTGAATCGATCGGTCGTCGGGGCCATTTCGGCCTGCTGTTTCAAACCATTCACCAGCCTTTCAATGATTCTGGCACGGCCTGGAGATGGGCAAGTAGGCCGGCCGCAGTTCTCTCTCCAGGAACAATTATCCCATACAACCCAAATAATGTCAATAATAGGAGAAGGTGAAACTGGATTTTCTTTTGAAATTTCTCCAAACCCAGGTTGACATGGGTTCATCACTGTGCCATCACTATATTCCCCATGGACGGTATACTTATACATATGTCCCGACAAACAAACTTATGACGGCGATTTCGTGCAACGATCTAGTCGGAAAAATAACGCCGTGATAAAATGCGGGAATATAGCTGAATGGAGAGGTGGAGCGAGATGGTGGTCGTCGCCTTTCAGGGCGAGTTGGGTGCATACGGTGAGGAGGCGATTCGCTCGCTCTTCGGGGCCGAAGCGGAGCCGTACCCGTGCCGGTCGTTTCAGGATGTCTTTGCCGCCGTCAGCGGGGGCAAGGTCGACCGTGCGCTGACCCCGGTCGAGAACTCACAGGCAGGCAGTATCAACGACGTCTATGACCTCTTGCGGCAGCACGATCTGTACGTGGGGGGCGAGGTGCTTCACCGGGTCAACCACGCCCTGCTGGCGCTGCCGGGGCAGCAGATCGCCGATATCAAGCGGGTGATCTCGCATCCGCAGGCGCTGGCCCAATGCGACCGGTACCTGCAGAAGCTCGGCGTGGAGATTGTGGCCACCTACGACACCGCCGGATCGGCCAAGCTGATCCGGGAGCAGGAGATGACCGGGGTGGCGGCGGTAGCCGGGGTGGGCGCCGCCCAGCGGTACGGGCTGGAGGTGCTGGCCACCGACATTCAGACCATCGCCGGGAACTACACCCGGTTCGTGCTGCTCCAGCGCACCCCGGCCGAGCGGGGGACCGGCCCGCACAAGACCATGCTGGTCATGTCGGTGGGGCACCAGCCCGGCTCGCTCTACCGGGCGCTGGGCGCCCTGGCGGAGCGGAATATCAACCTGCTGAAGCTGGAGTCCCGCCCGGCACGGGAGCGCCCCTGGGAGTATGTCTTCTACCTGGACTTTGAGGGGCACCGGGAGGACCCCGCGGTCCGCGAGGCGCTGGCGGAGCTGGCGGCTTACACCAACTTCTGCAAGGTGCTGGGCTCCTTCACCCGCGATATCCGCCCCACACTCTGAGGAACCCGGACCGTCCGGAGTTGTATGTTTGGCCAACCTGAAAATACAGTTGGGAGGAATTACGCCCCTCGTCGGAGTAAATGACAGAAGGTGGCGTAATCCCCTGCAAGGAGGCACGGTGGTTGGCCAAGAAGATCCTCATCGCAGACGACAGTGACGCGCTCCGGGCGCTGCTCCAGGCCACTCTCCGCGATCCGCGCTACGAAATCATTCAGGCGTCGGGCGGTGTCCAGGCGCTTGCACTGCGGGAAATGCACAAGCCCGATTTGGTGATCCTTGACGAGACGATTACTGGGATCAGCGGGGTCGATGTCTGCCGTGCCATCAAGCGGAGCCCCCACTCGTCAAGGACCCCTGTCATTCTCATGAGCACCAAGACCCAGGAAGATGGCCAACAACTGGTCCGCCAAGCAGGCGCAGATGTCCACCTCACCAAGCCATTCAGTCCCCTGAGCCTGCTTGGGACCGTGGAGCGCCTGTTGGCGTCAAAGGAGGACTAGCCGGTGCTCGACGACCTGTCTGGGCTGACCCGCGAGGAGTTAGAGGCCCAGGTCGTGTTCTGGCGGACCCAATCGCTGCTGCTGGCCGGTGACTTCGGTCGGGTCCGGGAGATGCTCCATAAGCGCTCAGATGAGCTGGACGACATGCGCGCCCAGCTTATTTCCTATGCGGAGGATCTCAACCGCGAATACCAGCTGGAGCGGCAGAAGACCCGGGAAGTGGAGAACATGCTGGTGACGACCGTGGGCGCCCTGGCCAACGCCATCGAGGCGCGCGACCCGTACACCCGCGGCCATACAGACCGGGTGGCCCGGGTTGCCCTGACCCTCTGTGCCCGCCTGGGCTGGAACGAGAAGCAGATGCAGTTCGCCCGGATGGGCGCCCTGCTCCATGACATCGGCAAGATCGGCGTGCCCGACGCAATCCTGCGAAAGCCGGGCCGGCTGGACGAAGAGGAGTTCGCCCTCATGCGCAAGCACCCGGAGATCGGGGCGCAGATCCTACAGGGCATCGAAGCCCTGGCGCCGGCGGTCCCATTCGTGATCGGACACCACGAGCGGTGGGACGGCAAGGGCTACCCTAGGGGCCTGGCCGGGGAGGAGATCCCCCTGGAGGGGCGCATTCTGGCGATTGCCGACGCCTTCGATGCCATGACCAGCCTGCGGGCCTACCGAACCCCGCTCAGCCTGGAGGCGGCCGCCGAGGAGATCGTCGCCTGCGCCGGCACCCAGTTCGACCCCAACCTGGTGCCCATCTTCACCAGCCTCTTTGCCGAGGGGATCATCCAGGAGGTACTCGATTTGAGCCCAAGCTGGGGTTCGTACGTGGTCTAGTCAAACGATGAACAGGAGCACGGGGGCCGGCCCCGTGCTCCTGCGCTCATTCGAGGTAGTGGAAATACAGATCTGCGGTTAAAATATGTCCCCCATTCCCGTAATATTTGTGCCGGACGACACAAAGAATCATAAGCATTCCGTATGAGAATATAAATCCTGTGGAATAGTTGTTGACACGGCCTGGGCCTGCGTATAAAATGCCAATCAATATCATCATCCGAATTGCATAGCGATGCGGAAGTGTGCCTAGGGTTCCGCACCCGAAAGGGTGGACCGGTCCGAGCGGCACAGCCCTGCAAGACAGGGTACACCGTGGGTCTAAAATACCCCAGCGGCAAGTTCCGGGCCATCCCTCACAAAGGGGGTGGTGTCGGAAGGGTCCGGGGCGTTTTTTTATACCGACAAAAGCGATGACGGGGCTAGTAAGCTGGACAAGAAAGGTCACAGAGAGCGGCGAACAGGTGGAAGCGCCGCACCTTCCCCAGTCTGAACCTCACCCCGTAGCTGCCCGATCGAACGCCGGAAACGGTGAGTAGGTCAGTGGCCGGCCGTGGAGGCCGTTATGCACCACGAGGCTGCTCCCCGCAAGGGGAGGGCGAAGTAGGGTGGTACCACGATGAAAGTCGTCCCTACCGCTGCTGGTGAACGAAATGCACCAGGCGGTAGGGATTTGTTTTTTCCGTAGATTACTTGCGAACGCAAGGAGGTGGGATCGGGTGAAGCGCATCCTGGCGGTCTTGGTCGAAAATCACCCGGGTGTTCTGGCACGGGTGGCGGGTCTGATTCGGCGGCGTGGATTCAACATCGAGAGTCTGGCGGTCGGGGTGACGGACGACCCGAACATCTCCCGGATGACCCTGGTGGTGGAGGGCGACGAACTGACCCTCAACCAGGTCTCCAAGCAGCTGGACAAGCTGATCGAAGTGCTCCGGGTGATCGACCTGGACACCGAGCACAGCGTTGCCAGAGAGTTGGCGCTGATCAAGGTATCCAGCGACCCGGTGCGCCGGCCCCAGATTCTGCAGTTGGCCTCGGTCTTCCGGGCAAATGTGGTGGACGTGGGCAAGGAAGCGGTGACGATCGAGGTGACGGGAACCCACGACAAGGTGGAGGCCCTGATCAATTTGGCCCGGGAGTTCGGCGTGCAAGAGGTGGTCCGCACGGGGATCATCGCCTTGGCGAGAGGAGCAGGGGCCATCAAACCGGAGAGGGAGGACCACCTGTATGACGCACATGTTTTACGAGTCTGATGCCAACCTGGCCGCTTTGGCCAACAAGAAGATCGCTGTGATCGGCTTCGGCAGCCAGGGCCATGCCCACGCCCTGAACCTGAAGGAGTCTGGCCTGGACGTAACCGTCGGTCTTCGACCGGGCCGCCCGAGCTGGGACCGGGCCCACCAGGCCGGCTTGAAGGTAGCTACCGTATCTGAGGCGGCAGCCGCCGCAGACGTCATTATGATCTTGATTAACGACGAGAAGCAGGGGCCGGTATACGAGGCCGAGATCAAGCCCCACCTGCGCCCCGGCAACGCCATCGCCTTCGGCCACGGCTTTGCGATCCATTTCGGCCAGGTCGCCCCGCCCAAGGACGTAGACGTCTTCATGATCGCTCCCAAGGGCCCCGGCCACCTGGTCCGGCGCCAGTACAAGGAGGGCCAGGGCGTCCCCTGCCTCATGGCGATCCACCAGGACGCCACCGGTCAGTGCCGTGACATCGCTCTGGCCTGGGCAAAGGGCATCGGCGGCACGAGAGCCGGCGTGATCGAGACCACCTTCCGGGAAGAGTGTGAGTCCGACCTCTTCGGCGAGCAGACCGTCCTCTGCGGCGGCGTGACCCAGCTGGTCAAGTACGGCTTTGAGACGCTGACCGAGGCCGGCTACGCCCCCGAGATCGCCTACTTCGAGTGCTTGCATGAGCTGAAGCTGATCGTCGACCTCATGTACGAGGGCGGCATGGCATCGATGCGGTACTCGATCAGCGACACCGCCGAGTACGGCGACTATGTGAGCGGCCCGCGAGTGATCGGCCCCGAGGTGAAGGAGCGCATGAAGCAGCTCCTGGGCGAGATCCAGAACGGCACCTTTGCCAAGGACTGGATTCTGGAGAATCAGGTGGGCCGCCCCCGGTTCACGGCGATGCGCCGCCAGAATCAGGAGCACCAGATCGAGGTCGTCGGCGCCCAGCTGCGTGAGATGATGGCTTGGCTCCCCAAGGCCGTGGGCACCAAGGGTAACGAGTAGCAGCGGCGCTGGACCCCAGAGCGAAATTACCAGGCAAAGGAAGGTGAGTAGCGATGACGCGGCGGATTCAGATTTTCGATACGACCCTCAGGGACGGCGAGCAGGCCCCCGGGTTCGGGATGACCGCGGAAGCGAAGCTGGAGGTGGCCAGGCAGCTTGGGCGGCTTGGCGTGGACGTGATCGAGGCCGGCTTCCCCATCGCCTCACCCGGCGACTTCGAGGCGGTCAGGCAGATCGCCCAGACCGTGACCGGACCCACCATCGCCGGGCTCTCCCGGGCCAACGAGCCGGATATCCGCCGGTGCTACGAGGCCGTAAAAGAGGCGGCGAAGCCCCGCATTCACACCTTTATAGCCACGTCGCCGATCCACATGGAGCACAAGCTCCGCAAGTCGCCTGACGAGGTGGTCCGCATCGCCCGTGATGCGGTCGCCCTGGCCAAGAGCCTCGGCCCCGAGGTGGAGTTTTCGGCGGAAGATGCCACCCGCTCGGACTGGAACTTTCTCGTGAAGATCTTCACCGTGGCAGCCCGGGCCGGGGCAACGGTCCTGAACGTACCCGACACGGTGGGCTACACCACCCCCAAGGAGTACTACGACCTGATCCGCTTCCTGATCGACCGGGTAGATGCGCCCGAGGGCGTCATCTTCTCTGTCCACTGCCACGACGACCTGGGGCTGGCTGTGGCCAACACCATCGCAGCGATTGAGGCCGGCGCCACCCAGGTGGAATGCACGATCAACGGCATCGGTGAGCGGGCCGGCAACGCAGCGCTGGAAGAGATCGTCATGGCGCTGACCACCCGCAAGGACCGCTACGGCTTCCAGACCGGTGTCAACACCCAGGAGATCTACCGCTCCTCCCGCATCCTCCAGAACTTCACGGGGGTCGGGGTTCAGCCCAACAAGGCGATCGTGGGCGCCAACGCCTTTGCCCATGAGTCCGGCATCCACCAAGATGGAATGCTGAAGCACCGGGACACCTACGAGATCATGAAGCCCGAAGATGTGGGCGTGCCGGCATCGGCCCTGGTGCTGGGCAAGCACTCGGGGCGGGCCGCCTTCCGGGCCCGGCTGGAGCACCTGGGCTACCGGCTGAGCGATGCGGAGATCGAATCTGCCTTCACCCGCTTCAAGGAGGTCGCCGACCGCAAGAAGATGGTCTCCGACCACGACCTGGAAGCGATCGTCGGCGATGAGCAGGCAAACCGTACCACTGCGGAGGTGTGTAAGCTTGAATCTTTTCAGGTCGTCTCAGGGAACCAATCTGTTCCCACTGCGTCTGTTCGGCTCAACCGCGACGGTACCGTCCGCCAGGAAGCGGCTTCCGGGGACGGCCCTGTGGACGCCCTCTACCACGCCATCGACCGGGCGGCGGGCTTCGAGGGACAGCTCCTCGACTACCGCCTCAAAGCGGTTACTGGAGGCCAGGATGCCCTAGGCGAGGTGACGGTCCGGGTCCAGGCGGGCAACCGCATCGCCTCCGGACGGGGTACCTCCACCGACGTGATCGAAGCATCGGCCCGGGCCTATATCAACGCCATGAACAAGATTCTCTCCGGAGCGGCGCTCGCCGTCTCCGATGATCCGGCACCCGGCTGGCAGATGCGTGCGTGGGGCGACTAACGGAGGAGGACCTAGCAATGAGCATCCAGATCTATATCGACGGCAAATGGTATCCGAAAGAGGAGGCCAAGGTCTCCGTTTTCGATCACGGTTTCCTGTATGGCGACGGTGTCTTTGAGGGCATTCGGGCCTACAACGGCCGGGTCTGGAAGCTGACCGAGCACCTGGACAGGCTCTACGACTCCGCCAAGGCGATCTGGATGGAGATCCCCATCCCCTGGGCCGAGATGGAGCAGGTGGTCCTGGAGACGCTGCGCCGCAACAACCTGCGGGACGCCTATATCCGGCTGGTGGTCTCCCGGGGCGTGGGCGACCTGGGGCTTGACCCCCGCAAGTGCCCCCGCCCGTCGATCATCTGCATCGCTGATACGATCACCCTCTTCCCGGCCGAGGTCTACACCCAGGGCATGAAGGTGGTCTCGGTCTCCACCCGCCGCAATCCGGCGGATGCGCTCGCCCCGCAGGTCAAGTCGCTCAACTACCTGAACGGCATCATGGCCAAGATCAGCGCGGTGACCCTGGGCTTCCCCGAGGTGATCATGCTGAACAAGGAGGGCTACGTCTGCGAGGGCACGGGTGACAACCTCTTCATCGTGAAGAAGGGGAAGATCATCACCCCCTCGGTTCACCTGGGCATTCTGCCGGGCATCACCCGGAACGCCGTCATGGAGATGGCCCGGGAGATGGGCTATGAGGTGGAGGAGGGCACCTTTACCCTCTTTGACCTCTACACCGCCGACGAGTGCTTCCTGACCGGCACCGCCGCCGAGGTGGTCCCGGTGATCGAGGCCGACAAGCGGGCGATCGGCGACGGCACGCCGGGGGCGATCACCTGGCGGTTGATCGAGCGGTTCCGCACCCTGACCCAGTCGGTGGGCACGGAGATCTATCCGCACCCGGCCGCCTGACCTCTGCCTATCCACCCTTCTTACGAGACGCATGTCCACTGGGGTTCGCACAGATAGAAGGGAGTTCGAGTTCCATGAAGGTCGCTATCTTGCTGTTCGATGGAGTTGAGGAGCTAGATTTCGCCGGTCCGTACGAGGTACTGGCGAGCGTGGGGGAGGTCTTTACCGTCGCCCAGACCCAGCAGGTGCGGGGGAGCCACGGCCTGAAGGTGGTCGCTGACTACACCTTTGCCGATGCGCCCGAACCCGACGTGCTGGTGATTCCGGGCGGCCCGGTGACCCGGGAGAACCCGGCCTCGCTGGCCTCCGCCGTGGAGTATGTGGCCCGGGTGGCGTCCGCATCACGCGTCACCCTCACCGTCTGCACCGGGGCGTTCATCGCCGCCCGGGCGGGCCTGCTGGAGGGCCGCTCCTGCACCACTCACTACCGGCGCCGTCACCTGCTTTCGGCGCAGTTCCCGGGCCTGCATGTGCGCTTCGCCCGGGTGGTTGTCGACGGCAAGATCATCTCGACCGCAGGGGTGGCGGCGGGTATCGACGGGGCGCTCTACACCGTCGCCCGCCTGGTCTCCATGGAGGCGGCCCGCAAGCTCGCCAAGCAGATCGAGTACCCCTGGCATTCGACCCATGTGCTGCACGCCAACGGCCTGAAGGAGCACGAGGAGGCCATGCACGGCTAGTAAGACAAGTAGGGGGTCTCCCATGCGCAGCGATACGATCAAGAAAGGCCACGACCGTGCGCCCCACCGGGCGCTGCTCAAGGCGACCGGCGTCACCGACGCCGACATGGGGAAGCCCTTCATCGGCATTGCCAACAGCTACATCGATATCGTGCCGGGTCACGTTCACCTGAAGGAGTTTGGTGACCTGGTAAAGGAGGCCGTCCGCGCGGCGGGCGGCGTTCCTTTTCTCTTCAACACCATTGGGGTGGATGACGGCATTGCCATGGGCCACATCGGGATGCGCTACAGCCTCCCCTCCCGGGAGCTGATCGCCGACGCCGTGGAGACGGTGATCGAGGCGCACCAGCTGGATGCGATGATCTGCATTCCCAACTGCGACAAGATCACGCCGGGCATGATGATGGCCACCGTGCGGATCAACGTGCCCACCATCTTCATCTCCGGCGGCCCCATGGCGGCCGGCCGCCTGAGCGATGGCCGCAAGGCCGACCTGATCTCGGTCTTCGAGGGCGTCGGCGCCCACAGCCGCGGGATGATCGACGACACCGCCCTGAAGGAGCTGGAGGACAACGCCTGCCCGACCTGCGGCTCCTGCTCGGGCATGTTCACCGCCAACTCGATGAACTGCCTCTGCGAGGCCCTGGGCCTGGCGCTCCCCGGCAACGGCACAGCCCTGGCCAAGTCCCCCGAGCGGGAGGCGTTAGCCCGGGCCGCCGGGAAGCGGATCGTGGAGATGGCCAAAACAGGCGGCCCCCGGCCGAGGGAGATCGTTACGGTAGAGGCGATCGACAACGCCTTCGCCCTGGACATTGCCATGGGCGGCTCCACCAACACGGTGCTGCACACCCTGGCGATCGCCAACGAGGCGGAGATCGACTACCCGCTGGAGCGGATCAACCAGCTCTCCGCCCGGGTCCCGTACCTCTGCAAGGTAAGCCCCGCCACCCCCGACGTGCACATCGAAGATGTGCACCAGGCCGGCGGGATCATGGCGATCTTAAAGGAGCTCTCCCGCAAGGAGGGCACGCTCCACCCGGACTGCATGACCGCCTCGGGCAAAACCCTCGGCGAGCTTTACGCCGAGGCCGAAAACCGAAACCCCCAGGTGATCCGGTCGGTGGAGAACCCGTTCACCGCCACCGGAGGCCTGGCGATGCTCTTCGGCAACCTGGCCCCCGACGGCGCCGTCCTGAAGGTAGGGGCGGTGGATCCCAGCATTCAGATCTTCACCGGCAAGGCGATCTGCTTCGAGAGCCAGGAGGCGGCGCTCACCGGCATCTTCGGCGGCAAGGTCGAGGCCGGCCACGTGGTGGTGATCCGCTACGAGGGCCCCAAGGGCGGCCCCGGCATGCCTGAGATGCTGGCCCCCACAAGCGCCATCGTAGGCATGGGATTAGGCAAAGATGTAGCCCTGATCACCGATGGCCGGTTCTCCGGCGGCACCAGAGGGATCTGCCTGGGCCATATCAGCCCCGAGGCCGCCGAGGGCGGCCCGATCGGCCTGATTCAAGACGGGGACACGATCACGATCGACATCCCCGGCCGGATCCTGACGCTGGAGGTCTCGCCAGAGGAACTGGCCAGGCGCCAGGCCACCTGGCAGAAGCCCGAGCCCAAGGTGAGCAAGGGCTGGCTGGGAAGGTACGCCAGGCTCGTGACCAGTGCGAACACAGGGGCCATTCTCAAGTAGCAGAGGGCGACCGAGAAAACTACGTGCGTGGGGGGGAGGGTGCCCTCTTCCTCCCCCTACTTAAAGGGAGCTGAAGGTCATGGAAATGTTGGCCGCACAGGCACTGCTGAAGGCGCTGGAAGCCGAAGGAGTCGAGGTGATCTTCGGCTACCCTGGCGGGGCGAGTCTCTACATCTATGATGCGCTGTACGACAGCGGGATCCGGCATGTGCTGACCCGCCACGAGCAGGGGGCGATCCATGCCGCCCAGGGCTACGCCCGGGCCACCGGCAGGGTCGGCGTGGTGCTGGCCACATCGGGCCCCGGCGCTACCAACCTGATCACCGGCCTCTGCGACGCCATGATGGACTCGACCCCCATCGTCGCCATCACCGGACAGGTAATCCGTCCCCTGATCGGGCGGGACGCCTTCCAGGAGGCGGATGTGACCGGCATCACCATGCCGGTGACCAAGCACAACTACCTGGTAACCGATCCGGCTGACCTGCTCCGCGTGGTGAAGGAGGCCTTTCACATCGCCCAGACGGGCCGTCCGGGGCCGGTTCTGATCGACATCCCCAAAGATGTGACCAACGCCCGAATCCCCTACCGCTACCCCGAGAGGGTCCATCTGCCTGGCTACCGCGTGGCCGGGGCGGCTGACCCGGAGCAGGTGGAGGCGGCGGCGTCGGCAATCCGGACAGCGGAGCGGCCCGTGCTGCTCTGCGGGGGCGGAGTGGTCCACTCCCCCGGGGCCTCTGACCCGTTCCGCCGGCTGGCGGAGCGCATGGGCGCCCCGGTGGTGGAGACGCTCATGGGTCTGGGCGGCTTCCCCATGGATCACCCGCAGTGCTTCGGCCTGCTGGGCATGCACGGCACCTTCGCCGCCAACCGGGCGGTGGCCAACGCCGACCTGCTCATCGCCTGCGGCATGCGCTTCGATGACCGGGTGACCGGCATGGCGGCCCGGTTCGCCCCGAAGGCGCGGATCATCCACATCGATATCGATCCGGCCGAGATCTCGAAGAACCTCACCTCTCACATCCCCCTTGTGGGCGACTGTGGCCTGGCGCTCAAGCAGCTGAACGAGGCGCTGGGCGACTGGTCGCAGGAGCCGGGCGAGTGGTTGGCTCAGGTCCAGGCCTGGCATGACCAGCACCCGCTCTGGGGCGTGCGGCGGGGGGAGGAGACATCGTTCGACCCCGACGCCGTTCCCCGGCCCCAGCAGGCGCTCCAGGCGCTGCACGAGGCCTTCGGCTCCGAGGCGATCGTTACCACCGACGTGGGCCAGCACCAGATGTGGGCTGCCCACTACTGCCTGCGCTCGGAGCCGCGCACCTGGATCTCTTCATGCGGTCTGGGCACCATGGGCTTTGGCCTTCCTGCCGCCATCGGGGCGGCCATCGCCCGGCCCGACCGGGACGTGGTGGTGATCTCCGGCGACGGCTCGATCCAGATGTGCCTCCAGGAGCTGGGCACCGTGGTGCAGGAGAACCTGCCGGTCAAGGTGGTGGTGCTGAACAACGGCTACCTTGGCATGGTCCGCCAGTGGCAGGAGATGTTCTACAAGGGCCGGTACAAGGAGGTCGACCTCCGCTCGGGTACGCCCGACTTCGTGCGGCTGGCCGAGGCTTACGGAATCAAGGGCGTGCGGGTCGAGCGGGTGGGAGAGCTGTCCGCCGCCATGGCGGAGGCCAGGGCGCACCAGGGGCCGGTCTTTGTGGAGGTGCGCTGCGTGGAGGAGGAGAACGTCTTCCCCATCGTGCCGCCGGGGGGCGCCAATACCGAGGCGCTCATGAAGTCGAAAGCCTGATACGAGAAGCCGCCACGACCGTGGCGGCTTCGGTTGCGTACCGGGGGCAGGGGGCAGGGGATCGGGGACTGGGGGCAGGGGATCGGGGCCAGGGGGCAGGGGACTGGGGGCAGGGGATCGGGAGCAGGGAGCAGGGGGCAGGGGGCAGGGGATCGGGGGGCCGGAGCGCTGGACTACGGGCTTTCCCCTGGGGGCCCGAGGGTTCCGTCAGTTTTTGACACGTCCCTGGGTCGCCCTCCTGCGCAATTCCTGACTCTAACGCCCGGTTTAGTACCCCCCAGGGGTAGGTTTCGGCCAGATCTATGATTTTTGGCGACGACTTGTGGGTAATGCAGAGAGATCTATGGGCCTGGAGGGCCTTTCCAGGGGTGATGGAGACCGATAGTGTCAGCTTTTGCACATCCGGCTGCCTTCTGGGGGTGTCAAAAACTGACGCTAAGCGTTCGAAACACCTTTTCACCCGGGGGGTACCCCCCTCACCCCAGGCTCAGCCGGCGTGCCTGGCGCCGGGCCAGGTGGAAGGGGAGGTCGCCCAGGGCGTAGAGGAGCCGCTGGAAGGCGTCGTGCTCGGCCTCCACGGTAACGCTCGGGCTGACAGCTGTGACCGGCTCTCGCCAGGGGCGGGCCAGGAGGCACTCGGTGTCGCCCAGCACCGCGCCGGGCCCCGACACCACGCCCCCGGTCCGGACCTGTCCGGCCACGACCACCAGGAGCCGGGGGGCGCTGTGCGCCTCCGCCAGGGGGGCCCCGGCAGGGTAGAACCGGGTCACGAACGCCTCGGCGATCCCCAGCAGCGCCTGGCTGCCGTGGGGACCGAACAGGTCGGTGTCCAGCAGGGTCAGCGCCTTCTCGGCGGGCAGCAGGGGCCGGTTGGGCAGGGGCGCCCCCGGAGCGGCAGCCGGGCCTTGCAGGTGGGGGGCGTGGCGCTCCCAGACCCGGTGGGCCAGGTGCAGGGCGATGATTCGCGCCAGCTTCGGCTCCTCCCGGCAGATGGCCAGGAACTCCGGCACGGCGATCCCCAGGGCCCGCTGCCCAGCGGCCAGGCGCACGGTGCGCCGCACGGGCGCCCCGGCGAATCCTTCCACCAGCCCGACCAGCCGCCCGTCTCCCCGCAGGAGGAGGCGCTCCAGCCGGTGGCCGCCGCGGGCCAGCACGGCGCCAGGCTCAGCGCGCACCTCCGCAGCCGCCCGGGCCAGCGGGAGCAGCTCGGCCCCGCGCAGGGGGCGCAGGAGCGGGGCGGCCCGGAAGAAGGGCAGCTCCGCCAGCGTCTCCCGGTCTAGCCGGCCTGCCGCCCCCGCCTCTGTGGCTACCAGCGGGTCGGGGTCGGCCAGCAGCGCCTGCCGGAATTCGGCCTGGTCCATGGGGGGAAGCGGCTCGGGGTGCAGGAGCGAGGCGGCCAGGCGCCGGGCCTCCCCGGTCAGGCGCCGGCGGACCAGCCCCAGGGTGATCGCCCGGGCCCGGTCTGTCTGGCTCCCGAGCCCCGCCCGCACCACGTGCAGCGGCAGCCCGGCCAGCGCCCCCGCCGCCTCCGCCCCGACCTCCAGCGCCAGGTGGTGGGCGTCGGCGAGCGCCTCCCGGAGCGCCCCCTGCCCCCCGGCCTGCGCCTGCAGGGCGGCATAGCGGCGGCAGGAGGCAGCGGCCTCCCGCAGCAGGCCCAACAGAGACTCCGCATCGCCTGCCTCCCGCAGCTGCTCCAGGGCGATGGCCCGCAGGCGGTCGTCTGCCCCGGCAGCGGCCGCCAGCCGCTCCGCCCCGCTCCATGCGGGCGGAGCGGCTGGATCATCCACCGCAGCGAGGCGGGCCAGCACCTCGGCGCTCTCGGCCTGGAGCCGCTCCTCCCAGGAGGCGGTCAGCAGGTGGGCCTCCAGCTCCGCCCCCAGCTCGGGCGGCTCGGGCTCCAGCACCTGCTGGCAGAACCAGGCCAGCTGCTGGCGCATGTAGGCGGTGGCATCGGTCAGGTAGGACTCGTTGAAGGCGGTCGCACTCCGGTCCCGCCGGTCGCTCAGGGCGGCCACCTCGGCCTCAAGCCCCGCCGCCCGCAGCGCCTCCAGCTCGTCGGCGCCGGTCAGTTCGGCGAAGGCCAAGACCTCCTCCACGGCGGCGGCGTGGGTCTCCCGGAGCGCCCCGACCACCTGGTCTTCCCGGAGGGGCAGCCGCTCCCGGGCCCCCTCCGCCAGGCGGCGCAGGAAGTCCAGCTCGGCGGTAAAGGCCGGCACGGTGCAGGCCAGCGCCATGCCCAGCCGGTTGGCCACGTGCTCCTCGACCCAGTGGTTCGGGGTGAAGGCCCCGAACCGCTCCCGCAGGTAGTGGGCCAGCTCATGGCCCAGCAGGTAGGGCTGGAGCGCCCGCAGGGCGCGCAGCGCTTCATCCATCCCGCGAGTGCCCAGCAGGCCGCCCACCGCCATAATCACGAGCAGGTCGGCGAAGCGGTCGGTTCCCGGCAGGTTGAGCGAGATGCGGCCCGTGGCCAGGTCGCAGTAGCTGTAGGGGGTGGACTCATCGGCCTCCAGGTGCAGGTCGGGCCCCAGGCTGATCCCGTGGCGGGCCAGCTCGCCCCGGTAGAGCTCCAGCAGTTCGGTGGCGAGCTGCTGCCAGCCCGCCCGGGTCACCTTTTCCGTCACCGAGAATCCTCCTCCTAAAACGTGCGGCAGGGCGGCACCAGCACGGTGCCGCCCCCCAACCGTCTAACACCCGGCGCGCTTCTGGGCTTCCAGCAGGCTGCTGGCATCGCTCAGGTTCAGGGGCTTGATCTGGGCCAGCTCCTCCTCGGTAAGCTCAACACCGGCCTCGCGGGCGGCCTCCTGGGGGTTGGCCAGAAGCCGCTGCATGTAAGCGGGCTCGGCCATCGCCTTCTCGACCAGTCGATTCATCTCGGGACGCATGCTCATCCCTCCCCGCTTGCGATTAGGTAACCGGGAAGTCAAGTCCGGCGGTGGGCCATCCACCGGGCCAGCGCCCGGAGGCAGAGGGCCGTGGTCACCGGAACGCTCTCGTAGTAGGTGGCAGGGTAGCCCCCCGGCCCCGGCGTCAGCCAGAGCGGCTCGGAGCGCCAGCAGCCCTGCACCTGCTGGGTCTCGGTCAGGTAGAGGGCGGCCCGATCCACCGCATCGCCCCGCTCCCCGAGGGTGAGGAGCGTACTCAGGTTCAGGGCGGTGGCCTGGGGCGTCCCCCAGGAGCCGTCCCACCTTTGTTCAGCCAGAATCAGCTCCCTCTCATCCGCGAGCCCCTCAAAACTACCCAGCAAGGCCAGGAAGCGCAGGGCCACATACCGGCCGTAGGGCGGGCGATAGCCCGGCCCCTCCCAGCTCCCGGTCCTCTCCCGCCAGGACAGCAGCAAGCGGGCGCCCCGCTCGGCGGTCTCGCCGTACCGCTCGGGGTCCAGCAGGTAGAGCCCGGTAAAGAGGTTGGCCGCCACCGCCGGGCAGCGCCGCACCACCCAGACCCCATCCGCCGCCTCCCGGCTCCAGGCGCCGCCGGCGGCCAGCATGACCGGCACAGCGCCGTCGGGCCCCACCTGCGCCGCCGCCAGGGCCGCCGGGCCGGCGGCAAACCGCCCGAAATCGCCCGGATCCAGGGTGCGCACAAGAACCTGGAGCACCTGGCCCAGGGTGTCGGCGTCGGGGGGCAGGAAAGCGGGGTTCCAGTAACTCCAGCCCACCGGTGTCCACCGGTCGACGATCTCCTTCACCAGAGGGGCCACGCTGAGAGAGCCGGCTGTCAGGAGCGCCTCGGCAATCACCGCCGCCGGGAAGACCACCCCGGCCCCCACCTCCGGCGGCTGGCTCAGCCGGGGCACCTCCCAGGCCTCCGCCGGCAGCCGGACCGCCGGGTCAAGGTACGCCAGCCCGGCAGCCAACCCCAGCCCTACCCGCTCCGCCAGCCCCTCCGCCAGCGACTCCAGCCGCACCGGGTCGTTCCGCCACGCCCCCGCCAGCAGCCGCAGGCGCAGCGCAGGCCAGCCCTCGCCCTCTGCCAGAGCCAGCCGCTCCAGCAGGTCCGGCAGGCCGCCCCGGGCCAGCGCCGCCCGCAGGTAGGCCTGCCGCAGCGGGCCGTTGCGGCGGAGCGCCAGGGCCAGACCCAGATCCCGCTGCCAGGAGCCGGGCTCCAACTGCGCAAGCAGCCCCGCCAGCGCAGGGTCCAGCGGCTCCGGCGGCGGGGCCGGGGCCCAGAACTCTTGCCCATCATGCTCCAGCAGAGCCCGAACCGCGACCACAAGCGCCTCAAGACCCGCTAGACCGCTCATGTTTCCAACCCCAGCAACTGCTTCAGCTCGACGCAGACCGGCACCGCCCCCAGCGGATCGCCCGTGGCGGCGTAGGCCCTGGCCCCGCACATTCCGCAGATGTCGTTGTACCGGCAGGTCCGGCAGAGGTCAAAGTCGTTGGCCTCCATCCGCTGGTATGTCTCGATCAGCGGCAGCTCCTCCAGGTCCATCTCCCCCAGCCGCCCAAAGCTGTAGTTCGATGGATGACACGGGCTGATCGACCCGTCCGCCTGCACCGCAATCCGGGTGGAGCAGGCCTCGCACTGGTCCGCCTTGCGGGGGTGCAGGCCCATCTTGTAATAGAAGAGATTGACCAGCGGGTCCTCGGTAATCTTGGTCAGCGGCCGGTTGACCCAACTGACCAGGTAGAGCTGCAGCAGCTCCCGGGCGCTCAGCAGGTCGGTGTAGGCGAGCGCCTCCGCCCGCTGCTCCGAGGCCAGCTGGCCCACGGGCATCAGGTGGATCAGCTTCAGCCCGCCCATGGCCCGCAGCTCGCCGATCCAGCCGGGCAGCAGCGGCAGGAGCCGCCGGGTGACCGTCACCATGATCGATGTCGCCACGCCGGCCGCCGTCAGCAGCCCGATCGTCTCCATCGCCCTCTGGTAGACCCCGGGACCCCGAATCTCGTCATTTAGCTCCTCCGGCCCGTCGAGGCTGACCAGCACATCCACCGCCGCAAAGGCGGCCAGCCGGGCAGCGGTCTCTGCATCCATGCGGGTGCCGTTGGTGTTGATCAGCACATCGGTGAAGCCGAGGGCGAAGCCGTCGGCCATGATCTCCAGCAGCTCGGGGTGGAGCATCGGCTCGCCGCCCATCAGGTGCAGCGTTCCGCCGTACCGCTCCCGCCCCGCCTCCATGATCGCCCGCACCCGCTCCCGCGGCACCGTGACCGGGTTGTCGAAGCGGTGGTAGCCATCGACGAAGCAGGTCTTACACCGCAGGTTACAGATCGTGTTGATCTCAATATCCAGCATGTGATGCGCTCCCCCCGCTCTCAGCGCTCCGCGAGGCCCAGTTTCGCCCGGATCAACCGCTCATGCCGGGCACGCAGCCGCTCGGCCCGCTCGCTCAGGTGCGCGCGGAGCGGTTCGGGGCCATCGGGCGGCAGCGCCTCCAGCGCCCTCGCCAGGCGGCGCCGGGCCACCGCCAGGCAGGCCTCGGCCGCCATGCCCCCGGCAATGGCCTGGGCCGGGTCATCGCCCGCCAGGGTCAGGAAGTAGGTGAAGTTCCCCGCCGCCAGGTCTTCCTCCCAGTTGTGCAGGTCGTTGGCCATCTGCACCGCTGTGCCCAGGTCCTGGAGCACGCCGCCATAACAGGGAATCAGATCGGGCCGCCCCGCCCGGCAGAGAATCGCCGCCACAGGGATGCGGATCGCCGCGAACTTCTCGCCCAGCAGGTCCAGGTCTGCCTCACCAAAGGGAGCTTGTCGCCCCCAGTGCGCCGCCTTCTCCCAGGCGGTGGCTGCCGAGAAGGCGGTCCAGGCCGCCTCGGCCTCCTGCCTGAACGCACCGGCCTCGGGGAGCAGCCTGTAGAGCTCCGCCATCCCCCGCTGCACGCAGATATTCCCCAGGAGCAGCCCCTCCCGCCGGGCTGCCGGGTCATCCAGCACATCGTCCTGCAGCCGAATATAGAGGAAGAGCCAGAGCGAGGCGGTCAGCACCCGCTCCACAAAGTCAGGCTCTGCCGGGAGGTAGCGCTCGCCCAGCCAGGCAATCACCTGCGGCGTTGGGTAGGAATCGGGGTGGTCGAAGTAGCCGGCGCCATCTGCCGCCTGATTCCGTGCCGCCATCGACCGGCGCAGGACCAGCGCCTCCCGGCGCAGCGGCGGGGGCAGGGCGGCCAACTCCTCCTCGATGCGGGACCAGGCGGCCTTGCGCATGGGGCAAACCTCCTGCCCTACATAGCAGAACTGCTCCAGAAGATTCATTCTCTCCTGCGTGAACTCCTTCTCGCACCGGCGGCAGAAGGATTCGTGGATCAACCGGGAGAATGAGTCTACCAACCTGAACAAAATAGCGAGGTGGCGGTATGGAGGAGGCAGCCGAGAGCCGTCGCGGGTATTTCCGCCTGAGCTTTGAAGAACTGTCCGGCAGCATGCAGATCTTTGAGGTCGGCCAGAACCCCATCTCGGTGGAACCGCGCCCGGTGTCGATCATCAACCTGGGCGGCGGCGGGCTGTACATGCGGACCGATGTGGACCTGCCAATCCGCAGCGGGGTGTACGCCACCTTCTCCTTCGCCCTTCAGGGTCAGCGCTTCACCTTCCGGGGCCAACTGGTCCGCAAGACCGACGACCTGACCCATAGCTGGTACGGGGTCACCTTCGTCGACGTGGATGAGTCCGTGCGGGGGGCGCTGATCGCCACCCTGGGCCGGATTCAGATTGAGCGGTCCCGCAAGGGACGGGCGGTGCATTTATAGACTCCCTCAATCGGGTGGATCGAAAGGACCGATCATCCCGTTGGTAGGAGTTGCGCCGGTGGGAGCATAACTCTTGCATGGGCGGCATGACGCCGCAGGAGATTCGAACGGAGGGATTTACCGATGCCACTGGTATCACTTCGGACGTTGCTGGATGCAGCCGAGCAGGGCAAGTACGCGGTGGGTGCGTTTAACTGCAACAACATGGAGATCGTCCAGGCGATTGTGGAGGCGGCCGACGAGCTGCGCTCCCCGGTGATCATTCAGGCCAGCCAGGGGGCGATCAAGTACGCCGGGCTCCACTATGTGGTGGGCCTGGCCAAGCTGGCGGCCGAGAAGGCCACGGTCCCCGTGGCGCTCCACCTGGACCACGGCACCGACTACAAGACGGTGATCGCCTGCATTCAGGCTGGCTTCACCTCGGTGATGTTCGACGGCTCCCAGTGGCCGAAGGAGGAGAACATCGCCCGGACCCAGGAGATCGTCAAGGTCGCCCACGCTGTAGGCGTCTCGGTCGAGGGCGAGATCGGCAAGATCGGCGGCGTGGAAGATGATATCGTGGTGGAGGAGCGGGACGCCATGCTCACCCCCGTGCCCGACGCCATCGAGTTCTACGAGGCGACCGGCGTCGATGCCCTGGCCATGGCCTTCGGCACCGCCCACGGCCACTACAAGCTGCCGCCCAAGCTGGCGCTGGACCGGATCGACGAGGTCCACCGCCGGACTGGCGCCTACCTGGTGATGCACGGCGGCTCCGGGGTGCCCGAGGCCGATGTGAAGAAGGGGATCGAGCTGGGCATTCGCAAGGTGAACATCGACACCGAACTGCGGGAGGCCTTCCTGGGCGAGATCCGCGCCCAGCTCGCGGCGAAGCCGAACGAGATCGACCCCCGCAAGATCTTCGCCCCCGCCAAGGCGGTGCTGAAGGAGAAGCTGAAGGAGAAGATGACCCTCTTCGGCTCGGTCGGCAAGGCGTAAGTAGGAAAAAGGGTCGCCAGACGGGAACTCTACCGTCCGGCGACCTTTTCATTTTCCACAAGGAGGCTTACACGGTGAAGCCCTTGTTTACCTTTGGCGACCTGGTGCTCGATGTGGTGGCCTCGGTGGAGTCCGCCCTGGATCGCGACACCGACACCCCCGGCGAGGTCCGCTCCGCCCCCGGCGGCTCGGCGGCCAACTTCGCCGTCTGGACCGCCCGCCTGGGCAGCCCGGTCCGGTTTGCCGGCCGGGTGGGCGACGACCTGCTGGGGCGGGCCCTGGCGGCCGACATGGAGCGGGAGGGCGTGGCGTGCCGCATCGCCTTCGACCCGGTCCACCCCACCGCCGTGCTGGTGCTCTTCAGCGAGGGCAGCCAGCGGCACATGATGGTCCCCCGCGGGGCCAACCACCACCTGGACGCCGTCGACATCGATGCGGATGATCTCCGCACGGCGGGCTGGCTCCACGTGACCGGCTACTCCTTCTTCTGGGAGGCGCCCCGCCGGGCGGCGGCCCGCGCCATCGACCTGGCCCGGGAGGCGGGGCTGCCGATCTCGCTGGATCCTTCATCTGCCGGGTTTATCCGCCGCCACGGGCTGGCGGTCCCCGCCGGGCTGAAGCTGCTGCTGCCCAACCGGGAGGAGGCGCTGGCCCTGACCGGCCTGGCCGACGTGGAGGCGGCGGCCCGGGCGCTGGCGGCCCAGGCCGAGACGGTGGCGGTGAAACTGGGGGGCGAGGGCGCCCTGCTGGCCCACGAGGGCCGGCTGGTCCACGTGGAGCCGGCCCCGCTGGACGGCCCGGTGGTCGATGCGACCGGGGCGGGCGACGCCTGGGGGGCGGCCTTCATTCACGGTCTGCGCACCGGGCTGGCCCCGCTGGATGCGGCCCGGGCGGCCAACCGGCTGGGCGCCCGCATCGTCACCCGGGTGGGGGCCCGCCCCGCCCTGTAAACAGGGGTCCGTTCCGTGGTACAATCCTCCGTAATGGATCGATGCAAAGGGGCAGGGGAGGCCGACCGTATGAAGAAGCGCTACGCCATTGAGACCATGGCCGTACACGGGGGGCAGCAGCCGGACCCGGTTACGGGCTCCCGGGCGGTGCCCATCTACCAGACCACCGCCTATGTCTTCGACTCCACCGAGCACGCCCGCAAACTCTTCTCGCTGGAAGAGGCGGGCAACATTTACACCCGGATTGGCAATCCTACCACCGATGCCTTCGAGCAGCGCATCGCCCAGATGGAGGGCGGGGTGGGGGCGGTCGCCTTCGCCTCGGGCCATGCCGCCATGGTGGCGACCCTGTTGAACATCTGCCATGCGGGCGACGAGATCGTCACCTCATCGTCCCTCTACGGCGGGACCTACAACCTCTTCGCCACCACGCTGCCCAAGTACGGCATTGCCACCCGGTTCGTCGACCCGGCCGACCCCGAGAACTTCCGCCGGGCGATCACGCCGCGCACGCGGGCCGTCTTCGGCGAGACCATCGGCAACCCCGGGCTCGACGTCTTCGACATCGCCGCGGTGGCGGAGATCGCCCACGAGCACGGGATTCCGCTGATCATCGACAACACCTTCGCCACCCCGGTGCTCTGCCGCCCCTTCGAACACGGCGCCGACCTGGTGGTCCACAGTGCCACCAAGTGGCTGGGCGGCCACGGCGCCGCCATGGGCGGTGTGGTGGTCGACTCGGGCCACTTCGACTGGAACTCCCCCAAGTACCCGGGCTTTACCGAGCCCGACCCGTCGTACCACGGGGTGCGCTACGCCACCGACTTCGGCCCGGCGGGCTTCATTACCAAGGTGCGGGTGCAGATGCTGCGGGACCTGGGCGCCTGCCAGGCGCCGTTCAACGCCTTCCTGCTGCTCATGGGCCTGGAGACGATCCACCTGCGCATGCGGGCGCACAGCGAGAACGGACTGGCCATCGCCCGCTTCCTGGCCGACCACCCCGCCGTGGCCTGGGTCCAGTACCCCGGCCTGCAGAGCCACCCGACCCACGACCGGGCGGAGCGGTACCTGAGCGGCGGCTACGGCGGCATGCTGGTCTTCGGTGTCCGGGGCGGCCTGGAGGCCGGCGCCCGGTTCATCGACCACGTGAAGCTCTTCTCCCACCTGGCCAACGTGGGCGATGCCAAGTCGCTGGTGATCCACCCGGCATCGACCACCCACAGCCAGCTCACCCCGGAGCAGCGGGTGGCCGCAGGCGTGGGCGACGACCTGATCCGTGTCTCGGTGGGGATCGAAAACGTCCAAGATTTAATCGATGATCTGGCGGATGCGCTGCGCGCCGCCGTTTCTCAGGAGGGATAGCTTTGGCAGTCAACGACCCCAAGGTGATCAAGTGGGCGGTGGAGGCCCCCCGGACCATCGCCGTCGTCGGCCTCTCCGACAAGCCCGACCGGCCCAGCTACCACGTGAGCGAGGAGATGCAGCAGCGGGGCCACAAGATCGTCCCGGTCACCCCCAAGCGGGCGGACACGATCCTGGGCGAGAAGGTCTACAGGTCGCTGGCCGAGATCCCCTTCCCGGTGGATGTGGTCGACGTCTTCCGCCGCTCCGAGACGATCATGGAAGTGGTGCAGGAGATCGAGCAGATGCAGACCAAGCCGAAGGTGCTCTGGCTGCAGCAGGGCATCGTCAACGATGAGGCGATGGCCGCCGCCGAGGCGATGGGCATCGACGGGGTCCAGGACCACTGCATCTACGTCGAAGCGACAAGGCACGGCCGCTGATGCGCTACCGCCTGATCGCCACCGACATCGACGGCACGCTCTTGAATGACGAGGGCCAGGTGACCGGGCGGGCCCGGGCCGCCCTGGCGGAGCTGGAGCGCCGTGGGGCCACCGTGGTCCTGACCACCGCCCGCCCGCCCCGGCGAATCGGGGAGCTCTACCGGGAGCTGGGCCTGACCGGCCCCGTGATCGCCTACAACGGCGGCCTCGCCTACGAGCCGCTGACCGGCCGGACGCTCTTCGCCCACACCATGGAGGTACAGATCGCCCTCCAGGTGGTGGCCGCCATGCGAGCGGTGGCGCCCGGCGCCAGCCTCGGCATGGAGCTGGAGGACCACTGGCACGTCGACCAGTTCTCGCCCCGCTTCCAGGAGCTGAAGGAGCAGGGCCTCCTGACCGACATGCCCTTCTTCGGCCCCCTGGAGGAGGCGCTGTCCACCACCACCCGTGGGGTGAACAAGCTCTACTTCTACCCCGCCCCCGGCCTGCGCGCCCTCTTTGAGCAGCGCCTGGAGGAGGCTGGGATCAGCAGCCAGGTCTACGTGACCTCGTCGAACTCGGCCAGCAACTTCACCGAGATCCTGCCCGGCGGGGTGAACAAGGGCGCCGCCCTGCGGGCGCTGGCGGCGATCCTCGGCATCCCCCGGGAGGCGACGCTCTACCTGGGCGACGAGGAGGCCGACATGCCCGCCCTGCAGGAGGCCGGCCTCGGGATTGCCATGGGCAACGCCCCCGACCGGGTCAAGCAGGCCGCCCGGGTCGTGACCGGCCCCAACACGGCCGATGGCTGGGCCGATGCGATCGAGGAACACGTGCTGGCCGGATAAGTGACGGCGCCAGAGCGACTTCGCTCTGGCGCCTTTGTCGTGCCCTGTAAGTATACTGGCTCAAGGGGTGTGACACCCTGTAGACATCCCGTAGACATCCCGTCGTCACCCTGTAGACATCCGGGCGGGACCCTGGCGGGACCCTGGCGGGAGCTTGTAGCCGGCCCGGCGGCTCCCGTGCGCCGACCAGGTTTCACCCTGCCCCTGCCGGGGCCGCACCCCGAGGTCACCCTACTCCTCGGCAGCCGTCTCCCGGGAGGCTGCGGTCTGGGCGACCGTCGTCGCCCCCTGCCCTTCCCCGGCCGCCCTGCGCTTGCTCGGGACAGAGGTCGAGCCGCCGACGTCAAGCACCACGTAGGTCTTGCCCTCGACCTCATGCTCCTTGACCTCGAAAATCCGCTGGCGCCCCTCTTCCCTGGTCAGGTCGAACTTGAGCAGGGGGATGTACAGACTCACTTCCGCCCCGGTCTCCGGCCCCGTATAGTCGAGCTGAATGGCGCCGTAATCGGTCTTGAGCGCCGGCAGGACGTACAGGAGGCCGTTCTCCACATCGGGCACGAACTTCACATGGGTCAGCCGCCGCTTCCAGCCCCGCTTGACCGCCTGCAGCACCCGCTGGTTGAAATAGGCGATCCAGGAGTACGCCATGGCCACCTGCAGCAGCAAGGTCTGCTGGAGATCATCGGGGCCGGCCACCTTCAGGCCGGGGATCGGGCTCTCGTTCTTCATGGCTCTCACCTCCATATATACATACGGATAACGCTTCAACTTTGTTCGATAGAAACCAAGACAATCAGAGGGCAGGCCCATGGCCTGCCCTCAATCAGTTCATACCGGTGCATATCTGGTGGGGTACCCCCGCCCTGAGGCGGCACGACCCGCCCAGAATCACGCGATCGTCAGATTTTGAACACCCCTTCGACGGGCCTGGTGTGCAAAAACTGACAAATTGCAGGAGCTACGCAGGTGGATGGACCAGAAGAGTCGGCCCAACCCCCCTCAATGAGGCGTTCTGACCATCAAAACCCGCTGCTACTACCCCCCACGGGTATGCTGGTGACCACCGCCAGCCTGCAATCGTCAGGAATTGCACAGTGGAGCCCCGCAGCAGGGCGTCAAAAACTGACGGAAGCCTCACCGGGACAACCCCGTCACGGAGAAGGGCTGGCTCGCCTCCACGGAAACCCCATCCACCCTGCCGGTGATCACAGCGGTGTAGCTTCCCGGCGGGAGCCCGCGGGGCACCGGTACGAAGGCGGGCTCGCCGGTCTCCCGGAAGGCGAGGTCGGACTCGGCTTCGAACACCACCCGCCCCGCCTGATCCCGCAGGGTGAGCGTGACCGTGCCGGCAAGCAGGGTGGCCGGCGGGCGGCGAACGGCCAGCAGGTAGATGCGGTCGGGGTCATCCAGCCCCGTTATGTACCAGAAGGAGCCCCGCACGGGGAGCGGGCGCACGAAGTGAGTGGCATCGGGGAGCCCCTGGAACAGGCTGGCGCGCCGCAGCCACTCGCCGGCATCCAGCCCCTCCACCGGGCCGCCGACCACCTCGCTCACCAGGGCGAAGAACCGCTCGGGGGTCTGGGGGTCCACCACCCAGAGTTGGGCCTGCAGGCGGCGGAAGAAGTCAAGCTCCCCGCTCACCGCATGCCGGGCCTCTGCCAGGGTCAGCCAGACCGAGAGGGCGTACTCGATGGTGAGCGGGTTCATGCGCTCGTAGCTGCCATCTTCCCATTCGGCGCCGCTTCGACCCCCGCCGGGGTTGGAGGCGGCGGTGGGCCCGGTGTTGAGCAGGATCCCGGGGCCAAGCGTCTCCAGGACCGGGCGCAGGGCGATGGAGTAAGGCGCGCCCCGCGTGCCGATCCGCCGGATCCCCTGCTGGTTCAGGTAGGTTCCCGCCACAGCCCGTATGGCATGGCTGAGGTTCTCATAGGAGCGGGAGGTAACGACGGGCACCGACCGGCCCTGCAGGTACTTGTGGGCGTACTCCACCAGGAACCAGGCATCGAAGTCCGGGTCGTTCTCCCCCAGCAGCCGGGGCAGGCGGGTGACGTAGAGCTCAGACAGGTCGCCGCTGAGCGAGGCGTAGCTCGCCGGATTGTAGACGATGCGCAGGCTGCCGCTCTGCAGAGGCGGGCCCATGAGGGCGGTCAGCACCGGGTCCAGGTCGGCCTGCAGGGCCAGCAGGTAGCGCCGCAGCTCGTCCGGCACGCCGTCGGCGAAGAGCAGCTCTACCGTCGTCTCCCGCCCCGATGGCTGCGCAGGGGGCAGGGCGATGGTGGCCAGCGGCCCCTCCGCCGGCGATGTCTCCACCTGCAAGCGCTGGCGCTCGCCAGGCCGGCCGCTCAGCGAGAAGCCGCCGCGCATGCCGTTGTTGCCGTTGCCATTGCGGAAGTAGAGGGTGTACTCGAACTGGCCGAAGCCCAGCCGATCCACGGAGAGGCAGCCCGACTCGTCGCTGGTTCCGACCAGGGCGCCGGCCACGAAAAGCTCCACCCCGGCCACGGGGCTGCCCTCCCGGCTCTCGAAGCAGAGGTGCCGCCCGGCGGTGCTCGGTGGCGGCTCCGGCTCAGCCGGGGCCGCCGGCGGCGAGGTGAGGCGGGCGGTGCGGCTGGCTGCATCCCAGGCGACCTTCAGGCCGAGCGCCTCGGCGATGAACCGCAGGGGGACCAGGGTGCTCCCCTCGTAGATCACACCGGGCACATCGGTGATCAGCTCCCGCCCGTTCAGAAAGACCCGGACGGCGGGTAAGGACTCAAAGGGCGGCAGCGGGGGGCCGGTAACCACCGCGGGCGGGGCCGCCGGCGCCGTCAGGACCGCCGCCAGGGCCGCGGCGTCCCAGGTCACCTTCAGGGCGAGCCGCTCGGCCAGGGCCCGGAGCGGCACCAGGGTTCTGCCGCCGACGATTCGGGCGGGCACGGGCGCATCGAGCAACTGGCCATCTACGTAGACCTGCACCAGGGGGTGGTCAACCTCTTGGGCTGCGCTCCCCATGGGAAAGGCGAGCAGTTGAAGGGCGAGCGCTGCCGCTGCCAGCGATGCGATCCAACGCAGGGGGATCACCTCCGCATCATCCGGTATTGATGCCAATGCCTGAACCACTTCATGTGCCAGTCGATAAAACCGTCGTCGGCCCAGTTCCACCCCTGGTAGACCGTTGTGTGCCGGAGGACATGGCCCATTAAGAAGATATGGCGGATGGCCGGGGTCAGTTGGACCACAGCCAGCTCGTGATCGCCCAATGCCCGCACCGTCTGGTATCCTTCGAGAAATACGGCGAGTCTCTGCTGCCGTACCCGTTCGGCTTCCGGGCTCGTGTCCATCCATTCGTGGCAGAGGTAGACCCCGATGTCGACAGCCCGCCATCCAATGCCGGAACTGTCGAAATCGAATAGGGTTGGCCTGCCACTGGCGTCGTAGCGGACATCCGCTCCGTGCAGGTCCCCGTGGCAGACGCCGTAGGCCGGAGGGGTGCATGGCAACAGCGACTCGATGCGGCTGCTGGCATGATCGGCGATCTCCTTGATCAGGCTGAACTCTTCCGGGCGGTGCCCCATGAACCGTTCAATATGTACCAGGTTCTCCCCGACCAGGGTGCCCATGTCCAGGGGCTGCCGGTCGTAGGCCGGGGTCAGCGAGTCCGCGGCCGAGTGCAGGCGGGCCACCGCAGCACCGAGCGCCCGGCGGTGCTGGTCTGTCTGTTCCCCTTCGCCCTCCACCGCATGGAAGAGCACGGAGTACCGGGCGCCTTCGGGAGCCGCCAGCTCGTTGACGTATCCACCATCCAACCGGGGGGCCGGTCTGACGACGGGCACACCCCGCTCCAGCAGATGGTTGAGAAGCCTTGCCTCTTCGCTCACATCCCGCAGGGAGCGCCGTCCGGCCCGGTACACCTTCAGGTAGAACCGGCCCTCGGTCGACCGGATCTGGTAGGTGTCGCAGATCCCTTTCCGGAAGAACCGGCAGGCGTACGGCGGGGTCAATCCGTAGAGGGGCAGAAGCCTCTCTTCGATGGCCCCGGCCGATAGCACGCTGTCCTGGACGGGGAAGGCGGCTGTGTCGTTCATCGGTCTCCTCCTAGGCGGTGGAGGTCTGGGCGTACAGGGTGGTCATGAGCGTGCGGAAGCGCAGCTCCTCGAACTTGGCCGTTCCCTGGTCCCGGTTGAGGAGCAGGGCGCAGCCGTCGGGCTCGGCGAGGCCCGGCACATGCCGGTCGATGGTGGCCAGCTGCTTGGAGAGCAGGGCGATCTCCCGGCCCTGCTCCAGCCGCTCCCGGAGCTTGCCCTTCTGGGTGTGGGCGTTCGCCAGCACGTTCTCCACGTTCTCGAACTCCTGGAGCAGCTTGACCGCCGTCTTCTCGCCGATCCCCCGGATCCCGGGGATGTTGTCGGAGGCATCGCCGGCCAGCCCCTTCAGGTCGACCAGCTGGTGCGGCAGCAGGTTCCACTCGGCGGCGAAGCGGGGGATATCGTAGGTCTCGGACTGGTTCATCTTCTTCACGTAGCGAATCTGCGTGCGGCCGCTGAGGAGCTGGAGCGCATCGCGGTCGCCGGTCAGCAGGCTGACCTCCAGACCCGACTGCTCCGCCTTGCGGGCCATAGTGCCCAGGACATCGTCTGCCTCGTAGCCGGGGGCGCCCAGGACCGGCACGTTCAGGGCGGTGAGCACATCGCGCAGCAGGTCGAACTGCGGCGCCAGGTCGGGCGGGCAGTCCGGCCGGTTCCCCTTGTAGTCGCTGTACAGGAGGGTGCGGCGGTTCTCGGCCACGGGCACATCCATGCCGACGGCCACATGGGTGGGGCGAATCGTCGCCAGCTCCCGGAAGAGCATGGTCATAAAGCCGTAGACAGCGTTGACCGGCCTCCCCTTCGGGTCGGTCATGGGCGGCAGGGCGAAGAAGGCCCGGAAGATGAGGCCGCCGTCCATCAGGAGCATTGTCTTGTTGCCGATCGCGCATCGATCCTTTCGGCCCGGCGCCTCGCAGAGATCGCCAGAGAGTTGGTGGCCCAGAATGGGGCAGACTAGTGGGGAACAGGGGGGATCGAAGATGCTCTGGTTCCTGCTCTTCGTTGGGGTGCTGGCCTTTGCCTGGTTCCTCTTCACGCCCCGGCGGCTCCAGACGCTGGAGAATGTGCCGGCCATGGTCGACGAGGAACTGCACGCCCACGACCTGGTCGAGACGGTGGAAGATGAGGAGGAGATCCGGCCGGCAGCCATGAAGGCGGCCAAGAAGGCCGGCGATATCCCGCTGCCCGGTCACGGCGACTCGCTCACCTTCGACTGGCCCAGCGACCCGAAGGAGCCCCACGCAGAGGGCGACCGCTCCCACAAGGGCCCCTTGAACAAGCAGTAAGTTCAACGGGATGGAGTTCGGCCCGAACGGCTGCGGTTCCTTCCCTCTTGCGCTCAGCAGTTTCTTCCGGCATAGTGGCAAGTAAGATTGGGAAGGAGCTGGCAACATGGTCGAACATATTGTCTGTTTTAAGCTGAAGCCCGACGCGACCCCGGAGCAGGAGAACCGGCTGATCGAGATGCTGAAGGCGCTGAAGGAGACGGTTCCCGGCATCGTGGATCTGTCTGCGGGCCGGACCTTCACCCCGGAGCGGGGGCAGGGGTACACCGTCGGCCTGGTGGTGCGGTTCAGGGACCGGGAGGGGCTGGCTGTGTACGGGCCGCACCCGAACCACGTCCCGGTGAAGGAGTACGCGGCCCAGGTTTGCGAGTCCGTGCTGGCCGTTGACTACGAGTTTTAGGCACAGATGAACCCCCCGAACCCATCGTTCGGGGGGCTTTTGCTGCTCGTTTAGCCGGCGATCCGGTCGATGCCCAACTTGGCCGCCTCGGTGGCCTTAATGATCCCCCGCAGCGCCTGGCGGGCCCGGTGCAGCCGGGACTTGATCGTGCCCAGCGTCGTGCCCAGCATGACCGCAATCTCCTGATACGAGAGGCCCTGGAGGTCACGCATGATCACGACCACCCGGTACTCGTCGGGCAGCCGGTTGATCGCCCGCTTGACCGCCGCCTGGATCTCATGCCGCTCGGCGTACTCCACCGGGCTCTCGGCCTCATCCGGCGCCTGCCGGGGCACGGCCCCCTCCTCGACAGGCAGAGCGTCGTCCAGCGAGGCATGGCGCAGCCGCCCCCGCCGGCGGAGCTCATCGAGACAGGTATTGGTCACCACCCGGAAGAGCCAGGTGGAAAAGGCGGAGTCACCCCGGAAATTACGCAGCCGCAGACAGACTCGTACCAGCGCCTCTTGCGCAGCGTCCGAGGCGTCGGCGTGGTTCCCCATCAGCCGGTAGGCCAGGTTGTATGTCTTCCGCTCGTAGCGAACCATCAGTTCGCTCAGAGAATTCCGATCGCCATCCTGGGCCTTCTTTACCAGTACCTCATCTAGTAACGCCGACATCCCCAAGGTCCCTCCCGTTGCCCGTTGGGCTCACGGCCCGTTGAGTCGTTCGTCTGTACTAACGGAGTTAGACGATGAAGGTTACGCGCATCCCTCACCTTTTTGTCGTTTTGAGAAAGATTTTTTGCGTGGTCGCCATTGGGATTCTTGTTCATCATCTAATTCGAATGAAGGTTGTTCAGAAGTGACCGTCTTCCCTCACATTACCTGCATTATACATTGAAATCAATGGGAGTGGAAGAGATTGTCGCGATTCTTAAACGCGGATTACGCAGACTATAACGGATTACGCAGATTAATATATTGACAGATCGATGAACACCGACAACGCGCCTAATAAGAATCTGCGTAATCATGAAAAATCTGCGTAACCACCATGACGAGGGCGCCAGAGACGCATATGAAAAATGAAAATGGTGTTGGCCCTCACCAGCTACGGCTCAGTAATCCGCGTTTTGTCCGGAAATCCGCGTAATCCGCGTAATCCGCGGCCAATACACCGACCCGACCGCTATTTTCTGGGGAATCTGCGGTAAAAACAAGGCGCCCCCCATCAAGGGCGGCGCCTGCGTATTGCGATCAGTCTTCCCGGGAGGTCAGCACCCCGATGAACTTCTGGAGCGTGTTGCTGAAGGTCTTGCCCCGCTTGTAGATCACCCCGACGGGCCGCTCCAGACGCAGGTCGGCGATCGGCATGGCCACCAGGGAGCCGGCCTTCACCTCCAGCTGTGCACAGCGCCGCGGGATAATGGAGATGCCGACCTCGGCCTCCACCGACCGCTTGATCGTCTCCACGTTGTCGAACTCCTGGACCACCTCGACCTCCACGCCCTGGTCATGCAGCACCCGGTCGATCGCCTTGCGGGTGGGAATGTCGGGCTCAAAGGCGACGAAGTGGGCCCGCTGAAGCTCCTTCAGGTCCACCGGCTGACCGGCCAGGGCCAGGGGGTGATGCGGGCTGGTGATCACCATCAGCTCGTCGGAGGGGAGGGGGATCACGCCCAGCTGGCGCCCCTCCTGCGGATAGGCGACGATGCCGATATCCACCTGGTTTTGCCGGACCGCCTCATAAATCTTGTTGGTGCGGCTATACTCCACATGGATGCGGGCCTGGGGGAAGGTCTGAATAAAGCGCTTGATGTAAGGCGGGAGGTCGTGCAGGCCGACGCTGTAAACCGTGGCCACCCGGATCGTGCCGGCCACCGTCTGGGTCAGGTCCATCATCTGCCGCTCCAGGTTCTGGTAGCGCTCGAGGATCTCCCGGCAGCCCTGGTAGAAGAGCCGGCCGGCCTCTGTGGGGTAGATGCCCTGGGGGGAGCGCTCGATCAGCTTCTGGTGGAAGTGCTCTTCCAGCGCCTTGACCTGCTGGCTGACCGCCGGTTGGGAGATGAAGTTGCGGGCCGCGGCCTTGGAGAAGCTGCGCGTCTCGATAATGTCGCAAAATACCTGTAGATAGGAGATAAGCACGATGCCGGCCCTCCTTTAGCTATTGCACGCGCTTATAGGCGCGGGCGTTCCACTTCACTGTAGCTTATTATCAGAATAGATGTGGATGACGGGCGCTGCAATAGTCACAATGGCCCCATCCGCCTATCCATGCGTCTTTGAACGAAACGAGCCCATCCCCCGGATGGGTCATATCCACGCGTAACGGGCGGGATTCGGCGGAAGGCTAACTCCGGTTCGATGCGTGCTGCAGGATACTGGAAGGCCCTGCCGAAATTTTTACCAGCGAACCATTCTGTTTTGGGCACCATAATCGCGAGAAATGGAGGCCGATGTCGTGGATCACCGTCTCAAAATGTACGAAGAGTTGACTTGCGTAAACGGCATTCCGGGCTACGAGGAGCCGGTGCGCAAGGTGATGCGCAAGTACCTGGAGCCGCTCTCTAACGAGATCATCACCGATAATCTCGGCTCCATCGCCGGGGTGAAGGTTGGCAAGGCGGGCGGACCCCGCATTATGGTGGCGGGCCACCTCGACGAGGTCGGCTGGATGGTCACTCAGATCACCGAGAAGGGCTTCCTGAAGATCCAGTCGGTGGGCGGCTGGTGGAGCCAGGTCATGCTGGCGCAGCGGGTGAAGGTGATCACCCGCAAGGGCGAGTTGATGGGCGTGGTGGGCTCCAAGCCGCCGCACATTCTCACCCCCGAGGAGCGGAACAAGGTCGTTCAGATCAAGGATATGTTCATTGACATCGGCGCCGAGTCGAAGGAGCAGGCCCAGGAGTGGGGCGTCCGGCCGGGCGATGCGGTGGTGCCGCACTGCGACTTCCACGTGATGCCGAACCCGAAGGTGCTCATGAACAAGGCGTGGGACAACCGGGCGGGCTGCGCCACGGCGATCATGGTCCTGGAGGAGTTGAAGGACCAGGCCCACGACAACGTGGTCTACGCCGTGGGCAACGTGCAGGAGGAGGTCGGCCTCCGGGGCGCTGTCACCATGTCGAACACCATCGAGCCCGACATTGCCATCGCTTTGGACGTCGGCCTGGCCACCGACGTGCCGGGCGGCGGCAGCGAGGTGGAGGGCAAGATGGGCGGCGGCCCACTGGTGCTGATCTTTGACGCCTCGATGGTGCCGCACCAGGGGCTGCGCAACCTGGTGATCGACACGGCCGAGGAGCTGAAGATCCCGATTCAGTTCCAGTCGCTCGCCGGCGGCGGGACCGATGCGGGCCGGATGCACATCTGGGGCCGGGGCGTGCCCTCGATTGCCATCGGCTTTGCCACCCGGTACATCCACAGCCATGCGGCCCTGATAAACCGGGACGACATGGAGAACGCCGCCCGGCTGGTGGCGGCGGTGATCAAGAAGCTGGATGCGCAGACCGTGGCCCAACTCAAGGCCAATACGCTGTAATCCGTTCCCCCCGGGGCAGACTAGCCTCGGGGGGTGTGTTTATGGCAGAGAAGGAACGGACCCGGCTGGTGGAGCAGCGGGCGACCAACTCCCAGACGGTCGCCTTCGTGGCCGACCAGGAGGCAGCGATTGCGGACCAGGCCGAGGGGTTGGCGAAGGAGCACCCGGAACTGGGGGAGTTCGCCTCCCGGGAGCGGGCCAACCGGGACCGGCTTCAGGCGGTGGTGGAGGAGGAGCGGCGGCTGGCGACGGCGATTCAGTTCGAGTTTTCCGATGAGCTCACCCTGGCCGCCCAGGCCCGGGAGCACCGCATGGAGCTGCTGGAGGTGGCTCGGGAGGAGGGGCGCATCGCCGAAGGGCTGTTGGCCCGGGAGGCCGAGGACCCGACCGTGGAGGTGCTGGCGGAGCAGGCCCGGCGCAACCGGACGCTGCTGCTGCATGTGGCATCTACCGAGCGGGAAGCGGACCAGGCGCTCCGGGAGGCGGAGGGTGAGCCCGAGGCCCCCGGAACCTGTGTAACCGGCTCCGGCCTCGCCTCGGGCCTCTCCATCGGCGCGGCCATGGCGATGGTCGAGGCGGCGCAGGGCTTCGTTCCGCCAGACGAGCAGGTCACGGACGGCCCGCCGCAGGGGTAGAATGGAAATAACTTCACATTGAGAAGACCCCCAGGAAGCGCTTCCTGGGGGCGTATCTTTTAGCACAAAGGAGCAAACCCCCGGCCGGGATCTCCAAAACCAAAACGTAAAGCAAAGGGGATACCCAAGTATGAAGAAGTTCATTGCCGGCGCTGCCCTGATCGCCATCCTGGTCGGCTCCACCACCCCAGCCCTGGCCAACACCGGTTCGGAGACCCAGAACACCACGGTGCAGACCACCGCCACCACCGAGACCAATACGAATACTTCGACCGAGACCAACACGACCACCTCGACGGAGACCACTTCCTCGACAGAGGCCACCACCACAGAGGCCACCACCACAGAGGCCACCACCACAGAGGCCGCCACCGAGACCGAGGTGACCACCGCCCTCCCCGACGTCTCTCTCACCCCGGATCAGCTCTTCTACTTCCTGAAGCTCTGGGTGGAGCAGGTGCAGCTGGCCCTGACCCGTGACGCCGCTGCCCGGGCCACTCTGCTGGAGGAGCAGGCCCAGACCCGCCTGGCTGAGGCAGTCAAGATGGCCGAGGCGGGCAAGGCCGACCTGGCCCGCCAGGCGATGCTGGAGGCCCAGGCGAAGCTGGAGGCCGCCGGCGCCCAGATCGATGTGGCCGTGAAGGGCAACAAGGAGCTGGATTCCCTGGTCAAGAAGATCGAGGCTGACCAGGTCAAGTTCGCCATGGCGGTTGGCGACATGATTGCGAAGCTGCCCGACGAGGTGAAGGAGGAGCTGGAGCCCCTGACCGCCGACCTGCTGGTCCAGGTGGCTGCCGCCCAGGATGCCGCCACCCAGAATGAGACCGCCGCCGAGGAGGCGGAGCAGGTGGCAGACGAGGCCGGCCTGAAGGCGGAGCTCGCCCGCCTTCATCCCCGCCAGGTGCTGGTGCTGAAGGCGATGGCCGAGGCCTCCGGCAAGGATCTCGCTGAGGTCTACGCCATGTACGAGCAGAACCCCGGGCTCGGCCGCATCGCCAAGCAGCTTGGCCTGAAGATGGGCCCGATCCAGCACGCCGCCCAGATCGAGTGGATGAAGGTCAAGGCCGGCCTGAAGGTGGAGGCTGAGACCGAGGATGAGGCTGAGACCGAGGATGAGGCTGAGGCCGAGGATGAGGATGAGGCCGAGACTGAGGAGGTCGCTGAGCAGGAGGACGACGACGAGGACGAGCAGAAGTCCAAGCGGGCCCAGAAGGCGAAGAAGGGCGGCAAGGGCCAGGAGAAGGGCGCCAGGGGCCTGGAGAGAGCCGGCAAGGTGCTGGAGAAGGTCAAGGGCAACGGCAGCGACAAGCGGTAACAAACAGGACGGGAGGAGCGGACAAGAGCCGCTCCTCCCTCATTCTGTGCAGCAATCAGGCTTCTACCAGGCGACGGCGCTCCTCCAGGAGCGACCGCAGCACCTCCAGCGAGGCGGTGGAGCGGGCCCGGTCCTTCAGTTCCTCCGGGAACTGATCGGAGCAGATAATGCCCAACCGGAGGGCAACCGGATCCTGCGACTGCTCCAGGATGTTCAGATAGACAAGTGTGGTCCCTGACTGGCCCAATACGCTCACCCCCCGCTCTATCGTGTGTTCCTATCCTACAGCGGATGGGCACACCTCAGCACGGGGGTGGCGGTGAAATGCCTGAAGGGGCCGGTGAATGGCTTATCCCTTCAGGGTGGCTCCGGGCTGCCCCTTTTCCTTGGGAGCCGGCTTGGTGGCAGAACCGTCATCGAACAGCCACTGAATAAACAGCTTGACCCCCAGCACGAGCAGCACACCGACAAGGATATAGACGGGGAGCGCAATCAGGATGCCAAAGAGGTAGGCCCAGGGTGAAGCCGACATCAGAAGCCCTCCTATGCAGAAAGGTCGGAATCAGCCGAGTACTTTACTTCGGGGTACTCCGGCAGACTCCTTCCGCCGAATCCAGTGGTATACTAGATCACATGAGCGTATTCATTGCCACTGCAAACGCCGCCTACTGGCGGCAGGCCCTGACCGAACTGAGGGGCGCTGATACAAAGCTGGCCGCCATGCGCCAGTTGGCTCCGGGTGTGGTTCGATTCAGCTCCTCCCTGAGCCGGGAGGAGTTCCTGGCGCGCCTGCGTGAGACGGAGACCATCTTTCTGCGCCATATTCAGCCGGTGGACCTGGAGGCGCCGCTGACGGGGGCCGAGGCAGACCTGAAGAGCCTGGCCGCGGCGATTGGGCCGGTTCTCGCCTCGGTCCGGCCGGGCGAGCGCATCGCCGTGCAGGTCCGGCGGCTGTCCGGGGACTTCGCCTACAGCCGTGCGGCGGTGAAGGAGGCGCTGGACCCGCTGATCGCCGCGGCCGGCGCCCACCCGGTGACCGGCGGGGCCGACCGGATTCTCGCGATCGCTCTGGCGGAGGGGAGCGCCATGATCGGCGCCGGCACGGCGGAGGAGCAGCTCTCCGACTGGCCGGGTGGCGAGATGCGCTTCCGGCGGGAGGAGGAGCAGATCTCGCGGGCCAAGTTCAAGCTGCTGGAGGCGCTGGCCACCTTCGAGGTCCGGTTCCCAGATGGCGGGCAGGCGCTCGACCTGGGGGCCGCACCCGGGGGCTGGACATCGCTGCTGCTGGAGCGGGGGCTCCGGGTGACCGCCGTGGACACCGGGGAGATGGCGGATCAGTTGAAGGGGAACCCCCGTCTGACCATCCTCCAGAAAAACGTGGAGGATGTGGCCTTCGGGGCGGAGAGCTTCGATCTGATCACCTGCGATATGTCGTGGAACCCGCTGCACACCGCCGACCTGGTGCTGAAGCAGGCGGTGGCGGTCCGGTCGGGGGCGCATGGCATTCTTACGGTCAAGCTGATGCTGGAGAACCCCACCCGGACGATCCGCCGGGTGCGGGAGCTGCTGGAGGCCGAGTACCGGGTGGTGCGGGTCAGGCAGCTCTTTCACAACCGCGATGAGGTGACCATGCATCTGGTCCGTCGTTAAACAGCTACAGGAGGGTCTATTGCCATGGCCAAAGGGCTGGTGGGGCAGCTGTTGAGCACCGAGCAGATTCAGGAGCGGGTGAGGGAGATGGGGGCCGAGATCGACCGGGACTACGCCGGGCAGGAGGTGCTGGTGGTCGGGATTTTGAAGGGCGCCTTCGTCTTCTGCGCCGACCTGCTGCGCACCCTGTCGGTCCCGACCCAGGTGGACTTCATGGCGGTCTCCAGCTATGGCAACGCCACCGAGTCGTCGGGCGTGATCCGCATTCTCAAAGACCTGGACGCCTCGGTGGAAGGGCGGCATGTCCTGCTGGTGGAGGACATTGTCGACAGCGGCCTGACCCTGAAGTACCTAAAGGAGTACCTGGCGCACCAGAACCCCGCCTCACTGCGGGTGGCGGTGCTGCTTGACAAGCCCTCCCGCCGCAAGACTGAGGTCTCCGTGGACTATATCGGTTTTGCCATTCCCGACGAGTTCATTGTGGGGTACGGCATTGACTATGCCGAGCGGTACCGGCACCTGCCCTACATCGGGATTATCGGGGAGGTTTAGACCCAGGAGGAGCGAATCTGGATCCGGGGGGCCGGGGCGGTGCTGCCCAGCCCCTGCCTGATGGCGGCCAGCGCCTCGGGCGGCAACTGGAGCGGCTCCACCAACACGGGGAGGTCCGGCCTTGCGGCCTGGGCCTCCTCGGCCATTTTGCGCCCGCTCGCTGCGGCCAGGAGAAAGGCGGCGCCGCTGAGGGCCGCTGCAAGTTCGGCGGGACGGGCCACGGGCCGGTAGCAGAGGTGGACCAGCCCGGCGGACTCGAGGCTCTGCTGGATCCGGGCGGCCTGGACCCGGTCGCCCGCCGCCACCGCCACCGCTGACCCGGGGGGCAGCCCTTTGAGCCGGGCCAGCGCCTCCACCTCCGCCGGGCCGGCCAGGACCACCTGGTGCGGCCCGGGATCGAGCCCGTGGAAGAGGGTGGTCGCTGCGATCTTGAAGGAACCGGGGCGGCCTAGCTCCTCCGGCAGGCCCGTTACCACGGTCACGGTGGGCAGCGCCGACTCCAGCTCGCGCTGCAGCAGGCGCAGGTCGGGCCGGGCGGTGCCCACCAGCAGCAGCCGCTGGGTGGCCGGCTGGGGGGCCCGGGCTAGCTGGCCCTGGGCAATGAGGGCCAGGGCCACATCTTCGGGGGACATGGCCCAATCGCGGGCCGGGCCAAGCACCCCGGCCAGCAGGGAGCGGAGCGCCGCCCCGGGGGTCTCGCCCGGGGGCTCATCGGCCACGAAGACGCCCTTTCCCTGGTGGCTGTACAGGTAGCCCTCGTCGATCAGCTCGTCGATCGCCCGGACCACGGTGTTCAGGTTGATCGAGAGCCCGGCCGCCAGGTCCCGCAGCGGGGGCAGCTGGTCGCCCGGATAGAGGAGGCCGGTGGCGATCTGGTACTTCACATGCGCCTTGAACTGCAGCTTCACCGGAATGGCGCTCTCCCGGTCCAGCGAAAAGGCCTGCACCGCCGCTCCCCCCACTGTTCTCCTGTTTGAGAACAGTCTAGCCGGACGAGGGCCCATCGTCAACTCATAGGGAGGGGCTGGCAGGGAAATCCTATGGAGGGAGGTGAAGGCGATGGAGAAGGAGCACCGGTCACCCGGGGTGTTCTATGGGGCGAAGGTGGAGGGGCCGCTCCAGCGGATCCCGCGGGTGGGCGATGACCGCCCGAGCAGCTCGCCGCGCCGGATGGAGGCCACCATGAACATTCCCAACGCACGGCAGATTCCGGTGGAGGGAGCGGTTACCGGACCTGAGGCGCCCCCGGCCACGCTCGATGCGATCCGGGGCAGGGCTGAATTCGAGTCGCTGGACGACCTGGCTACATAGGGGAGCGGTGGAGGGCCCGCCGGTGCTGGCGGGCCTGTCGCATGGCCCGATGGCCCTAGACCAAGGGTGTAGGGAGTGGAGCGGAGCCCCCTGGTCCTTTCATGAGCCCACGCTTGTCCCTTCAGGCGATACCAGAAGGCGCCTCGGTATGTTACGATTTTCACGAGGGATCAGCCCACGCAGCTCGTACACCGGGAGGAACTGCCATGAAGCTTTTGCTCTGGCTCTCGCCCCTGTTCTCTGTCGCCGACGCCATGGAAGAGGTTCAGCTGGAAGAGATCGAGACCATGCCCCGCTCCGAGCGGTTTCCGGCGCATCCGCCGCACGAGGAGATCCCGGTTGACTACTGCGACCTGGTCGAACGGGACCGGCAGCGGAACGTGATCTTCTACCTGTAATCGCAGAAAGGACCGGCTGGGGAGACCCCTGCCGGTCCTGCTTTTCGCGCGCAACATGCCACCAGGGACGTCCACGCCGGCTGGGAGGCCCGTTTGTGTGATGGCCTCAATCGGTTGGCAACGCGCGTCCTCATGATGACATGTGCTGCTGACTACTTCGGTTTGCCGGTCGAATACTCCTCTTAGCGGTAGGTCGGTTCGATCTGGATTCGAATGGAAGTGCTCAGCGCCCGGAGGACCGGGGAGCGCTGCCGGGCCAGCGCTGCTGCCCGGCGGAACATGTCGTGCACCTTTTCGAATCCCAGACCGGTGCGCAGGGTGGCCTCGGGCTTCAGAAGAATGGCGGTGATCTGGTGGCCGTCTACCTCATGGAACGAGCGGGTCAGTTCGCCCTCGACGCTCAGCGCGGCGATGTCGAGCACCATCTGACGGGAGAGTTCCATAAAGGCGGTACAGTAGCCGGCAATGGCGGCGCCCAGCAGCAGCTCTTCGGGCGTGGTCAGGCCGGGCTGGCCGTCGTCGGCCACCGGGGCGGTGAAGGAGAGGCGCAGGTTGGAGAAGCTACTGGTGAGTTCGCCTTCCGGGGCGGTTACACCCTTCCAGGTCCCGTAGGCGCGGTAGGTCAGGGTTCCATCGAACAGGGGGATCGCCTCCTCTCACGGGGAGTTCCACAGCGGGAATCTTGCCTCCTGCCACAAGGTGTTGCAGGCGGTTGTGGTGAATAGAACTGGTTGGATAAATGATACACAGCGGGGAAGCCGGGGGGGCGCCCGCTGGTGGGGAAAGGATGTTCGCGCATGGCAAAGGGCAAGCTCACGCAGCAAGACCTGATGATCTGGGTGATGGAACAGCCCAACGGTGTCAAGTACTACTACGTCATTGAGAAGGAGCCCTTTGAGAAGGAGGGCTTGAAGAAGGCGGTGCACCGGGTGGGCACCACCGGTGACGCGGTCTTCCGCTACCGCGACCAGGCGGAGGCGGAACTGGCCAAGTTCCCGTCCGGGGAAGAGGCGGAGTAGAAATGGGGCCCCGCGCTGCCGGCAGTGGCAGGGCGGGGCCTTTTCGTCGGGCGTTAGTGGACCCCAAAGAGCCCGAGGATCTCCTCACGGGTCAGGCTCTTGAGCAGCGCCTTCTGCTCCTGGTTCTCGTCGGTCTCGGTCAGCGGGTCCATTACCTGGCGAAAGAGCTCCCGCTTCCGCTCCACCAGTTCGGCGATTCGCTCTTCCACGGTGGACCGGGTCAGCAGGCTGGTCACGTAGACCGTCTGCTTCTGGCCGATGCGGTGGGTGCGGTCCTCGGCCTGCTGCGCCACCGCCGGGTTCCACCAGTGGTCCAGGTGGTAGACGTGGTTGGCCCGGGTCAGGGTGATGCCGACGCCGCCGGCCTTCAGCGACATGGCCAGCACGCGAGGCACATCTTTCTGCTGAAAGTGGTGGACCAGCAGCTGCCGGTTCCAGTCGGTCAGCGAGCCGTCGAAGAGGATGGTGCCGAACCGCTCGAACCGGGGCAGCAGCGGCTCCAGGGTCACCTTGGGGTACTGCGAGAAGATCAGCGCCTTCTCGCCCCGCTGGGCCAGCCGCTCCAACTCCGCCTCCAGAAAGGCGGCCTTGCAGGAGGCGCCGGTGGGCGGGTCGAGGTTGCAGATCTGTTTGAGCCGGTTCAGGAGCGCCAGCGCCACCATGCCGGCGGTGGACATGCCGGCCTGCCGGATCGCCGCTACGCCGGCGCGCTCCGCTGCCTCGTAGGCCATGCGCTGGGCGGGGGTCAGGTCGAGCCAGACGGTGCGGTGCTCCTTGGGCGGCAGGTGGCGGAGGACATCTTCCTTGCGGCGCCGGAGTACGAGGGGGCCGATCCGCTCGTGCAGCGCCTCGGCCTGGTAGCCCTTGTGGGTGGGCAGCAGGCCGGGGGAGAGGTAGGCGAAGACGGCCAGCAGCTCTTCGACCTTGTTCTCCATGGGGGTGCCGGAGAGCCCCCACCGCCACCGGGCATCGACCTTGGCCACCGCCTGGTGAATGGCGGTCTCGGGGTTTTTGATCCGCTGGACCTCATCGAGGATCACCATATCGAAGGCCGACGGGTCCACCAGGTTCCACTTCAAGTCTTCCCGCCAGGTCTCGTAGCCGATCAGGTTGACGTGGACCTTGCAGCGCCAGTACCACTCCCGGCGGCGCCTGGGCCCCTCCACCGGCACTACCCGCAGGTCGGGCGCCCACTGGCGGAGCTTGTAGTACCAATCGAAGAGGAGCGTCTTGGGGCAGAGGATCAGCGCCCGGTTCACCTTCTCCTGACGAATCAGGAGCCGCAGGGCGGCAATGGCCTGAATCGATTTGCCCAGGCCCATCTCATCGCCCAGCAGGGCGACGGGGTGCTCCAGCAGGTAGCGGGCGCCGTCGAGCTGGTAGTCGTAGAGCTCCTCTCCGGGCGGGGCGTAGAAGGAATCGGGCTCGGGAGGCGGACCCTCATCGGGGGCCGGCAAGTCAAAAAAGAGAAGCGGACCGTCTGGACTCTGAGCGCCCCACTCGGTCCCTGCGAACATGGCAGGGGCGGGAGGCAGCCCGAGGCTGTGGGTCACGCCGGCAAGACTCACGCGCAGACTCCCCCCCAATTGTCATCACAACTCAGGGGTAGTTTGCGCTGTGCGTTGTTCCACATAACAGGAGAGTTCTGGACGGATGCTATCACAGGTGGGGGTGTTTTTGCACATGGTCGATCCGGTCGAGATTCGCAAGTTCGGTGTCGAGCCTGACTTTGAGCGCTATAGCTATGATCCGAACTCCTGCTCCTGGTGCGGGCAGCCGGTGCTGATTGTTCAATCGAAGGAGCGGATGCCCGGGTACCGCAGTGAGATCACCGCCTGCGAGAACTGCATGTCCAAGCTGGCGAAGCGAACCCGGGCCAAGGAGTTCCGCTGGGTCTTCTTGCAGGGGTAGCGGCCGGAGGCCTAGCGCCAGCGCCAGCCGCTAAGCGCCCGAGAGGGTGGCGAGGAGCGCCTCGCTGAGCATTACGGGCTCCTTGGGGATTCGGTCCAGAGCGAACGGCTTGATCAGATCGGCGGGTCTTACCGGCTCGGGCCGGTCCAGCAGCCCGCTCAGATGGGCCAGGTGGCCCACCACTACCTCCGGAGCGGTCCCGGCAGCCCGGATGCCCGCCAGGGTTACGGCGCCGTGCCGCTTGGAGAGGCGGGTGCTGTCGGGGCCGAAGAGCAGCGGCACGTGGGCAAAGCGGGGGGCGGGGTAGCCCAGCGCCTGGTAGAGCAGGAGCTGGCGGGGCGTGGAGTCCAGCAGATCCCAGCCCCGCAGCACGTCGGTGATCTGCATGAGCGCATCGTCGACCACCACCGCCAGTTGGTAGCCGATGATCCCGTCGGCCCGCTTGATCACGAAGTCGCCGCCGGCCCCCGGGGGGAAGCGCTGCTCCCCCGCCAGCAGGTCACAGAAGGTGACCGCCTGGTCCGGCAGGGCGAAGCGGAGGGAGGGCTCCTTGCCCCGGGCCGCCCGCTCGGCCCTGGCGGCGGGGTCGAGGCGCCGGCAGGTGCCGGGGTAGGCCGGCCCCTCCTCGGCCAGGCCGTGGGGCGCGGAGGCGATGGCCATGATCTCGGCCCGGCTGCAGTAGCAGGGGTAGAGGTGGCCGCCGTCCAACAGCGCCGCCAGGGCGGCCCGGTAGAGCTCCTCCCGCTCCGACTGGGTGTAGGGCGTGTGGGGGCCGCCCACGTCGGGCCCTTCGTCCCAGTCGAGCCCCAGCCAGCGCAGGTCGTCGAGAATCTCCCTGGCCAGGTGGGGGCGGGAGCGGGGCTTGTCGATATCCTCCATCCGCATGATGTACCGGCCGCCGGCCTTGCGGGCCTGAAGCCAGGCCAGCAGCGCTGTCCGGGCGTTGCCCAGGTGGAGCTGGCCGGAGGGCGTGGGGGCAAACCGTCCACGTATCATCTGTGAGCATCACCTGACTCTCTTATTCTGCAACGTCCACCCTTGCCCTTCTCGCCTCTTCGCTGGTATCCTTGACTGTGTGAGTTGCACGACGAGGGGGAGTCACGAGTGCGTAAGGGGATTATCGCCGCGTTGATGCTGACGCTTGTTCTGGCCGGCTGCGGCGCCCAGCAGCAGCCCAAGCAGGCGGAGCCGAAAAAAGAGGAGCCCAAGCAGGAACAGCCCAAGCAGGAGCAAACCGCCCAGACAAAGCCGGGCGGCCGCAAGCAGTGGACAAGCCCGCCCGAGATGACGATCAACAGCAACAAGACCTACTACGCCGTCATGGAGACCACCCTGGGCACCATGAAGATTGAGCTGTTCGCCAAGGACTCGCCCCGGGCGGTCAACAATTTCGTCTTCCTCTCCCGGGAAGGGTTCTATGAGGGCACCAAGTTCCACCGCATCATTAAGGGCTTCATGGTCCAGGGGGGCGACCCGCTGGGCACCGGCGGCGGCGGGCCGGGCTACAGGTTCTCCGACGAGCTGCCCCCGAAGCGGCCCTACACCCGGGGCATTATGGCGATGGCCAACTCCGGCCCCGACACCAACGGCAGCCAGTTCTTTATCTGCACCGGCGCCGACTGCGGCGGCCTGGACAAGCGGCCCAACTACACCCAGTTCGGTCGGGTGGTAGAGGGGCTCGACGTGCTCGAAAAGATCGAGACGGTCGAAGTGGTGAAGGCGCCCAACAGCCGGGACCCGGTGCCCAGTTTCCCCAAGAACCCGCCGACGATCCGGAAGATCACGATCGAAGAGAAGTAGACTTGGTGGCCCCCTGCTCGGGTGAGCAGGGGGCCTTTTGTGGGCCGGCCCGCTTCACTCTCGGCTGAGAAGTCTGGAAATAACAGGTTCACCGATTCGTTTCTCGAATAGGGCAGGAACCAGTTCCATATGGGTGAGGACCAGAGTGCAGCCGCCGGGCTCGCTGGTTCATATGAAAAACCGGGTGAGCCGGGCGGCGGAAGGGGGCCTTCAGTATGAAGCGGATTCTGGCGTGCGTGCTCGGGATTCTCTTACTGTCGGGGATGGGCGTAAGCGCTGCGGAGGGGCCGATGACGCAGGAGGAGGAGGTGGCACTCCTTGTGCGCCAGACGGTTGCCGCGGACCCGGCCCCCCGGCAGGTGGCGAAGGCCCTGGCGGAAAGGCGAATCCGCTTCGTGGGCTTCCAGCAGAGACAGGTCACCTTCGCCTTCGACGGCCAAGAGGTGCGGGCCGTCCACTCACAGACCACCACCGTCGGGCCTGATCTGGCGCCACACAGCCAGGCGGAGGGCGCCCCGCCCGACAGTTCGGTCATGGCGGGGGAGAAGGCCGACCTGACACTCACCATGTGGCTCTACGAGTGGCGGCGGAGCGACGGCAGCTACCGGGAGCAGGCAATGGTCAACGGGTACTGGAGCAGCACCGAGTACAGCTGGATCGATGACCCCGACGACGTGATCGACATGCGCTGGATTGTAGGCGATCTCGTCTACCTCTCCTCCACCCCGTTTGACGGCGTGCAGCGGGACCAGCACACCCAGGGCATTGCCAGCTTCACGGTGAACGACCAGATCAGTTCCTGGGACCTGTTCGTCAACTTCCGCCCGGTCTCTTCTCAGGTTCACGGCAAATGGACCAATCTCTTTATTAATTACACACACACTTGGTGGGGCGCCCGGCTGTCGGTTCAGCTGGGGGCCGGCCCTACCGGCAGCACCGGATCGATCACCATCAACACCGATGCGCACACCTGGACGGAAGGGACCGGACTCGCTTTCTTGATCGGGTCGGGCGAAGACCACGGCCCAGTGCTGACCGGACTTCCCGAATGAGACCGGGTCCGGTTGAAACAGCGCCGAATCGAGGTGACCAGGGGTGACGCTTCCGGCAAGACTGGCAGGAACGGCGCTGGCTCTCCTGACCTGCCTCGTCCTGTGGGGCATGTGGAGGCCGGACCGGGGAGGGCCAGAGGACCTGCGGATCCGGGCAGAGGTCCAGGAGCGGGCCGACGGGCTGCTCGAGCTGCGACTCGCCTGGCAGTGGGATGATCCGATCCGCCTCGCCCTGGGGCGGAGGGATGAGGAGCTGCTGGCCGTCTCCTTTGACACCCGGGAGCTGCTCTTCGAGGCGGAGGAGGCATCGTACGGGGTGGGGGCCAGCGGCGAGAACATGGGCCTGTTGGAGCGGGTAGCAGGGTTCAACGGGGCACGCCGGTTCTTCGTGATCCCGCACGGGCGCGACGGTGAGGCGCGGATTCTGCTCCGGCCCACCGGGCGGGGCGATGGCGGGGAGCGGTTGATCCACATTCATACCGTGGTCGACCCGGATCTGGGGCCGTCAGCGGTACGGGAGATGCTGGTGACAGCGCCGGATGATCACGGGGAAGGAACTCGCTATGCAGGCTTCGAAACCTAAAGGGAGACGGCCCACCGTGGCCGTCTCCTTTCTCGATTGGCTGTGCTGGCGTGCTAACGGCTATTCTGCTGCGGAAAGAGCAGCGAGAGTCCGGCTCCAATCAGCACCACGGGCCAGAACTTCCAGAGGGATTCCCAGGAGAAGAGGCCCAGGTTCTGAAGCAGCAAGAGCACGCCGAGCAGAATGAGAATCAGACCACCGGCGTGAAAGCGCATCGCGATTTCCTCCCTTCTGTACCGTTAGACGTAATCGCGCGAGGGTAACACTTCACGTAAAAAGGGTGAATATTCATTGGAATTGGAGACCGGGACGGGTCTGCCGCTCACCGCTCCCCCGCCCGAGGGATGGGAACGCTGGCTGCTGGGCGTGCTGGAAAAGCTAAATGCGGCCTTCGGACCCCGGTACTGGTGGCCCACGGTGAAGGCGGAGCCGCCGGCCCGGGCGGAACCCTTGGAGATGATCGTCGGGGCGATCCTGGTGCAGAACGTGGCGTGGACCAATGCCGAGAAGGCGTTGCTGGCGCTGGACGGGGCCGGACTGCTCGAGCTTGAGCGGCTGCACCGGGCGCCCGTGGTCGAGGTGGAGCCCCTGGTCCGCCCCGCCGGCTATTTCCGGCAGAAGGCGGCCAAGCTGAAGGGGTTCGCCGGCCACGTGATGGAGCGATACGGGGGCGAGCTGGCCGCCATGCTGGCACGCCCGCTCGACGACCTGCGGGCGGAACTGCTGGCCATTCGGGGCATCGGGCCGGAGACGGCTGACTGCATTCTATGCTACGCGGCGTCCAGGCCGGTGATGGCGATGGACACCTACACCCGGCGCATCTTCTCCCGGATAGGCATCTTTCCTGACACCGTACGCTATGAGCAGATGCAGGCCTTCTTTCACAGGCACCTGCCGGCGGATGCGGCTCTGCGCGGCGAGTACCACGCCCAGGTCGATACCCTGGGCCACCGCATCTGCCTGAAGTCCCGTCCGGCCTGCGGGGAGTGCCCGCTGGCCGCCATCTGCCGGCGGATCGGGGTGGCGGAGACCGCCCCGAACGGCAGGAGCCCGGCCCCCTGGGCGGCGCAATAGGGAGGGTATGGGTTGCGCATCATCTTGAAGGACAAGCAGAACTCATCGGGTACGATCAAGAACGGCGAGATCGTGCTCTATATCTCGAGCCGGCTGCCCCTCCGGGAGCGGCAGCGTCACATTGAGATTCTGACTCGTCGGCTGACACCCAGGCTGGAGCGGGCCCAGCGCATGGCGCTGGAGGTGGCCCGCCAGGGCCCCCCGCCAGGCCTGACCCCGTCGCCCGTGGTCGAGGATGACGCCCTTTCCCGTTGGGCCCGGGAGATCAACGAGCGCTTCTACGGCTTTCAGATGGGCCTGGTCCGCTTCCGCAAGCAGGAGTCCCGCTGGGGTTCGTGCAGCGGGCGGACCCGGAATATCCAGATCTCTCACCGGCTCCGGGGCGGGCCGCACGAGCTGCTGGAGTACGTCCTGATCCACGAAATCGCGCACCTCGGTGAGCTCAACCACAGCCCCCGGTTTTGGGCGCTGGTGGAGCGGGCCTGCCCCGACTGGCGCGCAAAGCGGCGGCTGCTCCGCCGGTACGAGGAGTACCTGCGCAGCCTGCCACCCGAATAGGAACAACACAAGAAGGCAGGGAAACGGATGCTGCGCAAGCTCGGAACCCTTCTGGCGCTTCTCATCCTGGTCTCGGTGGCCCTCTATCTGAGCGCAGGGCGGAACCCCGGCGCCGCCCCGAAAGCGCCTGCGGGCGGAGTTCGGGCCTGGAAAACCCCGTCTGAGGCCGACCTGGAGCGGCTGAAGGGCGAGAAGGGTATGAGGGCCAGCCAACCGGCCCTGAAGAAGATGCGGCCGGCCACCGTGGTGCGGGTGGTCGATGGCGACACTGTGGAACTGGACCTGGGCGGCAAGGCAGAGAAGGTCCGGCTGCTGAATGTGAACACCCCGGAGACGGTCGATCCGCGCAAGCCGGTGGAGGAGTACGGCAGGGAGGCCTCGGCCTTCGCCAGGTCGGTGCTGACTCCGGGCCTGAAGGTCTACGTGAAACCCGATGTGGAGGAGCGTGACCGGTATGGGCGGCTCCTGCTCCACCTCTATCTGGAGGATGGCACCTGGTTTAACGCCCTCCTGATTCGGGCGGGCTACGCCCAGTTGATGACGATCTCGCCCAACGTGAGCGCCGCCGGTTTTTTCAGGGAGCTGCAGGCCAGGGCGCGCAAGGAGGAGATCGGGCTCTGGCAGATTGAGGCGTACCGGAATCCGCCCAAGAAGTAGCACGACGAGATCCCACGCTCGGGTAGACTAAGCGCGGGAGGTGTCGCAACCATGGCCGACATACCGGGCCGCAACGATCCGGATCCCAAGAACATTCGCCTGCGCTCGTTCCAGGGCGGTGAGGACAACATTCCAGACGCAGGGCCGGAGAAGGTGCCGCCGGCCTACCGGAACATCACCACGGAAGTGGGGTCGAACACCCCCGGGGTCACGCACTCGCCCAACGCGCGGGGCGATGCCCGGGTCCGCATTACAGAAGATCGCTAGCGCGAGGAAGACCGGGGCTGCTGAGCCCCGGTCTTTTTTGTGCAGAGATTTCCGGAACCAGCGGGTGCCCGACGACGTCTAATGGGGGTGTCTGTCTGCTTATCTCACGAACGCGGCGAAAGGGGCACCCATCGTGAGCGCTATTATTGAAGTAAACGGGCTGCGCAAGGAGTTCAGGATCGCCAGACGCAAGGAGGGGGCGTTCGGCGCCATCCGCTCGCTCTTCTCGCGCGATTACGAGACCAAGCTGGCGGTCAACGATGTCTCCTTCGCGATTCAGCCGGGGGAGCTAGTGGGGTACATTGGTCCGAACGGGGCCGGTAAGTCGACCACCATTAAGATGCTGACCGGCATTTTGGTGCCGACGGCGGGCGAGGTGCGGGTGCGGGGGCTGGTCCCCTACGAGCAGCGGGTGGAGAATGCCAAACAGATCGGCGTCGTCTTCGGACAGCGAACCCAGCTCTGGTGGGACCTGCCGACGATCGAGTCCTTCGAACTCCTCCAGCACATCTATAAAATCCCCAAGGTGCAGTATGACCGGAACATGGACCGCTTCCGCGATCTGCTGGGGATGGACGAGTTTTTGAACACCCCGGTCCGGCAGCTCTCCCTGGGCCAGCGGATGCGGGCCGACCTGGCGGCGGCGCTGCTGCACGACCCGCAGATCGTCTACCTCGACGAGCCCACCATCGGCCTGGACGTGGTGGCGAAGGAGAAGATCCGGGACTTTATCCGGGAGATCAACCGGGAGCGGGGCGTCACGGTGATCCTGACCACCCATGACATGCAGGATATTGAGAAGATCTGCGCCCGCATGATTCTGATCGACCACGGCACGGTGATCTACGACGGCCCGGTGGCCCAGATCAAGGAGCGCTTCGGCAAGATGCGCACCCTGGTGGTCGACCTGGAGCCGAACGGCCACGAGCCCGACCTGCAGATCGAGGGCGCTGAACTGGTCCGCCGGGAGGGCCCCCGGTTCTGGCTCCGCTTCAACCGGGACGTACTCTCCGCCTCGCAGCTGATCGCCCGGGTCTCGCAGCGGTACGCCATTCGGGACCTGACGGTGGAGGAGCCCGAGATCGAGGGCATCATCTCCCGCATCTACCAGGAGGGGCTGTAGAAAGAAAGTGACCGGCCGCCCCAGAAGGGCTGCCGGTCACTGTGTAGGAAGGGCCCGTGCGCCACGATGGGCGACGGGCCCCGCCCGAGGCGTGGGGGAGGATGCGCGCATCCTCCCCCTCACTTAGATTAAAACGGATTGCAGCCGATGTCAGTCACATCGGGCACGTGGGCCGGGTCGTTACAGGCGGGCTTAAAGAACTCGAAGAGCGACCGGATGCAGCCCTTCCGCTCGGTCTCATCTTCCACCACAGCGAAGGAGTAGGCCACCTCGGCGGTCGCGATCTTCTCCTTGGCGCAGGCGTTGATGCCGGCCGCAGCCGCATCGCCCTCGGTGATGGTGCCCAGGTAGGCCAGCAGGGTCACGTAGAGGTTGCTCGCCTGACCTACGTAGAAGACATCCCACTCACCGCTCTCGAGGCGGGCATGGAGCTTGAAGACGCCCGGCTTCTGCGGCACATCTACGATATCGAAGGGGTGCTCAAAGCGCCCGCCCTTCCACTCCAGGCCTAGAATGGTCATCCAAGCCACGTCGTAATACCCCTTTCTTTCTAGCCCGTAAGGACTAGCGATCACGATACGTTTTCGAAGTGTATGGTAGCACAAAGGTCTGCATCCGTCCATAGATGGAGGATCGTAGTAGGAGGGCTTCTTCATCCATCCGCCGAACTACTAGGCCGGGTCGAGATGGATCTGTTGAGGAGTTAAACCATGAAGCGTCTGCGCTGGCTGCCACTGCTGGCCCTGCTGCTCTTCTCTGCCATTGGCTGCGCCTCCCGCCCGGCGATGACGCCCCCTGCGACCGCGTCCCCTGAGCCTGCCCCTGCGGAAACGACGACGCCGGCACCGGCCCCTCCCGCAGCCGTACAGCCGCCGCCCCCACCACCGCCCCCGCCACAGGTGACGCTGGTCTTTGTGGGCGATGTGATGCTGGCCCGGGTCCCCGGCGAGCATGTGGCAAAGGGGGAGGATCCCTTTGTCCCCTTTGCTGACCTGCTGGCCGGCGCCGACCTGGCGGTGGCGAATTTGGAGTGCGTGATCGCCACGGTGGGACAGAGGGTGCCCAAGGCCTACAACTTCCGCTGCGATCCCCGCAACGTCCCGCTGCTGGCCCGACACTTCGACGCCGTTAGTGTGGCCAACAATCACTCGGGCGATTTCGGCCCGGAGGCGTTTGCCGAGCAGCTCGACCTGCTGAAGCAGGGCGGGGTCCCCTACTTCGGCGGCGGCAAGGACCTGGCGGAGGCGCACGCCCCGCTGATTCTGGAGCGAAACGGCCTGAAGATCGCCCTGCTGGGCTACAACGAGGTGGAGCTGCGCTCCTTCGAGGCAGGGCCGGAGAGGCCCGGGCTGGCCTGGAGCGTCGATGAGCAGGTGGAGCGAGACATTCGGGCGGCCCGAGAGCGGGCCGACCTGGTGGTGGTCTACCCGCACTGGGGGCTGGAGTACCACTTCGAGCACTCCGCCCGGCAGGCGGAGCTGGCCCGGAAGATGATCGATGCCGGTGCCGACCTGGTGGTGGGGGCGCACCCGCACGTGATCCAACCGGTGGAGCTGTACAAGGGGCGGCTGATCGCTTACAGCCTTGGCAACTTCGTCTTTGACGACTTCCTCGATGTCCCCCCCAGCCTCAACGAACCCTCCCGCACCAGCCTGGTCCTGCGGGTCACGTTGGGCAAGGAGGGGCTGATCGAGTGGGATACCCTGGTGGCCCGCACCGATGACCGGGGCTTCCCGCAGCCGCTGGCGGGGGTAAAGTCGCCCTGCAGCAAGGGGGCGCCCGAGAACGGCTATAGCTGCGACGCAAAAGCCCCGCGACCGCACGGCGGCCACGGGGCAGACTAGCCTCGTACAGGAGGCGATGTCGAATGAACCGAAGCGAAGCGATGGAGCGTATCAAGTTTCTCTACGACCAGGTCCACCAGACCGCCGAGCGGCAGGAGCACCTCCAGGAGCGGATGCCGCTTCACGTGCAGCCGCAGTCGCTCAACTACCACAAGGACCTGAGCCGGATTCAGGGCGAGTATAACCGCATGGTCCAGTTCGTTCAGACCGAGGGGCTCCTGAGCCGGTCGGACCTGGAGGCCGAAGGGCTGCCGCTCCGGTTCGAGGATTAGCTGAGGTGAATCGGCAGGTTCAGGGCGGTGGCGGAGCGGCAGAGGCGGGAGAGGGAGTGCCAGACGCCCACCGGCCCGGCGAGGTCGGCGCGGGGCTCCTCGTCGGCGGTGGCCAGGGCCACCGCCATCTCAGCGGGGTAGCGCTCGGTCAGCGCCACCTGGAGCGCATCCAGTTCGTTCTGGAGCGCCACGGCGGAGCCCAGCGAGAGTTCGCCCAGCACGAAGGCCTGGGGGAAGTCGTAGGGCAGGTAGTAGCCGGAGTTGCCGGCATGGTTGATCAGGTGGTTGAAGAGCAGGCCCGCCTTGACCCGACCCTCCTGGTAGTCATCGACTGTGTGGCCCTGCAGCTCAGCGGCAATCTCCCGGAGGGCGTGCAGATCAGCCAGCGTGCCGATCTCTTCGGCCAGCCCTTCCACGTCTCCCGGCTCGGCCAGGCGGGTCTCCAGGAAGTAGAGGTCGTGCAGCACCTCGTCGATCTCGGTGGCCAGCGACTTGTCCTCAATCTGCATCAGCGCCAGCTCTTCGGGATCATCCTCCCCGTAGGTGAGGCTGTAGCCCTCCAGGGTGAGGACCAGCGGTCCGACGGCGGCGTATATCTCCATGTGGCGTGCATCCTCTCGTCTGATCTGTCTCTCCCTATCCTACCTCTCCGCACGACCGCGAACAAGCAACAAACCCCCGGCCTTTGCGGCGCGGGGGTCTGCTTTTGCTGTTCAGTTGCCGGCGGCGGCGTCGAGGCCGCCCCTGCGGCGCACGGTCTGGCCAGTTACGGCGGTCTGCGCCACGTCGAGCGCCAGCTCCGCGGTGATGCTGCCCTGGTCGCGGTCGGGGTGGTACTCCACCAGGTCCACTGCCAGGATATTGCGCTGGCGGGCAACGGCGGCCACCAGGTCCAGCGCCTCGTGCCTGTGGAAGCCGCCGGGTACCGGGGTTCTGGTGCCGGGAGCCTCGGTGGGGTCGACGGAATCCATATCGAAGGAGAGGAAGATGTTCGGCTTCAGCCGGTGGATAATCCGCTCCCACTCGTGCCGGACCTGCTCAGGGTTGAGTACCTCCACCCGCTCCCGGTCCAGCAGGGCCCGCTCACCGGGGTCCAGGTCACGAATGCCCCAGAGCCTCAGCCGGTCCGGGCTGATCAGCCGGGGAGCGGCCTCGGGGAGAAGCCCGGTGGCCATGGCCAGCACCATCCCGTGTGGGTTGCCTGTGGGAGAGGTCTCGATGATGTTAAAGTCTCCGTGGGCGTCGATCCAGACGATGTCGAAGTCGTGCCCCATCGCCCGGAGTGCCCAGATCGTGCCGAGGGAGGTGGAGTGGTCGCCGCCGACGGTGAACATGAGATCATCGCGCTGGTGGTGCTTCAGCCAGTGATCCCGCTGCATACGGGCCGCCTCGGCCACCTTGCGCACCCGTTCCCGGGCCGAATCCTCACTCCGACCGGCTGCCAGCGACATGTCGCCGTGGTCGATGACGTGATGGCCGAGGTTCTGCAGGGTTTGGACCAGGCCGAAAGCGCGCAGCGCCTCCGGCGCATGGATCGCCGCGTCGCGGGGCAGCCCCAGCGTCGTCGGAAAGCCTAGCAGTTGAATCGCCATCGCTCGTTCTCCTTCGCTTACTTTTTTTGAAAGGTCTATGCAAACCGGTATATGCACTCTTGCATATTCTTGACACCCGCTGCCCATTCCTCCCGCAGCGTGTTTTTTTTCCTGGCAGGGGAGCCAAGCTAAGCGGCGAGGAGGGACCCGCGATGCAGAAGAAGCGCAGGACGGAGGCTTCACAGCCTCGTCAAAAAGCCCAGAAAAAACCAAAGGAGCCGACCCCGCTGGACCTGCTGAAGCTGGAGATTGCCACCGAGCTGGGGCTGGCTGAGAAGATTGCCGTTGGCGGATGGGCAGAGCTGACCGCCGTGGAGTCGGGCCGGGTCGGCGGCATCTTGAACCGGCGGCTGAAGGAGATGAACTTCACGATCGGTCCGAAGGGCAGCCTGATCCCTTCGGAGTGATCCTGCCAAGTGAGCCCTGGAACATTGCAGGAGCTTGACATGGGCACAACGAAAGCACCCTCTGACCCCGAACGGGCTGTCCGCCGGGAAGTTGCAGGGGGTGCTTTTGGTATGCGTTATACCGCTGCCGTCGTTCAGTTTGAGCCCCGCTTTGGTGAGAAGGCGCATAACCTGTCGCAGCTGCTCCGTCTGACCGAGGAGGCGGCCGGGGCCGGGGCGCGCCTGATTGTCCTGCCCGAGATGGCTGCCACCGGCTACTGCTTCCGCAGCCGTGCCGAGATCGCCCCCTTTGTCGAACCGGTACCCGGCGGCCATACGACCAATCGCTTCACGGAACTGGCCGCACGCCTGGGGGTCCACGTGGTGATCGGCCTGCCCGAGGTGGACCCTGCGACCGACTTCTACTATAATACCGCGGCCCTGATCGGGCCCGAGGGGTTCGTGGGCAAGTACCGGAAGCTCCACTCCTTTGTCGATGAGACCCGCTGGGCCAAAGATGGCGACCTGGGCATGCCGGTCTTCGACACCGATCTGGGCCGCATCGCCATTCAGATCTGCATGGATGCCGACTACATCGAGCCGGCCCGGCTGGCGGCGCTGGAGGGGGCCGACCTGATCGCCTTCCCCACCAACTGGCTGGGGGAGCCAACCGCCTGGTATGCCCGGGCGGCGGAGAACGGGGTCTACATGCTTTGCGCCGACCGCTGGGGCGAGGAGCGGGGAACGAAGTTCTGCGGCAACTCGGCGATCATCGACCCGCAGGGGCGGGCGCTGAACCTGCTCACCACCGGCGACGGGCTCTGCCTCGCCGAGATCGACCTGGCCAAGGTGCGGGCGGCCCGTGCGAAGGCGCTCGCCCTGAGGCGGCCCGAGCGCTACCACGAGATGGTGCTGCACACCCACCTCTGGCGGAGCAAGGTGAGCTTCAAGATGCCCAAGGGCCGGCAGGTGGTGGTGGCCACCGGTCGGGCGACCGAACCGGCCGCCATGGCCGATCAGGTCCGCTGGGTCGACCGGCAGGCGAGGGACCGCGGCCTCTCTCACCTGGACCTGATGCTCTTTCCTGCCCTCGAGGGCGATGGAGAGCCGGCGCTGGAGGTCATGGCCCTGGTGGCCCGCGACCTGAACTGCCACATCGCCTGGGGCGCATATGACCACACCTATGACACCGTCTGGCTGATGGGCCCCGACGGGCTGGTGGGCCGCTACCGGGCGGTTCATCCGGCACACGGGGTGGAGGCCGGGCATGAGTTCGCCCTCTTCGATCTGGACTGGGGGCGGGTAGGGCTGGCGACGGGCCGCGACCTGGTGGTGCCTGAGACGGCGCGCATTCTCTCCAAGCGAGGGGCGGACCTGATTATCGCCCCGCTGGGCGCAACCACCGAGATCGACCCGACGCTCTGGAACGCCCGCTGGCTGGAGAACGACACGGCGGTGGCGGTGGCGTCGGCGGAGGGGGAGTCCGGGATCTTCGGCTCCCGGCCCAAGGCGGCGCCGGGCCTCGACGGCGTGCTGATCGGGGTGGTGGACACCGGCTCGGAGCGGATCCGGGCCAAGGAGCTGCTGCGCAAGCTTCAGCCCTTCTGGTACGGCCCGCTGGTGAGGGGGTAGGCCGATGCTGCAGGTGGAGGAGATCTTCCGGGACCTTCCCGAACTGGAGACCGAGCGACTGCGGCTGATCAAGCCGTCACTGGACCGGACCGAAGAGCTCTTCGTCTTCGCCGGCGACCCCGAGGCGACCGAGTTCATGACCTGGGAGACCAACAAGAGCCCGGAGCAGACCCGCAACGCCATCATCTACATGATGGGGCTGCACCAGCGGGCCGAGGTGGCGCCCTGGCTGATCCTGCACAAGGAGAGCGACCGGGTGATCGGCATGACGGGCTATCACGTGTGGATCCAACGCCATGGCCGGGCGGAGATCCACTATGCCCTGGCCCGGCCCTGGTGGGGGCAGGGGCTGGCGACCGAGGCGGTCCGGGCCGTGCTGGGCTTTGGCTTTGAGCGCATGGAGCTGAACCGGATCGAGGCGATGGTCCACCCGAGGAACACCGCCTCCCGCCGGGTGCTGGCCAAGGTCGGCATGGTGGAGGAGGGGCTGCTGCGGGAGGCTGTGGTCTGCAGGGGCGTGCCCACAGATCACCTGATCTGCAGCATCGTACGGCGTGAGTGGGGCCGTGGGTAAGTGAAAGGAGGCTGCCGGCGTGGGCCGGCAGCCTCCTTTTCGCGCGCACCGGGCGGCTATTCGACGTACAGCATCTTGCGGGTCATGCCGCCATCGAGAAGGATCTGCTGACCAGTCATGAAGCCCGACTCCTCGGCGCTCCCCAGGAAGAGGCAGGCCCGGGCCACATCTTCCGGGCGCCCGACCCGGCCCGCCGGGTGCTGGGCGTGATCCTCGGGCCGCAGCGGCCCTCCGGTGGTGTCGATCCAGCCGGGCAAAACGGCGTTGACCCGCACCGCAGGCCCCAGGGTGATGGCGAGCGCATGGGTCAGGGCGACCAGGCCGCCCTTGCTGGCGGCGTAGGCCTCGGTGTTCGGCTCCGACATGAGCGCCCGGGTGGAGGCGATGTTGATAATCGCCCCGGCCCCGGCCCCGCTTCCCGCCGCCCGCAGCAGCGGGGCGGCGTACCGGGCCATAAGGTATGGGCCGCGCAGGTTGACCGCAAGCACCCGGTCGAACTGGGCGACCGGCGCCGTCTCCAGGTCGCCGAACTGGGAGATGCCGGCGTTGTTGACCAGCACGTGCAGCACAGGTCCGACCCGGGCCAGGAGTTCCTTGACCTGCGCCTCGTCGGAGACATCGCACTCGAACAGCTCTACCCCCTCGACCGGCTCGACCGCCACGTCGGCCCCGACCACCCGGGCGCCCTCGGCGGCAAAGGCTTGGGCGATGGCCCGGCCGATGCCCCGGGCTGCGCCGGTGACCACGACCACCTTTCCAGCGTAACGCATGCGCATCTCCCTCCCTCTGAGACCGCTGTGGCCTCTCGCGTCATTTTTTAACAGTTGTGGCCCGTAATCCTGTTAAAAAATTCCCTAAGGTTTGTCCTGGCATTCCTCGAGACGCACCGGTTGGCTGGTAACCAGTGGTTAGATGGTGACAAATTGGCAGGCAGGCCACTCTCAAGGAGAAATTTGACATCCAGACCCGGAGGCGACTGTTAAAATTCTCCCTGAGTCTTCCCGAACCTCCCTGCGCGCAAAAGACCAGGCTGCCAGGCCTGGTCTTCACATACTACCGGGTGTTGAAGTGAATCGAGCCCATGCTGGCTTCGAGGGTGACCACGTGCTTGCCGTCGCCGCTCTGGCCCAGCGCCGACTGGGAGGAGCCGTTCTTGTCGACCGAGACGAAGGGCGGGGCGTTGATCGAGCCGGTCTTGGTCCGGGCGGTCACCTTCATGCTCGACGCCGAGGGCAGGCTGACGTTGATCGAGCCGGTGGATGTGCGCAGGAGCACATCGCCCTCCAGCGGAATCGAGGTGGAGAGGCCCACTGAGCCCGTCCGGGTTTCAGCCACCAGCTTGGAGCCGCTCCAGTCATCGACCTGAACCGAGCCGGTGCCCGAGTCGAGCTGCAGGGCGCCGGTGACCTGCCGCACGGTGATCCGGCCGACACTGGTCTTGGCGTTGACCGGACCGGTAAAGTCGTTCACATGGATCGACCCCGACCCGGTGCTCGCCTCCAGCTTGCCGGCCGAGGCGGTGACGGTGACCGAACCGACCCCGCTGGTAAGGTCCAGGTCGCCCTGGTAGTCCCGGACGACGATGGAGCCGGCGCCGGTGCGGAGGCGCACCGTCATACCGGTGGGGATATAGACCCGGTAAGTGGCGCTCAGGTTGCCAAGGCCGATCCCCTTCGGGGCATTGCCCCGAATTCGGATGGTCTCACCGCCCTCGGCGGTCAGCTTAAAGTCGGCGAGGGCCCCGGCCAGGTCCTTGAGGACCAGGAAGCCGTGCATTCCGTAGGAGGCCTCCACCCGCACCTCGCTCAGCCGCTGGGAATAGACCTCCACCCGGCCCAGGTCGATCTCGATATCGACCGTTCTGGCGCCATCGACAGGGACCGAGGCGCTCTCGGTCCGGTCGCTGCCGGGGCTGGTCATCACATAGTCGCGTGGGTTGAGGGAGACCCAGGTGGAGAGGGTCTGAAAGCCGACGGTGAGGCCGACGATCAGGAAGAGCAGGATCGCACCGCCCAGGTCGAAGCGGAGCCGGATCTGGCGGCCATCTTCGGCCCGGTCGCCCAGGAGGCTGAAGACCAGGTATTCGACGCCGAAGCCGATCAGGAGGACCGGCCAGAAGCGAACGACAAGGCTGGTGTATGCGGGGCCGGCGGAGAGCAGGTTGTCCATGAGCAGGGCGGCGCCCAGGGCGACCAGCCCGGTGGCGACGGTGATCCGCCCGACCTTGCGTGTGACGGTGTTCATGCAGAGGAGCCTCCTTCGAGCGATTGCCTTTACGCTCGGTTTGACGGTTCCTCTCGCCCGAACCCTTCACCTGTCCACACAAAAAAATCACGACCGGGTGCCCCAAAGGACCAGCAACACGCCCAGCAGGATCAGCCCGAGCTTTCCCGGCTGAATCTTGCCCAGGCTGGCGGCGATGCCCAGGCCGCTGACCGTAATGAAGATCAGCGGGCCGAGGAGGCCCAGCAGGCTGTTCAGGCGGATCATGGAGCGCACGTCGGTCATCCGCAGGAGGAGCACGGCGGCGGCCACCTCCACGCAGGCGGAGAGCATCCGCATGAGACGGATGGACCAGAGCATCCTCTCATCCATCGACCTTCCTCCTATGTCCAGCGCAGGATTGCCAGCAAGATGGCGGTGAAGCCGGCGGCAGCCAGCGGCCCCACCGGAATGCCCTTGAAGAGGACCACGCCCAGGATCGTGCCGACCACCATCCCGACGATCACCTCCGGGCGTACCTGGAGCAGCGTCACCCCGTAGCCGCTGAGCACGGCGGCGATCACGCCGCCCAAGATGGCGGCCAGCCCGCTCCACGAGGTGAAGGAGAGCCGGATCTCGGTCCAGCCGACCTCGCCGGTGGCGAATGGGACGAGCACGGCCATCAGAAGAAAGATCAGACCGGCCTCCAGTCCCCGCTTTTCCAGCAAGGGAAAGAACCGGTCGAGCCGGAGGGCGTGCATGATCAGCACGATGCCGGCAGAGGTGACGATCAACGAGTTGCGTGCGGCCACCCCCAGCGCCATCAGGGTGAGCAGGATGACCCGCTCGCTCGACATGTGCATCCCCTCCTCGGTCTCTGCGCAGCAAGATCGCTCCCTGGAGTCTATCAGCGGTCTGCACAAAAAATGCCTGCACGTGTCAAGCCGCCCCGCTTCGGAAAGGCTAAAGGGGTGTGATTGTGTGCGGGGAGGGAATCACCAGTGGCGGAGTCCAAGGCACAGGCAGGTCCGAACAAGTGGGTGCAGTTGGCTGCGCTCTGCACGGTGCCCTTGATCATGGTTCTGGGCAACTCCATGCTGATCCCGGTCCTGCCGGACATGGGCAGGGAGATGGGGCTCGACAAGTCCGTCACCGGCCTGGCGGTGACCGCCTTCTCGCTGGCCGCCGGTGTGGGCATCGCCCTGGCGGGCTTTCTGGCTGACCGCTTCGGCCGGAAGGTGGTGATCGTGCCCGCCCTCCTGCTCTACGGCCTGGGCGGGGTCATCTCGGGCCTGGGTGGATGGTGGCTGGGCGAGGACGGCTTTACCGTGGTGATGGCGGGGCGGATCGTACAGGGTTTGGGCGCCGCCGGCACCGCCCCGGTGGCGATGGCCTTCGTCGGCGACCTGTTCGGGGGACCGCAGCGGGTGACGGCGCTGGGCATTTTGGAGGCGTCCAACGGCGTGGGCAAGGTGGTCTCGCCGATTCTCGGGGCGCTGGTGGGGGCGCTGGCCGTCTGGTGGGGGGTCTTCTTTGCCTACGCCGCCATGTCGGTTCCCTTTGCCCTGGCGGTCTGGTTCCTGACCAAGGAGCCGGAGCGGGAGAAGGCAGCGGGCTTCAAGCAATACCTGGGCTCGGTGGTCAGCCTCTTCAAGAAGAAGGGCGTCCCGCTGCTGGCCTGCTTCTGGGCGGGAACGGTGGCGCTCTTTGTCCTTTTCGGGGTCCTGTTCTTTCTGTCGGAGCACCTGGAGAGCGCCCACGATATCGATGGGGTGCCCAAGGGGTTCCTGATCATGTGGCCGGTGCTGGCCATGTCGATCACCTCGTTCGGGGCGGGCCTCTTTTTGCAGAGCCACCAGAACCTGCTGAAGCCGGCGGTGGTAACAGGGCTTGTCATCGCCATCGGCGGGATGCTCCTGGTCGCCTTTGTGCCGCAGGACTGGGCCTTCTTTACGGGGGTGATCACCGGCGGGGTCGGCACGGGCCTTCAGCTGCCGGGCCTGAACAACCTGATCACATCCAGCGCTCCCACAGCGCAGCGCGCCATGGTCACCTCGCTCTACGGGGCGGTCCGCTTCATCGGGGTTGCCTTCGGGCCGCCGCTCTACGGTGCGCTGATGAAGCGGGGGGAGTCGGTCCCGTTCTGGTTCTCGGCCTCCATTCTGGGTGTCACGCTGGCGGTCGCCATCTTCTTCGTGCACCCGGAGAAGCTAATCGGCAAGGGCGGCGAGGCCGGCCCCAGGGGCGGCGGCGACAAGCCGGGCCCCCGGGAGATTCCGGCCTGGCAGGTCCCCGAAAACCTGCCGCAGGGCACCCGGCCCGATCCTGTAAGGTAGAGCGGGCAACCGCCGGGCCTTCTTCTCCGGCGGTTGCCCTAAGCCGGCCCCCCAACCCACCAGCCACACAAGGAATTGCCCGACTTCTTGGCGAAATCTTCCTGGGAGGAGCGAGAGATCGGGGGGAACTGGATGGACCTCGTCCAGATTGCCGACCTGTGGGAAGAGAACCAGGAATGCCTGAAGCAGCACCTGGGGGAGAGCACCTCTGAGCAGTTCGGCGCCCGCTGGGTGTTGATGCCGATGGTTCCCTACCCGCGCTTCAACCATGTCAGCCGCATTCGCATTGGGGCCGATCAGGTGGAGGACCTGATCGCTTCTGCGCGCGCCTTTTTCCGGGCACAAGGGATTCCGAACTGCACACTGATGACCACGCCCGCCACCCAGCCAGATGACCTGGGTGTCCAGCTGTACCGGCTGGGCTTCATGACCGAAACCAATCCGGTCATGCTGTACAACGGGGCGCCGCTTCCGCCGGTGGAGCGGTCTGGTTTGCAGGTGGAGCGGATTGAGCCCGACCAGGGGGATCTCTTTTGGGAGCTGCTCCGCCAGGTCTTCTTTGCCGGGGCTTCGGCCGAGGTATTGGCGGCAGGGCGGCGGGGGGTCGATATCTCGTTTGAGATCGGGGCGGTGAACTACATTGCCCACCTCTCCGGGCGCCCGGTCGGGGCGGGCACGCTCTTTCCGCGCGGGGAGATGGGCGGTATCTATAACATGTGCACCCTGCCTCGCTTTCAGCGCAACGGCGTGGCAACGGAGATCATGCGGGCTTGCATTGGTGGTGCCACCGCTTTGGGCTGCAAGTATATCGGCCTGACCCCCACCCTGGCAGGCCGGCCCCTCTATGAGCGGCTGGGCTTTCGGGAGGTCTACCGGGAGATCTATTACTCACAGCGTATCTAGTCGCAGCATGAGGTGATTGCAGTGAAACGAGCCGCGTGGTTCCTTCTCCTGGTTTCATGGTTGGCGGCGGTTACAGCGGGCTGTGGCAAAAACATACCGGATCCCGACGGGCAGGAGATAGGCAAGGAGGTGCGGGTGGCGATCTTCTTTGCGGATGCAAAGGGGCAGCACCTGATTCCCGAGCAGCTGATGATCGCCCCGGGCGATCCGGGGCCACAGGCGACGGAGATGCTGGAGCGGCTGTTGGAGGGCCCGAAGGATCCGCACCTGCGCAAGGTGCTCCCCACCGGGCTGCGGCTCCGGGAGCCGGTCACGGTCTCGGGCGGAGTGGCCCGGGTCAACCTCTCCGGTGAGCTAATGAACCTGAAGGGGCAGGCAGTTGAGCTGGCCATGGGCTCGCTCTTGCTCAGCCTGACGGAGATCGGGGGCGTCGATCGGGTCCAGTTCCTGGTCGACGGTGAGAAGCGGGCCAGCCTGGGCGACAACTACATACTCGATGAGCCCCTCGGCCGGCCCTTCTATGGGGATCGGGCCTTCACCCCGGACCCCGAACGGATTCGCTACCTGCAGGGGCGGTTGGACAAAGAGGGTGCGCAGCGCTGGCGGGCAGACCCTGCCGGGGTGCTCCAGTTCGAGGGGCGTATGTTCGGCTTTACCGTTGCCCAACTGCAGGCGGTGGAGCTGAAGGTGGAGCTTGGGGCGCAGCAGGCCGAAGCCCGCATTCCCTACCGGGATACGCTTTACACCATTCACCTTGCTCGCAACGCCGCGGCCAAGAAGAACGGGATCTGGAGCGTGACGGGAATCACCTCCCAGCGGCTGAACGCGGGCATGGTCCCGCAACCGCTCTACTTTGCCGACCGGCAGGCGGTCAACGTGATCCCCGAAGCGCGGGCGCTGCCCGATGACGAGCGGCTGGCCACGGCGGTGGTGGAGGCGCTCCTGGCGGGGCCGACCGACCCCTACCTGGCAAAGACCTTCCCGCCCGGGACCAAGCTGCTGGAGCAGGTAACGGTCTCCCTGGGCGTAGCCACGGTCAACCTGAGCGGCGAGTTCAGGCAACTGCAAGGTTCGGCTGAGTCCTCCCGGGCAGTGGATTCGCTGCTATACACCCTGACCGATGTGCCGGGTATCGACCAGGTGCAGATTCTGGTCGATGGCCAGAAGGGCGTTGTGGTGGGCAACTACAAGTTCGATGAGCCGGTGCGCAAGGAGACCGTCTCCGAGCAGTACTACCTGGACCCGGAGCGGCTGAACTGGCTGCAGGAGCGGGTGAACAAGGGCGAGGAGACCTGGCGCCTAGACCCGCTCAGCACCCTGGTCTGGGAGGGGCGGGCCCTGGGCTTCAGCGCCAACCGGCTGCGGGGAGCCAAGCTGGAGCAGCAGGTGGACCGGGCGCTGGCCCGGCTGACGTACCGGGAGAAGGAGTACGTGATCGAGCTGGGCCGGAACCCGGGGGATCGGGGGATCTGGTTTATCAAGTCGGTCACGCTGGTGCAATAGGGGTGCAAAAAGAGGCAGCCACTCGGGCTGCCTCCTTCTTATTGCCGCCGGCGCCCCGGGGCAACAGGCTGTCCCGCCATCGCGACGGCAAAGTCCCGCCCCTCCCAGCGCTCCTCCCGGGTCCAGTAGAAGGTGAAGCGGGCAGGGGAGTGCTGGTCCGGGGGAATCCAGAGATCCACATAGTGAATCTCGAGAGCGGTGGGCACCGAGTAGGCATCGTAGATCGACTCCCACTCCTCCAGGGTCCAGCGGAGGCGGAAGGGGGCGTTGGCCTGGATCCGGAGGGTGGTGCCGGGCCTAATGTGCCGGGGCTGGCGGTTCGCCTTCCAGACCTCAACGGGCTGCACCGCCGAACGGTCGAGGCAGTAGCGCTGGTAGACCGGCTCGATCCGGTCGAAGACCACCCCGTCGGCCCGGGAGCGGAGGAGCTTAATATACTCCGCATGGGCCCAGCAGAGCGGCATGGCCGCACCGGTGGGACGTCCCCGGTAGAGGCCCAGTTCAGGGCGGTCATCTTCATCCCAGACCTGCTCGGGCAGCATGCCGGTCTCGGTGGCGAAGCGCTCCAGCGCCTCAATGTAGGGGGCGACATCGTTTCCGGCGGCCAGCTCGTAGTGGGCGCGCTCGCCGGTGAGCAGCGGCCAGGGGCGCCCCTGACCCCATCCGGTGTAGGGGGATCCGTCGGCCTGCTGGCCGTAGCCGTCGTGGTTGTAGCGGTACCAGGCCGGCCCGCCGGCGAACTCCTGGCGAAGCACCTGGTCGACCACCCGCAGGGAGTCGGCGATCAGGGGGTCATCGGGGCGGCGAATCCCGTAGCGGACCAGTTCCAGGAACCCGGCGTCGACCACATCTTTGGCGGGAAAGGCCCGTTGGGTGCCGGGCGGCCGGTTGGCAATGTGGACGGTGCCGTGGTTGGGGTTCTCGTCGGCCAGCGGGTTGTTGATATCGACCGGATGGATCCGGATGTAATGGCGCGGGATCTGAGGTACCAGCGATCCCTGGGTGGTGACGGTCCATGACTCGAGGTGGGTCTCCAGAAAGTCGGCGTACGACTCCAAAAAGCGGGCGGTCTCCACCTCCTGCCGGGCCCGGGCCAGAGAGGCGGCGCAGATGAGGGCGGCGATGTTAACCGCCAGGGTGGAGGGAGAGTAGCCCCCGTTCTCCTCCCAGCGCTCCTGGTGGGTGGCCGGGCCGTGGTTGATCAGGAAGGCGGCCGCCCGCAGCACCATGGGGTAGGGGTCGAAGTCCCGCAGCGCCCGCTCCTGGTGGAGCCGCCAGGCCAGGAGGACCGGGAAGGCAACCTCGTCGAGCTGGATCCCGTGCCAGTGGGGCTCGCCGTTGATCCAGAAGTTCTGGGGAAAACCCCCGTCGCTGCGCTGGCTGCCGGCCAGGTAGATCAGCGCCCGGAAGGGCGCCTCCAGGTCACCCCCGGCCAGCAGGCCCATGGTGGAGTTGACCATGTCGCGCGTCCAGACCAGGTGGTAGCCGCCGGCGGCATCGTCGCCCAGGGCATGGCCCCAGGGGATCGAGAGCGAGGCGATGAGGGCGCCGGGGAAGGTCTTGTCCTCGTGGGCCCGCAGCAGGGCGTGGCTCCGCCGGTAGAGCTTGCCCCCGTCGCAGGCGTGCTCCTCCAGCGCCAGGGCCGAGTCATAGCCGGCCTGCCACTGGCTGAGAAAGAGCTCACGGCGCTGCTCGAAGGGGTAGGCCAACGCCTGAAAGAGCGTGACCACCGCCGCCTGGAGGCTGTCACCGAAGGCGAGGCCCAGGGTGAACGGCCCCTGCTGCAGATCGAGTTCGCCGGTCAGGCCGACATGGCCCTCCAGCGCCCGGTCGAAGGTCCAGTCCAGCCGGAAGTTCGTGGTCAGGTCGACCAGCCCGTCGCTCCGGCCGGCGTACCCGACGGACATCTGCCGGAAGGGCACCGTCGCTCCCATGGCGAGCCAGAGGCCGTTTCGCTCGGCCACCAGGAGCTCGCGGCCGGCCACCTCCACCACATACCCGTTATTGCCCCACCCGCCGCAGTCGAGGCGGGGGGAGGCGTAGGCATAGACCTGCAGCGGCCCCGCCGCTTTCTCGGAAACCGTGAACTCCGTGCGCTGGAGCACCGCCGGCAGGAGCGGATCAGCGATGATCTCCTTGATCACCTGGAAGCGGCCCAGGGGGTCAGTGTTGACCACCCGGTAGCCCAGCGCATGTTCCGAGATGGGCTCCAGCCGGTGCTCCAGGTGATCCTTCTCGGTGGCGCAGAAGGACTCCCCATCGGTAATGAGGAGCTGGAGGTCCCGCAGCTGGGCGCGGTCGACGGTGGGGTAGTAGACCTCAGACAGCGCCCCCTGGGAGAGCGAGAACCAGACCCGGCTGGCCGGGGAGTAAGCGGTTCCGACCCCGTCCTTATTCCCCTGTGTCCACCGCGGCTCGGCGCCCGGCCAGCCAAATGCGGTTCGGTCTCCCCGGAACTTGGCCATTTGCATCCATCCTCGTTTAGGGAATAACGAAACATAAGTCGATTGTCCGTACACCCTTCTGAAGAGCAATGGTATACCATATAATGATGTTAAGGCAATTCCTTCTTATTACAGTATTACGAAACTTTCGTGTATGGGAGGGGCTCTCATGAAGGCAGTAGTCATGGCCGGCGGCGAAGGGACACGGCTCCGGCCGCTCACGGTCAACCGCCCGAAGCCCATGGTGCCGGTGGTGAACCGTCCCGTCATGGAGCACATCGTTGCCCTGGTACGGCAGCATGGCATCCATGAGATCATCAGCACCCTGCACTACCTGCCCGAGGTGATTCAGGAGCACTTCGGCAACGGCAGCGAGTTCGGGGTAAAGATGAGCTACTCGGTGGAGACGACGCCGCTGGGGACCGCCGGCAGTGTTCGCCAGGCGGCAGATGAGCTGACAGAGACCTTCCTGGTGATCTCGGGCGACGCCCTGACCGACATGAACCTGACCGATCTGATCCGCTTCCACAGGGAGAAGGGGGCGGTGGCCACGCTGGCGCTGACCCGGGTGCAGAACCCGCTGGACTTTGGCGTGGTGATCACCGACGGCTCGGGGCGGATCGTTCGCTTTTTGGAGAAGCCCTCGTGGTCGGAGGTTTTCTCCGATACCATCAACACCGGCATCTACGTGCTGGAGCCGGAGGTCTTCGACCTCATGGAGGAGGGGCGCCCCTACGACTTTTCCAAGGACATCTTCCCGAAACTGCTGGCCGCCGGGCGGCCGATTTTCGGCTATGTAAGCCGGGATTACTGGTGCGACATCGGCTCGCTGGACCAGTGCCTGCAGGCGCAGGAAGACTGCCTGGCGGGCCGGGTCAGGGTCGCCATTCCCGGGGAGGAGGTCCGCCGCTCGATCTTCATCGGGCGGGATGTCTCCATCGACCCCACGGCGCAGGTTACCGGGCCCGTCCTGATCGGGGACGGGGCGGTGATCCGGCCCGGGGCCCGGGTGGGGGAGTACAGCGTGATCGGCCCCAACACGGTGGTCGACCGGGAGGCCGAGGTGAGGCGGACCTTCACCATGGGCCAGGTCTATATCGGCCGCGGGGCCAACGTGCGGGCCTCGATTCTGACCCGGGGCGCCCTGGTGGGGGCTCGGGCCCAACTGGGGCAGGGCGCGGTGATCGCCGATGGGACGCAGGTGGGCGAGGGGGCGATTATCAAGCCCGGGGTGAAGATCTGGCCGCACAAGACGATCGAGGCCGGCGCTCAGGTCAACAACTCCATCGTCTGGGGCGCCCGCCACAGCCGGGTGGTCTTCGGGCCTGAGGGGGTCACTGGCCTGGGCAACGTGGAGATCTCGCCCGAGCTGGCGGTCCGCCTGGGTGGGGCCTTCGGCTCCACCCTGGCCAAGGGCGACGCCGTCTGCGTCTCCCGCGATACCTACTCCGCCTCGGTCATGCTGAAGCGGGCGATCATGGCGGGACTCGCTTCGGCCGGGGTCCGGGTCTACAACCTGGAGAGCGCCGGCCTGCCCTTGACCCGGCACGCGATCTCGGCGCTGGGCGCCCAGGGCGGGGTATTTGTCATGGCAAACCCGCAGGCGCCGGGGCGGGTCACCCTCAAGTTCATGAACAGTACGGGGACCGACATTGACACCGCTACCGAGCGGAAGATCGAGACGATGATGGTCCGGGAGGATACCCGCAAGGTGACGGTGGAGGAGATCGGCCAGGTGGCCTACCCGGCCAAGGTGGTCGACTTCTACCGGACGGAGTTTCTCGCCCGGCTGGATATGACCGCCATGCGCAAGCGGCAGTTCAAGGTGGTGCTCGACTACGGCCACGGCGCCGCCGGGCAGTTAATGCCCTGGGTGCTGGGGGCGCTGGGGGTCCAGGACCTGGCCATGAACACGGCGCCCGACCCGAGCCGCCTCGCCCGCACCGAGGAGGAACGGCAGATGGCGCAGGAGCACGTGGCGGGCATGGTCCGGGCGGTGCGGGCCGACCTGGGGGTGATCTTCGACGCCTCAGGCGAGCGAATCTCCCTGGTGGACAACAAGGGGCGGCCGCTCACGGGGCAGCAGGCGCTGGCGCTCTTCGCCGCCCTGGTCTTCGAGGGGCGGCAGGGGGTGGAGGTGGCGGTGCCGGTCACGGCCACGCGGGCGATTGAGCAGCTGGCGGAGCGGCCCGGCCTGGTCCGGCGGACCAAGACCGGCACCCGGGCGCTCATGCAGGCGGGCGCCCTGCGGCAGTTCGCCTTCTGCGGCGACGGGGAGGGTGGCTATATCTTCCCGGAGTTCTCAGCCGGGCCCGACGGCCTCTTTGCCACGGCCAATCTGCTGCACATGCTGGCCCTCTCCGGCCGGCCCATGGACCAGATTCTCGATGGGCTGCCGCCCGCCGATGTGGCGGATGATCAGATTGCCTGCCCGCTGGAGTCCAAGGGTACGGTGATGCGGCACCTGATCGAGGCGACTGCCGGCCGCGAGGTGGAGCTGGTCGATGGGGTCAAGGTGAAAAAAGGAGATGCCTGGGTCGCGCTGATTCCGGACCCGGTCCGCCCGCTGATGCATATCTATTCTGAGCCGGGCGATGGCGCCCGGGGGCTGGTGTCCGAGTACCGGGCCGTGGTGGAGCGGGCCATCGCGGGCAGCGTGATGGAGCAGGCCGCTGCGGCCGAGGAGAGGGAGGAAGTTCATTGATCACCTTTGGCACCGATGGCTGGCGCGGGATCCTCGCTGCGGACTTCACCTTTGGGAACGTGCGGGCGGTGGCCCGGGCGGTGGCCGGCTACCTAAGGGAGGCGGAGCCGGGCAGGGAGTGCATCATCGGGTATGACAACCGCTTTCTGGCCGTCCACATGGCCCGGGCTGCGTGGGAGGTTCTCTGCGAGGAGGGGATCGAGGCGGTCCTGACCGATTCGCCCACCCCGACGCCCGTGGTCGCCTACGCGGTGAAGGAGCGGGGGGCCGGCGGGGCGATCATGTTCACCGCCAGTCACAACCCACCGGTCTACCAGGGCATGAAGTTCATTCCGAGCTATGCCGGACCGGCCTCGCCGGAGATCACCCGCCGGCTGGAGGCGGCGGCGAACAAGGCGGCGCCGCAGGAGCGGACCGACGGGCGCCTGCCGCTCCAGGTGCCGATCTTCGACCCGGCCCCGGCCTACTGGGCCCACCTGGAGTCGCTGGTCGACTTCGACCGGCTGGAGTCGTCGGGCCTGACCTTCGCCTACGACGCCATGTACGGCGTGGGCGCCCCCTACATGGCCCGGCTGCGGCCCAAGGTCTTTTTGCACGGGGAGCGGGACCCGCTCTTCGGCGGGATCACCCCAGAGCCCACCGGCGACGGGCTCGCGCCCCTGATCGCCGCCATGCGGGAGTCGGGGGCGGCCCTGGGCCTGGCCAACGACGGCGACGCCGACCGGTTCGGGGTGGTCGACCCGCAGATCGGCTACCTGAATGCGAACCAGGTGCTGACGCTCCTGCTCTGGTACCTCACAGCGGTCAAGGGGCGCCGGGGCATGGTGGTCCGGACGCTGGCCACCACCCACCTGCTGGACCGGATCGCCCGGCAGAGCGGCTGCGAGGTGCTGGAGACCCCCGTTGGCTTCAAGTACCTGGCCCAGGCGATGCTGAAGCACGAGGTGCTCCTGGCGGGGGAGGAGTCGGGCGGTCTCTCCATTGGCGGGCACATTCCCGAGAAGGATGGGATCCTCGCCTGCCTGCTCCTGGCCCAGATTCGGGCGGAGACCGGGCGCCCGCTCGCCGAGAGCCTGGCGGCCATCTACCGGGAGTACGGGGCGCTTTACACCCGCCGGGTCGACATTCACCTGGAGCCGGGCGACCGGGAGCGCATCGAGGAGCGCTTCGCCGCCGGCCTCCACCCGCGGTCGCTGGGCGGGCGCAGCGTGTGGTCGCTGGGGCAGACCGACGGCTACCAGTTTCACCTGGATGACGGCGCCTGGGCGCTGCTCCGCTTCAGCGGCACCGAGCCGCTGGTGCGGGTCTACGGCGAGTCGGAGACCGAGGCGGGGCTTGAGGCGATTTTAAATGATGCTGTGGCGGAGGTGCACCGCCTATGAGTGCGACCAGCGCGGTGAAGATCGGGCGTTCCGGACGGCTCGGGGTGATGGTCCGGACTGCGACGGAGCTCTATATCTACTGGCGTCCCAGTGTGGGCGGCACGCCTGGCCCGCTCTCTTTGCGGGTGACCGACCTGAGCGGACGTCCGGTCGGGGAGTCGCTGGACGGCCGCGGCTACCGGGAGGTCCCGCTGGGCGACTCGGTCTACGTGCCTGACCTGCTGCCGGGCCACCTCTACGTGGCGGAGGTTGGCCGGACTCAACCGGAGGGGTTTACGCCCCTCCTCTCGGTGGGCCCGGTTCAGACGCCCTGGGTCGCCGCGCCGGACGGTTCGCCGTTCCCTGCCCCGTATCACCGCTCCTGAGACGGAGGGGCCCCATCTCGGCACTCAAAGGAGGAATGAACCGTGGCAGCGGAACTGGCTCTCATCTTGCACGCCCATCTGCCCTATGTGCGTCCGGTGGGGAAGGAGATTCTGGAGGAGCGCTGGCTGTATGAGGCGGTCGCCGAGTCCTACCTGCCGTTGCTCTCGTCGCTGGAGCGGCTGGTGGGGGAGGGCGTGCCGGTCAAGCTGGCGATCTCGCTCTCGGGTCCCCTGCTCTCCATGCTGAGCGACCAGGGGTTGATGGCCCGCTGCCGCGGCCACCTCGCCCGCCTCGCCCAACTGGCCGACCGGGAGGCGGAGCGGCTGGCCGCCACCCCCTTTGGGCCTGCTGCGGCCTTCCACCAGGAGCGAATCCACGGACTGGTCCAGGACCTCGACCGCCGGGAGGGGAACCTGCTCGCCGGGTTCCAGGCGCTCTCGGAGGCCGGGGCGGTGGAGCTGTTCACGGCGGCCGGGACCCATGCCTACCTGCCGCTGCTGGGCAGCGACTGCGCCCGGCGGGCGCAGATTGAGGCAGGGGTGGGCGAGTTTACCCGGCTCTTTGGCCGGTGGCCGTCGGGGATCTGGCTGCCCGAGTGTGCCTATGGACCGGGCCTCGACCACCTGCTGGCGGCAGCGGGGGTTCGCTGGTTCGTGGCCGATGCCCAGACGGTGGGGTCTGCCTACCCAGCCGCCGGCGGGCCGGTGGTTCTCACCCCCGGCGGCGTGGCCGCCTTTGGCCGCGACCCGCAGGCGAGCCGGCAGGTCTGGGACAGGCGGGGCGGCTACCCTGGCGACCCCGCCTACCGGGAGTTCTATAAAGATACCGGCTACGAGCTGCCCCTGGAGCAGGTCGGCCCCTGGCTGGTGGAGAACGTGCGGGGCGACACCGGCCTGAAGTTCTACCGGATCACCGGCGAGGGGGTGGGGCTGGACCAAAAGGAGCCTTACAACCCCGCTGCCGCCATGGGGCGGGCGCTGCAGCACGCCCGGGACTTCGCCTGGAGCCTCCGCCAGCGTGACGGCCTGGTGGTGGCCCCCTTTGACGCCGAACTCTTCGGCCACTGGTGGTTCGAGGGGCCGCTCTTCTTAGAGCAGCTCTTCCGCGACCTGCGGGGGGCGGGGGTGCGGCCTGTGACGCCCGGCCAATGGCTGGAGGAGCACAGCGAGCTGCCGGTGGCCAGACTGCCGGCCGGCTCCTGGGGCGACGGGGGGGACAACCGGGTCTGGCTCTCGGGCGAGAACGACTGGCTCTGGCCCGAGGTGCACGCCGCCGAGGAACGCATGGCGAAACTGGTGGGCCAGGGCGCCGTGCCCCCCGCCGTGCTGAACCAGGCAGCAAGGGAACTGCTCTTGGCCGAGTCCTCCGACTGGCCGTTTATCCTCCACTTCAAGACCGCCGCAGACTACGCCCGGCGCCGGGTCACCCAGCACCTGGAGCGATTTCACGCCCTGGCTGACGGCTCGGCCAACCCGATGCTGATCGCCCAGGAGGACGGGATCTTCCCGGGCCTGAACGGGAGGAGCCTCTACCGTCACCGCCCGCCGCTGGCCACAGAGGGGCCGCTGCGGATTCTGATGCTCTCCTGGGAGTTCCCGCCCAACAACGTCGGTGGGCTGGGGCGGCATGTCCATGACCTGGGGGCCGCCCTGAGCCGGGCGGGCCACCGGGTCCGGGTGATCACCGTCGCCGACCCGGGGGCAGGCCCCTCGGTGGAGGTGGTGGCGGGCATGCAGGTCTACCGCGTGGCCCGCCCGCCCGAGGAGGGGAACTTTCTGGCCTGGGTCTACCGCCTGAACCAGGGGATGGTGGGGATGGCAGAGCAGATCGCCGCCAAGGGCGCCAACTTCGACGTGGTCCACTGCCACGACTGGCTGGCAGGCCAGGCGGGCATGGCGCTGAAGGCCCGGTGGGGCACGGCGCTGATCGCCACCATTCACGCCACGGAGCGCGGGCGCAATGGGGCGATTCGGGATCCGCTCCAGCAGGCGATTCACGAGGAGGAGTGGCTGCTCTGTACCACCGCTGACCAGGTGATCACCGTAAGCCAGGCGATGGCCAGGGAGGTGGAGGGTTCCTTCCGGGTGGAGCCGGCTGTGATCCACAACGGTGTTACGCTCCCCGACCTGGGAGCAGCGCCGCCGCGGGACCTCGGGGTGCCCTACTTCTCCTACGTGGGCCGTCTGGTGCAGGAGAAGGGGGTGCAGACCGCGATCGGCGCCCTCGTCCACCTGGCGCACCCGGCCCACCTGGTGGTGGCCGGCCGGGGGCCGATGGAGGAGGAGCTGCGGCGGCTAGCCCAATCGCTGGGCGTGGCCGGGCGGGTCCATTTCATCGGGCGAGTCTCCGATGCCGAGAAGGACGGCTGGCTGCAGAACGCCGCCGCCGGCCTGGTGCCCAGCCTCTATGAGCCCTTCGGGATCGTGGCGCTGGAGGTAATGGCCGCCCGCACCCCGGTGATCGTGGGCGACACGGGCGGGCTGTCCGAGATCGTGACCCACGGGGTCGACGGGCTGAAGTTCCAGCCGGGCGACGCAACCGGGCTGGCCGCCCTGATGGACTGGCTGCTGGAGAGCCCCGATGCGGCGGCGGCCATGGCGCAGAATGGCCGGGAGACCGCGGCCGTGCGCTTCAGCTGGGAGGCGATCGCCGAGGCGACCACGGCGATCTACCGGGGACGCCCTGCCCCCGCTGAGCGGCCGGTCACGCCCATGGAGCAGGCGGCGCCCACTCGCATGGAGGAGTGACCAGAGGAAATCCGCCTCCCTTGTCGAATCTGACGGGTCACCAGACAAGAGGAGCGTGCAACCTTCGTGGCAAAGACCCGGCGCAGCGCATCGTGGCTGATCCTTCTCACCCTGCTGCTGACCGCGTGCACCGCCGGCCCGGCCGCATCCGGCAAGAGAGAGGCGGCGGGGACCGTCGAGGTGGTCGCCCATCGGGGCGGGTTTCCCGAGAATACGCTATCTGCCTTCCGCAAGGCGATGGCCACCCCCGGGGTGGGCGCCATTGAGACCGATGTGCAGCTGACGAAAGACGGCGTCCCGGTGATCATGCACGACCTCTCGGTGGACCGGACCACCAACGGCAATGGCCTCGTGATCGAGCTGACCCTGGCTGAGATTCAGGCGCTCCGGACGAAGGAGTCCAGCGAGCCGGTCCCCACCCTGGAGCAGGTGGCCGAACTGGTGGCGGCGCATCCGACGATGCGCTTCCTGCTGGAGATCAAGAGCCCAGTCCCTGCGGAGGCGCCGGCAAAGGTGCTGGAGATCATCCGGCGGCACAAGATCGCCGACCGGACCGTGATCATGTCGTTTGACGCTAAGATCGTGGCCGAGGTGGTGAGGCTGGCCCCCGACCAGCAGACCTGCTACCTGGCGCGGCAGATGACCGACGAGGTCCTCGCCTCCCCGGCGCAGGTGCTGGGCATGCGGTTCAAGGACCTGACCTCGGCGCAGGTGAAGGAGGCGCAGGCAAAGGGCAAGAAGGTCTACGCCTGGACGATCAACCAGGAGATTGACATGCAGACAGCCATGATCATGGGGGTCGATGGGATCATCTCCGACCAGTACGCGAAGGCGATTGACGTGAGGGACGGGGCAAAGAAGTGAAAGAGAGGCGGGCCGGTTGGCCCGCCTGACTGCTTATCGGGTGGCGGATGAGGGAGCCGTCCCATTCATCCGCCATGGACGGGTGAAGAGTTGGTCAAAGAGGAAGAGTGGTGTCAGCGCCCAGCAGAGTTCGAAGAACAGGGAGAGATCCTGCACAGACCAGTCGGCTGAGCCGATCGCGAGGCCGGCCAGGACCCCAGCCAGCAGCCCCTGCCCCGCCAACTGGCCGGGGGCGGTTCCCTGGCGGGGGGAGGTGGGCGATGGCACAGCGAAGGCCGACGCAGCCACAACCAGCGACCATGCCAGGGGGAAGATGGGAGCAAAGTGGTGGAAGGGGTGGATGTACCAGGCGAACAGGAGAAACCCGAGGAGACAGAGTCGCTGCAGCCAGAGTGAGAACGTTTTCATTCAATCACCATCCTTGCACGAAGCCTTGTCGCCCCCCCGTCTTTCGCGGTGTGAACCGCTTCGTGCCATGGAGATGCTGACCATTCCAGCCTATGCAGAAAGGGCGGCCCTGGCGATGGGCCGGACAGCCCGGGGTGGTAACCGGGAGAGGTGGGCCTACATACCCTGCAGGAGAAGGCGGCGCCGCCGGGGCGCCGTTTTGACAACCGCTGAGAAAGGGGTCTCGTTCGGTGACCCAACAGAATAGCGCCTTTGCCGGCGTGATCATAGACCCCCTGGCTGGGCGGAGCGCCAAGCCGCGCACCGCCGGTCAGACCATGGTGATCGACAAGGGGCTCGGGCTGAGCCAGACCGGCGACCTGCTGGAACTGGGGGCAGGGTACATTGACTTCATGAAGTTCGGGTTCGGCACAGCTGCCCTGTACCGCAGCGAGCTGTTGAAGGCGAAGATCGACCTGATTCGCTCCTACGAGGTGGAGCCCTACCCGGGCGGCACCTTCCTGGAGGTGGCGTGGCTGCAGGGCCGGCTGGCTGAGTACCTGCGGGTCTGCGACCGGCTGGGCTTCCGGCTGGTCGAGGTGAGCGACGGCACGATCACCCTGACCCCAGCAGAGCGGCAGGCAATCATTCGGGCCGCCCGGGACTGGGGTTTTGCCGTGATCACGGAGATCGGCAAGAAGGATGATGAGGTGGACCTCGACCCGATCCAGGCGCTCCGGCAGATTCGGGCCGACCTGGAGGCGGGCGCCACCAAGGTAATTGTGGAAGGGCGGGAGTCAGGCAAGGGAGTCGGCATCTACGACGCAGCAGGGAAGGCGAAGGAGGACGACCTGGAGATCATCGTCGCCGGGCTGGAGAGCCCCGATGTGCTGATGTGGGAGACCCCCATGAAGGAGCAGCAGCAGGCGATGATCACCCGCTTCGGACCCAACGCAAACCTGGGCAATATCGCCCCGGCCGACGTAATCGCCCTCGAGGCGCTCCGGCGGGGGCTGCGGGGCGATACCCTGAAGCTTGCGCTCACACAACCTGCCGTGCGAGGAGTGACTCCGTGATGCAGTTTACCTTGTTTCCTGGCTGGCCGGGGCCGGTGAACCCGAAGGGACCGGGGGTGGGCGGGGTGGCCCTGCCCGCCTACCCGTCGCTTCCGGCCCGGCCTCCGGCGCCGTCCCAACCGGGGGCCCAGTTCGGCGGGCCTCCGGGGGCTCAGCCCCCCGGCCTTGCGGGGGCCCTGAGCCCGGCGCTCGGCCAGGGCCCCACCGCCCCGGCGCCGCAGGCGGTGCCCCAGGGCTCCCCGCTCTCCGGCCTGGCCGCCCACGGCGTGCCGGTGGGCTACACACCGGGAGGGCAGCCCATGGTGCGGGCCGGCATGGCCAATCAGGCAATGCAGCTTCCGCCCAATGTGCCGGGCATGCCGCAGATGCCGGGACCGCCGTCGGGCATGTTCGACGGGGGTATGGGGGCCGGCGGGCTCTTTCAGCCCAGCGCCCCGGTTCTGCCCTTCGATTCGGCTAACCAGGTGCAGCAGTTCAAGGCCCAGGGGTATCGAAAGTAAGGCGAGAGGGACCGCAGGCCGCTCAACACGGTCTGCGGTCTTGCTCTCTCCCAAGGCGCCCCTTGCATCGGGACAAACCTGTGATACCATAGACACGACACCTGTACTGACGGGAGGCATCCACGTTGAAGCGGGAGCCCATTGGGATGGCACGGTACGAGTCTATCGCCCAGGACCTGGCACGACGCATTGCCAACAACGAACTGACCGAGGGCACCCGGCTCCTGGGCCGCTCCAGCCTGGCTGGCACCTACCAGGTCTCGCCTGAGACCGTGCGCCGCGCGGTGGCGATTCTGCACGAGCGCGGGGTGGTTCAGGCGGTGGCGGGGTCGGGCATCCGTGTGGTCTCCCGGGTGGCTGCCCAGGAGTACCTGGACTCCATCCGTACCCAGTCCCGGCTGGAGGAGGGCGCCCGGGAACTCCGCAAGCTGCTCCGGCAGCGCCGCGAGCTCGACGAGCAGATCGAATCCGCCATGGACCGCCTCCTCTCCCAGGCGGCCGGCGCCCTGGCCACCCGCCATGTCGAAGAACTCGTCATCACCGAGACCTCCTGGACCGTGGGCCGGTCCCTGGGCGAGATTCGGCTGCGCTCCTCCACCGGCGCCACCGCCGTGGCGCTCACCCGTGGCGAGACCGACCACTTCTCGCCGCCCGCAGACATGCGGCTGGCCGCCGGCGATGTGCTGACCGTGATCGGTTCAGAGGCCGACCGGAACCGGGCCCGCGACTTGCTGGCCGCCTCGGTTCCGCCGGAGAGCCTCAACTGACAACCTGAACAGTTACCGCCAACTGACCGCCACCCGAAAGGTTGGCGGTTCGTCTTTTTTTGTGAATGCTGTATCGCTTGTGCCACAAGGGATATATCCACATTGGATGAGGATTCCTCGGGAGACGAGTGTTTGACATGTGACAACTTATTATGTTACAGTCGGGTTGTTGGTTCTGCTGCGATGGTCTTCCTCCAGCGGAAGGAGGGGATCGTTTGACAAACGGACACAGTCAATACGAATCAATCGCCCTGGATCTTGCCGACATGATCGGTCAGGGCCGGCTGCAGGAGGGGGCCCGCTTCTCCTGCAGGAAACTTGCCGAGCGGTACCAGGTCTCCGCCGAGACGGTCCGGCGCGCAGCTGGCCTCCTGGCGGAGGAAGGGATCGTTCAGCTCGAAGCGGGCAGCGGGGTGTTGGTCACATCGCGCCCCCTCGCGAGTGCCTACCGGCGCAGAGCAGATGCACAGGAGGCCATGCAGCGCATTCAATCCGAACTGTTCCTGCTCATGGATCAGCGGCAACACCTCGACCAGGCGATCGCGCGGGCAATCCGCCGGCTGCTGGAAGAGGTAGGACGTCTCGATCAATCTACCGCAAGCGACTAGTGAATGGGAGGGTACACGCTTGGTTCGTTTCGAAAATGTCAGCAAGGTGTATCCCGACGGCACCAAGGCAGTTGACAACCTCACCCTGGAAATCGAACGAGGCGAGTTCGTCTGCTTTATCGGCCCGTCGGGCTGCGGAAAGACCACCACGATGAAGATGATCAACCGGCTCCACGAGCCGACCGCCGGCAAGATCTTTGTCGACGGCAAGGATATCATGTCCATGGACCCGGTGGAGCTGCGGCGCGGCATCGGCTACGTGATTCAGCAGGTGGGCCTCTTCCCGCACATGACGATCGCTCAGAATATCGAACTGGTGCCGAAGCTGCTCGGCTGGGATCCCGCCAAGCGGCGGGACCGGGTGCAGGAGCTGCTGCCCATGGTCGGCATGGACCCCGCGGTCTTTGCCACCCGGTATCCCCGGGAGCTGTCGGGCGGCCAGCAGCAGCGTGTCGGCGTTCTGCGTGCGCTGGCGGCGGAGCCCGATCTGATTCTGATGGATGAGCCCTTCGGCGCCCTGGACCCGATCACCCGGGAGACGCTGCAAGATGAGCTGAAGCGGCTGCAGGCCAAGTTGAAGAAGACCATCGTCTTCGTCACCCACGATATGGATGAGGCGCTGAAGCTGGCGGACCGCATCGTGATCATGAAGGATGGCCAGGTCCATCAGATCGCCTCGCCGGAGGAGCTGCTGCGCAACCCGAAGGACGAGTTCGTGGCCCAGTTCATCGGCCGGGACCGGCTCTCGGCCTCGCCCGAGGCGCTTTCGGTGGCCGATGTCATGGTGCGCAACCCGGTGACCACCGACCCCGACCACGGCCTGGCCGAGGCGGTCGTCACCATGAAGAAGCGGCGGGTCAACTCGCTGCTGGTGACCGATGAGAATGAAAAGCTGCTGGGTATTGTGACCGCCCGGGACCTGGAGCGGAGCCGCACCGGCCCCCGCAAGGTCTCGGAGATCATGCGGATCGACCTGCCGACCGTCTCCCCCGAGGCGCCGCTGCACTCGGCCTTGGAGCGGATGCTCCTCGACCGGCTGGAGTTCCTGCCCGTGGTGGATGCAAGCGGCAGGCTGGTGGGGCTAATCACCAACACGACGCTGGTTGACGCCCTCTCCCGGTCCATCTGGACGGACGGTGAGAGCGCATGATCGAAGAGATTCTGTTCGCATTCCAGGACCCGTTTATCCTCAAGAACCTGGGGCGACAGACCGTGGAGCACATCTACCTCTCGGTGGTCTCGGTGCTGCTGGCGATCACGTTCGCCGTACCGGCGGGCATTCTGCTCAGCCGGGCCCCGCGGGTGGCCAGCCCGGTCATGACGGTGGTGGGCCTGCTTCAGACCCTGCCCTCCGTCGCCCTGCTGGCCTTCATGCTCCCGATTCTGGGCATCGGCAAGACGCCGGCCATGGCCGCGCTCTTCCTGTACGCCCTGCTGCCGATCCTGCGGAACACCTACACGGGTCTGCGCGGGGTGGATCCCGCCGCCAAGGAGGCGGGGCGGGGCATGGGGATGACCCCCCTGCAGCTCCTGCTCATGGTGGAGATGCCGCTCTCCTTCCGTGTGATCATGAGCGGCATTCGGGTCTCGACCGTTTTGATTATCGGCTGGGCGACGCTGGCCACCTTCATCGGAGGCGGCGGCCTGGGCCAGATGATCATGACCGGCTTTGCCATGGTCTCCAGCGGCCACATTCTGGCGGGCGGTATCCCCGTTACGCTGATGGCCCTGCTCGCCGACTTCTTCTTGGGTCGACTGGAGCGTGCTGTCACGCCCCGTGGCCTGAAGGTATAGGAGGGGGGGCAATATAATGGATGCGATCGTTCGCTTTTGGACATTCTTGCAAGGGGTCGGCCAGTACATGGTTGACCAGTCGCCCCGCCTGCTGGAGTTGACCGGCCAGCACCTGGAGCTTGCGCTCATGGGCGTGCTTTACGCCGCCCTGGTGGGGGTTCCGGTGGGCTACCTGATCAGCCGCTACCGGCGTCTTTCCGAGCCGGTCCTCTGGTTTGCCAACGCCCTGCAGACGATTCCGGCCCTCGCCTTCGTCGGCTTCGTGATGCTCTTCCTGGGTCTGAGCCGGGAGACCGGTATCACCGTGCTCTTCTTCTACTCGCTGATGCCGATCATCCGGGCGACCTACACCGGCATTATCTCCGTGGATCCGGCGATGATCGAGGCGGCGCACGGCATGGGCATGACCCGCTGGCAGATTCTCCGCATGGTCCAGCTGCCGCTGGCCCTGGCGGTGCTGCTGGTCGGTATCCGCATCGCTGTAGTCATCGCCATCGGCACGGCCTCGATCATGTCGCTGGCCGGCGCGGGCGGCCTGGGCTCGGAGATCTTCGCCGGCATCGACCGGGTGCAGGACAAGATGATCCTGGCCGGCGCCCTGCCTGCCGCAGGCCTGGCGATCTTCGCTGAACTGGGCATCGGTGCCCTGGAGCGGCTCTTCACGCCCCGGGGGATCCGGCAGACCGGCCTCGTTCGCTAAATACTGCGGCCACCGCTTCGGCGCCCTTCCGGCGCCAGGCACTAACATAGAAGGGGGTCCTGCTTCAATGATTCGAAACCGTATGCTGTACACCATCACCGCGCTCGCTCTCTCGCTCTCGCTGCTCGCCGGCTGTGGCGGCGCCAAGTCCGGCTCGTCTGGCGGGAAGGTGACCATCGGCTCCAAGGACTTCACCGAGAACATCATTCTGGGTGAGATGGTCGCTCAGCTGATCGAGAAGAACACCGACATCAAGGTGGAGCGCAAGCTGAACCTGGGTGGCACCAAGGTCAACTTCGACGGCATGAAGAACGGCGACCTCGACATGTACCCCGACTACGACGGCACCGCTTACAGCGTTCACCTGAAGCACACCGAGGCGATCGCAGATCCGACGAAGGTGTATGACCAGGTGAAGAAGGAGCTGGAGGACAAGTTCAAGATGACCATGTCCAAGGCGTTCGGTTTCAACAACACCTACGCCCTGGCCATGCCCCGCAAGATTGCGGATGAGAACAACATCAAGACCTACTCCGACCTGGCTGCGCAGTCTGGCAAGTTCGTCTTCGGCACCACCGATGAGTTCATGGGCCGCCAGGCCGACGGCTACACCCCGCTGACCAAGGCCTACGGCTTCAAGTTCAAGGACGTCAAGACCATGCAGACCGGCCTGCGCTACAAGGCGATCGAGTCCGGCGACATCCAGGTCATGGACGCCTACGCCACCGACGGCAAGCTGAAGGAGTTCGACATGAAGCTCCTGGTCGACGACAAGAACTTCTTCCCGCCTTACAACGGCGCCATGTTCATTCGCATGGATACCCTGGAGAAGAACCCCGGCCTGCTTGACCTGATCAACAAGCTGGGCGGCCGGCTGACCGACGAGAAGATGCAGGAGCTGAACTACCTGGTCGACGTCAAGGGCGAGTCGGTTGACAAGGTGGCCCGTGACTTCCTGACCAAGGAAGGCCTGATCAAGTAGCAATCGGTTGCCAGCACCCATCGGTCGCTTCTATAGTAGAAGTGCAGTGAATACCGGGTGGGCTGAGATCGCATCACGCTTACAGGACCTCGGATTCCTGTCGGCAGGCCGGTCGGCCTGCCGGGAGGGAGCCGGGGTTCTCTCCTTATCCGGCACGTGTGGAAGCAGGAGGTTACAGCATGAATCATTGGTACGCAGCGATGCAGGAGATGGTCATGGAGCACTGGCAGGCATGGGCCTTCTTCGCCGGCTATCTGGTGCTCAGCTGGGTCGTGGCCGCCCTGGCCCGGCGGCTTCTGAAGGGCCTGATTCCCAGACTGACCGCCCGCTCCAGCACCACGCTCGATGACCGGCTGGTCGGGGCCGCTGCTGGGCCGGTCCGGCTGACGATCCTGGCCGTCGGTTTTCGGATGGCCCTGGAGGCGCTGAAGAACCGGATCCCCTCCTTCGGAGAGGTGGTGCTGAACGGCGTTCCGGCCAAGGGGGAGTACGCCACCGAGTTCGGCTGGGTGGAGACGCTGGCAGTGGGTCTGGTGATCCTTGCCGTGACCAGTCTCGTAAACGGCCTGATGCGGGCCGCTGTCGACTGGTACCTCCACGAGCTGGCCGGCAAGAACGAGGCGACTTGGGACGAAGAGCTGCTGCCGCTGATCCGGCGCGTGCTGTCGCTGCTGGTCTACTTTATCGGCCTCTCGGTGATCTTCGAGAAGCTGGGATTCAACATTACCGCCCTGATCACCACCGCCGGCGTCGCCTCCCTGGCGGTCGCCCTGGCGGCGCAGGAGACGCTCTCCAACATGCTGGGCGGCCTGACGATCCTGGTGGACCGCCCCTTCCGGGTGGGCGACTGGATTGAACTGGCCGATGGCAAGATGGGCGAGGTGGTGGAGATCGGCCTGCGCTCCACCCGCATCCGCCAGTTCGACGGCAACGCCCTGGTGGTGCCCAACAAGGACATGGCCAACACCCGAATCATCAACTATGCCCAGCCCACGGTGCGCTCAGCCGTCAGGCAGACGATCGGTGTCTCCTACGGCAGCGACATCGAGAAGGCGAAGCGGGTGCTGCTGGAGACGATCTCGTCGCACCCGGAGGTGCTCCAGGACCCGGCGCCCGGGGTCTGGTTCACCACGTTCGGCGCCTCCTCGCTGGACCTGTTCATGTCGTGCTGGGTGGAGTCGTACCGGGACCGCTTCCGGGTGACCGATGAGCTGAACGTGATGATCTTGAAGGCCTTCCGGGAGAACGGGATCGAGATCCCCTTCCCGCAGCAGGATGTGCACCTCTTCGTCAAGGAGGGCCCGAAGCTCTCCGTCGACAAAGAGCCGTAGCGGATCGGGAGGGGAATAGTCGCCAGATGGGGAACCCTATAGGAAACGCTTTTCCAGGAGGTCTCTCATGTCCAAGCAGTGGAGTGCCCCGCCGGAGATGCAGATCGATCCGTCCAAGCACTACGTGGCGACCCTGAAGACCACCAAGGGTGACGTAAAGGTCGAGCTTCTGGCCGGGGAATCGCCCCGGACCGTCAACAACTTTGTCTTCCTGGCCCGCGAGGGCTTTTACGACGGCGTCAAGTTCCACCGGGTGATCCGGCCCTTCATGATCCAGACCGGCGACCCCACCGGGACCGGCATGGGCGGCCCCGGCTACAAGTTCGCCGATGAGCTGCCGCCGAAGCACTCCTACCAGCCCGGCATGGTGGCCATGGCCAACGCCGGCCCCAACACCAACGGCAGCCAGTTCTTCATCTGCTCGGGCTCCCAGGCCCCCGCCCTGGACCGCCACCCGAACTACACCCAGTTCGGCCGCGTGATCGAAGGGATGGACGTGGTGGAAGCACTCGCCTCGGTCCCTGTCGGCGCCTCGCCGCACGGTGAGATGTCCCGGCCCAAGGAAGAGATTCGCATCGAGTCGGTAACCGTCGAGGAGCAGTAGCTCCTCGTCGCTGCTGCCCAAAAACAAGAGCCCCTGGCGTCTGCCAGGGGCTTTGCATTGGGGATGGGTTAATCGTTGTGCGGGTGGCGCTCCTCCACGGGATGAAGGGAGCGGTGGCTCTCGGCCTGATAAGTCTCGTGGCAGTCCGGGCAGAACCAGGAGTGATCGCTCTCCGCCTCCCGGTGGTTCACCTCAGACCCGCACCAGGCGCAGGAATGCTGCTTGGACATCGGCTCGTCACGCCCCTCTCTGTGGGTTCCTGCCATAAGGATTCACGAACCGTTCGATAAGACCTTGTTAAGGCTTTCTATCGCTGTTATTGATCTTGTCAATCGACATTGTACGAGCGTCTCGATAGGTTGGTTCTGGAAGGAGCCAATCGAATGGCAGCCCGATCCTGCACTGGAAGTACCGATCTAGTTGACATAGCGAAAAATGATCCTCACGTTATGCCAAAGATCATGGTATAATGCTTGGTAGTCGCCATAATCGGCGACTCGTGCCCGCGGATATCTGCTGTAGCGGTGCAGTATGGTGGAAGCGGGGCGAACCAGCCGGAGTGGTGACCCGGTTGGGTGGGGCGGAGGAAGTGGTGAGCCTTCGTCCAAACTGCCACGTCAGCGGAGGAGTGGTGACCCTCCGTCGACACATGCAGGGGGCGAGACGTAAGTCTCGCCCCCTGCGCCCTTATCTAGCGTTCGGCGAAGCGGCTGAGCGCCCGGGCCACCCGGCTGAACGCATCGGGCCGGAGGCTGAACCGCTGGACCGAGCCGCCCTCGTAATGGGCCCGAACCAGCCCGGCAAAGCGCAGCCACCAGATATGCCGGCTGACGGTTCCCTTGGTCAGGCTGGAGCGCTCCAGCACCTGGCTGAAGGTGAGCGGACCCTCGCCCAAGATGTACAGAATGCGCAGGCGGGACTCGTCAGCCAGGGTCCGGGTGAGCCGGAGCAGGCTGGCCGGCGGCTCCCCTGCCGGCGTGGGCAGGTCGGGGAGCGGGTAGTAGAAGGTGATCGAGTCCGGCCCGGCGGTGTGCAGGTAGAGCGGCCGCTTGTGATACTGCGGGATCAGGTAGACGGTCACCGCCGCCCCCGTCTCCTCCAGCCAGATGCCGTTGGTCGCCTCCTCGACGGCGTGCGCCGCGCACTCCTGTGTGGCCAGGGCCTGTATGGCGTCTGCCTCGGCGGCGAGCGCTGTGAGGATCACCGGGTCGATGCGGCTGAAGTAGGCCTCGTGCCAGGCAGAGAGCGTAGCGTGGTACTGGCTGCGAACTTCGCCAAGGTTGGGCGGTAGCCCGGCGCCGGGTGGGGTGAAGGGGGCGAGCCGCTCGTAAAGCTCCCCGGGGGAGAGGCGGCCCAGCCAGTCGAGGAAGCCCGCTGCCGAGCACTGGTCGGGGCACTGGCGGATCAGGGGGGAGAGCAGGGCGAAATCGGGCGGGCCGTTGAGCCCTTCCAGTCGCCGGGCCAGGGCGGGGGGAAGGGCGGCGCGGGTCGCCGCCGCCCAGGCCTCGCCCAGGTCCTGGTTCCGGTGGCTGGTCGTAACCAGGTAGGCGTCGAGGCTCATGACCAGCTCATGGGCCGGGGCGAAGGTAGCCTGCACGGTGTAGGGCATGGGCGAATCCTCCCCGCTGTGAGATCACGTGCGTCATGAAACCGCTTCCTTCAGGGGCGTCAGGTCACCATCCACCGATCGGAGAAGCGGCAGGGCGAACCCGGCCAGCCCTGTGAGAATGGGCAGGGCGCCCATGAGCACGAAGGCAGGGCCGATCCCCATCGACTCGGCCAGAACGGCGCCCAGGAAGGCGCCCAGCGGGTTGCCGCCCCAGCTCATGAGCAGTTGCACGGCACTGGCCCGCCCCCGCACGGCGTCGGGCACCACGCTCTGGAAGAGGGCGGAGAAGGTGTTGGAGAAGAGGGCGAAGCCGAAGCCCTCCAGCGCCTTGCAGGCCAGGGCCAGCGGGACCCAGCCCGCCGGCGTCAGCCCGAGCCCTGCCAGGGCGACCCCGGTGGTCACCAGCCCGCTCAGCAGCAGCGGCAGCCGACGCTGGACCTTCCCCATGTACCCCAGGGTCAGGCTGCCGAGCAGGAAGCCCAGCGGCCAGAAGCCCTGCAGGAAGCCAGCCACCTCAGCCCCGGCCCCCAGGTGCTCCTGGGCGTAGGGGATATGCATGGTGAAGATGGCGTAAGCGCTCAGGTAGCTGACCCCGTACATCAGCGTGAGAACCAGCAGCGAGGGGACCTGCCGGAAGAAGCGGAACCCTTCTGCCATCTGGGCCAGGTACCCTTCCCGGGCGCCAGCCTGGGCGTGGGGCTGGCCCAGGGCCACCGGCAGGCTGAGCAGCACCAGTGCCGAGACGGCGAAGGTGAGCCCATCGAGGGCGAGGGTGAACTCGCTGCTGGTCCAGCGGATCAGCAGGCCCGCCACGAAGGGCCCGCTCACCTGGGCGGCCATCATGAAGCCGCTGAGCAGCGAGGTGGCCCGGATCAGCTCGGCCCGGGGCGCCAGGGCGGGAAGGGTAGCCAGGGAGGCCGGGGCGTGGAGCGCCAGCGCAGCCCCCGCCAGAGCCTGCAGGGCGTAGAGGTGCCAGATGGCCAGGTGGCCGGTGGCCGAGAGCGCCAGGGGCGCCAGGTTGGCGACGAAGAGCAGGCCGTCGAGCAGGGCCATCAGCCGGAGGCGGTTAAAGCGGTCGAGCAGCGGCGCCCCCGCCAGGCGGACCAGGGTCTGAACGGTGAGACCGGTAACGTAGAGGCCGCCCATGGCCAACTTGGAGCCGGTGAGTTCGTAGACGAGCCAGACCATGGCAACAGCCCCCATGCCGCTGCCCAGGGCCGAGATGGCGCGTCCGGTGAGGTAGAGCCAAAAACGGTGGTGCATGTGTGTTCCTTTGACTGGTGTTGTGGTTTTACCGAGATAAAACTATAACACCAGTTTTACTTTGTCAAGAGGGAGGAAGAAAGGGTCACCCTCTGCCCTCGCATCGTATTCTGGGGGGAGGAGGTGACCCGCGCCTTGTTCATTCACAAGAAGGAGCTGCTGCGCCCGGTCAAGGTGCTCGAGCCGGACCCGCGATGGGGGCAGATCATTCTGGAGCAGTATGCCGGCGCCGACTCCGAGGCGACCGCCCTGAATACCTACCTGACCCAGCGGTACAACACCAACATTCCCGAGATTCGGGACCTGCTAGAAGATATCGGGACCGAGGAGATCTCGCACTGGGAGATGGTGGCCGAACTGGCCCGCCAGCACGGCGTGGTGGTGAAGATGCGGGATGCGGCCGGCAACCCCTGGTCCTCGACCTACACCGATGTGTCGGGGAACATCATTACCGACCTGTACTCCGACATCGCTGCCGAGCTGCGGGCCCGCGATCTCTACCTGCACCTGGCCAACATTGTGCAGGACCCGGGCAGCCGGGACACGCTGCTTTTCCTGGGCAACCGGGAGGAGGCGCACGCCGCGTCCTTTGCCCGCGCCCTGGAGGCGATCAAGGGGACGATCGAGCTGCCGCGGGAGTGGTTCAAGCACCCCTACGTAAACGCCTCCCCCGGCACCTACGAGCAGTTCCTCGACAAGTACGCCCCGGTGCCGGCCCCGCCGCCGCTGACCTATCCGCCGCAGTACCCGTATCCCTACCCGGTCCAGTACCCGCCGCAGCAGGCGGGGGGGATCGTGTAGCCACGCGATAGTCCCGCTCGCCAGTCCGGGGGGAGGCGGTGGCCCACGCAACCCCAGAAGGAGAGCCTGGACCTGCACAACCCTGCAGGTCCAGGCTCCCTTTATCGACACGTACCTTTCGAGTTTAGTTATGGACGAACCCGCAGGTCTACAATCACAGAGCTCCCCGCCCCCACCCGGACCAGCGGGGCGTAGTCCAGACCATGGCTCACTGAGCCAGCAAAGGTCCCGACCGCCGGTCGGGCCCGGAGCCAGGCCCAGGTGGCCCCGTCCTCAAGCGTGACCTCGAAGCGGTACGTCCCATCCGGCCGAGACAGGGCCCGTTTGACCACGCCCTGCCCCTCCAGGGCCAACTCCACCTGGACCGCTCCGACCGGGCGTCCGGCTTCATCTGACACCCGGCCGGAGATGGTGGCTGTCTCGGGCCGCGTCCAGAGCGCTTGACTGGCCCGTGCACCGGGACCCGGCAAGTCAGGAAGGACCGCCCCGGCCCTGGTGTAGCCCTTCCGATCCACAGTCAGGAGCGCAAGCGGGGCAGCGGTGAGGTCGGCTTCAATCCGGTAGAAGCCGTCGGGGTCTGAAGGGCTCTCCGCCACGACTGCATCCCCATCCCACAGCTTTACGCTGGCGTTGGGAACCGGCTTGCCAGCCAGGTCCACCACCACGCCCTCCAGGGTCGACCGGCGGGGTGTCAACTGCACGGTGGGGAGCCTGCCGCCGCCGGCGAGAGCGGATGTCACATCGAGGCCGCTCGCCGGGAGATACTCCGGCATCGTTACGCCCAGGCTGGCGGATGCCAGCGTGGTGGGCACCTCGCCTAGCTGGTACCACCCATCCGCATCGGTAACGGTCTGTCGTTCCTCGGCCTGCCGGATCACAGAGAGACGAACCTCGGCCCCGGCAACCGGCCGGCCTTGCAGGTCGGTCACGCGGCCCCTGGGCACAACCCGGTCCGGGTTCAGCTTCGCCTCCACCATGAGACGGGCGCCCGCGGGAATCGCGAACGTGCTCCGCTGCTCTCCCGCAACGGTCACCTCACGGGTTGCCACAAACCCATCCTTGCTGATACGGATCATGTAGGGGGTGAGGGCGAAGCCGTCCTTCTCACTGGCCTCCACGGAGGCGAAGGAGAAGAGCCCGTCCTCGTCGGTGGTGGTCGACTCCATCACCCGGGTGAAGCGGATCAGCTCCACGGCGGCGCCATCCACCGGGAGGCCACTAGGGTTGGTGACCCGACCGCCCACCGTGCCCTGACCCAGTGGGTACTTCACCCACGACTGCGCGACGACCGAGGTCTGCACGGTGACGCCTGGTTTTGCCTCGATCCAGTCAGAGGCCAGCAGATGATGCCACTCTGCGCGATAGGTGTTCACCACGTCGTCGGCCACCACCTGATACCGGACACCGGCTGCAAGCCCTTCAAAGCGGAACTCCCCGGCCTCATCGGTCTTGCTGGTGGCAACCTCGCCGAGGCCTTGCCGCAGGAGTACCAGCTCTGCGTTCGCAATGGGCTGGCCGTCCCGGTTCACCAGCGCCCCGGCGATGCTGCCGGTGGCGGGCATCAATTGGATGCGACCGGTACCCGTGAAGTCCAGGGTCTGGCCCGGGCTGGTCTGCATGGGGCTGGTAGCCTCTGGAACATAACCCGATTGCGTCACGCGCACAGAGTAGCTGCCCCCTGCACGGACCAGCGGTGCAGTCAGGCGGAAGCGACCCAGTGGGTTGGTTGAGGCTGTCCCGACCAGGATTCCATCGTCCCGCAGAAGCTCCACCTGAGCGCCCGTCAACGGCTTGTGTGTGACGCCGTCTACAACCTCGCCCACTGCCGCGAAGCTGCCGTCTCGCAGGAGCACCGTCTGAACCGTTGTCCGGCCCGCAACCACGGTAACCGGCTGCTCCACAGCGCCCAGCCCTTTGGCAGCGGCCACCAGCCGGTAATCGCCCGCGGACAGCCCCTGACTCGTAAAGCGGCCGCCCTTGGTCTGCTCGTGGGCCACAATCGCTCCGCCGGGGGCGAGCAGGGTGACCTGCCCATTCACCCGCTCACCGGCCTCGTTGCGGAGGATGACCTGAAGGTTGCCGCCCCAGGGCTCGAGCTTGAACAGCTTCACCCCACCATAGGCCGGGTCGATCCAACCGCTCTCCTGGACCCGGTACCCCTTGGCGGAGACCCGGAGCATCCAGAGTTGGCGCCCTTCGTAGGGAACGCGCACCGTACCGTCATCGCCTGCGGTGAGCAGGGCGACCATGCCCTGGCCCAGCCCGTAGACCTCCACCGTGGCTCCAGGCAGGGGATTGCCTGAGCGGTCGCCGACCTGCACCAGCAGCGCCTGTGACGGGCCGGCGCTCACCGGAAGGGCTGCGGCCAGCAGCAGGGTGCAGAATAACAGAGCCCATACCTTGCGCATGGTGCTTCGATTCCTCCTTTACTCATACCGCAGGGCTTCGATCGGATCGAGCCGGGCCGCCTTCGACGCCGGATAGACGCCGAAGACCACGCCCACCGCCACCGAGAAGCCGAGGGCGAGCGCAACGGACTTCCAGTCCATGAGCAGCGAGATCTCCAGCCAGCGGCCGACGAAGAAGACCGGAATGGAGGCGAGGCCCACGCCCACCGCCCCGCCGACCAGGCAGAGGACCACCGCTTCGATCAGGAACTGGACCAGCACATCCCGATAGGTGGCGCCAATCGCCTTGCGCAGGCCCACCTCCCGGGTCCGCTCCGTCACCGAGACCAGCATGATGTTCATGATGCCGACCCCGCCCACCACCAGGGAGATCCCAGCGATCGCAGCCACCACGCCGGTGAGGATGCCGGTGACAGAGGAGAGGGAGGCGGTCACCTGGGAGAAGGTGAAGCCGGTGTACTTCGCCCCCCCATGGCTCCGCTCCATCAGGGCGATGGCATCCTTCATAACGGTCTCGGGATCGGCGCCCGGCTTTACCTTGACCAGAAGGGTGGACAGGTCGCGGTAACCGGTCAGTCGCTGGACAAACGTAATGGGCACGTAAAGCGACGTATCATCGGGGGCGACCAACTTGCTCAGCATCCCTGTCTCCTTGGCCAGGACGCCAATCACCTGGAACGGCAGTCCGTTGATGGAGACGAGCTTGCCCACAGCCTGGGCCTCGCTGTCGCCGAAGAGCTTCTCGACCGAGTCTGCGCTGAGGACCGCTACACGGGCGCCGGCCCGCTCCTCGACGGGGCTGAACCAGCGGCCCTCCTTCAATTTCTGATTGAGCACCTCCGGCATCACGGCGTGCCCGCCGATGACCGGCGCCTGGAGGTTGTTCTTCTCGTGGCGGACCAGCATGGTGAACTGGAGGAAGGAGATCACCTCGTCCACATCGGGCAGGAGCCCTTTCAAGGTCTGGATATCCTGCTCCCGGAAGGGCTCGACCCGCTCCAGCACCCGGCCTGTCGGGTCTCCGCCGGGAAAGATCTGAAAGACCTGGCCCCCCAGCCCCTGAAGCTCGCCCACCACCGCGGCCTGTGTCCCGCGGCCGATGGCGATGACGGCGATCACCGACCCCACCCCGATGATGATGCCCAGCATGGTCAGGGCGGAGCGGAGCTTGTTGGCGAGCAGCGCCTCCCAGGCGACCCGCAGGGTCTCGAAGAAGGTCATGCCGGTGTCACCCCCATCTCTGCCAGCCGGTCCACCGCCCGGATGGGGTTGGCGACCGGCTCGTCGCTCACGATCAGGCCGTCCTTGAGGCGGATGACCCGCTTGACGTGGTCGGCCACATCGGGCTCGTGGGTGACGATCAGAACGGTCGCCCCCTCGGCGTGCAGCTCCTGAAAGAGGGCGAGAATCTCCTCGCCGGAGCGGGAGTCCAGGTTGCCGGTCGGCTCGTCAGCCAGAATGATCGACGGCCTGGTCACCAGCGCCCGGGCGATGGCCACCCGCTGGCGCTGCCCGCCGGAGAGCTCGTTGGGGCGGTGGTGCATCCGGTCGCCCAGGCCGACCCTGGTCAGGGCGGCGGCGGCCCGCTCCCGGCGCTCCCGCCCCTTCACCCCGGCATAGAGGAGCGGCTGCTCCACGTTGCGCAGGGCGGTCATGCGGGGCAGCAGGTGAAAGGTCTGGAAGACGAAGCCGACCTGCTGGTTGCGCACCCTGGCCAGATCCTGCTCGTCCCGGTCGCTCACCTGGCGGCCATCCAGCTCGTAGGTGCCGGCGGTGACCCGGTCGAGGCAGCCGATGATGTTCATCAGCGTCGACTTGCCCGATCCGGAGGGGCCCATGATTGCCACCAGTTCGCCGGCCTCAATGGTCAGGGTGGCGCCGCGCAGGGCGTGGACCTCGGTCGGGCCCATCTGGTAGACCTTTGTCACGTCGGTCAGCCGGATCATGGCGCACTCTCCTCGAAGGGCTCGGTGCGCACGGCGTCGCCTTCCTTGAGCGAGTTGACCAGGGTGAAGGGGCTGACGATCACCTGGTCGCCCTCCACCAGGCCCTCCAGAATCTCGACCTGGGTCTGCGTGCGCAGCCCGATCTTGACTGGGCGGACCTTCACCTGGAAGTTTTCGACCACCAGCACACTGGCCTGGTTCTCCTCCTCCCGGACCGAGGCCAGGCCGACCACCATGACTGCATCCCGCTTGGCGGCGGTGATCGTCACCTCCGCCTGCATGCCGGAGCGGAGCAGGTCGTCTGTGTTGGCGACCTCGCCCTCCACCTCGAAGTACTGGCTGGCGCTGCTGCCGCTCTGCGTGGTCTGGGCGGCGACCCGCACCACCTGGCCCTCAAACCGGTTCTGCGGGTAGGCGTTGGAGCGGACCGAGAGCGGCTGGCCCGGCTTCACCTTGCCGATGTCGATCTCATCGACCCGGGCGTTGACGGTCAGGGTGGTGAGGCTGCCCAGCGTCAGCAGCGGCTGGCCTTCCTGGACGGGCTGTCCATCCCGGATCGCCACGGTGAGCACCGTGCCGCCGGCCTGCGCCTTCACCTCGGCCTGGGAGAGTTTGGCCCTGAGCGCATCCAGCGCAGCGCGGGCGGCGGCCAGGTCGGCCTGGGCGGCACGGGCCTGCCCGGCAATCGTCCCGCCGGACTCGGCCTCCATCTCGGCCATCTGGACGGCGAGCCTGGCCGCCTCCACCTGGCTCCTGGCCAGCGCCACGGCCTCGGGGTTCTCCCCGCTGGCCCGGGCGTACTCTTTTTCGGCTGCCTCGAGCTCGTCGTAGGCGCGCTTCAGCTCGGCGGCGGTCTGGCGGGCCGCCTCCTGGCTCTGCTCGAGGGCGGACTCATAGGCGGAGCGGGCCTGCTCGTAGCTCTCCCGCAGGCCGGGCTGCAGGGGGGAGGCCAGGTAGGCGGTCTCCGCCTGCTCCAGCGCTTTGCGGGCTGCCTCGACCTGGGCGGAGCCGGCGTTGCTCCGGTTCTGGAGGAGCGTCAGGTTGGCGCGGGCCTGCTCCATTCGTGTCCGCAGCGTCTCTGCCTGGCGGTTTACAGCGCCCAGGCCATCCTCGGCTTGGAGCAGTTGGACCCGCGCCTGTTCGAGCCGCTGGGCCAGTTGGATGGGAGCCTGCTGCTGCTGGAGCCGCAGGCCGGCGAGGGAGGCTTCCGCCCGGGCGACCTGGGCCTCCTGGGCAGCCACTTGCGCGGCAAGCTCTTCGGAAGCCAGCCGGGCCAACACCTGGCCCTCTTCGACCCGGTCACCCATGCCGACGAGCAGGGTGATCTCCTTGGCGCTGAACGGGGCCCGGACCTCGCGCAGACCGCTCGCCTCCACCGCACCCGGGGCCAGGACTTCCTGCGTCAGGGGTTGCTTGCGCATGGTGACCACCTTGACCAGCGGGGCGCCGGCCGGCCCCTGGGTCTGACCCCTGGACTTGGCGGCGCTGGCGGTGGTGGTGGGCGATTCATCGATCTTCCGCAGGTTGGCCCAAAGCAGGAGGGCGACCGCACCGACGATGGCGGCGCCCACCAGGACCTTCCGGTTCATGGGCTTCCCTCCTTACATGCTCGGGGTGAAGGCAGCGGACAGGCCTCCTCCCGCCATGGCCAGGAGCAGGGAGAGCACAAAGAGTGTGGCAGCAAAGGGGATTCCCTTGGTGGCGGGTTTCTTCATGAGGGTGGCGAAGCCGATGGCGAGCAGGGCGTAGTACCAGAGGCCAAAGGGGTTTACCATCATAAGGGCTGCTTTTAGGGTGGGGCTGGCGTCGGCGGAGAGAACGGCGGCCAGGCTTATGTCGAGCGGCTTGCCGACGAGCGCTACCCAGAGACCGCCCAGCAGGATGGAGATCGCAAGGGGAACTCGGGCATAACCGACCATGCCGTAGAAGGAGGAGAAGGGGACTCCGCCGCCCTGGAACTGGGCGATGAAGAGGGCGAGAAGGCTGACCGCCAGGCCTACAAGCCAGGGGGTGGCTGCACCCCCGATGATGCCGCCAACGATGGCTGACATCTTCATCACAGGCATCATGTCAGGGGTGGCTGCCGCGTTCGCAGCCATTTTCTCGTCCACGATGTTCATGGTGTAAGACCAGGCGAGGGCGATGGCCACGAGCCCCACAACGGTGTGCAGGAGATAGGCGGGGAGAATGGCGGGGCGGGTGCCCAACCGCTGGAAGGTGGAGACCGGGTCGGTCATCATCAGCCAGAGAGCACGCCAGGGAGAAATCGGGGCCGGTTCGGAGAGACCAGGGATCATCGAACTCATGATCACAACCCCCTCGATCCATTATCAAGAATATGTTACCATAAATAAGATCGTTTGGTTAGACTGAATTGATAAAAATACCTATAATAACATACGATTCTAGATGTAGGCCACGAAAAGGCCGCCCCTCCTGCTGTGGGCGGCTTGGAGTAAAAGCACCATGAGGCCGAACAGGCCCGAGCTTAGACCATGGGGTTGGCTGCAGCGAACCTTAACGCCTTAACTTACGTATTCCCAAGGGGGGTAATGGAAACAGGCAGGCTAGGCGGGAGTCAGAGTCACTCCGAAGCGAGTTATCGACTTCCCGAAGACTCGGGAACTCCTGATTCGGGCTGTGAGGGAGGGTCGATGCATGAAGGTGCGTTTCCTAACCTTGATCATGGTGGCGCTGGTAGTGGGGTGTTCCAATCCGGGCTCTGCCACTTATGTTGCCATAGAATCGCCTGCGCCGTTTACCGATGGCGTCTTTGTCCAACAGGGTGAGCTCCTCCGTTTGGATTTGGAGACTCAGTCGGTTCAGTTACTCCTTCCCTCTCAGGGCGATATGGACTTTATTACAGAGTCTGCGGTCTTTACGGGCGATGGAAAGGCACTGCTTATTCATCGGGACAAGGAGGGCAGGGACAGCTGGTGGGCAGCGAGGGCCGACGGGTCGGACCTGAGGCGGCTGCCACTCCCCACGGACCGCCAGGTGCGCCAAGTCCTCCGGCTTGGCCTGACCGAGTTTGTTGGGCTTCTTGCAGACGGTCGTCTGGTTCGATTTGACCTGGCTGGCAGCTATGAAGCATGGGAGCCTGCGTCAGACGACAAGCCCGTTCTGGGTATTCCCGCCACGGGTTCACCATCCGGCAATGCCGTTGCCTATGTAGCTCCTGCGGGTGTGGTTGTTCTGGTACCTGGCGATGGGGGCCTGATAGTTGCCTGTCGCACTTTCGGAAAAGAGATCTTCGGCTGGTTAGGGAACGGAGCCCTCGTAACGGGCGATGGAGATGCGCTTCACGTGCTGGATCTACCCTGTGGCCCCTCAAAACCGGTTGCATATCGGTCGGTTTTTGGCGACAGGTCGGGTCTCATTACGGTCTCCGGTCATCCCCAGGGTAAGGTGCTATACGCTGTCAAGCAATCATCCATCCCGTCCGGCGGGAGCACAATCGCAGCCATCGATCCCAGGACGCTTCAGCCACTAGCTTCTTTGCCGGGTCATATACCGACCGATAGTAGGGGCGCCCCACAATTCTCGCCGCTTGGACGCTATGAGGTCTGGCCTGTCAGGGGGCACAGTGGGTCTGCTTACGCCGCTTCCGCCGTGGTAGTTAAGGTAGGTGGGGGTGAAGTACTCCAGGTGGAGGATACGAACATGGTCTCGGTAGCCTATTCGTTCCACCCCCGTGACCTTGGGTTTGTGTTCACTGACCTTTCGAGGCGCGGGACGGCACTTGTATATCAGGATAGGAATGGGCACCGGCATGATCTGAAGGTCTCGCCCGAAGGATGGCCAATTCGCTGGTTCGAGTGGAACCCAAGGTCGGGGGAGGAAACAGGGCCGTAGGTCCCCGCTCCCTCCCATTCCTACGCCGCTGACCGAGCTGAAACCAGGGCGGGTCCGTAGTTACTGATGATGGCCCAGGAGGGATGCGGTTTGAATCTGATTGGCCGGTTCATTCTGTCCTTTATGAGAGGGTACCTCATGGGTGCGCTGCTAACCGCTGTTCTTGTGACTCTTTGCGCCCTCACGGTTGTGCTTCAACTCATCACGGAGATCCACTTGTTCCCTGGGCTTACCCTCTTCAGGGTAGGGGTGCTGGAGCCGAAGAGCGTTCATCTGACGGTGGAGACGCCCATCGTTTTCGTACCACTGCTCCTAATGGGGGCTGCCGCTTGCCTCGCCTTGGTGAAATCTCACCTGCAGGGGGCAGAACGGTAGATCGTGGGTGGGTGCGGGAATCCCGTAACCTTTATCGGCCGGCGGTTGAGAGGAGAGGGAAGCGTGATCACTCGGCCTGAGCCACCCAAGGAGGCTCCGGGCGGCATGGAACGGAGCGGCGGCGCAGGAGAGCCTGCTGATAAGGAGGTGGCAGAAGTCTCCATTCAACCATATCGGGGTTGGGTGCTGGTGGTTGGGCTCTTCGCCCTTGGTGTATCGCTCAACGCGTGGAGGTTCCTCATGGGCCTGGTGGTAGGCATCGGAATTGTGCAGGCCGCCGGCTGGTTGCAGATCCACTGGCTGACTGGTGTGATCACAGTGGGAGTGCTCTACCTGGCCTCTTGCGCACTGGTGGTGCTTACGAAGCGCTCTCCTGTCGTTGATGCGAGCAAGGCACAGTCACCAGACAACCCCTCCGAGCGGACAGCGGCCAGTCCACCACCTTGCCCGGAGGAGGTGCCACCCTCATGCGCCGAAGCGGGCTCAGTCGTACATCGCTTCCTCTCCACCTACGTGCGGGGCAGGGACGAACAAGCGGCGATCAATGAGATTGTGACCAGCGCTACGCTGGACTCCGTTCAGACCTTCTTCGAAAACCTACACGACCTCTGCGGCATCATCAGTTCGCCGGACCGGAGGCGAGAGCTAGATGCGTACAGGAACTCGCTTGTGCTGGATGCGGTGCAACTACCGGAGGAAGCACGACCCGCGGATTGGCTTGCAGGCTTTGCGGTGAAGCTGAGAGGCGCGATGGGAAGCGAGCCCGGGATCATCCCATATCCCTTGCATTCGGGCCGCAACCCCTTCTCTCGCACTTCCCCGGGGCGGTTCTTCGCCTACCTGACCAATCGGTACGGGCAGATGACATACCTGTCGAGCCGTGGAAGCGACTTCGACTACAACAACCCTCTACTATATCGCTCAATTCCTATGGGCTATAGGACCCTGTGCATCTTGACGCGAGTGGCCCTGGCCGAGGCAGGGGGACATATCACGGTGTGGGAGAGTGAGCCCGGGTTATTCGATACGTTGAGGTTGGTACACCGGGCGGACGGGGAGTGCCGACTGCTCCGAGAGACGTATGCGAACATCGAGGAGGCAACTCTTGCTGCCCGTAGAGAGGCGGAGAATCACCAGACCCCTGTTCTGGTTGTGGCCGTCTACGAAGAATACAACTGGCATTAGGTGTACAGGGCACGGTTCCTAATAGGCTCCGGAACAGGGGGACTAGCCGATGAAGGTCATCGCCGTTACGTTGACCTGCACTCTGGCCGTAACCGTGGCCGACATCTGGCTGCGCTATCCCACCATCGTGGCGCTACGCCCACTCGTCGACATCGCAATCACATGGGCGGCCGCCATTGCCTTCTCCCTATACTGGTACAAGCGCTTCGGCGCCTGACCCAGTGTCGGCCTGGATACACCTTCACCGACCTGTACTCCGACATCGCCGCCGAGCTGCGGGCCCGGGACCTCTACCTGCACCTGGCCAACATCGTGCAGGACCCGGGCAGCCGGGACACGCTGCTCTTCCTGGGCAACCGGGAGGAGGCGCACGCCGCGTCCTTTGCCCGCGCCCTGGAGGCGATCAAGGGGACCATCGAACTGCCGCGGGAGTGGTTCAAACACCCGTACGTGAATGCCTCGCCCGGCACCTACCAGCAGTTCCTCGACAAGTACGAGCCGGTGCCGGCCCCGCCGCCGCTGACCTATCCGCCGCAGTACCCGTATCCGTACCCGGTCCAGTACCCGCCGCAGCAGGCGGGTGGGATCGTGTAGCAACGACAATGCCGCTCTCCTTCTTGGGGGCGGCATTGTCGTTGCGAAAAGAAGGAGAACCTGGACCTGCACATTCTTGCAGGTCCAGGTTCTCCTTTATGACACGCATAACGGGGGAAAATGCGCCTCATTTTCCGCATCGATCTGTGGTCGCGGGGGTCTCAGCCTCTACGGCTACTGGCTGTCACTACCGATGCCCCCCACACGGTCGGGGTCGGGATAATAGAATCTGGTGCATTCAGTGTAGATGGTCCGTTCCGAAGAATTTATTCTAATGTAATAGATCGGGAAGGATAATGGTTCTGGCTGTTGAATTAACGTGTCTACTGCACCGTAATGACAAAATGAAGGATTCCCTGCACCATGAAGGGAGGACATTCTGTGAGTCACCCATTTCTGGACGCTGTGCAGAATCACTATTCTGACCTGACCCGCGGGCAGCGGCAGGTGGCCGATTCCCTCGTTCGCAACCCCGAACTGCTGGCTTTCTCCACCGCCTTGGATATTGGGCGGACAGCGGGGGTCAGTGAGTCGACCGTGATCCGCCTCGCCTATGCCCTGGGGTACCGCAGCTTCGCAGAGATGCAGGGCGAGGCCAGGCAGGTCCTCTCCGCCCAGCGAACCCGGTATGCCTTCTCCCACGCAGCCGAGGAGCTGCCCCGAGGCAGCAGCGTGCTGGCCCGCGTGATGGAGAATGACGCACGACTGGTGCGCCAGACGCTGGATCAGACCTCCCCCGAGAGCTTCGAGCGGGCGGTCAGCCTGATTGTGAATGCCCGGCACATCTACGTGGCGGGCGCCCGCTCCAGCTACGCCGTGGCCGTCTTTCTCGCATACACCCTGCGGACCCTGCTCGGGCGGGCCACCCTGCTGGAGGTGGACCGCATCCACTTCATGCATGATCTGGTCGGTCTCACGCCGGAGGCTGTTCTGCTGGCCATCGCTTTCCCACGCTATACGGGGAGCACCGTCCGCATCGCCGAGTATGCCGGACGTCAGAACTGTCCCATCGTCGCCATTACGGACAACATCGCCTCCCCGCTGGCCCGCCAGTCGAACGTGGTGCTGACGGCAGCCATCGATTCGCCGGCCGCTACCGACTCCTACGTGGGCGCCCTGTCACTGGCCACGACCCTCCTGACGGCCGCTGCCCTGCATCACAAGCAAGAGGTGGACCGCCACCTGTCACGGATTGAGCAGGTCTACGCAGACTGGAACGCGGTTCACACCTAATCGTCGGCGGCAGGCGTGCCGCCCATGGCGGTTCGCTGACCATATATACCCAGAGGAGGAAGAACGGTATGCTGCAGAGATTGCGCAGGGTGGGAAGCTTCCTGGTGGGCACAGCGCTGTTGCTGTCCGCATGTAGCGGAGGCGGCGCCAAGCCCAGCCCCAGCCCCGGAACGTCAGCCCCGGCGGCCCCGGCCACAAGCGCCCCGGCCCCCAAGCCGATTTCGAACCTGGTAATCGCCACGGTTCGTGATCCGGATACGCTGGACACCCAGCGGACCACCTGGGTAGATATCGCCAACAACATCGCCTACGAGCCGTTGGTCTCCCGTGACGAGAACGGCAAGATCGTGCCGAACCTGGCTGAATCCTGGGAGATCAGCCCGGACGGCAAGGTCTGGACCTTCAAGCTGCGCAAGGGTGTGAAGTTCCACAGCGGCGCTCCCTTCAACGCCGAGGCGGTGAAGGCGACCTATGAGCGCATGCTGGCCAAGGAGACCGCCTCTCCGGTCGCATATATGCTCGGGCCCCTCACCAGCATCGACGTGGTAGACGAGTATACCGCCAAGCTCACCTTCTCGGAGCCCTACGCCCCCTTCTGGGCGCCGCTGACGGGCGCCTACCTGGCCCCTTACGACCCCGCCGTGCTGGCGAAGGAAGGGCTCAACTTCGGCGAGAAGCCCAGCGCTGCCGGCCCCTATCAGTTCAAGGAGCGGACTCGCGGCTCCTCGCTCACCTACGTGAAGAACCCCAACTACACCACAATCATGCCCTATGTGAAGAACCAGGGCGCGGCCAAGTTCGATTCGATCACCGTCCGGATCATCCCCGATGAGCAGACCCGGGTGCTCGAGCTGGAGAAGGGGAACATCCACATCGTCACCAGCCTGCCTCCGCAGGAAGTGAAGCGGCTGGAGAGCAGCAAGGATATCAGCATCATCCGCCAGCCGGAGAACGGCATCTGGTACCTGGGCTTCAACAACAAGAAGGCGCCCTTCACCGACAAGGCCGTTCGGACCGCCATCAGCATGGCGATCGACCGCCGGCCCATGGTGGAGGTGGCCATGGAGGGGCTGGCGCAGCCGATTCACGGCCCGCTGCCGACGACCATCCCCGGCTACTCGGACGCCATTGACAAGCTGGCCCGGGAGACCTACCCGTACGATGTGAACAAGGCGAAGCAGGTCCTGGCCGATGCCGGCTATAAGCCGGGCGCTGACGGTATGTTGGCCAAGGATGGCAAGCCCCTGGGCGCCTCCCTCTGGATCACCAACGAGCCGGTGCAGCAGCGCCTCGCCCAGATGGTCCAGAGCCAGTTGAAGCAGATCGGCTTCAACGTGAAGATCGAGGTGCTGGAGGATGCCGCCATCCGGGCCGGCACGCCCGAAGGCAAGCATGAGATGATCCTCTGGACCTACGGCTGGACCGACCCGGACATTCTCTTCTTCCTCTATTACACGGGCCGTTCCACCCGCGTTCACTTCTCCACCCCCGAGCTGGACAAGATGCTCATGGCCGGCCGGACCACCGTGGATGAGGCTGAGCGCATGAAGGTCTACGAGGAGGCCCAGAAGTACCTGGTCGAGCAGCAGCCGTGGGTGCCGCTCTTCGTTCGTCAGAACGCCTTCGGCATTCGCAAGGAGATCAAGGATGCCCGCGTCCACAAGATCCTGGGCGGGCTGATCCTGCAGGATCTCGGCTGGTAGAGAACCCGAGCGTCCGGCCGGGCCTGCGGGTCCGGCTGGACGCCTACCCGCGCACTGGAGGGATCCCCTTTGCTGAAGTATATCCTTCGTCGACTACTCGGAGCGGTCCCGGTCTTCCTGGGGGTCTCCCTGCTTGTCTTCCTTATGGTCCACATGATCCCCGGGGATCCGGTGCGGTACCTGCTAGGCGAGTTCGCCTCACCGGAGGCGATCCAAGCCCTGCGAAACCAGATGGGCCTGAATGACCCCCTGCCGATCCAGTACCTGAGCTACCTGGGCAAGGTGCTGAAGGGTGACCTGGGGACTTCCCTGATCACCCGGGTGAGCGTTTCGGCGGAACTGGCCAACCGGCTGCCCCTCACTCTGCGGCTGGCAGCCCTCAGCATGGTCCTGGGTCTGGTGGGTGGGATCCTCGCCGGCGTGATCGCCTCCATCCGGCAGAACACCATTCTGGATTACGGGGTGATGTCGCTGGCGTTGATCGGCATCTCCGCCCCGAGTTTCTGGATCGCCCTGCTCCTGATGTACGTCTTTGCCTTCCGCCTCAGCCTCTTCCCGGTCTCCGGCTACACGGGCATTCACTCGCTGATTCTGCCCGCCATCACACTGGGCTCACTGACCGCCGGATCCATCGCCCGCATGACCCGCTCCAGCATGCTGGAGGTGCTCCGGCAGGACTTCGTCCGGACAGCACGGGCCAAGGGGCTCCCCCAGCGGCTGGTGATCTACAAGCACGCCCTGAAGAACGCCCTCCTGCCGGTCACCACCCTGGCGGGCCTCCAATTCGGCGGGCTGCTGGGCGGCTCGGTGATCACCGAGACCGTCTTTGCCCTGCCGGGCGTGGGCAGTTATGCGATCCAGGCCATCGGGCAGCGGGACTTCCCGGTGATCCAGAGCGTCGTCCTCTTCAGCGCCGTCATCTTCGTCTGCACCAACCTGCTGGTCGATCTGATTTACGGTTATCTGGATCCGAAAATCCGGTACCAGTAGGAGGGTGGAGATGACGGAGAGCATTCTGTGGACCTCCCTGCGCCGGGTGCGGCGCAACCGGGGCGCGATGGCCGGGCTCGTCCTGCTGGCGCTCTTCAGCATGGGGGCAATCCTGGCCCCGTACATCGCCCCCTACGACCCGCAGGCCATGAATTACGATGTGCGGCTTGCACCCCCGGGGGGCAGCTTCCTGATGGGTACCGACGAGTTCGGTCGTGACGTCTTCCGGGCCGTGCTCCACGGCGGGCGCATCTCCCTTGTCGTGGGGTTCATTTCGGTCTCCATCGCCGGCCTGCTGGGCACGACCCTGGGCCTGATTGCTGGCTACTTTTCGCGGCTGGACGCCTTGATCTCCCGGATCGTCGACATCTGGCTGGCCTTTCCGACGCTGCTCCTGGCCATCGCCATTGTGGCGGTGCTGGGTCCTGGCCTTCGCAACGCCATGATCGCCGTGGGCATCGCCGCGACGCCCTCCTACATCCGGGTGGTGCGCGGCGTGGTGCTGGGCGCCCGGCAACGGGAGTACGTGGAGGCCGCTCATGCCATCGGTGCGCCGGACAGCCTGATCCTCTGGCGCCACATTCTACCCAACGTGGCGGCGCCGATTATCGTGCTCTCCACGCTCCAGTTTGGCGGGGCGATTCTCTCAGCCGCCGCCCTCAGCTTCCTGGGGCTGGGCGCCCAGCCACCCACGCCCGAGTGGGGAGCGCTGGTCGCGTCCGGCCGCGGCTTCATTCGCCAGGCCTGGTGGATGTCGCTCTTCCCTGGCACGGCGATCATGCTGGTGGTGCTCGGGCTCAACCTGCTGGGCGACGGCCTGCGGGACGCCCTGGATCCGCGACTGAAATAGGAGGGAGCAACATTGGCGCTGCGTGACCGGCTCGAGGAGATCGCTGCGAACCTGGACGGCACCCTCGGTCTGGCCGTCCGTGTGCTGAAGACCGGCGAGGAGTACCGCATCAACGACCAGGAACTCTTTCCCCTGGCCTCTGTCTTCAAGGTTCCCCTCCTGGTGGAACTCTTCCGCCAGATGGAGCAGGGCGGCTTCAGCCTCGAGACACGTGTAACCCTCCGGGCCGAGGACCAGTCCCCTGGCTCCGGTGTGCTGAAGGAGTTCCTGCCCGGCGCCCAGCTGAGCATCTGGGATCTGGCCGTCCTGATGATCATTGTCAGCGACAACACCGCCACCGACATGCTCTACGAGCGAATCCACGGGGCGACTTCCATTACCAGATCGATGAAGGCGCTGGGGCTCAACCACACGGCCGTGCCCTTCGACTGCAAGGCGCTGCTCAACGTCTCGGTGGGACTCGAGTCCGCCGACCGCAGCCCCGATACCATGGAAGAGGGCCGCCGCCGGCTCAAGGAGGGCGCCTTCGACTACGAGAGCGTCGCCTTCCAGTGCACGCTGGAAAACAACTGCACCACCCCCGCCGACATGCTGGAGCTGTTTACCATGATCGAGCAGCGGGCGGTGGTCAGCCCCGAAGCCTGTGACAAGATGATCGACATCCTCCTGCGGCAGCAGTTGAACCAGCGGATTCCGCTCCTGCTGCCCCAGCCGTTCAAGGTGGCCCATAAGACCGGCACCGTCGGGACGACCCGTAATGACGCCGGCATCATCTACCTGCCCAGTGGTGACCCGGTGGTGTTCTGCGCTTTCACCAAGGGTGTCGACCCGACCAACTGGCGGGCGGGAGACATGGCGATCGCCGAGGCGGCCCTGGCCGTCTACCAGGAGTACGCACGATAGGGGGAGTCAGCGTGTCCGGACTCTTTACCTACCTGGACGCCGCAGCGACGGAACAGCTCCGGTTCCTGGAGCGGCTGGTCAACATCGACTCTGGCACGTACAACAAGGCGGGGGTGGACGAGGTCGGCGCCGTGCTGGCGGCGGGGCTGAGGGAGCTGGGCTTCACGGTCTCCACACATCCGCAGCGGGAGTTGGGCGACCATGTGGTCGGCCACAAGCCGGGCACCTCCGGCAAGGAACTCCTCCTCGTGGGCCATATGGACACGGTCTACCCCAAGGGCACCCCGCAGGAGCGACCCTTCCGGGTGGAAGCGGGCCGGGCCTACGGCCCCGGGGTCTACGACATGAAGGGCGGCCTGGCGGTCATCATCTACGCCTTGAAGGCGCTGAGGTCCACCAATCCGGCCGTCTGGCAGCAGCTTGGCTTCCGGGTGGTCTTCAACAGTGACGAGGAGGTCGGCTCTGATACGTCCAGGGATCTGATCGCCCGGGAGGCCCGCCGGGCACAGGCCGCGTGCGTCCTGGAGCCGGCCCGGGCGGGCGGCGAGTATGTCCGGCAGCGCAAGGGCGTGGGCATGTTCAAGCTGACCGTGCGGGGCAAGTCGGCCCATGCCGGGGCGCAGCCCGAACTGGGCGCCAACGCCGTCGCCGACCTGGCGCACAAGGTGGCGCTGCTGCACGGCCTGACCAACTTTGAGACCGGGCTGACGGTCAACGTCGGCGTCATTCGGGGCGGCGAGCGGTCCAACGTGGTGCCCGACCTGGCGGAGGCCGACATCGACATCCGGGTGACCACCCTGGCCATGATGGAAGCGGTGACGGCCGAACTGCACCGCATCACCGAAACCGTCCATGTGCCGGGCACTGCGGCTGCGCTGACCGGCGAGTTCAAACATCACCCCATGGAATACACCCCCGGCGTCCAGCGGCTCTTTGCCATCCTGGAGCAGGCGGGCGCCGAGGTCGGCTTTGCTGTGAAGAACATCGCCACCGGCGGCGGATCAGACGGCAACAACACCTCCCAGTACACCCCGACCATGGATGGCATGGGCCCCCGAGGCAACTTCGCCCACAGCCCGAATGAGTATGTAGAGATCGACTCGCTCCCCGAGCGCACCAAGGCGCTTGCGCGCTTCATTGAATTGTGGATGGCAGCAGAGCAGGTCTAAACGGGAGGAGGCCGAGCATGGGGATTCAGATTCGCCCCGCCCAGAGCCATGCCGACCTGCATGGATGTGTCGACCTGCAGGTGAGTGTATGGGGTTTTGAGTGGCGGGACGCCGTCCCCTTCAACCAGTTGCATGCGGCCCATGAATGGGGCGGGCAGGTGCTGGTGGCAGTGGACGGCGACCGGCTAATCGGGTTCTGCTATGGCTTTGGCGGGCGGCAGTACGGCCGCCCGGCCCTCCTCTCGCACATGCTGGCGGTGCTCCCGGAGTACCGGGGGCAAGATCTGGGAGCGCAGCTGAAGCTGGCCCAGGCCCGCTGGGCGCGGGAGGCGGGATACGACCTGATCACCTGGACCTTCGACCCGCTGGGGGTGGTCAACGCCAGGCTGAACATCGACAGGCTGGGGGGCATTGTCCGCCAGTACCTGGTCAACCACTATGGGGAGATGACCGATGGGATCAACCGGGGGCTCCCCTCCGACCGGCTGCTTGTGGAGTGGCATCTGAGCCGGCCCCGGGTCGCAGCGATCCTGGATGGAGCGCCCCCGCCAGCCGAATCGGAGCCGCTTCACCGCGTGCCTGTGCCGCGAGACGTACAGGCGATTAAGGACTCCGACCCCGCCGCGGCGCTCAGGTGGCGGCTGCAGGTGCGGGAGCAAATCCAGGCGGCCCTTGCCGAGGGTTGCGCGGTCACGGGCTTCCAACTTGGTCCCGAGGGCGGAACCTACCTCCTGACCCCAGAAAGGATGTCTTAAACCCTTGCGCATTGAAGCCGTAGAACTTCACCAGATTGAACTTCCCCTGAAGGTTCCCTTTGAGACCAGCTTTGGTGTCATGCACAAGCGGCAGCTGATCCTGGCCAAGGTGGAGGCCGAGGGCGTCTACGGGTGGGGCGAGGTCTCACCACTCAACGAACCGCTTTACAACTACGAGACCCCCGAGACCGCCTGGCACATCCTGCAGGAGTATGCGATCCCGCAGGTGCTGGGGAAGAGCGTCAGCCACCCCAGCGATCTGCCCGCCCTGTACAAGCCGATCCGCGGCCACAACTTCGCCAAGGCGGGGCTGGAGAATGCGGTCTGGGATGCCTTCGCACGGGCGCAGGGCGTCCCGCTGGCCAAGCTGCTGGGCGGCGTACGCGACCGGATCGATGTGGGTGTCAGCATCGGCATTCAGAAGAGCCCGGAGGCGCTGGTCCGGGTGGTAGAGGGGTTTGTCGAACAGGGCTACAAGCGGATGAAGGTGAAGATCAAGCCCGGCCGTGATCTGCCGGACCTGACGGCGGTGCGCCGGGCCTTTTCGGACGTACTGATGATGGCCGATGCCAACAGCGCCTACACACTGGCGGATATCCCCACCTTCCAGGCGCTGGACGAGCTGAATCTGATGATGTACGAGCAGCCGCTTGCCTGGGACGACATTGTCGACCATGCCCGGCTTCAGGCGGCGGTGAAGACGCCGGTCTGCCTCGATGAGTCGGTCCACACGCCGGAGGATGCCCGGAAGGCGCTGGAGCTGGGCTCCTGCCGGATCATCAACATCAAGGTGGGGCGGGTCAGCGGCCTGACGGCAGCGATGGAGATTCACGACCTGATGCGGTCCAAGGGGCTCGATGTCTGGTGCGGTGGCATGTTCGAGTCCGGCATCGGTCGGGCGATCAACGTGCACATGACCACACTGCCCGGCTTCACGCTCCCGGGCGATACCTCTGCCTCCGACCGTTACTACCACGAGGATATCGTGGACGAGCCGGCGGTGTTGAACAGCGACGGGACGCTCTCCGTGCCCACCCGCCCGGGCATCGGTGTGGACGTGGTGCCGTCTCTGCTCAAGAAGTACACGACCCGCAGCCTCAGCCTGCGGGCCTAGCGACAGTCCGGAGGGAGGCTCCTGAACGTATGTCTTTTCGCGTAGCACTTGGCGGTATTGTCCACGAGACCAACACCTACTGCAAGGGGACCACCCAACTGGAAGAGTTCCGCATCTGGCGGGGTGACGAGATCATCGCCAGCAATAAGGGGGTCCGCTCCTATGTGGGCGGCATGCTCGATGCTGCCGAGGCGCTGGGGGCCACGGTTCTGCCCACCCTCTACGCCGTCGCGACGCCGTCGGGCACCATCGCCGCCGATGCATACGCCAGCATGCTGACTGAGCTGCTGGAGGGCATCCGGGCTGCCATGCCGGTGGACGCCGTCGCCCTCTCCCTGCACGGAGCCGGCGTTGTCGAGGAGATCGACGACCTGGAAGGCCACCTTTGCCAGCGGGTCCGGGAGCTGGTCGGACCGTCGGTGAAGATCGTGGTCGCCCTCGACCTGCACGGGAACCTGACCCAGGCCATGGCGGACGCGGTGGAGCTATCCCTGGGTGTCCACTACTACCCGCACACCGACATGTACGAACGGGGCCACGAGGCGGTCACGCTGATTCCCCGCCTGCTGAGCGGTGAGCTGCAGCCCGTGACCCACGTGGAGTCGATCCCGATGCTCCTGCCGACCTCGACCACCGATCTGTACCCCGCGAAGGCGGTGAACGAGGTCTGCTGGGAGTTGGAGCGGCAGCCCGGCATGGTCGACGTCACCTTCTTCCACGGCTTTCCCTATACCGATATCCCCCAGGTGGGCGTGCACGTCGTGGCCATCGCCAACGGGGACCGGGAGCTGGCCCGGGAGTCGGCCCGCAAGGTGGCCCGCTGGGTCTGGGAGCACCGGGACGACTTCCGCCCGGATACGCTGACCCCCGAGCAGGCGATCGCCAGGGCGCTGGCGGTGGATGGGGGGCCAGTGGTGATCAACGACACAGCAGACAACCCCGGTGGTGGCACCCCCGGCGACGCCACCCACCTCCTGCGGGCGATGCTCGAGGCGAAGCTGGAGAACGCCTGCTTCGGCTTTATCTACGATCCGGAGGTGGCCGCCCAGGCGCATGCGGCCGGGGTGGGCGCCACCATTCAGGTCAAGCTCGGCGGCAAGTACGACGACTTGCACGGGGCCCCCCTGGAGTTGACCGCCTACGTGAAGAGCCTGACCGACGGGCGGTTCATCCGGCAGTCGATCATGGGGCGCGGCGCCCGGGTGGATTACGGCAAGATGGCCCGACTGGTGGTCGGGGGGGTGGATATTCTGGTCTCCTCCGTCCGCAGCCAGACCGTGGACGCCGAGGTCTTCCTGCTTCACGGGATCGACGTGTCCCGCTGCAAGATCGTGGCCCTCAAGTCGAGCCAGCACTTCCGGGCCGCCTTCGAGCCCATTGCCAGGGAGATCATCACCGCGGACAGCCCGGGCCTCACCACCCTGCGGGTGGAGACCTTCGCCCGGGAGCGGAGCCCGCGGCCCTGCTGGCCCCTGGATCCCGAGTACACCTATTGACCGCGCCATCCGTGATCTACGTGCCAAGAACGGAGGAACAGACCATGTCTGCAAAGCCCGCCTGGGCCCCCGCCTTCGAAACCTACGCCGAAAAGCTGCTCGCACCGTATCAGATCCCCGGCGTCTCCCTCGCCGTCGCCCGGGAGGGGGAGCTGATCTACCACCAGGGCTTTGGCCTGCGTGACACCGAGGAGGGGCTGCCGCTCACGCTGGATACCGTGATGGGCATCGGCTCGATCACCAAGTCCTTCACCTGCGTAGCGATCATGCAGCTCCATGAGCAGGGGAAACTGAACATCCACGATCCGGTGGTGAAGTACCTGCCCGAGTTTCGGACCAACACGCCGGCCTACACCGGCCAGATCAGCATCCACCATTTCATGACCCACACCTCCGGCCTCGCCCCCCTCCCGATTCTCTTCCGGTCCCTGTACAACAGCATGAAGGATGACCCCGCCGCACGGGAGCGGCTGGAGAAGCGGACGGAGCAGGTCGTGCCCGTTGAGACCTACGAAGAGCTCATGGAGGCCATCGCCCAGTCGGACATTCCCATGCTGGGCGCCCCGGGAACCCACTTCAGCTACTCCAACGACGGATACGCCCTGCTTGGCGCGATCATCGAGCGGGTGAGCGGCAAGAGCTATGTGCAGTACATGGATGATCACATCTTAAAGCCTGCTGGCATGACCCGCTCCACCCTGGATCTGCAGCGGTTGGCTGAATGGCAGGATGTGACCCAACTCTACGCCGTGCGGGTCAACGAGGGGAAGGAGGAGGTCTTCCCGGCGCCGGGCTGGTGGCAGGCGCCCGCCATGCTGGCCGCCGGCTTCCTCCGCTGCAGCACCCGGGACATGCTCCGCTACGCCGAGATCTACCGGACCGGCGGCCTGGTGGGAGGCGAGCGGATCCTGAGCGAGGAGAGCGTCAGGCTGATGACCACGCCCTACGCGCAGCCCTCCCCCGGTATGCACTACGGCTACGGCCTGATGCTCACCCCCGAGTACCACGGCGTCTCCCTGGTGGAGCACGGCGGGGCGCTGAAGGGCATCGCTGCCTGGTTCACTGCCGTGCCCGAAAAGGGGCTGACCGGCGTCTGCCTGACCAACCTGGCGGGCGGGCCTTCGAGCCAGCTCCTGCTGGGCGCCCTGAACGCCGAGCTGGGCCTGCCCCCGGCGACGACCCGCGTCGCCTTCAAGGACCAGGCCCCCGGCAGCCTTGAGGCCTATCTGGGCACCTACCGCTCCGGCGAGGATGAGGAACTGAAGGTGCTCGCCGAGGACGGCAAGATGGTGGTGGAGTACCAGGGCCGGAAATGGCCCGCCCGCCCGGTGGGCGAGCACACCTTCGCGATCAGGGTAAAGGAGCTGGAGAGCGCGGCACGCTTCCTCTTCGATGCGGACCGCCAGGTCTACGCCGTGGCCTTCCACTATCGGATCATCCGCAAGATCGCATAAAGGTTGCAAGGGGGCGACGAGGTGGGCTTCGATCTGGTAATCCGGAACGGCCGGGTGGTCGACGGTACCGGCAACCCCTGGTACCAGGCTGATCTCGGAATCGTGGGCGACCGCATTGCAAAGATCGGTGCCATTGCCGATGCGGAGGCAGGCGGGGCGAAGATCATCGACGCTGCCGGACGGGTGGTCAGCCCCGGCTTCATCGACATGCACACCCACTCGGACCTGATGGTCTTCGTAGAGCCGGACCTCCCTGCCAAGGTGATGCAGGGGGTCACCACCGACTTCCTGACGCAGGACGGCATCTCGGTCGCACCGGTCAGCGTCGCGACCAAGCCCGTCTGGCGGAAGATGCTGGCCGGGCTGAACGGCGACCCGCCCATCGAGTGGACATGGAACAGCCTCGGCGAGTACATGGAGGCCCTGGAGCAGGTCCGGCCCTCCATCAACCTGGCCACCCTGGTTCCCTACGGGAATATCCGGGCCGAGGTGTTGGGCTTCGGGCCGGGATCGCCCAACCCCGCCCAGTTGGAACTGATGAAGGTGTTGATCGAGCAGGGAATGCGGGAGGGCGCCTTCGGCATGTCCCTCGGCCTGGTCTACCAGCCCGAGGTCTACGCCACCACCGAGGAGCTGACCGAGCTCTACAAGGTGGTGGGGAAGCACGGGGGCATCATGGTCGTCCATATGCGGAACGAGGGCGACCGGCTGCTGGAGGCGACCGACGAGGTGATCAAGATCTGCCTGGAGGCGGGCTGCCCGCTGCACATCTCTCATTTGAAGGCGGCGGGCAGGCGGAACTGGGAGAAGGGGCCGCTCCTGCTGGAGAAGATGGAGCAGGCCCGCGCCCGCGGGCTTGAGGTCACCTTTGACCAGTACCCCTACACCGCCGGAAGCACCATCTTCCACGCCTGCCTACCCCCCTGGGCGACCGAGGGCGGGGTGGAGAAGATCGTGGCCCGGTTGAAGGACCCCGGACTGCGGGCCCGGATCGCCTGGGAGATTGAGCAGATGGTGGGGCCCGACCGGCCCACCGACGACCCGACCCTGCTCTTCTGGGACAACTTCGCCGGCTCCGCCGGCTGGGATGGGGTGATGATCACCGCCGTCTCCAGGCCTCAGAACAAGGAGATGGAGGGGCAGACGGTGGCCGCTCTGGCCGCCGCCCATGGCAAGAGCCCTGCCGAATTCGCCTTCGACCTTCTCATTGAAGAGGAGTGCGGGGTGAGCATGGCGGTCTTCATCTCCTCAGAGGAGAACGTGGAGCGGTTCCTCGCCCACGAGTACGGCACCATCGGCTCCGACGGGCTGCTGGTGGGCAAGCCCCACCCCCGGGCTTACGGCAGCTTCCCCCGGGCGCTGGGTCACTACGTGCGGGAGAAGGGGCTGCTCTCGCTGCCACAGATGATCCGGCGAATGACCTCGCTGCCCGCCCAACGGCTCGGGTTGCAGGACCGGGGGCTCCTGCGCCCCGGCATGAAGGCCGACATGGTGATCTTTGATCCGGACACCATTGCCGAGGTCTCCACCTACGCCGACCCCCGCCGGTATCCGGTGGGGATCCAGGCGGTGGTGGTGAACGGTGCGGTCACGGTGGAGAACGGCAGGCTGACCGGTGCCCGACGTGGCATGGTCCTCAGAAAGGGTGTGTGAGCATGAGCTTTCGGATCGCGGTGGGCGAGTGGGCCCACGAGACCAACACCTTCTGCCCGGCGCCTACGACCGCCGAGCCGTTCAGGCAGTTCATGTGGCTGAAGGGGGAGCAGGTTGCCGCGGTACACGGCGGCAACCGGACCTACGTGGGCGGTATGCTGGACAAGGCGGCGGAGTTAGGCGTGACGGCGGTTCCGGCCCTTGTCACCATGGCCTATCCCTCCGGGACGATCACCCGGGAGGCGTACGATGAGATTTTGGGAGAGATGTTGTCGAGCATCCGGGCTGCGCTGCCCATCGACGGCGTCTGCCTCTCCCTGCATGGCGCCGGTGTGGCCGAGGGCGTAGACGATCTGGAGGGCGCTGTTCTGGCGGCCGTCCGCGAACTGGTCGGCCCCTCCGTTCCAATTGCCGTCGCCCTGGACCTGCACGGTAACATCACCGAGGAGATGGTCAGGCAGGCCGACGGCCTCTTCGGCGTCAACTTCTACCCGCACACCGACAGCTACGAGCGGGGAGCCGAGGCGATGGCCTTTCTCAACCGGGTGCTGAGGCGGGAGATCCGGCCGGTGATGCACCTGGAGCGTCTGCCGATGATCATTCCGACCTCCACCACCGACCTCGACCCGGCGAAGCGCCTGAACGAGCTTACCTGGGCCTGGGAGAAGCAGCCGGGCGTGCTGGACTGCACCGTCTTCCACGGCTTCCCGTACACCGATGTGCCCCCGGTGGGCATGAGCGTTCTGGCCATTGCCGACGGCGATGCAGCCCTGGCCCGTAAGGCCGCACAGGCTGTCGCAAAGGCGGTCTGGGAGGCGAGAGAGCAGTTCACCCCGCAGCGCCTCAGCCCCGCCGAGGCGATCGCTGCCGCAGGGGCGGTGGAGGGCGGGCCGGTGGTCATTAACGACACGGCGGACAACCCCGGGGGCGGCTCCCCCGGCGACGGGACCCACCTGCTGCGGGCAATGATCGAGGCCGATCTGCAAGACGCCTGCTTTGGCTTCGTCTACGACGCCGAGGTGGCGGCCCAGGCCCATGAGGCAGGGGTGGGCGCCACGATCGCGGTGCGGCTCGGCGGCAAGACAGACACCCTGCACGGCGCACCGGTGGAGGCCACCGCCTATGTGAAGGCCCTGACCGACGGCCGCTTCCGGCTCACCACCCCGATGTGGCGGGGCATGCAGCTGGATCTGGGCCCCTGCGCCCGGCTTCAGATCGGTGGGGTGGACGTGATCGTCACCTCCCAGCGGCAGCAGACCCTGGATGACGAGGTCTTCCTGCTGCACGGCATCGATGTACGGCGCTACAAGATCGTCGGCCTCAAGTCCAGCTCTCACTTCCGGGCCGGCTTCAACCACCTGGCCAGGGCGATTATCCCGGCGGACTCCCCGGGTGCCACCACCCTCCAGGTGCAGGTCTTCCCGTATCAGCGGATCCGCCGGCCCATCTGGCCGCTGGATGCTGAGACGGCTTACGAGGGGTAGGGATTCGCCATGCTAACGATCGATGATGTGCTTTCGGTTCGCCATCCGGATCCACCCCGCTGGTCGCCGGACGGACAGTACCTCACCTTCCACTACAACGTCGACGGCATCCGGGAGCTCTGGGCGGCACCGGCCGGCGGTGGCGAGCCGATCCGGCTCTCCGCCCCGGCTGCCGGGGTCGGGCCCTGGGACTGGTCGGCGAAAGGTACGCTGGCCTTCGCGGTGAAGGGGAGCGTCTGGGCGACAACGCCCGGGGTCGAGCCGGTTCTGCTCCTGGAGGGGCCTGAACCGGTCACCGAGCTGAAGTGGTCGCCGGACGGCAGCCTCCTCGGTGTCGTCCGGCAGGGGAAGCTCTCGCTGCTCGGTGCTGCCGGGGCGGGGCCGGTCCTGCGGGACCTGTGCGTCCCCGGAGAAGTGAGCCCCACCTTCCACTGGTCGCCAGATGGAACCCACCTGGCCTGCGGGATCCTCGAGGGCCGCCGGCGTGACGCCGCCGTGGTGGAGGCGGCCACGGGCAGGCTGGTCTGGCGGAGCGAGACGCCCGAGTGCGAGTATGGCATCGCCTGGGTCGGCAACGACCGGCTCAGCATCGTCCGAATCAGCATGGACAGCACCGTGCGGGAGTACGTCCTGGTCAGCCTGCCTGGCGGCACCGAGGAGGTGCTGGAGCGGGAGGAGAGTCACAAGGGGCTGAAGATGGAGGTCGCACCGGTCGCCTCGCCCGACGGGCAGGCGGTCGCCTACACGCTAATGGTAGACGGCTGGCTCCATGTGGTCCTCCGGGACTTTGCCCGTGAGAGCCGCACCCTTCTCCTGCCGGGGGAACATGAGGACTACGGCCATGCCTACGATCGGCCCGCCTTTTCTCCCACCGGCCGCTACGTCGCCTTCTCCAGCAACAAGGGGGCGCTCCAGCAGCGGCAGATCTGGCGGTACGACCGGCAGACCGGGGAGTTGCTCCAGCTGACTGTCGAGCCCGGGACCAACGTGAACCCGGTCTGGTCGCCGGGCGGCAGCCAGATCGCCTACATCTCCTGTGGCCCGTACCACGGCGCCGAGGTGGCGGTCATGACGGCGGTCGGTAAGGACCACCGGCGGGTGACCCAATCGATGCCGGTGGCCTGGAACCGGCAGAGCATCGTGGAGCCGCAGCATTTCACCTTCCCCAGCGCCGGGGGCATGGAGATCCACGCCGACCTCTTCCTGCCGCAGGGCTTCGACCCCAACAAACGATACCCCGCCCTGGTCTACGTACACGGCGGGCCGATCCGGCAGATGCGATACGGCTGGCACCCGCTCCACCCCTACGCCGTCTTCTACGCCTTCAACCAGTTCATGCTCCACCAGGGGTACGTGGTGCTCTCGGTGGACTACCGGGGTGGCACCGGCTACGGTGTGGCCTACGAGCAGGCCAATTACCTCCAGTTCGGCCAGGCGGAGATGGACGACTGCGTCAACGCCGCCCTTTACCTGAAGTCGCTGCCCTATGTGGATGGTGACCGGGTGGCGATCTGGGGCCTGAGCTACGGTGGATACATGACCCTGGCGGCGCTGACCAAGCGACCGGAGGTCTTTGCCCTGGGCATAAACATCGCCGGGGTTTGGGACCAGGAACAGTGGGCGGCATGGCGGGCCGAGAAGGATGCCGGCTACCCGGTCTTCTTCGTGCAGCGGTGGGGCGGCCCGAAGGGCGAGCACAACGCCGAGGTCTACCAGCAGATCTCCCCCAGGTACTTTGTGGCCGGGCTGAAGGCGCCCCTGCTCAACCTGCACGGCACCGCAGACGAGGCGGTGGACTTTGCGCAGCTTGATGCAATCGTCCGGGACTGCACCGAGCACGGCAAGGATTTCGCCGTGGCCTACTACCCTGGTGAAACCCACATGTTCAGCAAGCGGAAGACGTGGGAAGACGCCTTCCGAAGGATGGTCTCCGCCTTCGACCGGTACCTGAAGTGCGACCCGTCTCATCGCCCCGCAGCGATGATCTGAAACAGGGCGGCCCCCGCACGACGGTGCGGGGGCCGTTTGATGCTGGCGTTGGGCATGGATCCGGAGGCCTTCTGTCTGGAAGGGATCCGGCTGCTGCCCCGGCTGGTCAGCCGGGAACAGCCCTGTGAGAGGCTGATTGGTGAGCTACTGGACCGCATTCAGGCGGCCCTGCCGCTCGATGCCGTCGCCCTGGAGGCGATCAAGGGGACGATCGAGCTGCCGCGGGAGTGGTTCAAGCACCCCTACGTGAACGCCTCCCCCGGCACCTATCAGCAGTTCCTCGACAAGTACGACCCGGTGCCGGCCCCGCCACCGCTCACGTATCCGCCCCAGTACCCGTATCCCTACCCGGTCCAGTACCCGCCGCAGCAGGCGGGGGGGATTGTGTAAACGCAGAGAGGGGGGCCGCCACAGCACGTGGAGGCTCCCCTCTGACATCGCGCATGGCCTCGTAGCCAACGTGCAACTTAGAGCCCCCGGGTCATGCCGCCGTCGACCACCAGCGCCTGGCCGGTGACGTAGCTGTTGGCGGGGCTGCCGAGGAAGACCACATGCCTGGCGAACTCCTCGGGGGTGCCATAGCGGCCCAGCGGGATCGTGGCTTCGGTCCGGCGCCGCTGCTCCTCAGGGCTGATGCCCGCCTGGGCGGCCCGCCCGCTGTCGAGCGAGCGGACCCTGTCGGTGAAGATCCGTCCGGGCGCCACGGTGTTGACCAGAATACCGGCCGGCGCCAGCTCGTCGGAGAGCGTCTTGACCAGCCCCTGAAGCCCCAGGCGCAGGGTGTTCGAGAGGAGCAGTCCCGGGATCGGCTGCTTGACCGACGAGGAGGCCAGGTTGACGATCCGGCCGTTGCCCGACTGCTCCAGGTGGGGCAGCGCCGCCCGAATCAGCCGGACCACGCTCATCAGGTTCAGCTGCACCGCCTCTTCCCACTGGGCGTCGGTCAGCGAGCGAAACGTTCCGGTGGGTGGTCCGCCGGCGTTGCAGACCAGGGCGTCGATGCGCCCGAAGTGGGCAGCCGCCTCGCCGACAAACCGGGTAACATCGTCGGCTTGGGTGACATCGGCCCGCACGGCCAGCACCTCAGCCCCGGTGGCCTGCCGAATCTCCGCCGCCGTGGCGTTGATCGTCTCCTCTTCCCGCCCGCAGACCGCCACCGAGGCGCCCTCCGCGGCGTAGGCCATGGCGACCGCCTTCCCCAGCCCCTTGCTGGCAGCGGCAACGACCGCTACCTTCCCCTTCAGACCCAGATCCATGCGTATCTCCTCCATCATTCTGATTGCTCCATTCGCTCCCGAATCTGCGCCCCGGCCCGGTCGACCATCTCCTCCAGGCAGGCGGCTGCCGCCGCGGCGTTGCCGGCTTCAATGGCATCGACCAGTCGGAGATGGGTCTCATAGCTGACCCACAGCGAACCCTGCCGCACCATGTGCTGCAGGTTCGAGTGGTGGAGCTGATGCTTCATCGGCGCCT
>JBMONB010000015.1:0-1783 GCA_049325315.1 Bacillota bacterium | reverse complement strand
GGCAGTCCAGGTGGAGCAGGGGCGCCAGCTCCTTGAGCAGCACCGGCACGCCGCCGGCCCGGGCGAACTCCTCCATCTGGTACTTGCCGGCGGGCCGCAGGTTGGCCAGGAGCGGCGTCTCCCGCCCCAGGCGGTCGAACAGCCCCAGGGGCAAGTCGATCCCCAGCCGTCCGGCAATGGCCACCAGGTGGATCACGGCGTTGGTGGAGCCGCCCACCGCCATAAGCGCCCGGATCCCGTTCTCCAGGGACTCCCGGGTGATGATCTGCGAGGGGCGCAGCCCCTCCCGCACCCGGTGGACGATCTGGCGGCCGCTCTCCTCTGCATGGCGCAGCCGCCGGTTGTCGGGCGCCGGGTAGGCGGCGCCGCCGGGCAGCATCATTCCCATGGTCTCGGTCACCACCGCCATGGTAGAGGCGCTGCCCATCACCATGCAGTGGCCGGCGCTGGGCGCCAGGGCGGCGTTGATCTCCTCCAGCCGCTCCTCGTCGATCGTTCCCGCCCGGAACTCCTGCCAGAAGAAGCGGCAGTCCGAACAGGCGCCCAGGGTCCGCCCCTCGTACTCCCCGTTCAGCATGGGGCCGCCCGTCACCACCAGGGCGGGCAGGTCGGCGCTGGCCGCCCCCATGAGCTGGGCGGGGACCGTCTTGTCGCACCCACCCAGCAGCACCACGCCGTGCATGGGCTGGGCCCGGATCATCTCCTCGGTGTCCATGGCCGCCAGGTTCCGATAGAGCATGGTGGTCGGGTGGGTGAAGATCTCCCCCAGGCTGATCGTCGGGAACTCCAGGGGGATGCCGCCCTCCATGAGCACCCCGCGCTTGACCGCATCCACAATCGGGCCGAAGTGGCTGTGGCAGCGGTTGATCTCGCTGAAGGTGTTGCAGATGCCGATCACCGGCTTGGCAAAGTCCTGATCATCGAAGCCCAGGTGCCGGCTGAACGCCTTGCGAATGAAGGCGCTGAACCCGGCGTCACCGTACGAGGCGCCACCCTTGTGGAGGAAGGACATACCCACACACCTTTCCACCCTAAATAACTTGCGTGAATCTGTTGTATTGACAGTATAAATATCGGGACGATAGAATGTCAAATAATATGATGTTCTGAACATCAGTCCAAGGAGGTGGCTGCTCCAGATGGAGATCCAGCCCCTGCGCAGGCGGAACACGCTCTCCACCGATATCGCCCGCCAGCTCCACGACATGATCCAATCGGGCTCACTCCGCCCCGGGGACAGACTGCCCGGCCAGCGGGATCTGGCGGTGCGCTTCGGCGCCTCCATGGCCTCCGTGAGGGAGGCGATCAGCGCCCTGGCCGCCGCCGGGCTGGTCGATGCCCACCCGGGCAAGGGCACCGTGGTGCGGGGCTTCGCTGAGGCCGAGCCCCAGTTCGACGGCTGGCTGGGCACCGCCGGCGCCCTGGAGGAGATGAACGAGCTCCTGGAGGCCCGCCGGCTGCTGGAGGCCCACCTGGCCGCCCAGGCCGCCCGCCGCCGGACCCCCGCCCAGGTCGAGCGCCTGCGGCGCCTGCTGGCGGACATGGAGGCCGCCCTGACCGATCCCGACGCCTACCTGGAGGCGGACCTGGCCTTTCACCTGGCTTTGGCCGAGGTGGCCGGGAACCGGGTGCTGGCCCGGATGATCCGGGCGATTCAGGCGCCGATGAAGCATCAGCTCCACCACTCGAACCTGCAGCACATGGTGCGGCAGGGTTCGCTGTGGGTCAGCTATGAGACCCATCTCCGACTGGTCGATGCCATTGAAGCCGGCAACGCCGCGGC
>JBMONB010000014.1:0-1808 GCA_049325315.1 Bacillota bacterium | reverse complement strand
GCCACCGAGGAGGGGGTGCAGGTCAACGGCTCGCCTGGCAAGGTGGAGTTCCGGGCCCGGGCGGGCGGCGCCTGGGCCAACGATCTCTCTGTCCGGGTGGTGACCCGCTCAGCGGCGACCCCGGGGCAGGAGGTGGTCGAGGTCCAGGTCTTCCTGCAGGGCCAGCTGGTGGAGACGATTCGCAACCTCTCCAGCCGCCGCGATCATGACCGGTACTTTGTCAGCGTGGTCAACCAGGAGTCCGGCTTCGTGCGGGCTGCGCTGAAGGGTACGGCGGCGCCCGATGCCCGGGTGGTGCCCAACAACACCCAGCCCGATGCGGCCCCGCGCCCGCTGACCGGTGGGCAGGACCCGCTGCCCTCCGCGTTCGCCGCCGCGCTGGCCCGGCTGGAGACCTTCCCCGATGTGGACATGGTCGCCGCCAGCCACCGCTACGGCGAGACCAACGCCACCCAGGTCTGCGCCGATATCATCTCGCATTGCGAGCGCATGTCGAAGATCGCCCGCAACCGTATCGGTTTTGGCCAGACGGTGCAGACCGGTGACGGCCAGCCCAACATGGAGATTACGAAGCGCATGGCCTCCCGGCTGGTCAGCGAGCGGTTCGTCTTCGTCGCGCCGCACGGCTACATGGGCTCGGTGATCGGCATGATCGCCGGCCAGCGCTACTTTGAGTCGCCCACCTTCAAGACCCTGGGCGGCGTCGCCAGCCTCTCCTTCGACTTCACCGACCCGCAGCTGGAGGCCTTGATCAAGGCGGGCGTCTGCGCGGTGGATGAGGTGCCCCGCAAGGGCATCGCCGTGGTGAAGGGGATCACCACCGACCAGGGGCAGATCAACGTGACACGGGTTGCCGACCGGGCGGTCCGGCACGTGCAGAACATCGCCCAGGACTTCATTGGGCTGCTGAACACCGAGGCGCATCGCCTGGCGCTGAAGCAGCGGATCACCGAGGCCTTCACCCGCATGGAGAAGGAGGGGGCGATTGTCCCCAGCACCGACGGGAAGTCCCCGGCCTTTGCTGTCACCGTGGAGTCGACCCCCGACGACTTTGCTGCCGGGGTGGTCCGCATCGACACCGCGGTCCGGCCGGTCCGGGCGATCGATTACATCTACGCGACCATTAAGGTTCAGGCGTTCTAACCGGGAGGAGGCAGGTCTGTGGCCACGATTCTTTCCGCAAACCGCTCCAATGTGCTGGTCAACGGCCAGACGCTGGCGGGGCTTCAGGAGATCACCTACCAGACGGTCAAGCCCCACACCGACATCGCTGCCATTGGCACCGATGAGCGGGTTGGGGTGGTCTACGGCATGACCAAGGTCACCGGCACCATGCGGATTCGTTCGGCGAGCGATGAGCTGGAGCAGCTGCTCCAGTCCAAGGAGTCCTTCCAGATCTTTGCCTCCCTGAAACATGTTGCGGCCGAGGGCGAGGTGGCCAAGGAGGTCACCCTCGATGAATGCCAGCTTCAAGGGAAGTCCTTTGCGCTGGCGGCGGGCGGCGTGGTGGAGGTCATCTATCACTTCTCGGCCACCCGGGAGCGCTAGCCTATGGCGGCCCAGGTGGTGACCATTGGCGAGAAGCGGTTCCGGTTCCGGGCGCCCCGCTGGTGGTTGTGGGTCCAGGCGCTCGAGCGGGCGGGCGGCGACAGCGCCCGCATGCTGGAGGAGTGCCTGCTCACCTGCCTGGAGGGAGAGACGCCCCAGTCGGTACGCTCCCTGCAGGCGCAGGAGGGCGACCAGCTTCTGGGCCTGGTTCTCCAGGCGGTGGAGGAGGAGCGGGAGGCCCTGCAGGTCGAGTTGATCGA
>JBMONB010000013.1:0-24751 GCA_049325315.1 Bacillota bacterium | reverse complement strand
AAACCGCTCCTTTGTTGTAAATGGTTGGTGGTACTTCCATTGTAGCAAAGAGTGGTTTCTTTTGTGTTAAAACGAAACAAGAAAGGGGCCGTCCCTAGTCATCTGCGATGACTTTTGGGACGGCCCCATCTATTCTACTGGTCGGACCTCACTGGGAGAGCGAGTTGATGATGATCACCGGCGTGCCTAACTTTACCCGGTCGTAGAGCTGCTCCATCTCCTCGTTGCGCAGCTCCACGCTGCCCTCCGAGACCCACTGGCCCACGCGGGAGGGGTCGTTGGTCCCACGGACCGCCCAGAGGTTCCCCTTGTCGCCCTCGAAGGCGGCGAAGCCCAGCCAGCGGGTGCCCAGCGGGTTGCGCGGGTCGAGGGCCGGAATCTTCTCCTTATAGTAGGGCATGCCGGGGGCCCGCAGGGAGACCGAGAAGCGGCCGGTCGGGGTGAGGAAGTTCTCCTGTTGGTTGGCCTTGGTGGGGGCCGGGCCGTCCAGGTGGAGGCCGGTGGAGACCCGGGCGGTCTGGACGAGCTTCGACTCTTCATAATACCAGAGGACATTCAGCCCCTTGTCCACCAGAATCACCGTTGGCTCCGGTGGCGTCTCCGGTGCGGCCAGCGTATAGTAATCAACCGGGACTAGCCCCTGCACGGGGTCCAACCGCCAGCCCTTCCGGTCGGGCTCGCCGCCCGCCGCCTCGGTGGCCTGGGCGCCGCCAACCGAGACCTGGCGCTGCGCCCCCCGCCGGGGAAGCTCGCCGCTCCAGACCAGGATTCGCTCCGCCCCCGGGAAATCCTGAAGCGCCAGGGGGAAATCCGGCAGTCGCAGCGCGGCCCCGATGATGCGCTCCTTTCCGGCCGATCCGCTGACCAGCGCCACGGTGCGCATGGCGCCCTCGGCCTTGGAGATGGCCACCCGCTCCACCTGACCGTCCCCATCGAGATCAGCGGCGTTCAGGTAGTAGTCGGCGGTGAAGGGCAGTGGACCGGAGGGAGGAGGGGCCTTGGACGCATCGGCCTGCTCAGCCGAAGGGGTCGGGACAGGGTCCGGGTCCGGAGCCTGCTGCCACCGGGTGAGGAGGGTGTAGCCGCCGTACGCCAGACCGCCAACCAGCAGCAGGAGCACCACGAGGGCGACGATGCGCCGGCGCAGGTACTTTCTGCGCCGCGCCTCACGGCGGCGCCAGATCGCCTGGGCAGAGTGGTGCGGACGGGGATCTTGCAAGTAGCTCACCAGTCTCCCTCCCCGAAGGACTTCCTGTGTTAATTATAACGTATCCCACAATATTGCGTTACGCGAGATGTCGCGGAAACACCCCGAATTGTGCCGGGCGTCCGGCGAATCGTGTCGAAAATTTCGCTCGCAGAAGAGAAGGAGAGCGCCATTCGACAGCGAATAAGCACCACAAGTTAGTACCTGGTCACAGTCTAACGAGGGAGGGGCCGACTCTGACGGTCAAAATCGTGACGGACAGCACTGCCAGCATTCCTGCCGAGATCTGCCGGCGCCTTGGCATCACCGTGGTGCCGGTGACGATCCACTTCGGAACCGAGACGCATGTGGATGGAATCGACCCAGCCGAGCAGTTCTACGAGCGGCTGGTGGCCGCTGAGCAGCCGCCGACCACCTCGACCCCGTCTCCCGGCGCCTTTCTGGAAACTTACCGGCAGTTGGCCAGTGAAGCCTCTACGATCATCTCCATCCACGTCATGGGGACCAAGTCGACCCTGATCAATGTGGCCCACATGGCTGCCCAGATGCTGCCGGAATACCGGATCCACGTGGTCGACTCCCAGTCCACCACCCTGGGGCTGGGCCTTCTCACCATGGCGGCGGCCAAGGCGGCCCAGCTGGGCCACTCGGCCCAGGAGATCATCGCCATGGTGGAACGGCTGGCGCCCAAGGTGCACGTGCACGCCGCGATCAGGCAGCTGACCCAGCTGCGGCGCTCCGGGCGGGTCTCGCTGGGGCAGGCGCTCCTGGCGGGTGTGCTGGCGATCAAGCCGCTGCTCTATGTCGGGCAGTCGGTGATCGAGGTGGTCGACAAGGTCCGGGGCTGGCCGGTGGCCATCGACCGGATCATCGATCTGGCCCACCGGAAGGTGGATGGGGCGAAGGTGCACATGGCGATTGTGCACACCAACGCCGAGGCGGAAGCGCAGCGGGTCCTTGCGATGATTCAGGACCGGTTCAACTACGTGGAGGCGATCATCACCGACGCCGGGACAGCGCTGGCCTCGCACGCCGGGCCGGGGGCGGTCGGCATTGTCACCATGGAGGTCGACCCCCTGCTCGGGGTGGATCCCCTGTCGGGTTAGGACTCTTTGGGGCCACCAGTCAGAGGAGACTGCACCCGGAAGGGGCGGTCTCCTTTTCTCACGGGCCGCCGCAGGCGGTTGCTGTTTCCATTGGGCGGGCGGACATGCTAGAATGGACAGGAAAAACCCGACGGTGGAGGGTCATCCATGCAGTGGATCTACGTAAAGGATCTGGGCCGGTATGAGGGACAAGAGGTGGAGTTGCGGGGCTGGGTGCAGAACTACCGCAGCTCGGGAAAGATTCAGTTTATCATCTTCCGGGACGGCACCGGCATCTGCCAGGCCGTTGTCTTCATTAAGGATGTGCCGGCCGAGGTCTTCGAGGCTGGTAAGACGCTGACCCAGGAGTCCTCCCTGATCATCCGAGGCTCCGTGCGCAAAGATGACCGGGCGCCGGGAGGCTACGAGATCGGCGTGAAGGAGCTGGAGATCGTCCAGGTGGCCGAGGAGTACCCGATCACGCCGAAGGAGCACGGCACCGAGTTCCTCATGGACCATCGCCACCTCTGGGTCCGCTCCTCGAAGCAGGCGGCGATCTTGCGGATCCGCAATGAGATCACCATGGCGATGCACACCTACCTCCAGGAGAACGGCTTCTTCCTCACCGAGCCGCCCATTCTGATGGGCACCTCGGCCGAGGGCGGAGCGAACCTGTTTGAGACCAAGTACGTCAACGACGAGCCGGCCTTCCTCTCGCAGTCGGGCCAGCTCTACGTCGAGGCGACCGCCATGGCCCTGGGCAAGGTCTACTCCTTCGGGCCCACCTTCCGGGCGGAGAAGTCGAAGACCCGGCGCCACCTGATCGAGTTCTGGATGGTCGAGCCCGAAATGGCCTACTACACCCACGAGGACAACATGAAGCTGCAGGAGGAGTTCGTCTCCTACATCGTCCAGCGGGTGCTGAAGAACCGGGCGGAGGACCTCAAGACCATCGGGCGTGACACCACGTTCCTGGAGAAGGTGGTCCCGCCCTTCCCCCGCATCACCTACACCGAGGCGGTGGAACTGCTCCAGAAGCTCCACAAGGAGGGCGACGAGTGGCAGCCGATCCCGTGGGGCGAGGACTTTGGCGCCCCCCACGAGACGGTGATCACCGAGCACTTCGATAAGCCGGTCTTTGTGGAGAAGTTCCCGGCCAAGATCAAGGCGTTCTACATGGAGCCCGACCCCGAGAATCCCGATGTGGTCCTGGGCGCCGATCTGCTGGCCCCGGAGGGCTACGGCGAGATCATCGGCGGCTCGCAGCGCATCCACGACCCCGTCCTCCTGAAGCAGCGCTTCGAGAAGGAGGGGCTCGACATGGCCACCTACGGCTGGTACATGGACCTGCGCCGCTTCGGCACCGTGCCCCACTCGGGCTTCGGCATCGGTGTCGAGCGCACGGTGGCCTGGATCTGCGGGCTGGACCACGTGCGGGAGACGATCCCCTTTGCCCGCCTGCTCAACCGGCTGCACCCGTAACGTGGGCATAATGAAGACCGGGCGTCCTCAGAGGGCGCCCGGTCTCCTGTGTCTCTTCTGAAGCTGGCGGCGGTGGTGGAAGAACGACTCCGCCGCCCAGAGCGCCCAGAGGGTCGAGGCCAGGAGCCAGGTGGCCAGGGTGAGGGCCAGATCGGGCGGGTACCCGAACCAGCCGAAGGGGGCGGGCAGGCCGAAGTGGCCGGGCACGAAGAGCGCCAGGCCCCAGCTAACCCCGGCGACCAGGGTGAGCAGGGCCGCCCGCAGGCCAAGGGCACGAATGGAGAGCCGGGTCGGACGCCGCCGCCAGACCACCCAGGCCCAGACGGCCAGCAGCGCCAGCCCGGGGAGGAGCAGGATCAGGAGGAGCAGGTCCAGGAGCATGGCGGTGTTGCGCGGGTGGCGCGGCGCCGGCGGCTCCTGGCCCAAAAGAATGTGGAGCAGCCCCTTGCCGATCTCGGTGGTGGACTCGGGGCTGTAGGCGCCGGTCAGCAGCACCACCGCCTCCTGGCGCTCGGGCATCAGCGCCACGAAGGCGCTGTGGCCGCTCCCGCCGTCGTGCCAGATCACCGTCTCGCCGGCGATCTCCTCCCGCACCCAGCCGAAGCCGTAGGTGGTCCCCGGCCCCGTTGCAACTGCGCCGCGATGCGCCTCGTCCAATGAGGGAGCGGAGAGAATCCGGCCCGGCGCCATGTGGGCGGCGGCGTACCGGGCCAGGTCCGGTGCGCTGGCGAAGAGCAGGTAGGAGGGGCCGTGGTAGGTCCCGCTGGACAGGTCCATCTCCGCAAGCCGTCCGAAGGAGGGTCCGTAGGGCGTGGCGACATCCAGGTCAGGCAATTCCGGCACGGAGGCGGCGCTCTGGCGCATCCCCAGGGGCTGGAATACTTTCTGGCGCATATAGTCGGGGTAGGAGAGGCCCGAGACCTGCTCCACCACCAGGCCAAGGACGGCATAGTTCATGTTGCTATAAGTGAATCGGGCGCCCGGCGGGTGGGCGGGATGCACTTTGCTCAGCGCCTGGACCCCCTCGGTCAGGGAGTGCCGGATTCGCTCCGGGTCGCGCCAGACCACCCCGTGAGCGCTGGTGGGGATGCCGCTGGTGTGGGACAGCAGGTGGCGGAGGGTGATCGACTGCGAGGTCTCGGCGTCTGCCAGCCGGAACCAGGGGATATACCGCTGAACCGGGCTGTCCAGATTGAGCAGCCCCCGGTCGCGCAGCTGTAAAATCGCCGTGGCGGTGAAGCTCTTGGTCACCGAGCCGATGGCGTAGACGGTTGAGGGCGTTACCGGCCTGCGCTCCTTCAGATCGGCCAGCCCGGTCACGATGGTGCGAATCGCCCCGTCCTTCTCCACCACCGCCAGGGAGGCGCCCGGCAGCCGGGCATGGGCGACCCGCTCCTGAAGGTACCCCTCCAGGGAGGGCGGCGGAGCAGGGGTGGCGAGGCCGGTCTGAACCAGGAGGGCCAGTCCGACGCCCCCTCCCGCCAGGACCCGATGGATGCGCCGCATGCTCTCCCTCCTTTCTTGTGAAGTATTTGTATGAATCGAGCGTCTATTCCTGCCGCCAGCAGGCGCTTGTCGAGAAAATCAGCACAAGGCAAGCGAGTTGCCCGCTTGGCGGGAGGGATTTTGGCGGTTGCCGGAGAAGATGGGGGGAGTTAGACCATTCGTGAAACGAATGGCTGTTTCATCGTAAGAACCCCCTGCGCAGCACTCGTTCCCTCAGTCTTCTCAGCAGCGAGGAGGTCGTTGGCGTGGAGGAAATCGGCCGCCGTCTGCAAGCGGCCCGCCTGGCCAAGGGTTTCACCCTCCAGAACGTGGAAGATGAGACCCGCATTCGGAAAAAGTATATCGAAGCCCTGGAGAACGGCCGCACCGCAGTGATTCCCGGCGAGGTCTATGTCAAGGGGTTCCTGCGGACCTACGCCAACCACCTGGGGCTGGACGGCGAGGCGCTGGTTGAGGAGTACAAGGCACTAACCGCTGCTAAGGAGAGTCCTGTCGCCGAGGGAGCAAAGGAGCCCGGTGCTGCTGCCGACGCCTCGGAGGAGATCCCGAAGGCCCCGGACCGGCCACGTCCTTATGCCCCCAGATCCGCAGAGGCGGGCGAACAACCGCCTCGCCGCCCCGCAGTGCCGAGGCCCTGGGCTACGGACGCATCCACCTACATGCTCCGCCGTGCGCTGGTGGGCCTGGCCATCCTGGTCCCTCTGGTCGGCGCCGGCTGGTGGCTCTTCGGCTTGCTCACAGCTGAGCCGGAACCCCCGCCGCCGGTTACCCAGCAGCCTGCCCCGGTGGTGAAGGAGCCGAACCCGGCTCCGCCCCCGCCCGCCGCCGAGCCGCCCAAGCCCGAGGTCAAGATGAGCGGCCCGACCGGCGAGAACGTCGCCTTCCAGGTCTCCGTCTCCCCCGTAGTGGTGGAGCTGCAGTCCTTCCGGGAGGGCTTCCCCTGGATGGAAGCCACGGTGGACGGCAAGGTGGTCTTCTCCGGCAAGCCCACCGGCCCGGTGAAGTACGAGGGCAGGGAGGTCTCCCTGCGGGTGGGCTTCATGATCGGCGTCGACATGGTGGTCAACGGCCAGAAGTTCGCCGAGCCCTTGAAGGGCGGCCCCTATACGATCAAGATCACAGGGAAGTAGCTTCCGAGCGGTCCGGTTCGCCCGTGCAGGGTGGGCCGGGCCGTTCTGCATGGCCCGACTTGGTGGGAGGCCGGGCGGAAGTCATAGCCAGGCGTTCCGCGGGGGACCATAGGAGGGATGAAGCGGGAGGCAGGTGAGCGGACCCTGGCAGGGATGATTCCAAAGCTCAAACGGCTTTTCATCGCCGATCTGACTCCGCCGCCGCCACCCTTCTCCCTGGGCGACTGGCAGGAGCACCCGGAGCCTGACCCCCGCCTGACCAGGCCAGCGAGGGAACTGCTGGAGCCGTCGCCGGCGGAGACGGCCGGGCCGGCCCTCTCCGCCTCCCTGCAGGAGAACGAGGCGTGGCTTAAGCGCCGGTTCGCCCTGCCTGTCAACCGCGGGCTGGTGCTCCGGCCCGTGCGCATCGGCGGGACCGATGTGGAGGGCCTGGTGGCCTACCTGGACGACCAGGTGGACTGGCAGCACCTGAACCGGACCCTCATGATCCCGCTGATCGCATCCCGCATTGACCCCGCAATCATTGCAGACCCCCGGTCGCTGATCGAGCGGGTGCTGACCGAGACCCAGGCCGCCACCCATACGCACTGGAGCGACCTGGTCAACGCCCTGACGACCGGATCTGCCCTCCTGCTGGTGGATGGCGTAGCCGAGGGGATCGCCCTGGAGGCGAAGGGCTGGGCCAAGCGCTCGGTGGAGAAACCCACCGCCGAACTGGCGGTGCGCGGGCCGCAGGAAGGGTTCACCGAGGACATTGGCACCAGCCTGTCGCAGGTGCGGCGGCGGTTGCGGACCCCAGACCTGATGGTCGAGCGGGGCCAGGTCGGGCGGCTCTCCCGCACCGAGGTGGCCCTGCTCTACGTGCGCACGGTGGCCAACCCCAAGCTGGTGGAGGAGGTCCGGCGACGACTGCGGAGCATCGACATCGACTACCTCGCCGACAGCGGCAGCCTGGAGCAGTTGATTGAGGACCGGCCCTTATCCGTCTACCCCAGCGTGGTGGCCACAGAGCGGCCGGACCGGGTGGCCGCCCAATTGGCGGAGGGGTACGTCTCCATTCTCGTGGCGAACAGCGCCTACGCCCTGATCCTCCCGGCCACGATCCCCATGTTTATGCACAGCCCGGAGGATGCCTACCTGCGTTGGCCCTTCGCGACCTTTATCCGCCTGCTGCGCACCGTCGCCTTCTTCATGGCGCTGCTTGTCCCGGGGCTCTATGTGGCCGTGGCCAACTTTCACCAGGAGATGATCCCCACCGCGCTGATGCTGGCCATCTCCGGGACCCGTGAGACGGTACCGATTCCTGTGGTGCTCGAGGTGATCGTCATGGAGGTGATGTTCGAACTGATCCGGGAGGCGGGTGTCCGGATTCCCACAATCATCGGTCCGACCATCGGCATTGTCGGCGCCTTGATCCTGGGTCAGGCCGCTGTGCAGGCGGGCCTGATCAGCCCGATCCTGGTGATCATCACCTCGGCCACCGCCCTGGCCTCCTTCGCCATTCCCAACTACAGCCTGCAGTACGCCGTTCGGGTGCTTCGCTTTGGGTACCTGGCGGCGGGGGCGTTTCTGGGCCTGTTCGGGATCACCCTGCTCTTTCTTCTGATCACCATGCAGCAGTCGGTCAAGAACGCCTTCGGCGTGCCGTTTCTTACCCCGCTCGCCCCGGTGCGGAATCTGGGGGACACCTACAAGCGCCTGCCCACCTGGGCCCAGCAGGAGCGCCCCGCCGGGGTCCGGCCGCAGGACCGGCAGCGCCAGAGCGACCAGCCGCGCCCCTGGGATCCCCGGGGGCCCCAGTTCGCCAAGGAAGGGGGAGAGAGCGATACACCACCTGAGCAAACGTGAGGTCGTGACCGTAGGGGTGATCTACATTGGCGCCAAGATCTTTCTGGCCTTTCCCCGGACCATGGCCGAGTTGGGCGGGCCGGCGGCCTGGATGATCGTCCTGATTGCCTCCCTGGCCTCCAGCCTCTCCTGGCTGGCGATCTGGGGCCTGCTCTCGCAACACCCCGGCAAGACGCTGCCGGAGGCGACAGAGGCCACCCTTGGCCCCTGGCTGGGGAGCCTGGTCAACCTGGCCTATGCGTCTCTCTTCTACGCGGTTACCTTCCTGGTGCTCCGCCAGTTCTCCGAGAACATCGTGGCGGCGATCCTTCCCAAGACACCGCTGCCGGTAGTGATCATCGGCCTCCTGGTCGTGATCGCCTACGGGAGCCTGCTGGGGATTGAAGCGATCGCCCGCTCGGCCTGGTTCGTCACCCCCTTTATGGTGGTGGGGGTGGTCGCCCTCCTCGCGGGCGGTCTCTTCACCTACCGTGGTCTGAACGCCCTGACGCCCTTCTGGGGGCCGGGGCTGCTCCCCGTGGCTGGGTGGGGGCTGATAAAGGTCTCGCTCTTCGCCGAGATCCTGGTCGTCGGGCTCCTGGCGGGGCAAGTGCGAACGCAGCGTGACCTCCTGGTCTCGGGCTGGCTCACCCTGGCCGGCTCCGCCCTCGCCTTCCTGGTGACGGTGGTGGTTTACTCCTACGTCTTTCCCTACCCGGGTTCCAGCCGGGTCAGCTTTCCGCTCCTGGAGATCAGCCGGGTGATCATCACCGGCCGCTGGTTTCAGCGGGTGGAGTCGATTTTCTTCATTATCTGGGTGCTGGCGGGCGCCCTGAAGCTGAGTATCAGCCTGTACGGCTGTGCCCGCTTCCTGGCCCATGTCATGAACCTCTCCCAGTACCAGCACCTGGTCGTCCCGCTCTCGGTCACGGTCTACAGCGCGGCGCTTCTGCCGCCCAGCCTGCCCGCCGCCGTCAGCCTGGATGCCAACCTCCTGCGCAACTGGGGGTGGATCGTCTCCCTGCTCCTCCCACTGATCACCTGGGTGGTTTCGGCCATCCGGCGGGGAGGGAGGGCCTCCTATGTGGCGTAGGGCGCTGGCCGGACTGCTCGTTGTCGGAACGCTGCTCCCCCTGGCGGGGTGCTGGGATGCTGCCTCCCCCGAGCACATCGCCTGGGTCAGCGCCATCGGGGTCGATGCGGGGGGGGAGGGGAACTTCGTCTTCACCTTTCAGACAATCGTGCCTCGGGCCGTCACCTCCGGCGGGGGCGGTGGATTAGGCGGTGGCGGTGGTGGAGGCGGTGGGCAGGGGCACAGCTTCGTGGTCTACTCGGTAGAGGCGCCCGATGTGATCACCGCCATTGAGATGAGCGACGCCTTTGTGGCCCGCCGGGTCAACCTGCTGCACACCAAGGTGCTGATTCTGGGCGAGGAGGTGGTGGAACGGGGGGTAACCCCGCTGCTGGCGCCGGCGATTCGCTACCGGGAGTTCCGGCGGACGCTCCACGTGCTGGTCAGCCGGGGCGCCGCCCGGGACTTCCTTCGCCTGGCGCAGCCCCGGCTGGAGACCGACCCGGGGCTCTGGTACGAGGTGATGCTCACCTGGCAGCGGGAGACACAGCTTGTGCCCCCCACCCGGATCCACGAGTTTGTGATCGCCATTGAAGAGCCCGGTCTGGGCGCCCGGGCCGCCCTGGTCGCTCCCCGGGAAGATGTCGCTGCGAAGGAAGAAGAGATCGCGGAGCGGGCCAGCGAGGGCCGGTTCGGATCCCCGGCGGCGGTTCTGGCCGGCGATGTCTCGCGCCTTGGCGAGATGCCGGTGGAGTTCATGGGCACCGCCGTCTTCAAGCGGGATCGCCTGGCCGGTTTCCTCACCGGGCAGGAGACGCGGGCAGTGGCGCTGCTCCGGGGGGAGCTGAGCCGGCGCACCCCCATCTCGATCCCTGATCCGACCGAACCGGAGCAGCGGGTGGTGCTGATCATCCAGAACCAGGCGGCGCCGGAGATTCGAACCCGGCTAACGGACGACGGGGTCCACGTCGACTTCGTCGTGCGGGTAGAGGGAGATATCGGCAGCATTCCGTCCGCCACCGACTATGCCGAGGCGAATTACATCACCCTCCTGGAGGAAGCGGCGGAGAAGTACATCGGGCTGGTGGTGGAGGATGTGCTGGAGACGAGCCTCCAGGAGTGGGGCACCGATCTCTACCGGCTCGGCGAGCGCCTGCGAGCCGCCTTCCCCACCACATCGGCGTGGGCTGCCTTCGACTGGGCAAGCCGGGTGAAGGATACCACCTTCACGGTGGAGATCCAGTTCAAGGTTCGCCGCCACGGTCTCCAGACGGAACCATCTCGCCCGGGGAGGTGATGCGCTCTGCGCTCTGCTGTCACCGTTCTGGCCGGACTCTGGGGAGCGACTTACATCGCCAGCCTCTCGGTCGCCCTCTGGCGGGAGCGCAATCGCAGAGGGGCGGTGCTCTCAGCGCTCCTTGCCCTGCTGGTGGCGCTGGTGCCGCTTCTCTCCGAATGGATCCTGCACAACCGGGACTGAGCCACGGCAGCCGTAGAGTGGGGTCTTTCCGGACAATGCCACGGATTTCACGGATGAACACACGGATTATCACGGATTTGTAGGCCTCTGGGGAGATAATTATTATATATAAAGAGACTCAATGGATTTTGTGGCTGCTCCGACTGCGGAAGGCATAGTGGGCCTGACTGAGCCGCAAATCCGTGTAAATCCGTGAAAAATCCGCGAAATCCGTGGCAAAAAAGAGCCGATTCGAAGCAGCACCGCCATCCGACTACGACTCGAACCCCCGCCGCATACTAAATGGCGGAGGTGGCACAGATTGACCCGACTACTACGCTGGTGGACCGCCCTGCTGCTCTGCCTGATCCTGCCGGCTGGGACAGCGCAGGCCGCTCCCACCACCGCGGCTGAGCGCTTCAAGGTCGAGCCGGCCCCACGTGGCTGGGCGGGCGCCGTCGCCGTGCTTGACTGGCAGACCGGGGAGCTTCTATACGCCCGCAACGCGCACCAGCCCAGGGATCCGGCCAGCACCACCAAGGTCCTGACCGCCCTGCTCGCCCTGGAGCTCGGAAAGATGGATGACCTGGTCAAGGTCTCCCGGCGGGCGGGCCGGACGCCTGGCTCCTCCATGTACATCAAGGAAGGGGAGGTCTACTCCCTGCACGATCTGCTCCACGGTCTCCTGCTCCGCTCGGGCAACGATGCGGCGGTGGCCATTGCCGAGCACCTGAGCGGGTCGGTGGAGGAGTTTGCCAAGCTCATGACCCGGCGGGCCAGGGAGCTGGGGGCGAAGAACAGCCAGTTTGCCAACCCGCACGGGCTGACCCATCCGCAGCACCGGTCCACCGCCTACGACCTGGCTATCATCACCCGGACCGCCATGCAGCACCCGACCTTCCGGGAGATTGTGGCCAAGGCCGCCTACCCGATCACCTATGAGCAGCTGGGCCGGGAGCAGACCCTCTACAACACCAACCGGCTGCTTGGGCGGCTGGAGGGCGCCGACGGCGTGAAGACCGGCACCACCGCTGCCGCCGGCCCCTGCCTGATCGCCAGCGCCACCCGCGACGGACAGAAGGTGATTGCCGTGGTGCTGCACGCCTCCAACCGCTGGCGGGAAGCGGGCGAACTGCTGGAGTGGGCCTTCCGCAACTTCCAGGTCACACAGCTGGGGCAGCAGGGGGAGGTGGTCCGGGCCGTGCCCGTGCAGCGCGGCAAGCGCCTCCATGTGGACGTCGCCCTGAAAGATGACCTCTCGCTGGTTCTCCCCCGCAAGGGCGGCCAGGTGCCCGAGATTCACGTCGACGTGGAGACAAAGGTGACCGCCCCCATTCAGAAGGGGCAGCCGATGGGCATGGCGACCGTCGCCCTCTCTGACGGCCGGGATCTCCGTGTTCCGCTGGTCGCGGCCCAGGCGATTCCCGAAGCGACATGGGTTGACCGCATCTACCGGTTCCTTGTATCATTGCTTCAGACGACCGATTCCATCGGCATCAACCTTCTGCTACCGTAATACGCCACGGTTATTTTCAGCATAACCCGGCGGAATCGAATGGGAACTGGAAAGAACAGAAGAAAACGGGCCTTCAGGCCCGTTTTTTGCTTGGGATGCTATTCACAAACATGATGACATCTGGATTCTAGGGCTGGTATACTGTCTAGTGAGCGTGCCCGGCCTGGCTTTCCTCGCGCCTTGCCCGGCGCTGCATTTCCGGAATTTCTTCGTTCTCTTATTCACAAGCTTCCCCAGGTCTTTATTCTATTGTCACCCAAAGGAGGCTGGCCGATGCATCCGTATCTGCCCTTGCTCATTTACGTGTTGGTGGCCATCGCGGTTGCCGCAGGCATGAGCGTAGCGGGCACCAGCTTCGGGCGGAAGAAGCCCGAGCCCTACAAGCTCCTGCCCTACGAATCTGGTCACCCGACGGCTCCGCTGATGGGACGGTTTCCGGTAAAGTTCTACCTGGTCGCCATGCTCTTTGTGATCTTCGACGTTGAAGCGGCTGCGTTCTATCCGTGGGCCGTTAACCTGAAGGGCCTCGGCATGTATGGGCTCCTTGAGATGGTGACCTTCATGGTGGTCCTGGGTATCGGTTACGCATATGTCTGGAAGAAGGGAGGCTTCAACTGGCGATGAGTGATGGCATTTTCGGTCGCGACGGTGGTTTTCTGACCACCACGGTCGATGGCTTCCTCCGCTGGTCGCAGGCCAACTCCATGTGGCCGCTGACCTTCGGTCTGGCGTGCTGCGCCATTGAGATGATGAACCTGGTCAGCCCCCGGTACGACCTGGCCCGGTTTGGCTCTGAGGCGTTCCGCGCCTCGCCCCGCCAGGCCGACCTCATGTTCGTCTCGGGCCGGCTGTGCAATAAGATGGTCCCCGTGATCAAGCAGGTGTACGGCCAGATGGCGGAGCCCAAGTGGGTGATCGCCTTCGGCGCCTGTGCCTCCTCCGGCGGCATCTTCGACAACTACGCTGTTGTGCAGGGCGTCGACAACGTCCTGCCTGTTGATGTCTATGTCCCGGGCTGCCCGCCGACCCCGGAGTCGGTGATCGACGCGGTGCAGAAGCTCCGCGCCCGCATCGCGAAGAACGATCCGAAGGGGGGCATTATCGTCCGTGGCTAACACTGAGGTAATGGAGCGAGTCCGGACCGCCCGGGAACAGGTGGAGAACCTGACCATTCCCGCCCTTATGGAGAAGTTCCCCGGCAAGGTCGAGGTGGTCCCCACCGAGAACGACGGGATCCCCCAGGTCTTCGTGGCCCACGATCTGCACCTCCCGGTGGCGCTCTGGCTCAAGGAGCAGGGCTTCCACATGCTGGTCGATATCACCGCCGCTGACTACTACCCCAAGCGGGAGCCCCGCTTCGACCTGGTCTACCACCTGCGGCAGATGCCGGGCGTTGACCCGGGCGGCGCGAAGGGCCTGGGCATGATCCGGGTCCGGGTCAAGCTGACCGAGAAGGATCAGGTCGAGACGCTCAGCCACGTCTGGAACATGGCGAACGCCGCTGAGCGGGAGATTTACGACCAGTTTGGCATCGTCTTCAAGAACCATCCGAACCTGAAGCGGATCCTCAACCCCGACGACTGGGAAGGCCATCCGCTGCGGCGTGATTATCCGCTCCGCGGGCCCCGTGCCCTGATCAACCTGGAGATGCCCGCCGACGAGAACCGGTACCATCCGTTCGTCGACGAGGACGACTCCAAGGAAGGAAAGTAGGGTGAGTATGGCTCAGAATCTGCACACCAACGAAGAGCAGCAGCAGGATCGCATGACGCTCTCCATCGGGCCGCACCATCCTGCGACGCACGGCGTGCTGCGGATGAAGATCGAGCTCGAGGGCGAGACCGTGATCGATTCCGAGCCCGAGACCGGCTTCCTGCACACCGGCATCGAGAAGAATGCCGAGGCGCTGAACTGGCAGCAGGCCAACACCGTGATCGACCGGATGGACTACCTCTCCCCGATCTCCAACAACGCCGGCTATGTCCTGGCGGTCGAGAAGCTGCTGGGCATCACCGACCGGATCCCCGAGCGGGCCACCCATGTCCGGGTGATCCTGCTGGAGCTGCAGCGCATCGCCTCGCACCTGGTCACCGCGGGCATCGGCGGCATCGACTTCGGCGCCACCACCCCGATGTTCTGGGCGTTCGAGCTGCGCGAGTATATCCTCGATATCCTGGAGCACACCACCGGCCAGCGGATGAACCCCTCGTACATCCGGGTCGGCGGCCTCGCCCAGGATATTCCCCATAACTTCAGGGAGATGGTGGAGGAGTTCCTGAAGCTCGCCCCCACCCGGATCCAGGAGATCAAGGATGTCGTGGTCTTCAACCCGATCCTGATGGACCGGGCCAAGGGCGTCGGCAAGATCTCCTACGAGACCGCCCTCAAGTACGGCCTGACCGGCCGCAACCTGCGGGTGACCGGCTCCGACTACGACGTGCGCAAGTACTACCCGTACTGCGGCTACGAGAAGTATGACTTCAACGTGCCCGTCTATACCGAGGGCGATACCTGGTCCCGCGTGGCGATCGTCTTCGACGAGATGTTCGAGTCGCTGAAGATCGTCCGCCAGGCGCTGGATAACCTGCCCGACGGCCGCCACGTGATCGACGACCGCAAGCTGGTCCTGCCGCCCAAGCACGAGGTGAAGGAGTCGATGGAGGCCCTGATCCATCACTTCAAGCTGGTCCAGCACGGCTTCGATGTCCCGGCCGGCAACGCCTACGCTGCGGTGGAGTCGCCCCGCGGCGAGATCGGCTTCTACGTCGTCTCCGACGGCGGCAACAAGCCGATGCGCGTCCGGGTGCGCCCGCCCTCGTTCTTCGCGACCTACGCCCTGCCCGAGGTGCTCAAGGGCGGGTTCCTGGCCGACATGGTCGTCGCGATCGCGACCCTCGATCCTGTCTTCGGGGAGGTGGACCGCTAATGGGTGATCACAACTCCAAGACGGTTGGCGTGAAGGAGATTCATCCGCCCACCTGGCCCGAGACCTGCAAGGCCGAGGTGGAGGAGATCCTGCGCCGCTATCCCGAGGGCAAGGAGATGTCGGCGATTCTGCCGCTGCTCCACCTGGCCATGCGGGAGCGGGAGGGCCACTACGTCGCCCTCTCTGATATGCAGGCGATCGCCGAGATCGTCGACGTCTCGCCCGCCTATGTCAACTCGGTCTGCTCGTTCTACGCCATGTTCCACCGCCACCCGATCGGCAAGTACCTGATCACGGTCTGCGGCAACATGTGCTGCCACCTGCTGGGCGGCGGCAACAAGCTGGTGGAGCATATCGAGAAGACCTACGGGGTCAAGAACGGCGAGACCACCGAAGACGGCATCTTCACCCTCGAGGTGACCGGCGAGTGCCTGGCCGCCTGCGACCTGGCCCCGGTGATTCACGTCAACGTGGAATATGCCGTGAAGATGACCCCCGAGAAGTTCGACGCCCTGGTGGCCGACCTCCGGTCCGGCAAGGGCCCCGACGCCCACCTGGAGAAGCTGCCGCTCATGGGCGGCGCCGACCAGGATGCGTGGCAGGGCTTCGAGCAGCCGAAGGCCGAGGAGCCGAAGGCCCCAGTCGTGGATCCGAGGGCCCCGGTCGAGGAGAAAGTCAGCGAGTAAGTCGGGTCGGTTATTAGCCGCGGATGACGCTGATTTCCGGACAGAACGCGGATTGCCTGGCGATTCCGGTGGAGGCCCTTGGATGGAGACGAACACAGAACTTTATATTAGTATATTTTCTGTATCGGCTCCCCACGGGGATCACCCGACAATCCGCGTTGTATGAACATCCGCGTAATCCGCGTAATCCGCGGCAGATATAAACGACCTGACTGCATTGGCGAAACCATTTGCCCCATCTCCCGCGACAAGGAGGCAGTATCCTATGCAGTTTGAGCCCGTGCTCACGAAGGGCATCGGTGTGGTCGAACTGACCAATATCGATGTATACGAGGCGCAGGGCGGGTATCAGGCGCTGCGGAAGGCGTTTGCCATGGAGCCGCAGGCGATCGTGGACGAGGTCAAGAAGGCCAACCTCCGCGGGCGCGGCGGCGCGGGCTTCCCGGCTGGCGTCAAGTGGGGCTTCCTGCCCAACGATGGGCGTCCCCGCTACCTGACGGTGAACGCCGACGAATCCGAGCCCGGCACCTGCAACAACCGCACCCTGATCTACGCCAATCCGCACCAGCTGATTGAAGGCATCATCATTACCGCCTTCGCGAACCGGATCAGCCAGTCCTTTATCTATATCCGCGGCGAGTTCAAGCGGGGCGCCGAGATCCTGGAAAAGGCGATCGCCGATGCCAAGGCCAGGGGCTACCTGGGCCAGAACATCCTCGGCACCTCCTTCAGCCAGGAGATCGTCGTGCACCGCGGCGCCGGCGCCTATATCTGTGGCGAGGAATCGGCCCTGCTCAACTCCCTGGAGGGCCGTCGCGGCGAGCCGCGCGTCAAGCCGCCCTTCCCGGCGGTGGTGGGGTTGTACGGCTGCCCGACGATCATCAACAACGTGGAGACCATCTCCTGCGTGCCGCATATCGTCGAGCGGGGCGCCGAGTGGTTCGCCTCGATTACCGCCAACCCGTCGAACCCGAAGTCCTGTGGTCCGAAGATCTTCACAGTCTCCGGCTGCGTGAAGCGCCCGGGCAACTACGAGCTGCCCATCGGCGTCACCCTGCGCGAGGTGATCGAGGTGGCCGGCGGCCTCAAGGACGGCCGGACCTTCAAGGCGGCCCAGCCCGGCGGCTCTTCCTCGCCGCTGCTCGGCCCGCAGCACCTCGACACCCCGATGGACTTCGAGTCCGTGGCGGCGGCCGGCTCCATGCTGGGCACGGCGGCGGTCATGGTCTACGACGACACCGTCGACCTGGTGGAGGTCGCCCTCTACTGGTCCCGGTTCTACTCCCATGAGTCCTGTGGCCAGTGCACCCCGTGCCGTGAGGGCACCCACTGGCTGGAGCGGGTCTTCGAGCGCATCGTGGAGGGCGGCGGCACCGAGGCCGACCTTCAGGTGATCGGCGACATGCGGACCCAGATGGCGGGAACCACCATCTGCGTGCTGTCCGACGCCGCGGCCTTCTACCCGACCTCGCTCCTGAAGCTCTTCCCCGAAGAGCTGGATCGCTATATCAAGAAGACGAAGGAGGTGCGGCCTGCATGAGCGAGCAGCAGCTTGTCACCTTGACCATCGACGGCCGCACCGTTCAGGTGCCCAAGGGCACCAATCTGGTGGAGGCGGCCAAGAAGGTCGGGATCGAGATTCCGGTCTTCTGCTACCACCCCAAGCTCGACCCGGCCGGCGTCTGCCGCATGTGCCTGGTGGAGATTGAAAAGACCCCGAAGCCCCAGGCGGCCTGCACCACCACTGTTGGGGAGGGCATGGTCGTCCGCACCCAGACCGACCGGGTGGCCGACCTGCGCAAGGGCGTGCTGGAGTTCCTGCTGATCAACCACCCGCTGGACTGCCCGGTCTGCGACAAGGGCGGCGAGTGCGACCTGCAGGATCTCACCTTCGAGCACGGCCCCTCCACCAGCCGCTTGCTGGACGGCAAGGTCCGCAAGGATAAGGCGGTGGACCTGGGCAACTTCATCGTGCTGGACAACGAGCGCTGCATTCTCTGCCGCCGCTGTGTCCGCTTCGACGATGAGATCGCCACCGAGGGCAACCTGATCGTCGAGGAGCGCGCCCACTTCAACTACATCACCACGCTGGATGGCGACCGCTACGACTCCTACTTCAGCGGCAACACCATCGAAATGTGCCCGGTAGGCGCCCTGACCTCGGACCTCTACCGCTTCCAGGCCCGCCCGTGGGACCTGGCCAAGGTCGACTCGGTCTGCACCGGCTGCTCGGTCGGCTGCAACACCAAGCAGGAGTTCCGCCACGGCCAGCTGCTCCGGCTGACCGCCCGCGAGAACGAGGCGATCGACAACGGCTGGCTCTGCGACCGCGGCCGCTTCAACTATAAGTTTGTCCAGGCCGAGAACCGGATCACCCGCCCCCTGGTGAAGAAGGACGGCGAGTTCGTCCCCGTCACCTGGGCCGAGGCGTTCAACGTCATTACCGAGCGCTTCAAGGCGATCGCTGCCAAGGGCGGCGGCAAGGCGTTCGGCGTGATCGGCGGCGGCAAGCTGACAAACGAGGAGGCCTACCTGCTCAGCAAGTTCGCCCGCCTCGCCTTGAACACCAACAACATCGACCACCGCACCGGCGAGCAGGTCGTGGCCTCGCTCGGCTCCTTCGCGGGCCGGCAGACCGACCTCTCTGAGGCCGATGCGATCCTGGTGATCGACACGAACCCCGCCGAGACCGCCCCGGTCCTCGACCTGCGGATCCGGCGGATGACCGACCGTAAGAAGGCCAAGGTCGCCGTGATCGGCTCCGTCTTCCCCGCCTACCGCGGCAAGCATGCCCGGGTGCAGGTGAAGCCGGGCCAGACCGCCGGCGTGCTGAACGCCTTTGCGGCCGCCGTGTCCGGCCAGAAGCAGCTTCCCGCTTCGGCCGCCGATGCCGAGACCGTCAAGCAGCTGGCCGCCCTGGTCAGCGGCTCCAAGAAGGTTGCGATCCTCTGGGGCGGCGACAACGCCGCCACCGGCCGGGCGCTGATCGACCTGGGCAACGCCCTGAAGGGCGCCGGCAACCGGGTCCACGTGCTGATCCCCGGCGCCCAGCATAACAGCCGTGGCGCTGAGATCATGGGCGTGCTGCCCGGCCACCTGCCCGGCTTCAACGCCGTGGCCGATGCCCGTGGCCGCGAGAACGTGGCCTCCGTCTGGTCGGCCCGGAACCTGCCCGAGCAGGCTGGCCTGAACACCGCCGCCATGCTGAAGGCGGCTGCCGAGGGCCACATCCAGGCGCTCTACCTGGCCGGCGCCAACCTGGTGAACACCTTCCCCGACCGGAAGCTGGCCACCCAGGCGCTGGAAAACGCCTTCGTGGTCGCTGTCGACCTGTTCATGAACGAGACCGTCGCCCTGGCCGATGTGATCCTGCCCGCCGCCACCATGAGCGAGAAGACCGGCACCTACACCACGCTCGACGGCGTGGTCCAGCCGGTCAAGGCCGCCAAGAAGGCCGAGGGCTCTGCCCAGCCTGACGGCGATATCCTCGTGGCGCTGGCGAACGCCCTGGGCGTCAAGCTCGCCTCGAGCCCGGCGCACACCAGCCAGGAGATCGGCCGCCTGCTCACCAAGCTGGAGGAGGGTACCGTGCTGAGCGGCGCCCCGATCTCGCTGATCCCCAGCAACGGCGAGTACAGCACGCCCGACGGCCTGGTGCTGGTGCCTGTCGACCGGCTCTACGCCGGCGGCTCCACCGCCCAGTTCGACACCGAGTTCAACCACGTGCTGCCGAAGCCCGTCGCCCTCCTCAACCCCGCCGACGCCCTGAAGCTCGGCCTGAAGAACGGCGAGATGATCTCCCTGCTGGCCAACGAAGCCAAGCTCGACCTGGCTGTCCAGATCGACAAGCGGGTGGTGGCCGGCACCGTGCAGGCGATCAAGCGCCTCAGCGACGCACCTGTCAACGTTCTGACCTCCGGCAACGCTCCGGTGGCTGTCGCCGTGGCGAAGCTGGCCGTGGAGGTGGCGGACTAACATGATGACATTCATCTGGCTCTTAGTTAAGGCAGCGATCCTGGCTGTTACGGTCCTCACCAGCGCCGCCGTCTTCCTGCTCTTCCTGCGCAAGGTGCTCGGCTACTTCACGTACCGGCTCGGCCCTGTCCGGGTCGGTCCGTGGGGTGCGGCGCAGCCCATCGCCGACGTGGTCAAGATGCTCTTCAAGGAAGACATCATCCCGCGCGATGCCGACCAGATCGTCTACCGCCTCGCCCCCATCGTCGCCTTCACCACCGCCCTGGGCGTCTGGGTGGTGATCCCGTGGGGTCCGAATGAGACCCACGCCATGGCCAACCCCAACGCCGGCGTGCTGGTGATCCTGGCGATCTCCGCCATGGGCGTCTACGGCGTGGCGCTGGGCGGCTGGGCGTCGCAGTCGAAGTACTCGCTGCTCGGCTCCATGCGTGCCACCGCCCAGATGATCTCCTACGAGCTCTCCATGGGCCTGGCGCTCCTCGGCGTGATCCTGATGGCCGGCTCGGTCAACATGTTCGACATCGCCAACAGCCAGGCTAACATGATCAACCTCTTCCCGCAGTTCCTCGGCTTCCTGGTCTTCTTCATCTCCGGTCTGGCCGAGGCCTCGTGGGTGCCCTTTGACCTGCCGGAGGCGGAATCCGAGCTGGTGGGCGGCTACAACACCGAGTATGCCGGCATGCGGTTCGGCCTCTTCTTCCTGACCGAGCTGGTGCACGCCATCAACGTGGCGGTGCTGACCACCACCTTCTACCTGGGCAGCTACAACCCGTGGTTCGGGCTGTCGATGATCCCCGGCACCATATGGTTCATGTTCAAGGTGGCGCTGATCATCTTCGTGCTCTTCTGGATCCGGGCGACCCTGCCCCGCTTCCGCTACGACCGACTCATGACCTTCGGCTGGAAGGTTCTGCTCCCTACGGCGGCCCTCAACCTGCTGGGCACCGCCATCTACGTGGCCCTGTGGTCCTAGTCCGCAGGTAGGGGAGGTTTGCGAACACCATGATCAAGGCAATCGCAAAGGGTCTCGGTACGACCCTGAAGGTTCTGTTCCGCAAGAAGGTGACCCAGCGATACCCCGAGGTCAAGCGCGAGCGTGCGCCGCGGTTCCGCGGGCGGCACGAGCTGCGGACCTACGAGAACGGCCTGGAGATGTGCGTCGGCTGCGAGCTGTGCCAGGTCGCCTGCCCCGCGGCGGCGATCACCGTGCTGGCGGCGGAGAACGATCCGAACAACCCGCACAGCCCCGGCGAGCGGTACGGCTACAAGTACCAGGTCGACCTGCTCCGCTGCATCTTCTGTGGTCTCTGCGAGGAGGCGTGCCCCACCGACTGCCTCCACCTGACGCAAGATTACGAGCTGGCCAACTACACCCGGGAGTCGCTGATCCTCCAGAAGGACCAGCTGGTCAACAAGAACCCCTCGGGCTTCCAGGTTCCCTCCAACGTCTACCCTCCGTTCCGGCGTAAGGCGGTGAACTCATGAACCTGCTCTTTATCATCGCAGGGCTGATGGCCATCGCCGGTACCGTCGGCGTCATTCTCGCCAAGCAGGCCGTCCACCAGGTGCTCGCCACGGTCTTCAGCTTCATCGGGCTGGCGGCGCTCTACCTGAGCCTGCAGGCCGAGTTCCTGGCGGTCATTCAGCTGGTGGTCTACGGCGGCGCTGTCATGATCCTGTTCCTCTTCGTCATCGCCCTGCTCTCCGCCCGGAAGGACCCGGTGGAGAAGAACGTCGGCAAGATGACGCTCTCGAAGATCCTGGGCTTCTCCTTCGGCGGCGCCCTCCTGGTGCTGCTGACCATCGTCTCCCTCTTCGGCAAGGAGGGGGCGAAGGGGTTCAGCCCGGTCTCCGCCGATTACGGCAACACCCAGACCTTCGGCTACGAGCTTCTGACCACGCACGTCCTGCCGTTCGAGCTGCTTGCATTTATCCTCATGGTGGCCGTGATCGGGGTTGTGATCCTGGTCGGCCGCCAGCGGGCATAGGGAGGGGGAGAGATAGATGATGCCTGCTTTCTCGCTGAACGCATACGTCGCCCTCTCCGCCGTTCTCTTTGCACTCGGCGGCATCGGCGTCCTCGTTCGGCGCAGCCCGCTCGCCATTCTGATCTCGGTCGAGCTGATGCTGAACGCTGCGAACCTCCTGTTCCTCGCCTTCGCCCGTGCCCACGGCAACCATGAGGGCCAGGTCATGGCCTTCCTGGTGATCACCGTGGCGGCGGCCGAGGTGGCCATCGGTCTGGCGATCACGGTCCTGCTCTTCCGCAATCGTGATCACGCCGATGTCGATGAAGTCAACGAACTCAAGCACTAATCCCCCCAGGAAGGAAGTGTGACCATGGGCGCCTGGATGCTGCCGGCTATCATTGTCGTTCCGCTCCTGAGCGCGGCAGTCGTGGGCTACTTCCGGAACACCTGGTCCAAGACCATGGTGTCCTGGGTGGCCTGCAGCTCCGTTGCCGCTTCGTTTGCGATGGTCCTCGCCCTCGGCTACCAGTACTGGATCGTGGACCACGGCGAGACGCCGATCACCGCGACCCTGACCAGCTGGGGCGAGATTCTGCCCGTCTTCGGCCTCCTGGCCGACGGCCTCTCCCTCTGGTGGATGGTCGTCGTCGCCGGTGCGGGCCTGCTGATCCACATCTACTCCACCGCCTACATGCGCGATGACGAGTCCTTCGGCCGCTTCATGGCCAAGCTGAACTACTTCATCTTCGCCATGTCGCTGCTGGTGCTCTCCGACAACTTCGCCGGCATGCTGATCGGCTGGGCCAACGTCGGCCTCGCCTCCTACATGCTGATCGGCTTCTACATCAAGAAGCCGGAGGCGACCGCTGCGTCGATGAAGGCGTTCGTCATGAACACCATCGGCGAGGCGGGCATGATCGCTGGTATCGCCTTTATCTACCTGAACTTCGGCTCCTTCAAGTTCGACTACGTCTTCGATGCGATCGCGAAGGGTCATGGCGCCGAGTACATGAACCTGATCGGCATTCTCCTGCTGATGGGCGCCGTGGCCAAGTCGGCGCAGATGCCGCTGCACACCTGGTTGCCCAACGCCATGGAGGGCCCGACCCCGGTCTCCGCCCTGATCCACGCGGCGACCATGGTCACCGCCGGCGTCTACCTGGTCTCCCGTGCCTACCCGATCTATGAGGCGGCCCCGGCGGCTGCGCTGACCGTCGCCTGGGTCGGCGGCCTCGGCGCCCTCTTCGGCGCCGTGGTGGCGGCGGGCCAGAACGATATCAAGCGGGTGCTGGCCTTCTCGACGCTCTCGCAGATCGGCTACATGTTCCTGGCCAACGGTCTCGGCGCCTACATCGCCGCGGACTTCCACTTCTTTACCCACGCCTTCTTCAAGGCCTGCCTCTTCCTTACCGCCGGCATCGTGGTGCACCACTACCACACGCAGGATATCCGGAAGATGGGCGGCCTCTGGTACCAAGATAAGCTGACCACCCTGGTCTTCGGCGCCGGCACCGCCGCCCTGATCGGCGTGCCCTTCATCACCTCGGGCTTCTTCTCGAAAGATGAGATCCTGCTGGCGGCCTACCACGAGAACATGGCGCTCTTCGTGGTCGGCGTAGTGGCGGCCGGCATGACCGCCTTCTACAACATCCGCCTCTTCAGCCTGGTCTTCCTGGGCGATGCCTACACCCCCGTCACCAAGGCGGTGGGCAAGAAGAAGGCCCGGGTGGAGCTGCATGGCCATGGGCACGGTCATGATGACCACCACCATGCGACCCCGGGGGCCATGAAGTGGACGGTCGTCATTCTGGCGGCGCTCTCCATCGCCTCCGGCTGGATCTTCTTCGGCCACTACCAGCTGCATCTGCTGGAGACCTCCTTCCCGACCCTGAGCCTGCACCCCGAGGCGATCGACCCGGTGGTGGCCAGCGTGGCTACCGGCATGGCGCTGATCGGCGGTCTGGTCTCCTGGTACCTCTACGGGCCGAAGGGCGTCCTCCGGGCGAAGGAGCTGGACCTGAACGCCAAGCCCGGCGTGCTGGCCAACATGTTCTACTTCGACCAGATCTACGACTTCCTCTTCGTGCAGCCCACCAAGGCGATCGCTGAGTTCATCGCCGACGTGGCCGACGCGAAGGGTATCGACGGCTTCGTCAACGGCCTGGGCAGCTTCACCCGTGGCCTGGGCGCCACCCTGCGGGGCTGGCAGAGCGGCTACATTCGCTCCTATGCGCTCTCCATCTTCGCCGGCGTCCTGCTGGTGGTGGCCTACTACGCCTTCTATGTCTAGCACCCGGTGGTACAGTAAGGAGGGGCTCGCTTGCCAATCGATCTGAACTTCACGATCGCAGCGCCGCTCCTGGCGCTGGCCGCCGGGACGCTGCTGATCCTCTTGATGGACCTGATCTTCAAGCATGAGCAGATCCACGGGGCGCTCTATTTCGCTGCCGTCGGCGCCGTGCTCGTCGCTGGTTGGTACCTGGTACCGCTCTTCCAGGCCGGTCCCGCCGGCATGAGCGGCTTCGCCAACGCCCTGGTCATGGATCGCTTCGCCGTCGTCTTCAGCGGCGTGCTCCTGCTCGCCGCCCTGCTCGGGACGCTGCTCTCGGTCTCCCGCCCGGAGGAGGACCGCTCGGGCTACCTGGCGCTGCTGCTCTGGGCCGCCATGGGCATGATCACCCTGAGCGGCGCCAACAACCTGATGACCATCTTCCTGGGGCTGGAACTGCTCTCGCTCTCGCTCTACGTCATGGTCGCCTTCGACCCGCGCCACGCCCAGGCCCGTGAGGCGGCGCTGAAGTACTTCGTGCTCGGCTCCGTGGCCGCCGCCTTCCTGCTCTTCGGCTTCGCCCTGATCTACGGGGCGACCGGCACCATGAACCTGACCGAGATCACCGGCTACACCAAGGA
>JBMONB010000012.1:0-1850 GCA_049325315.1 Bacillota bacterium | reverse complement strand
ACCCCCGCCGGGACCGGAGCGGGATGCGGGAGCAGATGGAGTCGCTCTACCTGCGGTTTCCGGCCCTGAAGCACCGGCGAAGGCAGCCCGGCTCCACCCTCTCCGGCGGCGAGCAGCAGATGCTGGCGATTGCCCGGGCGCTAATGGCCGCCCCCCGCCTGCTCCTGCTGGACGAGCCCTCCATGGGGCTGGCGCCCAAGGTGGTCCAGCAGGTCTTCCAGGTGGTGAAGAGCCTGAACGCCGACGGGGTGACGGTGCTCCTGGTGGAGCAGAACGCCCGCATGGCGCTGAGCGTGGCGCACCGGGCCTACGTGCTGGAGAACGGCGCCGTGGCCCTGTCGGGGCCGGCTGCCGACCTGCGCCAGAACCCCGACGTACAGCGGGCCTATATGGGCGGTGCGCACGTATCAGCATGACAGTTGAGCCCTCCTTTTCGGGGGGCTCTGCTATTTGTGGCGTTCTTTTTTGCCGCGGATTTCACGGATTATACGCGGATTTACACGGAATTGTCTATCAGTCAGGCCGGGCTCGAACGGGGCTTGGGTCTTTTTCGTTTCTATATATTGGGGGTGGTTCTGATGGGGGAGTTGGTTCATGGTGATGTTACGAAGAAGATCATCGGGGCGGCTTTTGAGGTGCACAGGACATTGGGGAATCGGTTTCTTGAGGTGGTCTATGAGGAGGCGCTTTGTCACGAACTGAGCCTGCTTGGGGTGCCCTTCGAGCGCCAGGTATACGTGCCCATCCATTATAAGGGGATTGTTGTCGGTACCCATCGCCTGGATCTGTTGGTGCAGAAGCAGGTCGTTGTCGAGTTGAAGGCGGTGGAGTCGATCGCTGATATTCACAAATCGATTGTCCTGTCTTACCTGGCCGCCACCCAGCTTCCCCTGGCCATTATTATCAATTTCAAGAGCCCCAGCCTCGAGTTCAAGCGGGTGGTCCGCTAGGGAGTCCGGAAAAATCCGTGATAATCCGTGTTAAATCCGCGAAATCCGCGGCAAATGTCCGGAAAGACCCGACCCCCCCTGCAAGTTCACGCCGTAACTTATTCCGACCAAAAGGGTTCATTATACACAAGATAGAAGATAGACAACCCTAACTATTCGTGCAGAGGGAAGCGGGGGGTGCGCAGGTGAAGGTTGGGATTATCTCGCCCTACCCGGAGTTCTCTGCCCTGGCGCAGGAGGTTGCTGCGCAGATGAGGGTCGATGTCCTGGTGGAGGAGGGGGTCCTCGACCGGGGCGTTGAGATTGCCCGCCAGTGGGCCGCAGACCGTACTGTGGATGCGATCGTGGCGCGGGGGCCTACGGCGGGGATGATTCGCAAGGCGGTCTCGCTGCCGGTCACGGTCATCGACATTACCGGCTACGACATGCTGGAGGCGCTTTACCGCGCCCGCGAACTGGGGGGCAAGGTGGCCGTGATCGACTACGCCCACCGGCAGCCACAGTATGACCTGAACCTCCTGGGGCGCATCGCCTCCCTGGAGTTCGACGCCCTGCTTTACCGGAACAACATCGGGCTGGTTCGGGCGGTGCTTACCGCTGCCCGGCAGGGGTATAACACCATCGTGGGGACCGGGGTCTGCATTGCCCGCATGGCGGACGAGCGGTCGATGCGGGGGGTGCTGGTTCATACCAGCCGGGAGACGCTTCATGAGGCGCTGCACAACACCGTGGCCAAGCTGCGGCTGGCGGAGCAGCAGAAGGCCCGGAGCCGCCGGACCCGGGCGGTGCTCGACCTGACCTCCGACGGCATTCTCGCCACCGACAGCGGCGGGGCGGTGCTGATCGTCAACCGGGCCGCCGAGCGGCTGCTGGGGGTGAACGCCCGGGATATCATCGGGC
>JBMONB010000011.1:0-24998 GCA_049325315.1 Bacillota bacterium | reverse complement strand
GCGCCCAGGTCCTCGTAGGCGACCACCTCGGCGGCCTCAATCGTGCGGGCCAGCAGGGCGCCGGCGCCGCCGGTGGAGACCAGGTAGATGCCGCCGTACTGGACAAACCCAGCCTTGACCTCATCGCCCCGGTATCCCTTGCCAATGACCGCCTTCACACCCTGCTTCAGCATGTCGTTGGTGTACTTATCCATCCGGTAGCTGGTGGTGGGACCGGCTGAGCCGATCACCTGGCCCGGCTTGGGCGGGGTGGGCCCCACGTAGTAGATCACGGCGCCCTGAGTGTCGAAGGGGAGCGGCTTGCCGGCCTGCATGTCCTCGACCATCCGCTTGTGAGCGGCGTCGCGGGCGGTGTAGATCTCGCCGGAGATGATAACCTCGTCGCCTGCCTTGATCTGCCGGACCTGATCCTCGCTGATCGGGGTGGTAATATGCACCTTGGCCATTAGAGCGTCGCCTCCTTGTGGCGATGGCTGTGGCATTCAATGTTAACAGCGACGGGAAGGGCGGTGATATGGCAGCCCATCACCTCAATATGGACGCCGAAGGCGGTCTGCGTGCCGCCCAGGCCCATGGGACCGACACCCAGCTTGTTGATCTCCTCGAACAGTTCCTGCTCACGGGCGGCCCACTCGGGGTCGGGGTTGGGCTCGCCAACAGGGCGCAGCAGCGACTTCTTGGCCAGCAGCGCCACCTTGTCGAAGTTGCCGCCAATGCCGACGCCGACCAGCAGCGGCGGGCAGGCGTTGGGACCGGCGTTGGCCACCGTCTCCACGATGAACCGCTTGGCGCCTTCCCAGCCGGCGGACGGGGGCAGCATCTTCAGCTGGCTCATGTTCTCCGAGCCGCCGCCCTTGCAGTCTACCTTTATCTTGATCTTATCACCCGGAACGATCTCGGTATAAATCATGGCCGGGGTGTTGTTCTTGGTATTCACCCGCTTGATCGGGTCGTTCAGCATCGACATGCGGAGGTAGCCCTCGGTGTAGCCCTTGGCCACGCCGGCGTTGACCGCCTCCTTGAGGCTCCCACCCACCAGGTGAACGTCCTGGCCGATCTCCAGGAAGACCAGGCCGACGCCGGTATCCTGGCACATGGGCACGTTCTCGGTCTCAGCGATCGTGTAGTTCTCGACAATCTGCATCATGACGGCCTGACCAACCGGCGCCTCTTCCAGCGACTGCAACTTGTTGAGGGCGTTCTTGACGTCGTCCTCCAGCTTGAAGTTGGCCTCCTGTACGAGACGGGCGACCGTTTCGGCGATCTGATCGACGTGGATCTCGCGCACCGTCATTCCTCCTTCGATTGGAGCAATGGCCCCCGCCGAACCGCTCGTGCCGGGGGTGCTGTTTATCCTTGCTTCAATGTATCAGACTTGTGGGCAGATGTCAGCCGCTCGGTCACTCTACAGAAGATAGATACAAGGTGTTATTTCCTGCCGGATTCCAAGGGAGAGTAAGCGGAAAGCGCCAGTCCCTCCGAGGGGGACCAGCGCTCTGTTCGTCTACCTAAAAGGACTCGTAGTCGTGGTGCAGAATCGGCTTCAGCTTCTGGGGCGGCTCCACCTCCATGGTGCCGCTCTGAAGCTCCCGCCCCGTCTGGTCATGCATCACGTAGTCGATGATCACGTGCTGCCGCTCGGGCTTCAGTGCCACAATCTCCATCTCCACCGTCACCTCGTCGCCCACCCGGGGCGGGGCGGTGAGCCGGTAGGAATGGGCGTAGGTAAGGGAGCCGAGCCCTGGCATCACCGTGGCCACTGCCCCCATGGCAAAGCCCGCCAGCATGTTGGCGGGGACGATGGTGTGCTCATACTTGGTGCGCCCGGCGTAGGCCGCATCGCCGTACAGCGGGTTCAGGTCTCCCGACAGGCTCATGTACTGGAGGACATCTTGCTTGGTCACCCGGCGGGAGAAGTTGGCCTTTTGGCCCACAGCCAGCTCGTCGTAGGTCTTGCCGAGTTCGTCCCGGAAGAACGTCATGGGATCACCTCATGGGGACGGTTTGGCTCCCATTATAGCATACCGTCTGGCGGGAGACGACCCTGGGCGCAGCTATCTGCGGGCTGCGCCAGGCCGTCCCAGCAGGTAGTCGACCGAGACGCCGAAGAGGTCGGCAAAGGCCAGCAGGAGGTCAAACCCGGGCTCCCGACGCCCGCGCTCATACTGGCTCACCGCCCCGGGCCGGAGCGAGAGCATCGCTTCCACTTCCTTCTGGCGCCAGCCCCGTTCCAGGCGGAGCTCTTTCAGCCGCGACCCGAATCGATGGACCATGAGCAACACCGCCCGGCAATGTGTGCGGTCATTGTACCTGCCCCGCCCCCGGTGGGACAACCCCATTAAGGGCCATTCTTTGGAGAAGGCCGATAAGTCAAAAAGGAGATTCTTCGACTGCTGGAGTAATATAGGCCGAATACTTTACACGTAACCCGGGTCGAGGGGAAAGGAGGGTCTGCGGTGAAGCGGCGAGAGCGGATACGCACCCTGCTGGCTCAACTCTGTGCCGAGGAGCGGCGCGGCTTTGATGCGACCGAGGTCGCAGACCGGCTGGGGGCGGCACGCCACAACGTGAGCGCCGACCTGAACGAACTGGCCCGGGAGGGGCTGGTGGTCAAGCAGGGCGGACGCCCGGTCCTCTTCTGGGACCCGGCGGTCTGGGCCACCGTGCAGGGGCAGTCTGCCGCCGCCCCGCCGGCTGCGCTCGCCGCTGCCGGCGCCGCGGGACCCCAGCCGTCAATGGCCACCCCTCCCAATGACCCCTTCACCGCCCTGATCGGCGCCGGCGGGAGCCTCCGGCGGGCGGTGGAGCAGGCAAAGGCGGCGGTCCTCTACCCCCCCGCCGGGCTCGACACCCTCCTGATCGGCCCCACCGGCGTAGGCAAATCCCACATGGCCGAGCTGATGCACCAGTTTGCCGTCTCCTCGGGCCGGTTCACTCGAACCGCCCCGTTCATCACCTTTAACTGCGCCGACTACGCCGCCAACCCGCAGCTGCTGATGGGCCAGCTCTTCGGCGTGACCAAGGGCGCCTACACCGGGGCCGACCGGGACCGGGAGGGGATGGTGGAGCAGGCCAACGGCGGCATGCTCTTCCTCGACGAGATCCACCGCCTCCCCCCCGAGGGGCAGGAGATGCTCTTCCGGCTGATCGACAAGGGGCTGGTCCGCCGTCTGGGCGAGAGCGGCAGGGAGCGCCCGGTCCAGGTGATGCTGATCGGCGCCACCACCGAGCGGCCCGACTCGGTCTTGCTGGCCACCTTCACCCGGCGCATCCCCATGGTGATCACCCTCTCCTCCCTGGCGGAGCGCACGCTGGAGGAGCGGCTCCGGTTCATCAAGCGGCTGCTCCGGGGCGAGGCGGAGAAGATCGGCCTCGACCTGCTGGTGCCACAGGAGACGCTGCGGATGCTGCTGGAGTACGAGTGCCTGGGAAACATCGGCCAGCTGAAGAGCGATCTGCAGTTGGCCTGCGCCCGGCTCTTCCTCGCCTACCTGACCGAGAGCCCGCAGCGGGAGCGGGGTGGCAGCGTGACGCTGCTGGCCGCCCACCTGCCCGACCACGTGGTTCGCACCGTGCCCCCGGTGCGGGAGCGACGGCCCGAGGTGGCCGACCTGCTGGATGGACTGGGCGGGCCCCTGGTGATCCAGCGCAAGGGCTCCCTGGTGGAGCAGCCGGGGGGCGACCTGGCGCCGGTCACCTTCTATGAGCGAATCGAGCAGCAGCTGGCCTCGCTGCGTCAGCAGGGGGTCGACCTGGCCGCTGCCGGGGCCCGGGTCCGGGCCGACATCGAGAGCCACTTCCAGGCCTTCCTGGCCCGGGTCAAGCGCCGCCACCAGAGCCACCGGCAGGAATTGGCCAACCTGGTGGGCCAGCACGTGCTCCGGGCGGTGGAGAAGGCGATGCTGCTGGCGGAAGACCGGCTGGGCCGGGCGATTCCCGAGCGGATTCTCTACTCCCTGGCCCTGCATATTCACGCCACGCTGGAGCGCCGGGCGGGCGGGCACCCGCTGGACTGGGCGATCGAGCTGCCCGAGCCCGACGGGCCTGAGGGAGCGGTGGCCCGGGAGGTGGTGGCGATCCTCTCGGCAGAGCTGGCCACCCAGCTACCCCGGAGCGATGTTACCTTCGTAGCGATGCTGCTGCGGCCCGAGAGCGAGGCCGAACCGTCTGCTGGGACCAAACTGGGGATCATCGTGCTGGGCCACGGGCGGGTCCCCTCAGCGATGGCGGAGGTGGCCAACGCCCTGACCGGCAGCCACGCAGCCCTGGCGATCGACATGCCGCTGGACCAGAGCCCCGAGGCGGTGGAGGAGCAGTTGGTCGCCATCGCCCAGTCGGGCGAGTACGGCGGCGGGCTCCTGCTCCTGGCCGACATGGGCTCGCTGGAGCAGGTGGGCAACGCCGTGGCCGTGCGGACAGGCCTCCCGGTGCGAACCGTCACCCTGGTGGCCACCCCGCTGGTGGTGGAGGCGGTCCACCAGGCGTCGGTGCCCGAGGCGACCCTCGACCAGGTCTACCAGTCGGTCCTCTCCGCCCGCCAGGAGCTGCTGCGCCGGGAGGGCGGGGCGATGCTGCCCCAGGTGGTCCTCACCTTCTGCTTCACGGGCATCGGCGGGGCCCAGACCCTGGCCCGCATGGCCCGTGCCGCCATTGGCGACACCCGGGCGGTGGAGGTGATCCCCGCCGCCATTCACACCGGCACCGGCTGGAACCGGCTGGTGACCACCCTGGTCCGGACCCACCGGCTCCTGGCGGTGATCGGCCCCTTCCAGCCCCGCCTGCCCGGCGTGCCCTATATCTCCACCGAGGAGATGGTGATGGGCACCGGGGAGGAGAAACTGCGCCGCTTCCTGCGGGGAACCGGGGCGGAGCCGCCGGCCCCACCCGCCCCGGCCGGTGCCCCTTCCGAGGGTGGCCCCGAGCTGGATGGCCGCATTCTCAGCCAGATGGCGGCCAACCTGGCCGTCCACCTGAAGGCGACCAACCCGGCGGTCACCATTCCCGCCATCGCCCGGGCGCTGCAGACCATGGAGACCTACCTCGAGGCCCCGCTGGAGGAGAGCGTCCGGGTCGGGCTGATGCTCCACCTGGCCTGCGTGCTCGACCGCAAGGTGGAGAGCCGCCTTCAGGGCGCAACGGGGTCCGAAGCGCCCGCCGGGCCGTACAACGGCCCCCTCCCCTGGCTGCCCGAGGCGCTGAGCGAGATCACCACCCTCTTCCGCCTCACCTTCAGCGCGGAGGAGCTGGAACGGCTGGCCGAGATTCTGCTGGCCAGTGTCTCGCAGCACGATGAAGTGTCTCGCTAGTGTCTTGATCCCACCGAACCCTTCTCTTTTTTCAGCTTTGAGGCACCTGCCCCCCTGGCACGATCCGTGCTAGATGAGGGAAGCAGGTGCCTTCTTCTTGTCTGCTACCCCGCCCGGCCCATCGGGCGCCGAGAGGTGTTGGATCATGTGTGCGCGCCTGCTCATCGTCAACGCTGACGACTTCGGCCTCTCCCCCGGCGTCAACCGGGGCATCATTCGGGCCCACCGGGAGGGCATCGTCACCTCGGCCACCCTCATGATCAACATGGGAGCGGTGGCGGAGGCTGTCGCCCTGGCCCGTCAGACCCCGACCCTGCCGGTGGGGCTTCACCTCACCCTGACCGCCGGCCGCCCGCTCGCCCCCGACGTTCCCTCCCTGGTCGGCCCCGACGGCCGGTTTCTCAAGGGCCAGGCGCTGGCCTCCTCCGCCCGGACGCGGGACCTGGAGCGAGAGGTACGGGCCCAGGTGGAGGGATTTCTTGCCACCGGACTCCCCCTCTCCCACATTGACTCCCACCACCATGTCCATATGGAGCTGCCCCGGCTGCGCAAGATCGTCACCGGCGTCGCCGCTGAGCTGGGCGTCCCCGTTCGGGATGAGGCGTGCCACTTCACCGCCGCCTTCTACGCCCGGGACCACATCTCCCCCGGTGGGCTGCTGGCGATCCTCCACCAGCTGCCGGAGGGGCTCTCCGAAATGATGTGCCACCCCGCCGAACTCGACCCGCAGCTCCCCCACCTCTCCAGCTACTGCGCCGAGCGGGTGACCGAGCTGATTACCCTGACCAGCCCCTGGATCCGCCGGGCGCTGGAGGCCGAGCAGATCCAGCTGACCACCTATGCAGAAGGAAGGGTGATCTCCGAGTGACCCAACGACTCAAGATCGTGACCATCGGCGGCGGCTCCTCTTACACCCCCGAGCTAGTGGAGGGGCTGATCCGCCGGAGTGAAGAGCTGCCCGTCGGCGAACTCTGGCTGGTCGATGTGCCCGAGGGGCGGGAGAAGCTCCAGATCGTCGGCAGCCTGGCCCAGCGCATGGTGGAGCGGGCCGGCCTCGACATGCGGATCCGTCTGACCCTCGACCGGCGGGAGGCGCTGCCCGGCGCCCATTTCGTCACCACCCAGTTCCGGGTGGGCGGTCTCGATGCCCGGGCCCGCGACGAGCGCATTCCCCTCCAGTTCGGCGTCATCGGGCAGGAGACCACCGGCCCCGGCGGCTTCGCCAAGGCGATGCGCACCATTCCCGTCTTGCTGGAGATCTCCCGGGACATGGAGGAACTCTGCCCCGACGCCTGGCTGATCAACTTCACCAACCCCACCGGCGTACTCATGGAGACCTCGCTCCGCCACACCCGGGTCAAGGCGATCGGGCTCTGTAATGTCCCCATTAACATGCAGATGGGCGTCGCCCGCTTCCTGGGCGTGGGGCCGGCAGCGGTCCGCGTCGATTTTGCCGGGCTCAATCACCTGGTCTACGGCCTCAAGGTCTATGTGAACGGACGGGAGCAGACCGCCGAGGTGATCGAGGCGCTGGCCGCCGGCTCCTCCATGACCATGCGGAACATCGTCGACCTGGGCTGGGAGCCCGACTTCATTCGCTCGCTGAAGCTGATTCCCTGCCCGTACCACCGCTACTACTACCAGTCTGACGCCATGCTAGCCGAGGAGCTGGAGGCCGCCCGGACCCACGGAACACGGGCCGAGGTGGTCAAGAAGGTAGAGGCAGAGCTGTTTGAGCTTTACAAGGATCCCCATCTGGCGGTCAAACCGCCGCAGCTGGAGCGGCGGGGCGGGGCCTACTACTCCGACGCCGCCTGCAACCTGATCGCCTCGCTCTACGGCGACAAGCGGGATATTCAGCCGGTCAACATCCGCAACGAGGGCGCCATTGGTGACCTGCCCTTCGATGCGGCGGTGGAGGTCTCCGCCGTGATCACCCGGGAGGGTCCAAGACCGGTCGCCATGGGCCGTCTGCCTGTACAGGCCCGGGGGCTGGTACAGCTAATCAAGGCCTACGAGGAGCTGACCGTGCAGGCCGGGGTGTACGGCGACTACGATGCAGCGCTCCAGGCGCTGACGCTCCACCCGCTGGTGCCCTCCTCCCGGGTGGCCCAGTCGGTCCTCGACGAGATTATCCGGCAGAACGTCGCCTTCCTGCCCCAGTTCCGGCAGGTGGCCACCGCCCGCGGGCTGATCTGACCGGACCCGTTCGAAGTGTCTTGGCACACTTTGTGCAAGACTCCGTCCACCGAAGACCAACAACCCCGGACCCGGACCGAGGCAAGACACTGAAAGGGGGGAAACCATGCAGAAGATCCTGCTCTGTTGCTCGGCCGGTATGTCCACCAGCCTTCTGGTTGAGCGGATGAAAAAGGTCGCCGCGGAGCGCAGCCTCACCGTGGAAATCGAGGCCATTCCCGTGGCCGACTTCGAATCCCGCATCGACGAGGCAGCGGTTGTGCTGCTTGGACCGCAGGTCCGCTACAAGCTGACCGCCTTCAAGCAGGTGGCCGACGCCAAGGGCAAGCCCATCGAAGTGATCGACATGATGGCCTACGGAATGGTCAACGGCGCCCAGGTTCTGGACCAGGCTCTCGCTCTGATCGCCTGATACTTCGCTTGCATGGGGGGCTAACCGACGAATGAAGACGTTCATGGACTGGATCGAACGGACCCTTGCACCCGCTGCGGCCCGCATCTCCGAGCAGCGCCACCTCGCTTCGCTGCGTGACGGCCTGATCTCCATCGTTCCGTTCCTGATCATCGGCTCCCTCGTCGTCATGATCCTGAACCTGCCCATCACAGGCTGGTCCGACCTCGCTGTGATCAAGTTCATTAAGCCCCACGGCGTCAACATCTGGAACGGCACCATGGGCATCGCCTCGCTGCTGGCCGCCTTCGGCATTGGCGCCAGCCTGGCCCAGAAGTACAAGATGGACTCCACCATCGGCGGCCTCATGTCGGTCGCCGCCCTGGTGGCGGTCACCCCCGAGGTGACCGGCGCCTGGGGCATGCCCTTCCTGACCGCCGGCTGGCTCTTTACCGCCATGGTGACCGCCATCTGCGCCACCGAGATCTACCACTTCTTCGTCAAGCGGAACATGGTGATCAAGATGCCCGACGGCGTGCCGCCTGCAGCGGTGAAGTCCTTCGCCGCCCTGATCCCCGGCACCGCTGTGCTGATCACCTTCGTGGCGGTGCGCGGCCTGGTCTTCGCCGCCTTCGGCATCTCGGTCAACGACGTGATCTTGAAGGTCTTTGAGCCGCTCAAGATCCTCGGCGGCTCCCTGGGCGGCGCCCTGGTCGCCGTGCTGCTGGTCCACATCCTCTGGGCGGTGGGTATCCACGGCGGCACCATCGTCTTCACCATCTTCGGCCCCTTCTTCCTCCAGGCGGCCACCGAGAACGCCGACGCCTTTGCCGCCGGCTCGGCTGCGCCCAACATCGTCACCGGCCCCATGCTCGACATCTTCGTCTACGTTGGCGGCGCCGGCGCCTCCCTCTCCCTCGCCTTCCTCTTCGCCTTCCTGGCCAAGTCGCAGCAGCTCAGATCGCTGGGCAAGCTTGCGGTCGGCCCCGCCCTCTTCAACATCAACGAGCCGATCCTCTTCGGCACCCCCATGATCATGAATCCGGTGATGCTGATCCCCTTTGTGACCGTCCCGTTGGTCACAACCCTCACCACCTACTTCGCCATGGCCTCGGGAATCGTGCCCAAGACCATCGCCATGGCCCCCTGGACCTCCCCGGTGATCATGGGCCCGCTGGTCTCCACCGGCTCCGTCACCGGCGTCGTGCTCCAGCTGGTCAACGTGGGAATCGGTTTCGCCATCTACTACCCCTTCTTCCGGATCTGGGATAAGATGAAGCTATCGGAAGAGCTGGGCGCGAAGGCGGCCCAGGAGAAGACCGCTCCGCAGGCTGCTTCGTAGCTATCAGGACCGAACCCGATCGCAGGAGGCTGTGGGGGCAAGGCAAGCGCCCCCACCGAAGGAGATCGAAACAACATGGTGGAACTGGAACAAACCACGATGCTCCTGATTATCCACAGTGGGAATGCCCGCTCCCTCGCCTACGAGGCCTTCGATCTGGCGCTGGCAGGTGATTATGCCGCTGCAGCGGAGAAGCTGCGGGAGGCGCATGCGGAGATGGGCCAGGCCCACACCCATCAGACGGGCCTGATCCAAAGCGAGGCGGCGGGTACCCCGGTCACCCCCACCCTCCTGCTGATTCACGCCCAGGACCACCTCATGACCGCCATGGCCGAGGTCAACCTGACCGAGCGAATGGTGAAGCTGATGCAGGTGCGGGACCAGGGCCGTCTCCGCCCGTAACACGCAGGAGAGCCTGGAGCAGACGCTCCAGGCTCTCGTTTCATATGCTCTTACAGCTTCAGGCCGATCGCATGGGCACGGGCCTGCACCCGCTCGCTCAAGCGCCCAACCCGCTCCGGGTCGAACCGGTGGACCGGCCCTGAGATGGCCAGGGCGGCCACGCAGCGGCCCAGGCGATCGATGACCGGCGCCGCCACCGAGGAGACGCCATCCTCGCGCTCCTCCTGGCTGTGCGCCCAGCCTTGGGTCCGGGCCTGGTCAATGGCGGCCTCGAGCGCCGCCCGATCGATACCGGCGGGCAGAATCTGATCCAGCAGCCAGGTCCGCTCGGGAGGAGAAACCCAGGCCAGAAGCACCTTGCCGGAGGCGCCCAGGTAGAGGGGCAGCCGCTCGCCCAGCCCGACAACCCGCCGGACTGTCTGCGGCCCTTCCGCCCGCTGGACCCGCACCCGCTCGGTGCCATCCCGCACGTAGAGGCTTACGGTCTCCTGCGCCTCATCCCGCAGCAGCAGCATCTCGCCGTAGGCGACCGCGGGCAGGTCACCCGAGGTCAGGTACACACTGGCCAGTTCCAGCGCCTTCAGCCCCAGTTGATACCGCCCGGTGGCAGTATCCTGCCGGACGAACCCCTTCGCCTCCAGCGCCGTGAGGATCCGATGAACCGTCGACTTGTACAGCCCAACTCGTTCCGCGATCTGGGTTACGCCAAGGCCGCCCTGCTCACCGGTAAAGCAGAGCAAGACGTCGAGGGCGCGCTCCACAGACCGGATGGTCTGCGTCTCGTCCTTCAGGCAGGTCCCTCCCCGGTCAGGGAGTGGCTCCGGACCGTGGCCCCGGTCAGCCCACCAGGCCCATTGTCCAGCAGCCTGGCTGTCCCGTCTTCGCCCGTCGGAGACTCTAGCCGCCCCTCCGTGCGATGCAGACAACAGCCCTTCGCCCCTCCATCTTACCATAGTTGTTCCACCTGAAGGAACAGTGTTCTATTTTCAAACCGATCCGACTTTCCCGGGTTTTTGATAGGAGTTCGGTATCAATCGGCTAGCGGATCTGCCCCTCACCCCGGAGGATGTACTTGTAGCTGGTCAGTTCAGCCAGCCCCATGGGCCCGCGGGCGTGCAGCTTCTGGGTGGAGATCCCGATCTCGGCCCCGAAGCCGAACTCCCCGCCGTCGGTGAAGCGGGTGGAGGCGTTGTGGTAAACCGCCGCGGCGTCCACCTCGCGCAAAAACCGCTCTGCCGCGGCCCGGTCCGCGGTGACGATCGCCTCCGAGTGCTTGGTGCCGTACCGGGCGATGTGTGCCATCGCCTCGTCGGGGCCCGCCACCACCCGGATCGCCAGAATCAGATCCAGGTACTCCTCGGCCCAGTCCGTCTCGGTGGCCGGCTCCGCCCCCGGCAGGTAGGGCAGGCTCTCCGGGCAACCCCGCAGGCTGACCCCCGCCTGGCGCAGCGCCTCCCCCACGGCGGGCAGGAAGGTATGGGCGATGGAACGATCCACCAGGAGCGTCTCCGCAGCGTTGCAGACAGCGGGGTTGGAGACCTTGGCGTTGACCACCACCGCCGGGGCCATGGCCAGGTCGGCCGCCCCGTGCACGTAGACGTGGCAGACCCCGGTGCCCGTCTCAATCACCGGCACCTTCGACTGCTCGATCGTGGCCCGAATCAGTCCGGCCCCGCCCCGGGGGATCAAGAGGTCGACCAGCCCGTGGGCGGCCATCAGCTCGCCGGCCGCCTCCCGGGTAGCCGGCAGCACGTGGACCAGGTCTGCCGGCAGCCCCACCTCCACCAGCCCTGCAGCCATCGCCTCACCGAGGGCCTGATTGGAGCGGGCAGACTCCTTGCCGCCCTTGAGCAGCACGGCATTGCCGGACTTCAGACAGAGGACGGCCGCATCGATGGTTACACCGGGCCGGGACTCGTAGATGATCCCGATCACACCGATCGGCACCCGCACCCGCTGGATCTGCAGGCCATCTGCCCGCTGCCAGGCAGCCAGTTCCTCGCCCAGCAGGTCGGGCAGCGCCGCCACCGCCCGCACCCCCCGGACGATCCCCGCCAGCTTAGCGGCGTCGAGCCGTAGCCGTGCGACCATGGGCCCGGGCAGCCCCGCCCCCTCCGCCGCCGCCACGTCGGCCTGGTTGGCGGCCAGAATCCCCGCGGCCCCCGCCTCCAGGGCACGGGCGATCGCCTCCAGCGCCCCGCTCCGCTCAGCAGGGCCCACCGCCTCCAGCCGCCGCTGGGCTGCCCGTGCCCGCTCCGCCATCTCCCTGACGCTCATGATGCAAATTCCTCCCGTTCCACAAAGAGTGTGCCGACCGCCTCGCCGGCCAGAATCTCCCGCAGCACCCCCGGCCGCTCGCCCCGGGCCAGTACCATGGGAATCGACGCCGCCGCACAGATCCGGGCCGCCGACACCTTGGTCAGCATCCCCCCGGTCCCATTGGCAGAGCCGGCCCCCCCGGCAATCCGCTCCAGGTCGTCCGTCGGCCGGGCGTACAGGAGCGGCTCCAGCCCCGGTGTGGTGCGCGGGTCTGCCGGGTAGAGCCCATCCACATCGGAGAGCAGAACCAGCAGATCAGCCCCGATCAGCGCCGCCACCCGGGCCGAGAGGGTATCGTTGTCCCCCACCCGGATCTCCTCGCTGGTCACCGTGTCGTTCTCGTTGACGATGGGGATCACCCCCCAGGCCAGCATCCGCTCGATCACGGCGGCGGCAGAGGCACGTCGGCTCGGGTCCTCCAGGTCCTGCCGGGTCAGCAGCACCTGCCCCACCACCCGCCCGTACTCCCCAAAGAGCCCCTCGTAGCGCTGCATCAATACCCCCTGGCCCACCGCGGCCAACGCCTGCTTGGCCGCCACCTCCTGGGGCCGCTGGGTCAGCCCAAGCCGCCCCATGCCCGCCCCCACAGCCCCCGACGAAACCAGCACCAGCTGGCGCCCCTCCGCATGCAGGTCGGCCATCTGCCGCACCAGCCCCTCCATCCGCCCCAGGTGCAGATGGCCGCTGGGGTGGGTCAACGTCGAGGTGCCCACCTTCACAATAATCCGCTTCGACCGCCGCAGCACGTCGCGCATGACGAAAACCCTCCACTTGAAATAAAACTACCCCCGTCCGACAAATGCCGGACGGGGGTTACTCCCGTGGTACCACCAGCTTGAGCCTGCACGAAAACAGGCCCGCTCATTGCAGCGCTCCAACAAGCGCCCCCGGGGGTAACGGGCCGGGTGCCCGGGTCGGCTCATCGCCGCCGGCTCAGGGATGGGTTCGGCGACCTCCGCCAGTCCGGGCTTTCACCAAGCGCCCGGCTCTCTGCACAGGGGAAGGGACCGTCTACTATTTCCCGTCAACGCCAAACGATATTAGGGCTGATTATAGGAGTGAATTCCCTGACTGTCAATCCCCACTTTCAGGAGATTCTGCAGCGGCTGCCGCCATATCCGGTGGGGAGGGCGACTCCTCCGCCAGGATCCGCTCCAGATCGGCCCCTTCCATCGCCTCCCGCTCCATCAGCGCCCCGGCCACCCGCATCAGCGTCGCCCGGTTCTCCCCGAGCAGCGCCCGCGCCCGCTGGTACCCCTCGGTCACCAGCGACCGGACCGCCTCATCCACCGCCCGCTGAGTCTGCTCGGAGAGCGTCTCCTCGTGCCGGAAGGCAGCGGTGCGCATGGGGCCGATGGCCGGGTGCATTCCCCACTCCGCCACCATCGAACGGGCCATGGCCGTCGCCCGTTCCAGGTCATCTGCAGCGCCGCTGGAACCCTCGCCGAAGGCCACCTCCTCCGCTGCCCGGCCTGCCAGCAGGCAGGCCAGCCGCTGCAGCGCCTCCTGGCGCCCCAGCAGGTGCCGGTCCTCACCCGGCTGGTACATCACATAGCCCAGGGCCTGCCCCCGGGGAACGATTGAGATCTTCAGCACATGCTGGGGCCCCTCCAGCCAGCGGCCTAACAGGGCGTGGCCGGCCTCGTGGCAGGCGATTCGCAGCCGCCCCTCCTCGGACATGGCCCGCTTGCGGGCCGGGCCGCCGGTGACCACCCGCTCGTAAGCCTGGGTCACCTCATCCATCGAGATCTGCTGCTTGCGGCCCCGGGCGGCGAGGAGCGCCGCCTCGTTCAACAGGTTAGCCAGCTCTGCCCCCGTGAAACCGGTGGTCATGGCCGCCACCTGGGCCAGCGAAAGATCGTCACGAAGGGGCTTCTTCCGGGCGTGCACCGCCAGAATGGCCTCCCGCCCTTCCCGGTCCGGCGGGTGGATCACAATCTGCCGGTCAAACCGCCCCGGGCGGAGAATCGCGGGGTCAAGTATGTCGAGACGGTTGGTGGCCGCCATCACGATGATCCCCTCGCCAGATGTGAAGCCGTCCATCTCCACTAGCAGTTGGTTGATCGTCTGGTCCCGCTCCTCGGAGCCGCCGCCCATGCTGACCCCCCGCTGGCGGGCCACAGCGTCGATCTCATCGACAAAGATGATGCACGGGGCGTGTTTACGCCCCTTCTCGAAGAGCGCCCGCACCCGGGCCGCCCCGGTTCCGGCATACATCTCCACGAAGTCCGAGCCCGATATGGTAAGGAAGGGGACCCCGGCCTCTCCGGCCACCGCCCGGGCGAGCAGCGTCTTGCCCGTGCCGGGCGGACCCGAGAGCAGAATGCCCCGGGGAATGCGTGCCCCCAGGGCCCGGTACCGCTCACCATCCCGCAGGAAGTCCACCACCTCCTGCAGTTCCTCCTTCACCTCTTCCATGCCCGCCACGTCGCGCATGGTGACCCGGTCGGCGCCGGGGCGGTAGAGCCGGGCCGGGCTCTGCTCCACCGACAGGAGCCCCCGGGTCCCCCGCTCGGTCTGCTGCCGGCTGAACCAGAGAACCGCTGCCAGGATCAGAAACGGCGGGATCAGCCGGACCAGGAGATCCCCCAGCCCGCCGCGCTGCGCCTCCTCAAACGAGACCTTCACACCGTATTGGATCATCATCGACGGAAGGCTGCCCACCGCCTCGGGGAGGTATACCAAACCAATTGATCCATCGTGGTAGACCGCCTGCAGCGCCTTCCCCGCGATGGTCGCCTCGGCCACCAGCCCCTGTTTGATATGTCCCAGGAACTCACTGTAGGGAACCTGTCTGGTCTCGGCCAGAGCGGTCGGCGCCAGCATGAGTACAAGGATCGCCCCTGCGACCAGCGACAGCACCCACCTTCGAACCGTCACCGGCATCGACCACGCACCTCCCCGGTCAGCCCACGCACGGAAATCCCTTTACTGTTCAACACGTAACCCAGCAGCGAAAAGTTCGCGGCGTTCTGCCGAATCCTATTCGAATCGCGCGATGGGGGTGCACCCCGGCCCTGGAACGGTGACGCCAGGCCAAACCGGACGGGTCATACGCTCTCCGTGTTACCGGATTCACCTGATAAAAGAAATCTAAAAATACTCTAACCGCCCTATCTTTTTCCACGGGCAGTGTGCTATACTAGCACTCAAATTGATAGAGAGGTGCGATCAAAGTGATTCGGATTTTTAATCATTCCGAGAGTCAGGAGAGCCAGAACGAAGAACTGCTGCAGGGTGGACTCTCGTCCGGCTCTGTGCCCGAGGGCTACCTCCCCGACGAGAACGACCCCGCCTGGCCTTCCCGGTCCGGCCAGGGCGACTAATGCCACAATGAAAAAGAGGGAGATGCACAGCGCATCTCCCTCTTTCTGTTACAGCCCTTAGAACTTGCGACCGCCGGCGGCAGCCCACTCCTCGAGCATCTCGGTGGTGACCGACTTGGGACGCTCGATGGGGTAGCCGAGGGCCCGGTCCCAGGTGATATTGGCCATGACGCCGAGGGCACGGCCCACACCGAACAGAACGGTGTAGAAGTCCCACTCGCGCACGCCGTAGTGCCACTGGATCACGCCGGACTGAGCGTCGACGTTCGGCCACGGATTCTTCGCCTTGCCGTGCTCCATAAGGACGCCCGGCGCCACCTCGTAGATCATGGAGACCAGCTTGAAAAGCGGGTCATTCGGCAGGTGGTTGAGGCAGAACTCCCGCTGGGCGGTGTAGCGCGGGTCGGTCTTGCGGAGAACCGCATGGCCGTAGCCCGGAACCACCTGACCGGCGTTCAGGGTGTCCCACAGCGCCTTGGTCACGTTCTCCTTGGTAGGCTCAACACCCTCGCCCAACTTCTTCTGGAAGCCCATGATCCAGGAGAGGACCTCCTGGTTCGCGAGGCCGTGAAGCGGGCCGGCGAGACCGTTCAGCGCTGCGGAGTAGGAGTAGTAGGCGTCGGAGAGCGCCGAGGCCACCAGGTGACCGGTGTGGGCCGAGACGTTGCCCGACTCGTGGTCGGAGTGGAGAATGAAGTACATCCGGGCGACATCGTCGTAGGGCTTGTCGACACCGATCATGTGCGCGAAGTTGGCGCCCATGTCGAGTTTCGACGGAGCGATCTGCTCGTCGCCCTTGTACTTGTACCGGTAGATGAAGGCGGCGATCATCGGGATGCGGGCGACCAGGTCGCTGGCATCCTCGTACATGTACTCCCAGGCCACCTGCTTGTTGAACTTGCCGGAGTTGTAGAACTCAGCGAACTTGGACTCCTTCTGGAGCGCCAGGATGCCGGCGGAGAGCATCACCATCGGGTGGCTGTCCTTCGGGAGCGCCCGGATCACGTCGTAGACGTACTCGGGCACATGCCGGCGGTCCTGCCACTCGGCCACGATCTCGTCGACCTCGGCCTGCGTCGGGATGTCGCCGGTCAGCAGGAAGTACCAGAAGGCCTCAACCGTCGGGTACTCCGAGCCGGGCGCCTTAGGCAGCGCCTCGAAGGTCTCGGGGATCGTCTTGCCGCGGAAGCGGATCCCTTCCTGCGGGTCCAGATAGGAGATATCGGTCACGAGGCAGCGGACGTCACGGGCGCCGCCGATGGCCTGCTCGATGGTGACCTGGTCGATAACGACGTTGCCGTGTTCCTTAAGAAGCTTGGTCGTCCGCGGACGGGAGGCCTCAACCTTGAGCTTCAGCGTATCTTTCAGTTTCGACATGGTCTTACCCCTCCTGGTTCAAGACATGAGGTTGTACACGGTAAAACGATCTTTCCAACACACAGGAAAGATAGCCTGGCCGATTGCGGGTCGACCAGGCTGACTCCGTATTACTACCCGGCGAGGACGCCTTCCTTCAGCATCTCGACGAGCCCCTTGACGCCGTTCGCGCTCTTGTCCAGCGCGGCCTTCTCGTCAGCGGTCAGCTCGATCTCGATAATCTTCTCGAGGCCGTTCCCGCCCAGCACCGTCATGACGCCCAGGCACATGTCATTGTAGCCATACTCGCCCTCGAGATAGGCGATGGAGGGCAGGATCCGCTTGCGATCGTTCAGGATCGCGTCGGCCATATCGACGATGGACATGCCGGGGGCGTAGCCCGCGGAGGTGCCCATCAGGTTGACGATCTCGCCGCCGCCCTTGCGGGTGCGCTCGACGATGGCGTCCAGGGTCTCCTTCGGCAGCAGCTTCTCCACCGGGATGCCGCCAGCGTAGGTGTAGCGAACCAGCGGGACCATGTCGTCGCCGTGGCCGCCCAGCACGCAGCCGGTGATGTCCTGGAAGGCGCATCCGATGGCGTTGGCCAGGAAGGTCCGGTAGCGGGCGGTATCCAGGACGCCGGACTGGCCGATCACCCGGCTCTTCGGGAAGCCCGAAGCCTTGAGGGCGACGTAGGTCATGGAGTCGACGGGGTTGGTCAGAACGATAATGGTCGACTCCGGGGCGTACTGGGCCACCTTCTTAGAGATGTCCTTCACGATTCCGGCGTTGATGTTGACCAGGTCCTCACGGCTCATGCCCGGCTTGCGGGGCACGCCGGCGGTGATGACCACGATGTCAGAGCCGGCGATGTCCTCGTAGTTGGCCGTGCCGGTGAAGCGGGTGTCGCTGCCATAGATGGGCATGGACTGCATCAGGTCAAGGGCGAGCCCCTTGGCCTTGCCCTCAAACTGCGGCAGGTCGAGAAGCACGATGTCGCCCAGTTCACGGGCTGCGGCAAAAATCGCGGTACCCTGCCCGGTGAAGCCGGAACCGATGACCGAAATCTTGTTACGACGCTTCATGGACTGCAAACCCCTTCCCTAATCAATCGCCGGCGGGGGCATAGCCGATATGAAATACCGCCCGCCGAGTGTTCGCTGGCCTCGGGAAGCTGCTGCGGCGCACCGACCCGGTGCGCCGCAGCGCCCGCGGGCCAATTACATGTTCTTGATGATCAGCTGGCCGAACTCGGAGCACTTGACCTCGGTGGCGCCCTCGGTCAGGCGGGCGAAGTCATAGGTGACGGTCTTCTGGGCGATGGTGGCCTCCAGGCCCTTGATGATCAGGTCGGCGGCCTCGTGCCAGCCCATGTACCGCAGCATCATCTCACCGGAAAGGATAACCGAACCCGGATTGACCTTATCCAGACCGGCGTACTTCGGCGCGGTGCCGTGGGTGGCCTCGAAGAGCCCGAAGCCGTCGCTGTAGGAGATGTTGGCGCCCGGGGCGATGCCGATGCCGCCCACCATGGCTGCCACGTGGTCAGAGAGATAGTCGCCGTTCAGGTTCGGGGTGGCGAGCACGTCCCACTCCTCGGGCCGGAGCAGCAGCTGCTGGAAGGTGATGTCGGCGATGCGGTCGCGGACCAGGATCTTGCCTGCGGGCATCTTGCCCTTGTACTCATCGGACCACAGCTCGTCTTCGGTGATGCAGTACTCGCGGAACTCGGTGGTGGCCACCTGGTAGCCCCAGTCACGGAAGGCGCCCTCGGTGAACTTCTGGATGTTGCCCTTGTGGACCAGCGTCACGCTCTTGCGCTTGTAGTCGATGGCGTACTGGATGGCGGAGCGGACCAGACGCTTGGCGCCGAACTCGGAGATCGGCTTGATGCCGATGCCGATGTTGTCGCTCATGTCGGCGTTGGGCAGCTTGACGCCCAGCTCCTTGAGCAGCAGCTCCTGGACCTTCTTGGCCTCGGCGGTGCCGCCCTTCCACTCGATGCCGGCGTAGATATCCTCGGTGTTCTCACGGAAGATGACCACATCGGTCTTGGCCGGCTCCTTCACCGGGCTGGGAACGCCGGCGAACCAACGGACCGGACGGACGCAGGCATACAGGTCAAGGATCTGACGGAGCGCCACGTTCAGGGACCGGATGCCGCCGCCGACTGGGGTGGTCAGGGGGCCCTTGATGCCGACGCGGTACTCACGCATGGCCGCAATGGTATCCTCAATCAGCCACTCGCCGAACTTGTTGAGGCACTTCTCCCCGGCATAGACCTCGAACCAGACGAGCTTACGCTTGCCGCCGTAGGCCTTCTCAACCGCAGCATCAAAGACCGGCTGGCTGGCAGCCCAGATGTCGACGCCGGTGCCGTCGCCCTCGATGAAGGGGATGATCGGGTTCTCCGGGACGATGAGGCGGCCGTTCTCCATCGTGATCTTCTGGCCTTCGACTGGGGGGGTGAGCTTCTCGAACTTCGCCACAACAGCACCTCCGTGAGTGTTTCCGCAGCCGGGTGGCTGCGGGGAGGGCGCAGGCGGCTGGCTAGAGTAAGCCCCGGACATCCCGGGGCGCAGGGCCTGGTCCCTCCGAGTATTCCACGTAACCGGATAGCGGGGGGCTGCCCGCCACGGTTAACCTTGTGAAAACGATCACAGAATGAGTAGATGGGTTCTGGTGAATCCTGCGAACCACCTATTTTAATGCCAATCCAGGCACTATCGTACCAATTCTTCTCGCCCGGCGAAAGCCTCATTGGTGCTAGTCAGGACAAAAATTTCGCTGGAGATCTTTGTCCGAATGGCTCTGCTGTATGGATAAGCGGGACTAGTAGTGTACAGCAGAACACTCTTTTTGATTAGAGCCAGGAGCACAATCAAGCACCCCGGACATCCCCTGAAGGGAGGTCCGGGGTGCAAAGGCTGTGCTACCCACGGGTGGAGTAACCGCCACCCTGGCCCTTGGTGGAGTATGTGCGGGGGCGCCGGGCTCTCACCACGGGCTGAGGTTGTGGCGCCTGGCCCTCCCCGCCCGCCGCAGCGGCTCCCTGGGACGGCGGGATTTGGGCCAGCGGGGTCTGGGCCGGTTGGGCTGCCTGTAGCTGGGCGGCCTGCAGCTGGGGCAGGATGTAGGGGAGCATCGCCGACATGGCCTGCTGTTGCAACGCCTGCTGCTGCAGCGCCTGCTGCTGCAGCGCCTGCTGGGCCATCAGCTGCTGCTGGGCAAAGGCCTGCTGCTGCCAGAGCGCCTGCTGGGCAGCCGGGTCGGCCGCCGCCGGCTGCTCGGGCCCCACCTGGGGTGCGCTCTCCGGGGCGGGCGGCGCCTGGTGGGCGAACTGCTGCGGCAGCCCCTGAGGCACTGGGGGCAGTTGCGGCAGCGGGAAGGGCATATGTGCCTGGGCCTGCGGTCCCTGGGGGGCTCCCTGCGGCATCTGCATCTGGGGCTGTATCTGGGGCTGCATCTGGGGCTGCATCTGCGGCTGCGACTGGCCGCCCCCGCCTTGCTGCTGTGGCGCCTGCGGCGGCTGTGGCATATTGACCGGCATGGGAGGCATGCTCGGCGGCGCTCCGGGGAATCGCATCCCGCCCGGCGGTAGGAAGGGCGGGGCGGAAATCATTCCACGTCGCACGTTGTGACCACCTCTCTGCAATCATTTCGGCTCGCTCGCCCCATCCTATGGGTCGCCTTCCGAATCGGTCCCTGGGACGCGCGTCTCTGGCCTGAATATGCTGGCAGGCAGGGGGTGAAAAACCGACGTGGAAGCCGTTAAGTCCCGCCTGGCCCGGGGCTATTCCCGCACCGCCGCGCTCTACGACGAGGTGGCCGGTCCGATGTACCTCGCCGGGATTCAGCGTCTCCTCCCCTATCTCCGTGTTCCGCCCATGCCGGCCATTCTCGATGTAGGGTGCGGCACCGGGCTCAACCTGGTGGAGGCGGCCCGGCGGTTCGGTCCCGCCCGCCTACTGGCCGGGATTGATATCTCTCCGGGCATGGTGGCCGTGGCGCGGGCCAAAACCGCCGCCCTGGGCCTACCGGCGCAGATTGTCGAGGGCGACGCCGAAAAGCTGCCATACCCGGACGGGTTGTTTGACCTCGTGCTCTGCAACTCGGTCTTCCACTGGTTCCGAGACCGTGCCGCCGCTATGCGGGAGATGAGCCGCGTTCTTCGCCCAGGCGGGCAGCTGGCGCTGATCACAGCGACCGCCCCCGGCTTCGGTGAGTGGTTCACCCTGATCGACGCCGTGGTCCGAAACCTCCTGGGCCCGGCCTACGCCCCGTCGGTCCCTGACCTGCCAACCGGGGCCGAGGTGGGCGCCCTGATGAGCCAATCAGGCCTCCTGGTCGAGCGGATCCGCAACCCCGTCAAGCGCACGCGGGTCTTCGACCCGGCATCCTTCGTGCGGGTGATGTCGGTCATCGCTCCCCAGTGGGCGGCCGACCTACCCGACGAGGCGGTCGGACAGATCCAGATGTTGGCGACAGACCTCATACAAAGAGGCTGGCCCACCGGTTTCCCCGTCACCTGGTCCGCTGTGGAGACGATTGGTGTCAAGCTGTGAGCCGGCCCGGAACGCCCTGTTCGCGTTCCGGGCTTCAGGTCTTCTGCATATTTTAACCACAGATTACACAGATTTAAATGATTACACTGATTACCAGGACTTTCCGTGTGGGTTGTATGTGGATTCAGTTAAATGCCTATGGCTAAATCTGTGTAATCATTGTATTTATCTGTGTAATCTGCGGTAAAAAATGTATCTCCTCCCCACCCCGCCCCGCCCGGAACATTTGCGTTCCGGGCTGTTCGCTTGTGCAAAGATTATTCTGTAGTTGTAAGAAAGGCTTTATGAATGGCAGCTCGCATGTTAAACTTGATGTGCAATAATTTACCGTGCTGGAAATGACCATGAAGGGGCGGCAACTGTGCTGGAGTCTTACACGATTAGCGATATCAAACAGCTGAAAGCCTTGAGCCATGCGTCCCGCGTCAAGATCCTATCCTCGCTGGCCGAAAAGCCGATGACAGCCAAGCAGTTGGCGGATCAGTTTGGGGAGGAACCGGCGAAGACCAGCTACCACGTGAAGCAGCTCCTGAAGGTAGGGCTGGTGGAGCTGAAGTTCACGCGGGAGACCCAGAACGGCATCGTTGAGAAGTACTACCAGGCCATCGCCAAGGAGTTCCAGACAGATCCTTACCTGGCCCGGCAGCCCGAGGGGCGGAATCACCTGGAGACCGGCTTTCTGCGTGAGCTGAACAAGACCCAGTCCGACTTCCTCCGGGCCTACCGTCATGACCTGGACCGCTCCGCCGGCGATGAGGGCGAGGCGGCTACCGCTCATGGCTTCTTCCGGCTTCGGATCGATCTGGCACAGCTTCCGCTGTTCATGGCAGAGCTTCAGCAACTGCTCAGCAAGTACGAATCGAGCGAGGGCGAGTACGTCTTCCACTACCTGGCCTTCCCCTCGGATGAGAAGGCAAGAGCGAACTAACCGGAGCTCCCGTGCCGCCGCCGGCGTCACGGGGGTTTCTTGCTTACCGGGATCGGGCGGCGATGCCTCGTCCCTTATGTCACACCCCCCTGCGCCACAACATACTCTGGCATCGAGGCTCCACCTCAGGGGGCGATGACCTCCTTTTGATCCCGAACAACGGAGGTCACGAGTAGAAAGGAGAGCACGAACAGATGAACTTTGGCGCTTTCGGTAAGCTGCCGGCCTTCTCGCCTAACATCGGCGCCCAGGCTGGGGCGAACGATCTGGCGATTGCTCCGGGGGCCGCTGCGTACCCCGCTGCGAACGCCACCGTTTACCGGGTCTACGAGTATGCTGTCCCCGTGACCACCGTTGCCACCGTGCCGTCGGCCTATCCGACCACCGCGGGGATCCCTGGCATCGCTGCCTATCCGGGTGGCTGGGGCGCGGGCTTCGGCGCCATCTAGGATTCAGCCTACATCGGCCCACCGGATTACCGGTAAGGGCAAATCAGGCCGTGGGAGAACCCCACGGCCTGAATCCATTTTGGGTTTAGCGACCCCGGCGGGCCTCCAGATAATCGGTCAGGTAGGCGACCAGTATCAGCGTGCTGGACCCGAGGAAAAGCACGCCCGTGCCAGGTCGGACCAGGGCCGTATACAGGCTGACCACGTAAATTAGCGTGGAGAGCAGGCAGATCCAGAAGGCCCGAACCGCTCCGCCCCGGCGCAGGTGTCCTGCCGCCATGACATACAAGGGCCACCCCGCCACGAACTGGGCCAGACTGCCCCACACCACCTGAAGTTTGGGATCGGCCAGGTAAAAGACCTCGAAACCCACCGCCTCTGCGATCAGATCGGCCAGCAGCGGCAGGGTAAGCAGCCCACTCACCACCAGCCGTCCCATGCGCTCCGACAGGCCCCGGGGCAGGGGGCTCTGTGCGCCTCCCAGCGGGCTCTCCCTACTCATTTGATGAACCGCTCCAGGACATCCATCAGTTCGGAGACTGCCTCATCGCCCTCGCCACGGCGAACCGCTGCCTGCATGCAGCCGCGGGCATGACCCTCCATGAGCGCCAGGCCGACCTTATTGAGCGCTGCCTTGACAGCGGCCAATTGGACCAGCACGTCGACGCAGTAGCGGTCCTCATCGATCATCCGCTGCAGCCCCCGGACCTGGCCCTCAATCTTCTTGAGACGGTCCTGAATGGCCTGCTTGTCCCGCACCATTGGGGAACTTACATCGAGACGCACCTGATCCATCGGGAAGCCTCCCTCCATACCCTACGGGGGTACTCTATCCATTGTACGCGCGCCCGCGACCTCTGTCAAACAGGGCCTGGCCGACCAGGAAGCCGCCCCAGATGGTGGAGAGCGCCACAGCCATGCCGCGCGCGAAACCAAACTCCTCGATATAGGGCAGGGTCGGGTGGGTCATCAGGAGTTGGTAGTCGACAACGTCCTGGAACCACATGAACAGGAGGGCGATTACCGCTGCCCCCAGGGCCGGCCTGTAGTGTCGGGCGAAGATCATCGCCTGCACCCACATTGCCCCGTGGGAGAGGCTGAGGTGGATGAAATCGAACTCCCACCCGTACTTGATCCCCGCCTGAGGGAGCACCGTGGCGGTCCAGAGCCCGTACTTCATGTTGGAGACGAAGGCAATGGCGGCCAGCACCTGCATACCTGGCCGGCGCCAGTTGACTCCAGCCAGCATCAGCACCAGCCAGATGCAGAGCAGGAAGGTGGAGCCCGGGCTGTCCGGCACGATCAGCCAGTAGCGCACCGGGGTCTCCTGCAGCTGCGGCCAGTACCAGTAAAATCCGTAGAGCGAGCCGAAGAAGTTGACTCCCAGCAGAAACCACCACCAACGGCGGTCGACAGCGATGGCGGAAAAGAGCTTCTGAATCAACGCCATGAATCAGCCTCTCCTTCTATGACCCCTTCTCCGCCTCGGCGATATACTCCTTCATCTTCTCCAGGCTGAGCGCCCCGGGGTAACGGGCGCGTATGATGCCCGCCCTGTCGATGAAGAAGCTGGTGGGAATCCCGGTTACCCGGTATGGCTCAACCGCCATCCCCCTGTCGTGGGCGATGGTGAAGGTGAGCCCCATCTCCTTCGCGAAGGCGGCCATCTTCTCGGGTGACTCCCGGGCATCGGCGCCCAGCGCCACAATGCGAACCTTGTCGCCCATCTCCTGGTGGAGTTGCTCCATCTCGGGCATCTCCGCCTTGCACGGCGGGCACCAGGTGGCCCAGAAGTTCAGGAAGACCACCTGGCCCTTCAGGTCCGCCAGGGTGACCTTCTCCCCCGTGAAGACGTCGACAGCAGAGAAGCTGGGGGCGCGATACCCGGGCAGGGGCTTCGCCTCTGCTGCGGTGGGGCTCTTGGACGCCGGCTGCTCTGCCGGCTGGGGGGCGGGCTGCTGGGCGGCGGCGGGTCCGGGGGATGCATCCTGCTCCTTGCGGAGACCACCGCAACCGGCCACCAGCGCCGTGATTCCCACCAGAGCCAGCACCATGACGACGAATCGGACCCGGCTATACTTCGCTTCGCTCACAGTCATTCACCCCAAATGATGCACGCTGACGACAGTATACCACAGCTTTACTCAGCGAGCCGCCCCCATTCGCTGCCGGATTGCCTCGCGCACCACCGTCCGGTCATCGAAGGGGATTCGCTTCCCCTCCCAGACCCAGGTCTGCTCATGCCCCTTGCCGGCGATGATCAGCAGGTCGCCGGGCCGGGCCAGCGCCACCCCCCGGGCGATCGCCTCCCGCCGGTCGGGCACGATCTCGTGCGGGGTGTCGCCCAGGCCAGCCGCGATCTGGCGGGCCACATCCATCGGCTCCTCCTCGTGCATGTTGTCGCTGGTGATGATC
>JBMONB010000010.1:0-1855 GCA_049325315.1 Bacillota bacterium | reverse complement strand
GTCGGGCAGCAGCACCTGCCCACCGCCCCACTCCACAGAGCGGGGCGCCGGAACCAGAGTCGGTCGTTGCGTAGGCATAGGACACCTCCAGGCTAGGATTCCCGCTGTTTGAGAGATATACCATTGTGGCTTCTTCCTCCTGCAAGAACCCCTTATCAGGATGCCCACCACGAGACTCTTTCCCATTCTGGAGCGTCTATCCAATGAAGACAGACTCGAATGAGGTGGTACTCCAATGGTCTCGCGCCACCGGCCGCGGCTGCTCTTGCTTCTACTGGCTGCCGCCTGCTGCCGGCCGGCGCCACCTTCGCCCGGGTGGTCGCATCCGCCGCCTCGTTGGGGCTGGTGATGGTTCGCCTGGAGAAGGGCAAGGAAGGAGAGACCGTTCTGGTCCGGGTCCGGGAAGGGGGCTGTGCTGCGCTGGAGCGGGAACGACCTGCTCGTGCAGGTGGAGGAGCCGCCACCACGGCGAGCAATCCATCGAGCACAGCCGGGTCGACCTGCCGTCCGGAATCATGGCGCCAAACTCGGCCGAGGAGGCGGTCCCCAGCGGCCGGCGGCACGGGGACCGGGTGGCCGTCCTGTCGTCGACCTTCGTTGGCTCGGGTGGGGTCTACCGCTATGAGCCCCGTCTGGTCGTAAGGGAGGATGGACGTGAGGTACTGCGCTCCGAGCCCATGCCAAACTATTATCCACCCGGCAGCTGCAATAGCGGCGCCGATTTCGCCTGGTCGCCCGATGGCCGGGAGATCGCCGTGGTGCTGCCCAGCGCTCCGTCTGACCACCGCCTCTACCTGGTGGATACGTCCACCGGCGCCGTGCGCCCGCTGGGCGATTCGCTGACCCTCACCACCGGCGAGGTACATGTGCTGGGCCGCGGCCTGCCCGCCAGCTGGGACGCACCGGCTCGACCGCTCCGGATCGCATGGGATCTCGCCGAGCGACGAATCCGCCCCCTCCCGGGTCCATGGCTCATCCGGGTATCAGAAGAGACCGGAGTGGCAATGATGACCACGAGTGACCGATCGTTCCGGCGAAGGGGGATCCGACTCGATGACGAGAGATGTCTTCCACGCCCAGTTGGAAGAGATGAACAACCAACTCCTGCAGATGGGCCAACAGGTGCAGCAGGCCATTGCAGCCGCTATCCAGGCGCTTACCGACCGCGATGTGGCGGCAGCCGAGTGGGTGATCGCCGGCGACCAGCAAATCAACGCCGCCCACGCCGCCGTGGAGTCAATCTGCCTGGAACTGCTGGTGCTCCAGCAACCGGTGGCCATCGACGCCCGGCGCATTACCTCGGTGCTCAAGGTGATTACCGACCTGGAGCGCATGGGCGATCATGCCGTCAATATCGCCCGGGCGGTGGTTCGCATGGGTGGCGCCCCGCTGATCAAGCCGCTCGAGGATATTCCGGCCATGGCCCGGCTCGCCCAGTCCATGGTGGCCGACGCCGTAGATGCTTTCATTACGGGTAACCGGGCACGTGCCCTGGCGATGACCGAGAAGGACAACGAGCTAGATCGGGTACACCGCCGTGTTATCGACCACCTCGTAGAGTTGATGGCCCGGGACAGCTCCACCGTGCCACAGGGGGTCCAACTGCTCTTCGTCAGCCACTCCCTGGAGCGCATCGGCGACCACGCCACCAACTTGGGCGAATGGCTGATCTATGTGCTGACCGGCAAGCGGACCGAGCTGAACCATTAACTCCGTGATCGTACCCAGGAGGGACGGGCATACTGGTGACGGAGGCGATTCGTATGGCACTGAGCCCGGGGAGCCCGGCGATCTCCTTTCAGCTCCCGGCCACCACCGGGGAGGTCTCGGTCGGCCGGCTCTGGGGGAAACCGTT
>JBMONB010000009.1:0-132660 GCA_049325315.1 Bacillota bacterium | reverse complement strand
TACGACTACAACCACCACCGCTACCAATGGGAAAGAAAAAAGATGGCCCCTGTGGAATACAGGAGCCACCTTTTGGCTGGATAGAATGCGGACTATTTAAGGTGTCCACAAAGAGGGGCTCAGTTCACAATGGGTTTGCCGGGGGCTTTCGCGTCGCTCGCCTTACCGGTGCGCAGCCCGGTCGATGGCCGCCAGCAGCTGCTCTACGTAGAACTGCTGGCTGAACCACTGCGGCTCCACCGAAACCTTCACCCTCTGCTGGACCATCTCGATCGCCTGACGGGGGTTGAGCAGATCGTAGCGGGGGTGGTAGACCTCGGTCCAGGGCGGCAGTTCCGGCCGCCCGTGCGGGGCGATCGGGGTGGCGCCCAGCAGGTGCGCCTCATAGAGCGCCAGGGTGAGGCTGCCGCCGGTGGTGGTGGAGATCGCCGCCTCTGCCCGGGCCAGAAGCCGGTAGTAGTCGGCCTGGGGCAGCCGGCCCACCTGGATCCCCATCTCCTGCCAGAGCGCGACCGGGTAGTAGGAGAGCGGGTCGATGGGTGAGGCGATGAAGACCTTGTAGCCTAGATCCATCAGCTCAAAGGCCATCCGCACGGAGAGATAGGGCTGGTAGAACTCGTTCAGCCGCCCCGGGAAGACGATCAGCCGCTCCCGCTCCGGACCGGGCTTTACCTCGGCGATCACCTGGTTGATCAGGGTGTGATCGTACGGGAAGCCGGCGGCCACCACCTCGACCTTGGAGCCACGGGGGAGGTCGCGCTCGCCCCAGGGGATCATGGACGGGTTGGTGACCAGGATCGTCCGGAGTGACGGGTGGGCGTAAATCCAGCGGTCGTCGGGGTCGTAGGCGTTGGTGAACGGGTTCCAGAAGTCGTGCTCATGAATGATCACCTGCTCAGGCGGGTGTACCGCTTCCAGCAGCTGCTTCTGCACGGTGTAGCGGGTGAAGAAGACCGGGCCCTCGGCCCGCTCGGGCATGCGGGTCTCAAACCGGTAGGGAACGCCGGCCCGGTCGAGGGCGGCCCGGAAGCCGCTCAAGAAGTTGGGATACCAGGCGGTCGGCTCCTTGGGGTCGTAGATGACATGCAACATGAGCACTGCTCCTCCCCCCACACAAGGATCTCTTCCCCTATTGGTTATCCATAGGGGGGTGCTCCTCCTTGTTGGGCCGGCCAGGTGAATCGGTCGTGTCTGGCACCGGTTCTTTCCGAAGAAGCTCGACGTGCCCGACTGTGTGATCGAACTGCTGAAGGCAATCTACCCGACGGTGGACTGGAGCCGGGTCACCTTCTATGAGGGGCTGTCACGGGCGGGACTGGTCCGTGTAGCCACACGAAACCCGCAGTTTCACGCCTGGGAGCGAACCTGAGCGAGAACTGGGGAGATAGGCGAAGGAGATCGCCCCTGGTTCTGCCTCCTTGCCAATAGCCGCCCACCACCGCCCTTGCGCAACCAGGTTTGGGTGTTTTATCTTGTTCTTGCTGTTAGCACTCACGTGCGACGAGTGCTAACGAGAATCCACAAGGAGGGAAGCAGAAGGATGGTAACCGTCGCAACATCCAACATTAAGCCGTTGGCTGACCGGGTTCTGGTCCGACCGGTGGAACGGGAGGAGCGCACCAAGGGTGGCATCGTTCTGCCGGACACCGCCAAGGAGAAGCCGCAGCTGGCCAAGGTTCTGGCGGTGGGGCCGGGTCGCCTGCTGGAAAACGGCCAGCGCCAAGCGCTGGAGTTGAAAGAAGGCGACACGATTCTGTTCTCCAAGTACGCCGGCACTGAGCTGAAGGTGGATGGAGAAGAGCTGCTTCTGATCACGGAACGGGATATCCTGGCAGTTGTGGAGGGGTAAGAGAAGATGGCTGCCAAGCAGATGCTGTTTGACGAGGCCGCCCGCCGGGCGCTGGAGCGCGGCGTCGATACGCTGGCAAACACGGTGAAGATCACCTTGGGTCCGAAGGGTCGCAACGTGGTGCTGGACAAGAAGTTCGGCGCCCCGGCGATCTCCAACGACGGGGTGACCATCGCCCGCGAGATTGAGCTGTCGGACCCCTATGAGAATATGGGCGCCCAACTGGTGAAGGAGGTCGCCACCAAGACCAACGATGTGGCCGGCGACGGCACCACCACGGCCACGCTCCTGGCCCAGGCGATTGTGCGGGAAGGGCTGAAGAACGTCACCGCCGGCGCCAACCCCATGCTGATCAAGCGGGGCATTGAGAAGGCGGTGGAGGCCACCGTTGCGGAGCTGAAGAAGCACGCCATTCCGGTGGAGGACCGGAAGGCGATCGCTGAGGTGGGCGCCATCTCCGCCAACGATGGAGAGATCGGCAAGCTGATCGCCGACGCCATGGAGACGGTGGGCAAAGATGGCGTAATCACGGTCGAGGAGTCCAAGGTCGCCCTCACCGAGCTCGAGACCGTGGAGGGCATGCAGTTCGACCGTGGCTTTGTCTCTCCCTATATGGTGACCGATACGGAGAAGATGGAGGCTGTTCTGGAGGAGCCGTACATCCTCATTACCGATAAGAAGATCTCGGCCGTCCAGGACCTGCTGCCGGTTCTTGAGAAGGTGGTCCAGCGCGCCAAGCCGCTCCTGATCATCGCGGAAGACGTGGAGGGCGAAGCGCTGGCGACCCTGGTGGTCAACAAGCTGCGCGGCACGCTCCGGGTGGCCGCTGTGAAGGCTCCGGGCTTCGGTGACCGCCGCAAGGCGATGCTGGAGGATATCGCCGTGCTGACCGGCGGCAAGGTGATCAGCGAGGAGGTTGGCCGGAAGCTCGACACCGCCACGATTGAAGATATGGGCCAGGCACGGCTGGTCCGGATCGAGAAGGAGAAGACCACCATCGTCGAGGGCCACGGCAAGGCCGAGGAGATCAAGGGCCGCGTGGCGTCGATCAAGCGGCAGATTGAGGAGACCACCAGCGACTACGACCGCGAGAAGCTGCAGGAGCGGCTGGCCAAGCTGGCTGGCGGCGTGGCGGTGATCAAGGTCGGCGCTGCCACCGAGGTGGAGCTGAAGGAGAAGAAGCTGCGCATTGAAGATGCCTTGAACGCCACCCGGGCTGCGGTGGAGGAGGGTATCGTAGCGGGTGGCGGCACCGCCCTGCTCCAGGCCCAGTCGGTGCTCGACGATCTGTCCAAGCAGCTTGAGGGCGATGAGAAGGTGGGCGTGGAGATCATCCGCCGGGCGATTGAGGAGCCTGTGCGCCAGATCGCCATCAACGCCGGCAGCGAGGGCAGCGTGGTGGCGGAGCGGGTGAAGTCCCTGCCGAAGAACCATGGCTATAACGCCCTGACCGGGGAGTACGGCGACATGATCGCCTGGGGCATTGTCGACCCGGCCAAGGTGACCCGCAGCGCCCTCCAGAACGCTGCCTCGATCGCCTCGCTCATCTTGACCACCGAGGCCCTGGTCACCGAGAAGCCGGAGCCCAAGAAGGCGCCGGCGATGCCGGGGCACGACGACCTGGACTAAGCGCCGGGGCCTCGTTGAAATAGATTGACGTGCCCGCCGGTTGCGGCGGCACACACTACAGGAAAGACCGCAGGGTCGTGGGCCTCACGGGGCCCTCCAACCTGCGGTCTTTTCTCTATGGCGGAAGTGGCTACATGGGGCGGGGCTGGGCGGCCTCCCGCCCGGGGCGGGGGCTCTGGTGGCGAAGGGTGCTTCTGCATCGGTATGAAAGTTCCTTTGATCCGAGACTTCAGAAGGAATTCCCAACTGTAGCGCAAAAGTCCCCTTCAGGAGCGTCGAGTGAAACGGGGGAACGAGATGAAGCCGCTGGCTCATGTTGCGACACAGCTACCGCCCCAGGGAATCCGGGTCATAATGGACCTTGCATGGCAGGTGGGTGACTGCATCCACCTGGAGGTGGGCGAACCCAACTTCACCACGCCCGCCCATATCGTAGAGGCGGCGATGGAGGCCGGGCGAACCGGGTTTCACAAGTACACGCCCAACGCGGGCATCGGCGATCTGCGGCAGGCGGTCGCGGCGAAGATGGCCTGGTACAACGGCATGGAGGTCACCCCCGCCCAGGTCTGCGTGCACCCTGGCGCCGTGGCCGGAATCGCCAGCGTCATGATGGCGCTCATCGACCCGGGCGACGAGGTGCTGGTCCCGGGCCTCTCCTGGCCGAATGGCGAGATGAACCTCTCCCTCATGCACGGCGTGCCGGTTCACTACACCCTGGCCCGCGAGAACGGCTTTCTCCCCGATCTGACCGAGCTGGAGCGGCTGGTGACGCCCCGCACCAAGGCGCTGTTGATCAACTCGCCCGGAAACCCGACCGGGGCGGTCTTTCCCGAGCCCCTTGTGGCAGAACTCGCCGCCTTCTGCCGTCGCCATGACCTCTGGCTGATCTCCGATGAGATCTACGAGCAGATCGTCTTCGATGCTCCCCATGTCAGCCCCGGCCGGTTTGCCCCGGAGCGGACGATCACCATCTCGGGCCTCTCTAAGGCCTACGCCATGACCGGCTGGCGCCTGGGCTACAGCGTTTCGCCGCCCGAGGTCGCCGCCGTGATCGTGAAGCTGCAGGAGCCGCTCTTCTCCTGCACCAACGGTCTTGCCCAGAAGGCGGCGGTGGCGGCGCTGACAGGTTCGCAGGACTGTGTGGCGGAGATGCGCCAGGCCTATCAGACCCGCCGCGACCTGGCGGTCTCGATCTTGCGGGAGCATGGGCTCTATCGCTATACGCCGCAGGGGGCGTTCTATATCATGGTCGACGTCTCAGCTGCCGGCAGTGATTCGGTGGCGGTGGCGAAGCGGATTCTGCAGGAGGAGCGGGTGGCCGTGGCGCCGGGCGAGGCGTTTGGACGGAATGGCGTGGGGCTGGTGCGCATCTCCCTGGCCAACAGCGAGGCCAACCTGCGGGAAGGCTTAGAGCGCATCTGCCGCTTCTTGAGCAGACAGGTGGTAACGGCATAGACAGTACACGAACCCGTCGCAAAAAGGGCGACGGGTTCGCTGTTTCAAAGCACTACCCGGCCGGCTGCTCCTCGAGGACCCGAAGGAAGTCCAGGATGCTGCAGCCGGTATGGTAGCCCGGGTCGGCATCGGCGGTCGCCGGGATCACGCTGACCGGTTTCCCCGCTGTGGAGCGGGTCTGGTAGGCCATGAGATGCAGGTCGGGGCGGACGTAATGCTGGGCGAAGGCGTTATGAGCGCTGCTCAGGATGCGCAGGCATTCCCGGCGCTCCTCCTCGGTGCGGGCAACCTGCCAGCTTTCTGCAGCCGCCCGAATGGTCTCGGGCAGGCTCCACCAGGGCATGATCTCGCTGACTGGGTTCCTGGAGACCAGGTCGACTGAGAGACAGATTCCCCCTGGCCCTGGCAAGTAGCCGTTGGCGAAGTTCCGGGCGAGAACGGAGGGCATGAGCGCCTCGATCTCTGCGATCTCCGCCCGCTGCTCGGGCCGGCAGCCAGGGTGACGCTTGGCTGCGGCGGTGAACTTTAGGCCAAGCCCGGCAAACTCAATGGCATGCCCCGGGTTGGTCCGAACCAAGCCGTCTTCTTCATAGGGCTCGCCATTCTCCCCTACCGCCTCCCACAGGTCTCCATGCTGGAACTGGGACAGACGGCCCAGGTTGACGTGGGTCCGGAGAATGTGGCGAATGAGCCGGAGGCCCATCTCCACAGCGGAGGGATCCTGCCCGGCTTCGGCCAGCACGGCGGCGGTTCCCAGGTGGATCATGTAAGGTCCCTGAAACCGGGGGCCAGACTGGCGGTTCAGCGACGCAGCGCTGTCGGGTGGATTCTCCCGCTCGTTGGGCCAGAACCGCCCCTCCCAGATCGCCTGATCCACCTGGTGACAGTACTGCTGGGCTTCCTTCATCCCCGTGGTGTCCCCGAGGTAATGAGCAGCAGCGTAAAGCCCTTTGGCCGAAAAGGTATCGCTGTACCCATAGATACCCGGGTCCCACGACCTCAACGGCTCGCGGCGGCCGTCCACCAGGTTGAAGGGCTCGCCCTCAGGGGTCATGAAGAAGAAGACGTGCCCTCCGTTTTGGTGCCAGACCCTTCGCAGGTTCGCATAGACCTCCCGGATCATGCGCTCCAGCCGGGGGATCAGGTGCTGCCCTTCGGCAATCTCCGCATGACGCCTAAGCCAGCGCACATGGTCGACCAGCGCCTCCAGCCCCCGCCCCTGAATCCACCCGTAGATGGTTCCATGCCCCCGGAGCGGGTCCGCGGGGTCGAAGTCCTCCCCGGTGATCAGGTCTAGTTTGGTGTCAATATACGGGTATGCTGGTCGCCCGTCATACCGGTCTGCCAGGGCGGTCATGACTGAGACAAGCATGGCCGCATAGTCGGGGACCACGGTCCTGATGTCGGTCAGGGTGGGGTTCTCCGACAGCAGGCGGCGGTGGTAGCGAAGCGGTGAACCGATCCGGTACATGCGGCTCACCCCTTCTCCGGCCCTGTGGCCAGGCCGATGGCTGCCTCGGTGATCGCCTCACCCCCGCCGGGGAGCAGCACGCTGGCTGCGGGCTCGTAGCCTCCCTCGGCGAAGGCCTGTCGGGTGGGAATGTACCCGATGGAGCCGTCGGAAAGAACCGCCACGAAGGTAGCGCCCTGCCCGACCGCCCGCTTGATCTGCATGCCCAGCTCGGCGAACAGCTCCCCGGCGATCCCCACATGGGTGGCCGGCCCGAGGGCCAGGGCGCTGACCCGGACCCGAACCGGCTGGTCCCGGTCGGGGGCCTTCGCCTGGTGGAGCGTCACCTGTGCGTAGCCGTAGGCGAGTTGGGCAGTTGTCAGCTCCTCTCGCGTGCCTGAAGCCTGAGCCTTCAGTACCGCCTCGCGAGCTGCCTCCATCCGCTGCTGCGCCTCTGCCGCTGACGGCAGCTCCTTGCGCGACAGCTCGAGCACCCGGCTCCGGCCCCAGACCCGATCGCCAGGCTCTGGCCGGAGCCGCCCACGGACCTCCAGCGCAACCCGGGCCACCGCCTTGCCGTACTGCTCGGCAGACTGGTAGTTCCGCCACGGGACCACATGGCCGATCATGGAGCCCTCGGCAGAGTAGCCGCCAGGGTTTACATCGCCCTGGGCGCCGGTGGTGAAGATGGCGATTCCCTCCGCCTCCCGGTCGATTTCAGCACAGGCGACGCCGGGGTAGTCGGCGGTGTACAGCAGATTGTCCGGCCCCAGCGTGGTGGGGTGGCAGCTGTAATTGACCAGGGTGGCGATCCCCCGGCCCGCCGTGTCGTCGATCCGCAGAACGGTCACGTCGTGGTCAACCGGGCCTTCCGGGTGGCGCCGGTTCTTGCCAATCCCCCCAACAGTACCCGTGGAGACCCCGGCCAGCGCTTCGCGCCGTTGCTCCCACGCCTGAACCACGGCGTCTGCCATCGCGGCTGCAAGGGCTGCGCTGTACTCACTGCCGGGAATCACCGCCGGGCCGCCATGCGTATGGGTGCCCACCAACTGAATCTGCTCCCGCCCGATGGGCGTCCGGGCCGACACCGCCCGGATCACCTCGTCCTGAATATGCTCCGGCACATGGATCAGGTCGGCCGCCACCAGGGCGGCACACCCCTGGCTTCCCTCCAGGACCAGAGCCCGCACATAGAGCGGATCGTGAGCCCCCCGGGCCGGCTCGGTACGCGCCCCGAATCCGGCCATATGGAGCCCGGCAGGCGGGGTAATCTCCGCCCGAACCGCTCCGGCCTTCATGCGCTCACCTCCTTGTTCCAGACCACCGCTCTCCCGGTCCGGGAGGACTCGTAGACGGCTAACACCAGTTCCAGCGCCTCTCGGCCATGCTCTCCGGTGACCGATGGGGCCCGTCCCTCCAGGAGGGCAGCGGTGATATCAGCGTACTGGCGCGCATGCCCCTCCGAGCCGATCGCCTTGGGATCGCTGGCGCCTGAGACCCGCGAGGAGGCCGAGACGGGCGCAGCGATACCCGGCACCTGCCAGGCGACTGCCTCCTGCCCCACCACGTGGATATACCCCTTCGTCCCAGAGAACCGTAACTCTTGATCGAAGCCGGGATAGGCGCACGTGGTGGCTGCGATCGTTCCCAGCGCCCCGTTCCGGAAGCGAATCGAGGCGGTGGCCGCATCCTCAGCCTCCATGCGATGGGCCAGGGTGACGATGTGGCCCGAAACAGAGTCCGGTTCCCCCATGATCCACCGCATCAGATCGACCATGTGGATGCCCTGGTTCATGAGCGCGCCGCCGTCCATCGCCACCGTGCCTCGCCAGCCGGCGCTGTCGTAGTACTCTTGCCCCCGGTGGAACCGGACCGTCCCCTCAACCAGGGCAATCTGACCCAACGCCCCGCTCTGCACCGCCTGCCGCACGGCCTGGATCACAGGCTCAAAGCGCCGCTGGCTGATGGTCGCCACCGTCAGCCCCCGCGCCCGGCTCTCCCCGAGGAGCGCGTCTGCGCCTTCCAGGGTGAGGGCGAGGGGCTTTTCGATCACCACGTGCTTGTGCCGGCGAAGCGCAGCCAGGGCGTGCTCCACATGGAGCCCCGACGGCGTCAGGATCACCGCAGCATCCAGGTCTGGTCGCCGGAGCATCGCCTCCAGATCGAGGTACCAGTCGACCCCCCAGGCCTCACCGGCCTGCCGGGTCGATTTCTCCGACCGGCCGGCAACGGCCACAAGCCGGGCCCCGGGTGTCGCGGCAATGGCCTGGGCGTGCTGGACTGCAATGGAGCCGGCGCCGATTAGCCCAAATCCGATCTCCCTGCCGCTCATGCCCCCACCCCAGTCACCTTGGCCAGTGCCTCCACGATATCGTTCAGGTCGTCCTGCGTGCCGTGGAGCATCTGCATCCGGAAGACCAGTATCTCGTCCGCCACGGCCCGCTCTGCCACCGGGCAGTCAGCCGGAGGGGTGCCGCCCGTCCGGGCGATCTCATCGATAATCGCCTGGTTGCGATTGAGCGGCACATACCCGCCGAAGACGGGAATCCCCTCAGCGTTTAGCGCCCTGACAAGATGCTCCTTCGAAATGCCGCTCTCAGCAGCACCCCGCCACATGCAGTAAAAGAGGTGCCACCCATGGGCGGTTACCCCTTCGGGCACCGGGGGCACGTGCAGGCCGGGAATCTGGCTCAACTGTTCGGTCAGGTAGGCTGCCGCCCGGCTCCGCGCCTCCAACTGGGCAGGGAGCCGCTTTAGCTGCGCCAGCAGAATGGCCGCCTGGAACTCGGTTAGCCGCAGGTTCCAGCCAATTCGAACATGCTCGTACCACTCGCCCCCACGCCGGCGCCCCACGTTCTGGAGCGACCAGAGCAACTCTTCCACAGCGGGGTCTTGGGTCAGCATGATTCCGCCTTCGCCGGCGCTCATCGCCTTGGACGACTGGAAACTGAACGTCCCCACATCGCCGATGGACCCCGCCATCTGCCCCCGCCAGGAGGCCCCGTGAGCCTGGGCGGCGTCCTCAATGACCTTCAGGCCGTGCTTCTTCGCCGCAGCCATGATCCGGTCCATATCTGCCGGGCATCCCCCGTAGTGGACCGGAATGATCGCCTTTGTCCGGGGCGTCACAGCGGCCTCAATCTTTGCCGGATCCAGCAGGAGCGTTTCGGGATCCACATCGACGAAAACGGGAATCGCCCCCACCATGAAGGCGGCGCTGGCGGTGGCAATGAAGGTGTAAGGCGGCACCAGCACCTCGTCGCCCGGGCCCACGCCCAGGGCGCGCAGCGCAACAGCCAGCGCCATTGTGCCATTGACCACGGTCACCCCGTACCGGGCGCCGTGCAGCTGGGCAAACTCCCGCTCAAAGGTCCGGACCATCTCCCCTTCCAGGGAGCCCCACTTTCCGGACCGGAGCGCCTTGAGGAGCGACTCTTCCTCCGCCGTGTCAAAGACAGGCCAGGCGGGAAAGGGGCGCGTTCGTACTGGTGTTCCACCGTGCAGAGCCAACTGAGAGGCCATGGATCACCGCTCCTTTCTAAACAGCCGCGGGCAGGAGGCGGGTTGTCCGCCCTTACAGCAATCCGTAGGAATCCCGGTCTAAGAAGAGAACCGCGTTGGGATGTTGCCGTAGAATCGAGGCGGGGCAGGTGGTTGTCACCTCGCCTGTCAGTGCAGCCCTCACCGCTGCGGCCTTGTTTGTACCGGGCACTACCACCGAGAGGACACGGGCGCCCATGATCACGGGGATGGTCATGGTCCAGGCCTGCCGGGGAACCTCGCTTACCGCCGGGAAGCATCCGTCCTTCACCTGCTGCTGGCGGCTGGTCTCGTCCAGACTTACCAGGGAGGTAGCCCGGGACGTCGTAAAATCGGCCACGTGAGGGTCGTTAAAGGCCAGGTGGCCGTTCTCGCCAATGCCGATGCAGGCCATATCGAGCGGTCCTTCCGCCAGAAGGGCGCCATACCGGTCGCACTCCGCCTGCGGGTCAGGGGCCTGGGGATTCCAGTAGTGGACCTCACCAAACCCCACCCGCTGGAACAGGTGCCGGTCCAGCCAACGCCCGAACGAGGCGGCGTGGTCTGCAGGAATCCCGACGTACTCGTCGAGGTGGCAGGCCACCACGCGGCTCCAGTCGATGCCGGTTTCGGCCACGAGGGCCGCCAGGAACTCGGTCTGGGAGGGTGCGGCGGCGAAGGCCATCCTCACCCGTTGCTGCTCAGAGAGCAGGCGGCGCAGCCGGTCTGCCACATAGGTGGCGGCCGCATGGCCCATCTCCTGCCGGGTGGGATATACCGCAACGCGCAGGGACTCGTAGGAGCGGTTCAACACTGTCAAGATAGGTCCATTCCTTTCCGCTTGTGGACCCACTCTCCCGCCACCATGGTGGCCGCAACGGAGAGGAGGCCGCTCACACTGTCTTGTTCCAGCAGAACGAGGTTCGCATCAGCCCCGGGCAGAATCGCCCCCAGCCTCTGCTCCAGGCCCATGGCCCGGGCCGGGTTGGTTGTGGCCAGGCGAATCGCCTCACCGGTGGAGAGACCGGCCAGAGCGATGGCGTTGTTCACCCCGTCCAGCAGGTGGGATGCCGACCCTGCCAGGTAGGGGGTTCCTTGAAGAACCAGTCGCCCGGAGGGGAGGAGTTCGACCCGCTTGCCGACGCGGCCCTCGTAGATACCGGGGGGGAGGCCCGCCACAGCCACGGCGTCGCTCACCAGCACGCACCGCTCCAGCGACTTGGCCCTGAGCATCACCTTCATCACCGAGGGCGGAAGGTGGTGCCCGTCAAAGATCAACCCTGCCATCAGCCGGTCGTCTGCCAACTGGTCCCAGATGTAGTTCGGATGCCGCCGAATGAGGGCATGCGCCCCATTGCCCAGGTGGGTGGAGAAACGGGCACCGGCCTCCACCGCCTGCGCGATCGCCTCGGTATCTGCGCCGGTATGGCCAATGGAGACCAGCACCCCCGCCCCGGTGGCCCGCCGGATGAAGTCGGGCGCTTCGGGGTACTCGGGCGAAAGGGTGACCATGCCGATGCGGCCGCCGGCCAACTCCTGCCACCGCTGGAACTCCGCCCAGTCTGGCGGGCGGACATGCTCCTGCGCGTGCGCCCCGCGGGGGCCGTCTTCCGGGGAGATATAGGGCCCTTCCACATGGATGCAGGCCACCGCCCGCCCCACGGCTGAATCCTCCTCGCAGGCCCGGGCGATGGCGCCGATGGAGGCGGCCATCTGCTCATGGGAGCCGGTCACCACCGTGGGGCAGAGGGTGGTCACCCCCCGCTCCTGAAGCCTGCCGATCAACTGCCGGATCTCTGCCGTGGTCACGGCCGGATCGCAGAAGTCAAAGCCAGCGAAGCCGTTGACCTGCATGTCAATAAAGCCTGGTGCCACCACGAAGTGACCCGCTGCGCTGTCATCTGGTGCCGGGGCGATCCTGGTGATCTTGCCCTCCCCGACTTCAATGGAAACCAGATCAGCTGTCTCCGCCAGGCGGCCGGACAGAATCATCGACACAACCTCCTATCCCTTCAGGCCGGTCAGCGTGACACCCTCGATGATCTGGCGGCGCAGGAAGAGGAAGGTGATCACAATCGGCAGGAGGCTGAGAATGGAGCCGGCAGCCGTCAGTCCGAAGTGAACCGTGAACCCGGTCTGGAACATGGAGAGGCCCAGTTCCATGGTATAGAGATCCTTGGTGTTGATCACCAGAAGCGGCCAGATGAAGGCGGTCCAGGCCTGAAGAAAGGCGAAGATCGCCAGGGCGCTCATGGCCGGAGCCAGCAGTGGCATCACAATCCGCCACATGATGCCCCATTCGGAGAGGCCGTCAATGCGGGCCGCTTCTAACAACTCATCCGGGATCGACGCAATCACGTTCTGGCGCATGAAGAAGATTCCGTAGCTCATGACCAGATAGGGCAGGAGTATGCCCGGCATGGTGTTGATCAACTTCAGATCCTTCATGAGCAGGTAGAGCGGAATCATGTAGATCTCAAACGGCACGATCGCCGTAGCCAGGATCGCCATGAAGAGAAGCTGATTTCCCGGGAAGCGGAACTTCGCGAAGATATACCCGGCGATCAGCGAGGTGGTCAGAATGCCGAAGGTGGAGCCCGTGGCGAAGATCATGCTGTTTAGGAAGTAGCGGCCAAAGGGGGCGGCATTGAAGACGCCGGTGAAGTTGCTGAGCGTCCACTGGCTGGGCAAAATGCGCGGCGGCAGCTGGAGGAGCTCAGCCTCGGGCCGCAGCGCCGTCGAGAGCAGCCACAGGAGGGGGAAGGCCATGGCGAAGGCGCCCGCCAGCAGAACCACGTGGAGGAGGAAGCCCCCCGGGGTGAGTCCCCGCAGGAATCCCAGTGGGGCCCTACCCCGCCGCTCCGTCAGGCGTTTTGATGTTTGAACGACCGGAACTGAAGGAGCGTCAGAACCAACACGATTAAGAATAGGAACACCCCCTCTGCAGCGGCGTAGCCCATCTTGTAGAACCGGAAGCCGTTCTCGAACATGTCATAGACCAGCACTCGGACCAACTTGCCGGGTGCCCCCTGAACATCTGAGGCCATCACGTAGACCTGGGTAAAGACGTTGTAGCTCTGAATGGTCGTCATCACCATCACGAAGAGCGTAACCGGAGCCAGCAGCGGCACCGTAATGTGCCTGAACTGGGACCACGGGTTGGCGCCGTCAACGGCGGCCGCCTCGTAGTAGACCCCGGGAATCGCCCGGATCCCCACCAGGAAGATGATCATGTTGTAGCCGACCACCTTCCAGACGGTGAGGATGATGATCGCAACCATCGCCATTCTCCCGTCTGAAAGCCAGGGCTGAGGGGGTATGCCCACCAGTCCCAGGAGGTTGTTGAGAATCCCGTACTGAAAGTCGAAGATCCACCGCCAGGCCAGGGTGACCGGAACCATCGGGGTGATGGCGGGCAGGAAGTAGAGCGCCTCGTACAGGCTGGACATGCCCCCGCCCTTGGCGAGTAGGGTGGCCAGGGTAAGTCCGAGAATCACCGAGATCACCACCGTGACTAGGGCGAAGATGGTCGTATTCCGCATGGCCTCCAGGAACCGGTCATCCTGAAGGAGGCCGATGTAGTTCTGCAGGCCGATGAAGGGGAAGTTCTTGCCGATGAGCTTCCAGTTAAACAGGCTCATCCAGAAGATCTTCCCGATCGGGATGAACCGCAAGTAGATGTACAGCAGGAGAATAGGCAGCAGGATAAGATAGGCGAAGCCCCAGCGCTTCAACACCAGCGGCGAAGGACGCCTCACAAATTCACCTCCACTGGAGGAGGAAGGGCTCGGGCGTGGCTGCCCGAGCCCACTCCCGGTTAATCTGTTCCGTATAGTCCGTTCTGCTTCAAGATGGCATCGGTTTCGTCTGCCATCTCCTGAATCGCCTTGGCGATACCTGCTGGGTTGTCCACCAGACTCTTGTCGGCGTAGGCCTTCTCGAGCCGCCCCGCCATCTTGGTCAGAATCTCATCAAACGCGGTCACCTGCGGGAAGTTGAAGTACCGGTAGCTCGGGTCATTCACGATGAAGCCCTTGAAGCCAGGCTTCTTGGCGATGATATCGTCGTAGTTGACATCCTTGCTTCGGAGCGGCAGCCAGCCGATCTCATCGAGCATGAACTTCTGGTACTCCGGCTTCACCAGGAACTGAACGAACTCCCAGGCCACATCCTTGTTCTTGGCGTTCTTCGGGACAAAGATGTTCTGGTTGAGGCTGATCGCGGCCGCCGGCATCCGGACAGAGCCGTAGTTCAGGTTGGGCGCCTTCTTGGCAATGTCGCCCACCACCCAGGACTCCCGGAAGAACATGGAGGCCACGCCGAGTTCAAAGGCTTCCGCGTCGCGCTTCAGCTTGGGGTCGTCGGCCTTGTACTTGTGCACCAGGTCGACATGCATCTGCAGCGTCTTGCGGCCGGCGTCGTTGTTGTAGCCATTGTGGTACTTGCCGTCCTTGGTCTGCTTCACGATAGAGCCACCGTACTGCTCCATAATGATCCAGAACTTCTCGGTCACACCGCCGCCGCCACCGAAGAGGCGCAGGCTGATCCCAGCCCGGGTCAGGTTGCCGTTGGCATCATACTTGGCTAACCTCTGGGCGTACTCGATGATCTCGTCCATGGTCTGGGGGGGCTTCTCCGGGTCGAGCCCAGCCTCCTTAAAGTGGTCCTTGTTGTAGAAGAGGGCGGACTGTCCCTTCAGCTGCGGGACGCCGTAGAGCTTGCCCTTGTAGGAGGCATTGGCAATATCGAACGGGCCGTACGCCTTCTGAACCATCGCCACGACCTCGGGAGGCGCCTCGTCGATCAGGCCCGCGTCGATGAACTGCGAGAGGAACGTGGTGCCGATGGTGATCACCTCAGCAGCCGTATCGGACTGCAGGGCCGCCACCAGCTTCTTCTCGTAGTCCCGCAGGTTCATGCTGAGGACGTTGACGGTGACGTTCGGGTGCTCCTTCTTGAAGTCCTCGGCCGCCTTTTTGTAGAGGACATCCATCTCGGGGTAGCCGCCCCAGATGTTGATGACCACCGGCTCGTTAGATTTCTTGGCCTCCGTCCCACCGGAAGACGCCGGAGCGTCCGTACCGCTCTTGCTGCCCCCACTGCAGCCAACCGTAAGGATGATCACCAACCCCAGGAGAGCAGCGAACCATTTTCTGTTCCCACGCATCTGTTTTCCCTCCGTCCGTCAGTCTTTGTGGCCTGAGATGGAAACCCTGAGCCCGGAGCGGTTCGGGACCCCTGTGACCCCCTCTGTTCTCCCTCCCCCTATTCGCCACAGGTCGATCGTTGCCTCACCGAGTATGCAACTATTGCAACCGGTTGCATTTTGGTGTAAAGTCTATTCTGTAAACGTCGGAGTGATTCCTGCTGGCATTCGCACAAAATATCTGGACTTCGAAGGAATCTGAGAACAATCCCTGTAGAAAACGGGAAAACCCAAGAGATTCAAGGCCTAGCAGAGGTTGTGTTGTCGTTATGGGAAGGGGTGAATCCAGACCTGGGTCAGCCCCGCTCTAGCAGGAATCATGGCAATGTGCGCATAATCTTACTACTGTAACCGCAACCGGTTGCAATAGCAGACGTTAGCGCTTAAGGGTGACCCAAGGAGGTAGCACGATTGGCGCGAAACCAAAAGGTGACCATCTACACCATCGCCGAGAGGCTGGGCCTTGCTCCTTCCACGGTATCCCGTGCGCTGAAGGGATCTGAGCGGGTACGGGCAGAGACGAGGCAGCGGGTGCGGGAAGCGGCCGAGGAACTGGGGTACCAGACCGACTATCTGGCCCGAAGCCTTACGACTGGGTCAACCCAGACCCTCGGTGTGCTCGTGAGCGGGCTGACAAACCCGTTCATGCCCGAATTGGTCGCTGCGCTCAGCGAGGCCTGCGACCGGCTGGGCTACAGCCTCCTCCTGGGCGACACCCGTGAGGAGGCGGGCAAGGAGGAGCGGGTCTTCGATCTCCTGTTTGCCCACCGGGTAGACGGAATCATCGTCTGCTCTCCCCGCATGCCCGAGGAGCAGTTGGTTACCTGGCACGACCAGGGCATTCCGATGGTGCTGGTGAACCGCATCGTCTCCCGGGCGGCGATCTCTGCTGTCGCGGTGGACAACGTCGCCGGGACGCGTCTGCTCACAAACCACCTGCTGGCCAGTGGCTGCCGGCGCCTGATCTTCCTTGGGGGCCCCCGGGATTCACAGGCCTGTCAGCAGCGGGCAGATGGAGTGCGGCAGGCGCTTGAAGCCGCCTGCCTGGATGCCACGGTCGAGTACCTGTACGCTAGCGATAATGCCTGGTCGGCCCGGCAAATGGTGCAGGCTTACCTGGACGCAGGCGGTGAGGTAGACGGAATCATTGCCTTCGATGATCTCATGGCCGCAGGGGCTTTGCAGGGCCTGCACGAGCGGGGACTCTCCGTCCCGCGCGATGTCGCAGTGGTCGGGTTCGACGATGTGGCACTGGCCAGCCTGGTCACCCCAGCGCTGACCACGGTGGCCCAGCCGCTGCGAGATATGGCACAGATGGCCCTTGACCTGATGGTAGAGGAACTCGCCGGGGCGGCGCCTCGGACCGTGCGTGTTCAGCCGACCCTGGTGGTCCGGCAGACGGCCCCCTCTGAACTGCGAAACGGCTATCGGCGGTAAGCGAGGGGGGAGAGCGGTGGGCATTCAGGAACGGTTTTCACTGGAGTCCAAGGTAGCCGCTGTGGTGGGTGGTACGGGCGTCCTGGGTGGGGAGTTCTGCCGGGGGCTGGCCGGTGCCGGAGCGAAGGTGGCGATTCTTGGCCGCTCCGCCGAGAAGGGGGGTTCCCTGGAGGCGGAGCTGCGGGCACAGGGGCATGAGGCCAGGTTCATCGCCGTCGATGCACGGCGTAAGGCAGACCTGGCTTCCGCCCGCGACGAGATTACCCGCCTGTGGGGTGGGGTCGATATTCTGGTGAACGCACCTGGCATCAACTCAGCCACGCCCTTCTTCGAGCTGGGGGAGGAGGAGTGGGACCAGATTCTTGACACGAATCTCAAGAGTGTACTGCTCGCCTGCCAGGTTTTTGGCGAGGCGATGGTCCGGCGCGGCGTCGGTGGCTCGGTGATCAACATCTCATCGGTCTCCTCGGAGATTCCGCTCTCCCGGGTCCTGACGTACAGCATTTCGAAGGCGGGAATCAACAGCCTGACCCGGTGGCTGGCCAGGGAGCTGGCACCGCATTCCATTCGGGTCAACGCCCTGATCCCGGGCTTCTTCCCGGCCGAGCAGAACCGGAAGATCCTGGACCCGGAACGGGTGGAGGCGATCCTGCGCCACACGCCGCTGGGGAGGCTTGGCGTGCCGGACGAGCTTATCGGTACCCTCCTGTGGCTGGCCAGCCCGGGGGCGTCCGGCTTTGTGACCGGGGCGCTGATTCCCGTGGATGGCGGCTTCACAGCCATGACCATCTAGTCGCCCAAAAAGCGCAGCGCGGTCTCCACCGAGGGAGACCGCGCTGTATTCGCGTGGGAGACGATTATACCTTCTGACGGGCGGCGCTCCGGCTGCGGAGCAGATGCATGGCCAGCGAGCCAAGGAGCGGTCCGGGGGCCAGAATCCAGAAGGCGTAGGTCCACCCGACAAGGGAGACGACCCACGGAACCACCCGGATCGAGAGCATGGTGATCGCGAACCCCACGGCCAATTGGAGCGTCACCGCCGTGCCCACATACTCGGGGGCGGCCCGCTCCGTGACCAGGGCGGAGAACTGCGCCGAGTCGGCGATAATACCGATGCCCCAGACGACAGCCAGCAGGGCGGTCAGCCAGGGCGGTGCCCCAAAGGTAAAGCCGATCAGCAGGCAGCAGGCCCCGGAGAGGAGCATCGACCAGATGGTCAGCCGCTCCCGCCCAAACCGGTCGGCCAGCAGGCCGCCTCCCCAGGCGCCCACACCCCCCACCGCGATCACCCCGAAGGTAAGGAGCGAGGCCAGCCCCGGGCTCTCCACGCCCAGGGCCGCGAGGCTGGCGGCACCGAAGGCGCCGAACCAGGCCCACATGGCATACAGCTCCCACATGTGGCCCCAGTAGCCGAAGTTGATCAGCCGGTAGGCCCGGTCACGGAAGAGGTTGGGAATGGCGGTAAGTGAGAACTGCGCCGGGGTCAGCGGGTAGGGGCCGGCGCCCACCGATGTCCGCACCAGCAGCCCTGAAAGGAGCGCCAGCCCACCCGTAACCAGCATCATGTACCGCCACGACGGGGCGCCAACGGCCCGGATCAGATGCGGAAAGGCGGAACCGACGGTCAGGGCGGCGATCATGACGCCAAGGGCCATGCCGCGCCGGGTACGGAACCAGGTGGCCATCAGCTTGACCCCAGGGCCGTAGACGCCGGCCAGGGAGCATCCGGTAAGGAAGCGGAGAATCAGGGCCTCCCACAGGCTGTTCGCCAGGAGCGGCGTGGCCATGGTGAAGCTGCCCGCCAGCAGGGCGGCACCCGCAAACAGCGTGGGCGGTGCGATTCGGTCCGGCAGGTTGAGGAAGGCGACGCAGAGCGAACCGGCCACGAACCCGGCCTGAACCGCCACCGTGATCAGGCTGGCCTGGGTGTCGCTCAACTGCCACAATCGGGTAATCTCAGGCAACACCGCCGTCATGGAGAACCAGGTGGAGATGGAGCCCAGCGTCGCCAGGGAGAGGAGCAGCAGGGTCCGACGATGATGGGGGCTTCGCTCGGTCGGGTCGAACGCCTGGGCCGAAGTCAACATCGCCAACCAGTTCAACCTCCCGATGTTTACTGGCGGGGCGGCGGTGCCAGGAGCGCGGCCATGGCTCCGAGAGCCGGAAGGAGCATCATGAGCAGGATAATCTCCCGGTAACCGCCCAGGAGATCGTAGGCGATGCCGAAGGGCATGGGGCCGAGGGCAGAGGCGAGCACCATCGCCGTCATCGCCACCCCGCGTATTGACCCCAGGTGGCGCCGCCCGAAGTAGGCCGGCCAGAGCACGCCCCCCACAATCCCCTCAAAGGCGCCGATCAGGCCCCGCAGGACCCCCATGCCGATCGCCATGGCCGGGGAGGCCGTGTACAGAATCCAGGTCATCAGCACCACGTGCCCCGTAAGGATGCCGGTTACGGCAAAGCGGGCGGGGACACGGTCGAGCACGTAGCCGGCCACAAAGTTCATGGGCAGCTGGACCATAACCGCCACACTGAAGACCGAGGCAGAGACGGCGGGCGAGAGCCCGCGGGCGCCGAGAATCGAGACCTGGTGGAAGATCAACCCCGTGTTGATCACAGCGGGAACCGCCAGGCAGAGGAGCATGATCCAGAAGGCGCGGGTGCGCATCGCCTGAGCAAGGCTCCAGGAGACCTCGTCATCGCTCTCGGCTACCAGGCCGTCGACAGGAGCCGGGGCATTGTCGGGCAGCAGGTCCACATCTTCCGGCCGGTTTCGCACCAGGAGCCAGGCGACCGGGAGCATGATCGCTACCAACAGGAGCGCCCAGATCTGCCAGGTGATCCGCCAGTTCCAGGTTTCAATCAACCAGGTGTTGATCTTGGGCAGCGCTGCGGTGCTCACAGCCCCGCCCAGCGCCGCCAGGCTCATGGCCCGTCCCCGCATGCGCCGGAACCACTGCGGCACCAGGGTGGAGGAGACCAGGGTCATGGAGCCCTGCCCCAGGAAGCGAATCAGCGCAAAGCCGGTCAGCAGCATGACCGGGTTGATCACGGCGCTCATGAAGAGCAGGGCGAAGGCGAGGCCGCCGGCCACCAGCGGCAGCATGCGGCGATGGCCGAAGCGGTCCACCGCCTTCCCCATGAGGGGCATGGCCAGCCCGGCACAGAGCGTGCCCACCGAGTAGAGGCTCGAGACAAGGGACCGGCTCCAGCCGAAGTGCTCGATTAGCGGGTCGACGAAGACGGAGACCGAATAGGTCTGGCCTGGCCCGGAGAAGAAGATTCCCAGGGCGGAGACAGCCACGATCACCCATCCGTAGAAGAAGGGGGGGCGAACCGGCAGCGTCGGGCTGTTCGGACGGGGGGGCACGCTGTCTCACCACCGTTAATGGATAACTTATTTGATCTTTACACTATACAGTGATGGGTATAGAAGGTCAAGGAAGGTCCCAGGTAGGAATTCCGTGTGGAGACAAGGAATAAGGCGAGGGTTGGCAGTCGATTTGCATGCCCAGGAAGGTGGTCTATGAATGGAGCCATGGAAGTACCACACGATTACCAGCGCCGACCTTACCCACCTGAACCCGCTCAACCCGGCGGGGTTTGATGAGGTGGCCGGCCTGCTGGACCTCCCGGCGGGCGCCCGAGTCCTGGACATCGCCTGCGGCAAGGCCGAAGGCCTGATTCGCATCGCCTCCCGCTACCCGGTCTCCGGCGTGGGGGTCGATCTCTGCCGCACCTTTCTTGATGCAGCCCGGGCTTCGGCGCAGGAACGTCTCCCTCCGACCTCGACCCTCTCCTTCGCGGAGCAGGATGGCGCTACCTATACCGCTCCGGACGGCCATTTCGACCTGGCCATCTGCCTGGGGGCCAGCTGGGTCTTCGGGGGCTACCAGGCCACGCTGCGGCGGCTGGCCCGCTTCGTCAAGCCGGGCGGCCAGGTGATGGTAGGCGAGCCCTTCTGGACACGGGAGCCCGACCCGGAGTACCTGGAGGCCAGCCAGACCGGGCGGGAGGACTACGGCACCCACGCCACGAATGCCGCAGCCGGTGAGGCGGAGGGGCTTACGCTTCTCTACACCCTGGTCAGCAGCCAGCAGGACTGGGATCGATACGAGGGGCGCCGCTGGCGAGCCGCCGAGCGATATGCAAAGGCACATCCGGATGACCAGGATGTGCCGGCGATTCTGGCACGGGCTCGTCGCACTCGAGACGCGTACCTGCGGTGGGGGCGGGACTCCGTGGGTTGGGCGGTCTATCTCTTCGGGCGAGCATAAAGGAAGGCGGGGTGCATCCCCGCCTTTCTCTGCCCTTCTGCCCTAACGGGAAGGCGTGAAGATCGGCTTGATTCCCCGCGCCCTCATGCGCAACTCCTCGCGCTCGAGGTAGGAGAGGGGCTCGAAGCGCTCAGCCACATCGACAGCGTGCCAGAAGAGGGTGGGGTCGCCGGGCGGTATGGCCGCTGTGACCGGCTCCGAGAGCGTAAAGCGCAGGGCCAAAGCCGCTTCGCCGAGGTCGCTGCACGGCTCGTACCAGCACTTGGGGAACTGGGACCTGTCCTCCGGGCGCTCCCAGAGGCTGCGGGCCATTGCTTTCAGGCAGAGACGGCCCATGGATTTGCTGCGGGCCTTCTCGATCACAGCGGGCCCGAAATCGGCGTTCATGTAGTTGACCCAGTTGACCGGGAAAAGGATGGAGTCAAAATCGAAGGCATCCATCAGCTTCAGGGCGATGGTGTCGGAGTGGGCCGAGAAGCCCAGATATCGCACCAGGCCTTTTTCCCGGGCCGCCACCAGCGCCTCCAGGGCGCCGCCGGGACCCATGGCAGCGGCGAAGTCTTCTTCGGTGGTCATGGCGTGAAGCTGATAGAGGTCAAAGTGACCGGTCCCGAGGAGGCGCAGGGAGTTCTGAAGTTCCTTCTCCGCCTCGGCTCTCGTGCGCTTCTGTGTCTTACAGGCAAGAAAAATCTGGTTGCGGAACGGCTGCAGGGCCGGTCCCAGCCGCTCTTCGGCATCCTCATAGCTCGGCGCCACATCGAAGTAATTAATGCCCCGGTCGACGGCGCGGGCCACCGTGTTGTTGGCTTCTGTCTGCGTCTCACGGGCAATGACGATGCCTCCGAATCCAATGCAGGAAAGCTCGACACCGGTCTTTCCGAGTTTTCGGTACTCCATGGTCCAAACCTCCCTTCCTGGCGTTCGCCAGGAAGGGAGGTTTCTTTTGACGATCTGAATATTCCTGCATCCGTAGCGGCTCCAAGGCGCTCAGATCATCTAGCTTTGGTCCGGAGCCGGTCGGACGCTTCCCATTAGTAATCCGGCAGCACCGCAGACCAGGACTCCCCAGAACGGCTTGGTAACCAGGGTGATCAGCCCAAAGCCTGCACTTAAGGCGTATCCGGCGGCAGCCACTGACCCGTCTGGCCCGGCTACAGCAGCAACCGAGGCCAGAAGAGCATCTAGGAGAATCCCGCTGATCGCACCAGCCAGACCACTGGTCAGTCCGATGAGAGCGCTCCACCCCATGCATGGGATTCGAGGATTGTCCGAAGATGTGAGATAAGGCCGAAGCTCGCGAATGAGAACACTCGCCAGGTAGATCCAGATTCCCCAGGTAACCGGCCACATTGTGAGGAACCAGCCCAGAACCGGAATCTTGCCAAGCACCGGCTGCAACGCCAGGAGACCACACCCCAGAAGCAGCACTCTGCTCACGGCAGACGTCACCATGATCACCGCTCTTTCGTTACAACCTGGACCCCTGCATCTATATGCAGCAAGGGGACGAATATGCCTCTGCAAGAGTGGTGCAACCGGGGTCTTTATTGTTTTACCGTCCGACAAACATCTGGGTGAACATCATACCGTAGTCCCCACCCTGCTGGATCCCGATGCCGATATGAGTGTACTTGGTGCTGAGAATGTTCGCCCGGTGGCCCGGGGAGTTCATGAGCGCCCGGTGGGCGCCGGACACGCTGGCATTGCCGGCAATGTTTTCGCCGGCCGTGCGGTAGGAGATGCCGAACCGCTTGATCATGGCAAACGGGGAGCCATTCACCGGGATCATTCCGTGATCATGCTAAGGATTTCCAAGCGGCCGATTTATTATCGAGCTGGGATGCTAACGAGGCCGGCTCGTGGAGCGAGTGATAGATAATTTTGATAGCAAGCTAAGAAGGGTGTAGAGCGTATATATAGAAAGTTTGCTAATAAACGATTCTTAGGCAACCGTGAAGATTGTTCACTACGAAGGGGGAGATCATTCAAACTATGGAAGAGAGCAGACTTACCCCGCGGCAAAAAGAGGTTCTTCATTATCTTCTACAGGGGCACAACACGACCCACATCGCAAAATGCCTCTACCTGAGCAAGGAAACGGTTCGGGAGCATGTAAAAAACATCTATTCGATATTGGGAGCGCGCAACCACACCGAATGCGTGCTTGTCGCCCTGCGCCTTGATGCTCAGCGCATCAAGTGATCGGGGAGATGAAATCCCCCGCTGCTCTCGCGGCCGGATTGCCCGAACTGGCCATCAACCGGTACCTTGGGGTCCGACGCGCCAGAGGGACCTATGAACGATTCGGCAAGGAGCATGAGGCGCAGCACCTCTTCGGAGTTCTGGTCCAACCGGAGAGCCAGAAAGAACTGCGCATATTGCAGGCCGGCCCGCTGCTGAAACGAGAGTGGGAGAATCTGAAGACGCTGGTTCTGCGTCAGCGCCGTGGCGCCTCCTCAGGTGAGCGGAAGATCGGCTTTCTCATGTCCATGGCGCCGATCCTGATTCAAGGCGGCTTTACGCTGTACCTGACCATTCAGGCCGCGCATGGTCAGATCAGGGTGGGAGACCTGATTGTTTCCGTTGCAGCGGTCGGAGCCGTGTATAACGGCCTCAAGAGTGCAGGCTTTTCCATGCGGGAGATGACCGAGTTCTCGGAGTACGCCCTGGAACTTCGCGGTTTTCTGGGCGCGGCCTCGGCGACAGGTAGAGCTATCGTTCAACAACCCCCCTTCGCTCTGCGCACGGGGTTGGAAGTCAGGCAGGTCAGCTTCCGCTATCCGGGCGCCGAGCAATGGGCGCTGGAGAACGTCAGTTTCCGGCTGCGGGCCGGGGAAAGCGTTGCGGTGGTCGGTGACAACGGATGTGGGAAGACCACTCTTGCCAAGATTATGGCAACGCTCTACCGGCCGACGGAGGGCTCTGTTCTGGCCGACGGGGTTGACGTTCGTTCGGGCCGCCTGCAGTCGGCAGCCATGTTTCAGGACTTTATCCGTTTTCAGCGCTCCTTGCGGGAGAACGTTGCCCTTGGTAATCAGGCTCTGCTCAACGCCGATGCGCACTTGCTCGAAGCCCTTCAGACAGTGGGTCTGCGGGAGCGACTTAACAGTTTGCCGCAAGGACTTGACACCCGACTGGGGCACACGTTTCCAGGCGGCGTTGAACTGTCGGGCGGTGAGTGGCAGAGGGTTGCCCTTGCCCGGGTCTATCTGGCCAGGGCGGATCTGGTCGTTCTGGATGAGCCGACGGCTGCGCTCGATCCTCGGACCGAGGTGCAGGTGATCCAGGCGTTTTTGCAGTTCACGGCCAGGCGGACTGCCCTGATCATCTCGCACCGCCTGGGCGTTGCCCGGCTGGTGGACAAGGTCTTGATGCTGAAGGCTGGAAAGCTGGTTGAAGAAGGATCTCATGATGAGTTGATCGCCCTTGGCGGCGAATACGCACGCATGTGGGAAGCCCAGGCCCAGTGGTATCGGGACCTCCCCGTCCATGCCAAAGTAACCATCCCGAAAGCAAAGGGTGAGTAGATGGGAGCCGCTTCCTTCGGGGCCACGCCCCCCAATTTCGACCTGGCGCCGGGCACGGTGATGCCCGACCTCAGGCTTCAGAATCATGATGAAACGAGTGTATCTCTGGGCCGCGACATACCGGCGTCGGCGGTCTATTTGGTCTTGTCGCTGCAATGTCCCCTGTGCGTCGATCTGATGCCGTGGGTCAGCGACCTGGCCCAACGGGTGCCGGCACCCCACCTGGTGATTCTGTGCGATGGCACCCCCGAGGAGCACCAAGAGATTGTGGACTATTATGGGTGGTCACTCCCGGTTCTGACGCTGACGGAATTGGCAAAGGAGAGCCTGAACATCGCCGTTCACCCTTGTGTGCTGATCACCGACAGTGAAGGGCGCATTCGCGATCAGCGCCTCATCACACATCCCAGGGAACTGCTCCAGCTTCAACTGGGCTAGGGAACCTGTACAGGGGGGCAGTGAGGTACGTGCCGGAGATTCTGTGGCTGATCTCAGTGACGGTGTCTGCCGTCTTGTTCGCCTCGTCCGTGCCGAAGTTACTTCTGGGCGTCACGGACCTGATCCGGATTCAGAACGTGCGCAAGCCGCCAATGGCTCCCGGGATGGAAACAACCTTCTCGTTTCAGCCCTGTCTGTACAGAAGCGGCCAGCACCGACTAGAACTGCTCATCGACGACGAGGTGGTAGCGGAGCATGAGTTGACCGTGATCAAAGAGGCTAAGGCACTGCCGGCCTGACACTGGTCGGGGTGGCCTGAGCCCTCAAACTGACGAGCAGTACTTTAATGTAAGGGGCTTAGAGGATGGACCTATCGATTAGCCAGCTAGTGAAGAAGTTTGGAGCCGCTGTAGCAATCAAGGATCTGACCTTGCACATCCGAGGCGGCATGTTCGGCCTGCTCGGTCCGAACGGGGCGGGTAAGACCACGCTCATGCGGCTGCTCACGACACAGATTCTGCCCACGTCCGGAGAGTTGAAGGTCGGGGGGCTTGACGTGGTCCGGAAGCCCGAGGCGGTCAGGAGATGCCTGGGATACCTGCCGCAGGAGTTTGGGTTTTACAGGGGATTAAAGGCGTACGAAATGCTAGATTACATAGGTAGCCTGAAAAACCTGACTGCCAGCGAGCGCAAGCAAGAAATTGAGCTTGTCTTGCATCAAGTAAACCTGACACAGGACGCCGGGAAACGGGTGGAGACGTTTTCCGGAGGGATGAAGCAACGCCTGGGCATCGCTCAGGCGCTGCTGGGAAACCCGCAAGTATTGATTGTGGACGAACCGACCGCCGGCCTTGACCCGGAGGAGCGCATTCGGTTTCGTAATCTGCTCTCCAGACTGTCGCACGATCGGACCGTACTGCTTTCTACCCACATTGTGGCCGATGTGGCTGCCAGCTGTTCAGAGATAGCCGTGCTGGTGAAGGGGCGCCTGCAATTTGCCGGCTCACCGGCCGAGTTGGCTCAGGTGGCGAACGGAAAGGTATGGCGGGTCGAGGTCTCCGCTGATGAATGGTCCGACCTGGACGGGGACTCAAACTTTACCGTTGTCACAAGCCGGTCCGTCAACGGGTGCACGCAACTGGTCGTGTTGGGAGATGAGAATCCGCTGGGCAGGGGTGTGCCGCAGGAAGCCAGCCTGGAGGAGGGGTATCTGGCGCTGGTCGGCCGGAAGGGGCGTGAGATGTATGCCTAACGGCTGGGAGCGGTTCAGAGGGGGCTTTCGAGCCGAATTCCTCCTGCTCTGGTGGCACCGGGGCTATTTGATTGTCCATCTCGTCTGGGCGGGTTTGGTGGTGTACGTCGCCCGAGGCTGGTCGGGGACGGCCCGTGCGTTCCTGAACGGAGCAGTGGGATCGGCCGCGATCGGACTGGTGTCTCTGGCAGCCCTCTTTGTGGGGGCGGTCAGCGCCTCCCGGAGCTGGCGGAACAAGTTCGCGGAGCTGGAAGCATCGCTCCCGGGCGGACCCGACTTGGTTCTGGGGCGATACCTTGCCGGGGTTGCAGGCCTCATGGGCCTGACGCTGACGCCTGCTTTCCTGGCCGTCCTGTTTGGCCCTGCGTCATCACTCCTCACAGCCGTACCGGAGTTCCTTGGACAGGCGCTGATCGCCGTCGGATTCGGTCTGTCGGTTGGCTGGTTTTTGGTCGGCTTCCTAGGCGCAGACCGGTGGGTCTATCCGCTGGCGGCGATGTGCTGGCTGATACTCGCCGTCGTACAGCGGGTCTTTCGCGGCGCCCGCCTTCACGTCGCAGAGTTGTCACTGGTAGACGTGATGCGCTTGAACTTCCAGCCCTATACCGAATTATGGGGCTATGTACAGGCCGGTCCGCTGCCGCTCTGGTTTCACGTGTTCTATCTGGGGGTCGCCGCGGCGCTGGTGACAGCCGTACTGTGGCGTTACATGTCGTCGCGCAACCGCCGTTTCCCTGCCGCGGTCGCATCGCTGGCCGTTGTGGCGTTGTCCGTTGTGGCGCTTGCCGGCGGCAGGTACGTGTTGCTGGTGTCCGAGTGGAATGAGCAGGGGGCAGCCGCACGTGTGCGGTTTCAAGAGGCCAGGCGGGAGGGCGGGCAGCCGGCGGCTGTGATCGAGGACTATGACCTGACGGTAGACCTGCGCCAGTCTCCTCTGATGAAGGTTGAGGCGGGTCTGACCATCCGCAACACGGGCCGGGACCCGTTGACGGCAGGCATTCTGACGCTGAATCCCGACCTGAAGGTAACGGGGGCGAGCACCGGTTACCGCCAGACCGGGAGCCGGCTGGAACTGACTCTGACTCCGCCGCTGCCTCCCGGAGGGACCGTGCAGGTTCAGGTCCGGTATGCCGGCGCCGTCTGGCTGCCCAGGGACGGTCTGATTCCTCGGGCTGCTTACTTCACGTCGGCCAGCGGGGCCTTTCTCTCGGGTCCGGCCGGGTGGTACCCGTTGTCCGGGCATGTTGGGGTCACGGCGGAGCACCCGACCGCCCACCCGCCGGCCTCCTTTCGCATCCGGGTCGAGAGTCCTGAGAACTGGACGTTTGTCTCGAACTTGGCTGTAGCTGCCGGCGGCGAGTTTCGAGGGCGGGCGATTACGCAGGCAATGATTGCGGGCTCCCCCAGGCTGGCGGTCAGGGGGGGGGCGACCGTGACCATGGTGGGGTCGGCCGACGACCTTGTTGGAGTTGCAGGCCTGGCGGGGCTGTATGAAGAGGCATTCCTCAGCTTCAGCCGGTTCTTTCCGGATCTGGCGGTCAACGCGCTCACCATCTGGGTTGCGGACGCCGGCACAGCGTTTCCGACGAGCCTGCCCTCGGGGGAGGGCAGGCCGGTGCTGGTAATCAGCCGCAATCAGTTGGCGCATGTGGGCGCCCCCTGGCCCAGGGGTTTTGCCGCACTGGGCAAGCCCCTGATTGACGAGCTGTGGCGCATGGGAGAAGGTCACCCGCAGGGCAAGGTCTATGAGGAAGTAGCTTTATATCTGTGGCTGCACTACCAGCATAAGGGAGATGGCGGGCAGATCGCTCAGCGAATTCCGAAGGAACGCTATCCTTATGCGTACGCGCTGCACGATCTGTATGCGGCACAGGGCAGAGAGGCCGTGGCCAGAGCGCTAGCGAAGCTGCGGCTGCACGCAGGAGAAGTGGAGCAGATGGGCCCCGAATCAGGGGCCAGATGGATCGGGGAGGCTGGACAGTGATGAGGCTGCGCCCGCCAGGCTATTACGAACTGCGGATCGTTTTCGGTCTGCCGAGTATCCTTGCCGCCTTGCTCTTCCCTGCTTACACACTGTTCCGATTGCTGTTGTGGAAACTGGATCTGCTCGCCCCCAGCTATGATGAACTGCTCAGGGCGTTTGAGGTGGTCCTCCCGCTGGGCACCTCTCTGGCGGCAGCCCACCTGATGGTGGTGGAGCGTGAAGAGCGTGTCTTCCAGCTGCGCCTGACCTACCCGGAGCCGCGGTGGAGGTTGCCGCTGGTGCGCGCGTCCGGCGCCTTGCTTGTCGGCGCCTGCTCCGGCTTGCTCGGCGCCCTGATCCTGCGCTGGGGATACGGGCCATATGAACCGGCGCTGGTGACCCTGGCGGCGGTTGCGCCCACGATCTTTCTGGTGGGTGTCTCCCTTTTTGCAGGAAACGTCTCGGGCAATTACTGGGTGCCGGCAGGTGGGGTCATCGGCTATTGGTTTCTTAATATCCTTGCGAAAGGCCACTTTACGGGTCCGCTGTTTCTGTTTCAACGGACCTGGCCTTCGGGATCTCCGGACGCCTACGTAGGGAACCAGTTGCTGCTCGCAGGAACAGGGCTGGCCCTGCTCTGTGGCAATACCTGGCTCTACATGAGCCGGCAGTACGGAAAATAAGGGTGTGTCCCAGGAGATGGTGCAAAAACGTTCAGTGGCATTCGCCAGGACTTGACTGTGAGCCTCTGCGGGCGTGGTGAAGGCCGGTTGCAGCCGGGCCCTGTTAGGGCCGGCCATGGCCAGCGAGCCTACGACGCCCGCCACTCCCAGTAAAGTCCTGGTGGCGCGCCGTGGGTTCCTATGGTGGGTGGAGGCGGATCACCGCCGCCCGGTTGGGGAAGACCCCGACCACATCGGTACGGCGCTTGATTTCGTTGTTCAGCCGCTCCAGGGTGGATCCAGGATCGCCTTAATGCCGTCCACTGCAGGGCGGCGACGCCCACCGTTCTCTTTGGCGTCCCTGGCTGCCCCCTGGAGGCGTTCTCTTAATACCCGCCCCACAGCATCATTCGCCAAGTAGCGTAAGTACGTGGCAACCGACTGGCCCGGGCCGTTCCCCCTCAAACACTAGTCCAAGAATTCCTTAAAGATCGCTTGCACTACATCATTACGTTCATGGACTCGATTTTACCGGCAACCTTCCGAATAACCGCGGCACTGTACCGCTCGAATACAATATCGAGGGCCGTCACGTCGCCCTGACGGATAAGAGCTATCAACTCCTGGTCCGGTACACCGTCATTCAGAAGCTGGCCAGCTTCCGCCGACAGTTTCAGCTTATCCTCGGTAGTGTTTTGCACGATGGCTCTGATCCCCTACGGTAGCTTCCCCAGCGGCCCTATTCAGTTCCCTGATGGCCTAGGTGAGCGCACCCGGCTGCCCACCTCCGTCTCACTGGTCGCCGCCTTCGACCTGTTCGTCAATGTAGTGTCGAAAAAGCTATCAAACCGGTCGCGGCTTTCTATGCATATCCGCTCAACGGGCAGTGGGCCATGACCTTCAGTCTGGCGGCTGCCGCCGTGGCAGACACAGGGGGTCTTCCACGCGGCGATGTCGCCAGGGGGTATGGGATTCCCGTGGCTTTGGGTACCAGGGTGACCACAGACCGCGCTCCGCGGATCGCAGCTTGTGGGCAGCCAATACAGAGCGGGGGTGGGGGGCGCGTCTCTAACAGGATGGTGAATGCATTGAAACTGAATAGGAGCAGTCATTGTCTCATTGCATTGGCGACTTTACCCCCCTGTTGGTTGCGTGGAAACCTGTGGGTAACTGGCTATCGCTTGTGGATAACAGTTGATTCTGTCCACATTGGCTGTAGATAACCCCGATTACGGCCCGGTCTTGTACCTCTTCTTCCGGGTGGCTTGACGCACGAGTTGGGTCTTTCGGGCAGCCTGCCACCTTCCTGTGCTGGGTCAGATGCGCGTGGTTGTCTGCATCATCCCCAGGGGGATAAGCGCCCACGGTATGCCTTCGGGCCCACTTAAGGGCCTGGGGGACCTGTGGGCGGGCGCCACCAACGAACTCAAGCAGTTGGTGGTAGCTGGCAGAGGCCAGACAAGATTCTGGGGTATCGGCCAGCATCGTGAGGCCAGCCAGCAGGCGCTATACCCGTACCGGCAGGGGTTGCCCATTCTGGAGCCACTGGCTCCAGTGGAAAGCCCTGAGGCGAGTCCTGAGAGGTCGGAACTGAGACTCTGGGCAGGTGGGCGATCTTGGGCCACACAGCTCGGGGGATCGGGCCAGCATTTTTCTCTAAGTTCGGCAAAACTGTGTTTGAACGTGATGGGTGCTCACCTGATTAAATGGTATATCGGTTGAAGTGAAAGAGCCCGCTACGCAAACCGTAGCGGGCTCATGCAGTATAAGCTTACCGACCCACGAACATCTGGGTGAACATCTTCCCGTAGGGGCCGCCATCCCGAATGCCAATACCGATGTGGGTGTACTTGGTGCTCAGGATGTTGGCCCGGTGCCCCGGGGAGTTCATCAGGCTGGTGTGGGCGCCGGACACGCTGCCGTTGCCGGCAATGTTCTCGCCGGCCGTGCGATAGGAGATGCCGAACCGCTTGATCATGTCAAACGGGGAGCCGTAGGTCGGCGACTGGTGGCTGAAGTAGTCCCGGTTGATCATGTCCTGGCTCTTCAGGCGGGCCACCCGGGTCAGTTCCAGGTCTGCCTTCAGCGGGGCAAGACCGGCGTTGGCCCGCTCCCGGTTGACCAGGTCAAGCATCTGCTGCTCGGCGGCGGTCAGGCCACTGGTCGGGGCAGTAGTCTGGGCTGCGGCCGCTTCGGTAGACGGCTGGGTTACGGTGGCATTCACCCGGGCGCTGGTGGTGTTGGTCCCATGACCCCCGTAGGAGTGGCCGTTGAAGGAAGCAGGAACGTAGTAGCAAGTGAGGCCGTAGTTGGTATAGCCACACCGAAGCTGGTAGTAAGACGCAGCGGAGGCCGGCGTGGCAAACGCCATGCTGGCTGCGACGGTCAGTGCGGCAATCGCAAGGCTCTTTAGCTTCAGATTCAGCTTCTTCATAAATGGATCTCCTCCCTATTGTGTACCGAAGTGCTCATGCGAGCGCCCAGGCAGACACAAGACCGGAGGAGATCACCTCCTCCTGCAACGCTTACGGGGTTAGCTGTCGGACTCGGGCAGCAGGAGATCACCCGGGCAGCCTGACGACTGCACTTAGCCCCTGGGATTTGGTTCCCCCGTTTCCATACCTCGAATTCAGCGTTTGAAACACTGCAGAGCCACTTCGTGTCATCAAGTTTAACGTGAACACGCACGTACGGTAAATGCAATAAATATTCCATGATAGCCGCCACTCATCCAATGGAGTGGCGACTTTTGTGCTGGCTGTTATCCCTACAGCGAGAACTCTCCATACCGGAAAATCCGGAAGGAGTTCCGACCTGCTCGCACGAATCTGCCAATTACTAACAAAAATGGGATCGCCTTTGCGCGGAAGGGGGGGTGGTATGAAGTCACGCGGTATGTCGCCATGGATCTGGGGGTTTTCCTGGGCAATGCTCCCCCCAGCTCTGGTAGCCATGATCATTGCCGCTCAGTTGGAGACAACGCACGCCCTTGGCCATATCCGTCGTTCACAGGGAGCTGCCAGTATCAGCGCACTACGAACGGATCAGGCACTGCAGGTCGACACTGCGATGGTTGATGCTGGTGAACTGGTCGAGGGTGATGAAGTCCACGTTCAGCTTGTTGTCTACAACGTTTGGAAGAGGAAACTCCGGCTCAACGTAGATCTTCTCGGCCTGCCGGGCTGGACAGCGACGTTCGACCACCCGGAATTAGGCCCGGGTGAGTCCACCCTGCTCCACCTCAATGGTCCGGCCGGTGCACCAGGCCAGTTGGACGGTTTGGTACGCATCTCAGCCCTGGGGGACTACCTCAGTCTGCGCGTGGGTGTTAGCGGACAGATCGCTCCGAAACCGCCGGCGCCCGCCTGTGCAGCCGGGCCCGCCGAAGAGGGGGTCGAGCCCGTCAGCGAGGGCGGGGTTTCGGTGGAAGAGGACCCGGCACTGGCAGGAGCACCTGAGAACTGCACCGAGGAGCCTGCAAAGGAACCTGCAGAGGAACCTGCAGAGGAACCTGCAGAGGAACCTGCAGAGGAACCTGCAGAGGAACCTGCAGAGGAACCTGCAGAGGAATCCGAACCGCCTGCGGCGGAGCCTGAGCCCCCCGCGGAGGTACCCGAACCGCCTGCGGAGGTAACAGAGCCTCCCGAGGAGCCTGCGGACGAGCAGCCTTCCGACCCGGAGGGCGAGTCTGGCGAGGAGGCGGCGCAGATTGAGTTGATGCCCAGGGGAAGCCAGCCGGTGAACCAGGGTTCCTAGTTTCGAACCGGCAGACAGGCCATACGAGGAGGGGACAGCGTGAAGCGGTTGATGAGCATCTTGAACGTGGTCGTTTCGGCGCTCCTGGTGCTCGTGATCCTTGGGGTCGGTGCGATGGCCCTGAGCGCGAAACGGTCGCCGGACGGCATTCCCACCTTCCGTGACTACAAGGCGCTCTCGGTGATCAGCGGTTCAATGGAGCCGACCATCCACACCGGTGATGTGATCATCATCCGACCGGTCTCCCGGATCGAAGAGATCGCCGACGGGGACATCATCACCTTCCACGCCAAGGAGAAGCGGGAGATGTTGATCACCCATCGGGTGGTCGGGACCCTGAAGGTGAACGGCACCCCCAAGGCCTTCTATACAAAGGGTGACGCCAACGAGTCAGAGGACCTGACGCCCGTCTCCTTTGAGCAGATCGTGGGCCGCTACGAGTTCCGGGTGCCCTACTTTGGGTACGTCTCCAGCTTCATTCGGAAGCCAATCGGTGTTGCCCTGGCGGTGATCCTTCCCGGGCTGATCCTGGTTGGAATGGAGTTCCGCAAGATCTGGCTGGCGCTGGCCGAGGCCGAGGCGGCCAAGGAACAGGGCCAGGCAGAGGCCGAGAACAGGGAGTAGCCACACTCCCTTCCGTGACGCCCTGACACAGGTTCTGCTTCGGGTTGGTTCCGTAACCAAAGAGGATTGAGGAGGAATTCCCCAATGCTTGCTAAGCGCATTTCCCTGAGCCTGCTCGCGATCGCCATGGTTTCCCTGGTCGTCAGCGCCGCCAGCTTCGCCCTCTTCTCTGCCCAGTCGGCCAACGTTGACAACACCTTCACCGCCGGTACCGTCACCTTGGAGACCCCGTCGCTGAACATCGTCGATGTGTACAACATCGCCCCGGGTGACTCCGGCACGATGAACTACTCCATCGAGTACAGCGGCAGCCTTGATGCCTGGATCGGCATCGATACCGCGTCCTCGGGCGACCTGTTCACCTGCGATGGCGGCGGCCACTTCACCATCGACCTCCAGGATGCCGCTATGAACAGCTACAGCGCCAACGCTGCGGACCAGGTCGTCGGCATCTACAGCCAGGGCGACACCCTTGACCTGACGGTCAACTGGGCGCTGGCCCTCGCCGCTGGCAACGACTGCCAGGGCGACAGCGCCACCATGCAGCTGATGGTCAAGGCCGTCCAGTCCAAGAACAACACCAACGTCACCAACACCGGCCCGAACGCCTGGAACTAACGACGCCGTGATGGCATCTCCGCCGGGGCTCCACCCCCCCGGCGGGGGATTGGGGGGTCTCCATTGAAAAAAAAGCTCTGGCTGGCGATGGGCTCTGGCCTCTTCGCCACCCTAATCGGACTGGGAGGCACCCTGGCGCTCTTCTCGGATGCTGAAACCTCCGACGCGACGTTCGTCGCCGGCACCCTCTGCATCGACGCACAGCGGAACGATGGGGAGGCGATTCCGGGTCCGATGTTCTACGTCACGCCGGAACAGGGCGAGACGCCCGGCGGCGTTCCGGGACAGTTCCCCACGGGTCTGTGGGCGCCAGGCGACAGCCACCAGCGCACCCTGACAGTCTTTAACCCCACCTCGTGCAGCACGATGGACGCCTGGCTCGACTCGGTCCAGGCCAGTCTCCAGCCTGGCAGCGATGCGATGCTGGCAGACAAGCTGTACGTGGAGGTCACCACGCCGCAGCTCGGATCTGACGTGCAGGTGGCAGAAGGGTGGCTCAGCGATTTCCTGTCAGGGCCGGTGCTCCTGCGTTATCCCGATGGATCCCGGATTCCGCTGTGGCTGGGCTCCAACCGGCACATCCAGTTCAAGGTGATATTCGACATCACCGCCGACAACAGCTACCAGGACACCACCTTGGTCGTGGACTTCACGGTCAACGCCGAACAGAAGACGAATAACCCGTAGCGGACGTGATGTCAGGGCGTCACGGAAGCGAGTGTGCAACGGGCAGAGGGAGGCCAGACGGCCTCCCTCTACGGCGTTGTTACAGGTGCTTGCGGTAAGCGTAGACCCCGGTCAGGGGGCGAAAGCCGAACTTGCGGTTCACCGCCAGCATCGGACCGTTTCGCTCGTGGTTTCCGGTACCGACCTTCTTGCAGCCGCGCTGGCTCGCGTACTGCACCGCCAGGAGCTTGAGTGCCTGGGCCAACCGCTGGCCCCGGTGCGCCCGGCGCACGCCGGTGAAGAAGGTCCAGGCGGCCTCCTTGTCCGGTGGAACGTGCAGGCCACAAACACCGACCAGTGCGCCATCCTTCTCGGCCAGGAAGATACCCGCCGGATCGAAGCCCACGTTGGCGAAGATCTCCTTGTGGTAGGCTTCGTAGACGAGGGGCTGCCAGTCTGGGGCGATGCCGGGTTCGTCCCGAGTGCACTCGGTATCCAGCTCATAGACCTGTCGCATACCGGCTTCGTGGTCGAGGTCGGCCAGGGTGAGGAAGCGGTACCCGCTGGTCTCCGCCTGCGCCAGCGCCGGGCGGAAGCGCTCGGGGTCGAACTCGGCGAGATCCAGTTCGGAGCGGAAGTAGTGCTCTGTCCGTGCGAAGCCATGCTTCTCCAGAAAGGAGACGCCCTCGGGCCGGTCGTCCCGCACCTCGCACTCCAGGACGCCCTGGCCCCATGCCCTGGACTGGGCCTCGAAGGCGGCGAGCAGGGCCGAGGCGGCCCCCATCCGCCCGTGGGCGGTGTCCACAGAGCCGTTTACCCAGTACGTGCCTGCCGGGCGCCAGGGATTGCGGAAGAGGAGGCCCTGGCCGATCACCTCACCGGCGCTCGTCTCGACCACCAGCCGCAGCGATGGCTCTTGCCGCCCGCGTGCCTGCTCCTGGAGGAGAAACTCGTGGACGGTGCGGGGCTGGAGGGCGCTCTGGTTGTAAATCGAAACGATGCGGGGAAAGTCGTCGTAGGTGGCGGGGCGGGCGATCCAACGCACCACAAGCGGGGCCTCCTTTCGCGAGGAACCGTGGAAGGGATTCGATCGCGCCTGGAGAATCTGTTGGGAGCGCGCCCCGGATAGTGAGATGGGGCGCCGGGCGGGAGACTATACATAGGCATCCCGGCCCATAAGGAGGCACATCATATGAACGAGAAGAGTCTGACGCCGGCCGAACTGGCCAAGTTGATCGATCACACCCTGCTAAAGCCCGAGGCGACCGAAGAGCAGGTGCGCACGCTCTGTGAGGAGGCGAAGTCGCACCACTTCATGTCGGTCTGCGTCAACCCACACTGGGTTCCCCTCTGCGCCGAACTGCTCCGCGGCTCCGATGTGAAGGTCTGCACCGTGATCGGCTTCCCCCTGGGCGCCAACCGGAGCGAGATCAAGGGGGTCGAGGCGGAGGACGCCATCGAGCGGGGCGCCACCGAGGTGGACATGGTGATCAACGTGGGCGCCCTGAAGTCCGGGCAGTACGACGTGGTGCTGAACGACATCCGGACGGTGGTGGAGGCTGCCGCCGGTCGGGCGCTGGTCAAGGTGATCCTGGAAACCGGGCTGCTGACCGATGAGGAGAAGGTGAAGGCCTGCGAGCTTTCCAAGGAGGCGGGGGCCGACTTCGTCAAGACATCTACCGGCTTCGGCCCCGGCGGGGCGAAGGTGGAGGATATCGCCCTCATGCGGAAGACCGTTGGTCCCGAGATGGGGGTCAAGGCCTCCGGTGGGGTCCGGGATTACGCGACCACCCTTGCGATGGTCCAGGCGGGCGCCACCCGCATTGGCGCCAGCGCCGGCATTGCGATTATCTCCGGCGCCGGGGCGGAAGGGACCGACAAGTACTAGCCTGGACAGACCAGTACAGAATATCGAGGGGGAGGATGCGCATCCTCCCCCTGCATTCATTTTGATAGGCTCAGACACCGACCACGACCCGGTTGCGTCCGGACTCCTTTGCCCCGTAGAGCGCCTCATCGGCCCGCTTGACCCAGCTCTCCACCGTGTCACCCCGGTGGTAGGGGGCGACCCCGAGGCTAATCGTCACCCGCCAGAAGCGGTCGCCCAGCCGCTGGTGAACCGCCTCCCGCAGACGTTGGGCCAGCAAGTTCGCCTGGCTCAGGTCCGAGACGCCGACCATGACGATGAACTCGTCGCCGCCCCAGCGTCCGAAGCGGTCGGAGGCACGGAGGGTCTGCTTCACGGCGGTGACGACGCTCTGCAGGACCTGGTCGCCGGTATCATGGCCGTAGGTATCGTTGACTTCCTTAAAGCGATCGAGGTCGAACATGATCAGAACGGAAGGCTTTACGCCCTCCTCTGCCAGGGCGATCTCTTCGCGGATGAGCGAGTAAAGCTGCCGCCGGTTGGGAATGCCCAGCAGCGGATCGGTGTTGGCCAGGTCGGCCATCGAGCGGGCGAGATGATGCGTTTGCTCAAACTGCTCGCGGATGCTGGCGTAGTAATAGAGGAAGGCGATGAATGCGGCGTTGGCCAGGTAGAGGTGCATGAGCGGACGCACCAGGAGCGGGGGCTCCCCGGTCATTCGTGTGGTGAAAAGGTAGCCAAGCCCCATCGCAAGGGCGACGATGTAGACCCCGACGGAGATCCAGGTGGCTCGCTGAGGACCGAAGACCAGGAAGATGGCCACCAGACAGACCGAGAACCAGGGGCTGAAAGAGGAGAAGCGCTCCAGCGCATCGCCCGTCTGGATGAAGAGAATGGTGAACAGAAGGCTGAGCAGAGTGGCTACGACCCAGGTCAGGGTGGCCGCCTCCACGAAGCGCAGGCTCCGACGCTTCCACCAGAGCAGCAGCGCCAGGGAGAGGGGGAGGATGATCGCAGGCAATGCGGCGGCCCGGGCAGGGACATCCCCCGACTGGCGCATCACCCAATCTGACAAGCCTGCAAAGGAGACCAGGGGCAGGGTCAGGAGGAAAAACCGTCGCTTGAGGCTGTCGAACCGATCACGCAGCACGAAGAGCGTCACCCCCTTGGCGGCGGAACCGACTGAAGAGGCACACTGACTCCATTATTTCATGAGTACAATTCTTTATAACACGAAAGAACAGGGGCTCGCAATTGGGATGACGAGCGAATAGGCAGGTTCTCCCTTTCCTTTCGCCTTCGTGCATTGTCTACCTGCACCTACCGCCTTTTTAGCAGAAAAGTTTCCCTATGCAAAACAGTCCACCCCAAGCGGGTGGACTGTTTTGCGCTCGACTAACCTACCTGGCTTTCTCCCTGCGGATGGAGGTGACGGTATTGCCGAGGAAGAGGAGCAGTGCGATGACGTTCAGCATGCCTCCCCACTGGCGGAGGGCGAGCGCTTCGGCAATCCCCCCTCCGACCCGGAGCAGAAGCGATAGGTGGAGAACCGCCAGGTGGAGGTAAAAGCGTCCGCCAAATTGCATGGTCACACCAAGTACAGCGGGGAAGATCACAGGGGCATGCCCGAAGATCATACTGAAGACGAAGCCGAGGAAGACGGCGTGCAGCACTGCGTCATAGGGTCCGCCATAAAGGAAGCCATAGCCCACCGCCAGCGCCCCGGCGGCAGCGAGCCAGAGGTAGCCCGAGAGCATGCAGATGGCGATAAAGCGGGTCAGGCCGGCCTGCCGGACCGTCCGCCAGGCGATGTCATGGGTGAGCAGCCAGGCGGCCAGGGCGATCATGCCGGCCCCGGTCACCCGCCAGCCGGCGGCGTACGTGAAGGGCATGAGCATGAGTCCGAACAGAAAGAGGAGGACAGCTCCCGCAAAGGCGGCCTTCCCCCGGTGGGAGATGCGCAGCAGCCGGGAGAGTTCCAGCCGCTCCCCGGCGATGGTGAGAATCAGAAAGCCCGCCCACCAGGGCGACAGGGTGGCAATCGGCAGACCGAAGAGCCAGAGCAGGTTCCCGCCAACCCAGACCCCGGCGGCCAGCGCCAGCACATAGGTAAAGAGGGCGGGCTGCTCCCGGACCAGGTAAAGGAAGAGCCGGACCAGAACCAGGCTGCCCAGGGTAATGGCCACCGCTCCCACCGTGGGAGGAGCGCCGGCCAGGATCAGCAGGCCACCGAGGGCGGTCAGGGCCGGGGCGAGGTACATCCACCGGTGCCGCAGGGCGACGGCCCGCTCCAGCCCGATCAGGGTGCCGAGAAAGCCCGACACCATCAGCGGCCCGTGTGAGCCCGCCAGCGTTGGGCTGAGCGGGGGCAGTACCCAGCCAAGCCGGAGCAGCCCGCCCCACATGGCTGCGAGCAGGGTGAACATGCCGAGGCCCATCAGCAAGAACCGACTACGGTCTTTGGTGGTCGATATCATCATGGCGTTGCGCCTCCGCTTCTCTGAGATTCATTCTCAGTATCCACTGAGACGGCCCGCAGCGAAGTGATCAAACTCACAGGCCCGCAGGAAAATCGGTCTGGCGCCTCATCTGCCCAGCCCGTCCCCCGGCGTGGTATGATGGATAGAGTGATGCGGGAGGTACAGCCGTGGCGGTCTACAATGCAGATGGGATCATCATTCGAGTTCGGGACTTCGACGAAGCAGACAAGGTCGCCGTGATTCTGACGCGCGAAGAGGGCAAGGTCCAGGTGGTGGCGAAGGGCGCCCGCCGCCCGCGCAACCGCTTCGCCGCGGCCATGCAGCTCTTTACCCGTGTGCAGGCGCAGCTCTACCGCGGGCGCAATATGGACACGCTGAGCCAGGTGGAGATTACCGAGTCCTTCCGCCACCTGCGGGAAGACCTGGTTCGCATGGCGTACGCCACCTACGTCTGCGAGGTCATGGACGCCCTCATGCCCGACAGGCAGCGGTATGAGTCACCCTTCCTGCTCCTGCTGACCACGCTCCACCTGTTCAATGAACCCGAGATGGCCCCGGAGCCGATCTTGCGGTCGTACGAGTTGAAGCTGCTTTCGATGCTGGGCTTTCGCCCCAGCCTGGAGGCCTGTGTCAGCTGCGGCACCAAGGCGATTGCTAACGGCGGCCAGATTCGCTTCTCCCCGGCGCTGGGCGGCGTGCTCTGCCCCACCTGCGCCGCCGAGGGCGAAGCGGTCTTGCGCATCTCCCGGGGTGCCCTGGAGAGCATGAAGCACCTGCTGGACGGCGATATCCGCCGGGCACACGTGGTGCGCCTGGGCGGCGATATGGCTGAAGAGATCGACCGGGCGCTCACCGCCTACATTTTGGACCGCACCGAGAAGAAGCTGAAGTCCAAGGAGTTCCTGGACACCGTCCGCCGCTAAAAAAGGCCCGGCCTGTGGTTTAGGCCGGACCCTGGTTGTCGAGAATCCCTCTCAGGAGGGATTCTGTCATGTTCGGGAGCATCAGGTTGATCGACCTGGGGCCCAGGGACGGCGTGGTGCAGGGCGAGTGCGGCCCCTATCGCTGGGAGGCCCGCCTGACCCGAGGCCCGGTCAGCTATGGCCTGGACCCCGCCACCCTCTACAAGGGCCAGGGCCGGGTGGCCCGCCTGATCCTGTATGAGGCCATTACCGGCACCGGACTGCAGCGCAAGGTAGCCGCCTATAACAGAGGCTGGCAGTACGGCCGCAAAGAGTACCTGGGTGTCGTGAAGCGGGTCGTGACCTACCTGGAAGCCAGAAGCCAGGGCATCTAGCCCTGCGGAGGGATCGGCCCGGTTCCCGAAAGCGGGGCGGGAATCCGAGGCTGGACCCCCTGGGTGAGGCCCGGAGCGAACGGCCCGCCGACCTGGGCGTTGGCCATCTCAATCTGGTCTTTCGCCGTCTGGATCATCTGCTGGTTGGCCGGCAGCGGCCGGTAGTAGCCCTTCTGCATCATCAACTGGGCCAGCTGCTGCTGCTGCTGAAAGGTGTGCTGGAGGGCGCTGATCAACTGCTGGCGCACCTGCGGGTTCGAAGACTCCAAAATCGCGGTGGTCAACTGGCTCGCCTCCTGCTTGCAGCAGGAATCGAGCTCCGTCATCAGGTCAAAGTCGGAGATCTTGTTGGGCTGCTGGTTCTGGTTCAAGGCGCTCCACCCCCTATTGAATCTGGCCCGGAATCTGTCCGCCCATCTGCTGCTGCATGGTGCCCGCCTGCCCTGTCTGAGCCTGGCCGGGTGTGGCGTTTTGGAGCAGCGGCAGCATTTGCTGCAGCCCGTTCTGCTTCATCTGCGCAAACTGCTGGCAGAGCTGCTTGAACTGGGTGTCACCGGTCTCGTTGGCGCAGTGGTTCAGGAACCGGACACCGGCAATGCTGGTCCGCAGGTGCTCTTGCAGAAAGAGCGTCTCAGCGGCGGTCAGGTTCGTCATACGGCTCACTCCCATTCCATAGACTGGGTCCAGCGATAGCATGCCCAGAGCCCGCCCCTTCTCATGTCATGAGACGGGGGCTTTTACGCGCCCCCAGCGGATTCACTGCGGTCTGCAGGAGGTTGTGAGGGCGGGGACGAACTGCGGCAGGGAAAGGGAGTGGGGGGTCATGCCGTCCGACTGGAAAGAGGGTCTCCGACCAGAGTCGGAGCGATGGGTCCGGCTGGGTCTGATCAGCGCGCAGCAGCGGGAGGCGATTCTGAAGCTTTACCCGCAAGATGGCGCAGCCGCTGGCCGTGATCGGACCGTGCTGATCATGTCGATTCTGGGCAGCCTGCTGGTGGGGGCCGGGGTGATTCTTTACTTTGCCGCGAACTGGCCCCGCATTCCCGCCACGATCAAGGTGGTGCTGATCCTCGCCGCCATGCTCGGCAGCTACGGGGCGGGCTTCTACTTCCAGTACAGGCGGGGCGACTCCCCCCGGCTGGGCCAGGCGCTGATCTTCCTGGGCAGCCTGCTCTACGGGGCGTCCATCTGGCTGGTGGCGCAGATCTTCCATATCGACAGCGACTTCCCCACCGGCTTTCTGGCCTGGGGCGCCGGCATTCTGCCGCTGGTCTGGGCCACAGGTTCCCGCCCGGTGCTCTACCTGGCCACCGTCACCCTGGTGGTCTGGACCGTGGGCGCACAGACCGAGATGGCCCAGTACAACTATCTCTTCCCGGTTCTGATGCTGGGGGCGGTACTGCCGCTGAGCCGGCGGACCGAAACCCGCCTTGCGGAGTCGGCGATTCTGCTCTCTGTCTTCCTCTGGTACATCTTGAACGCGGGCCGCACCGATCTGTCCGAGGCGAACGGCGCCGCGGTGCTAATGGTCGGACGTCTGGCGCTCCTCTACGGGGTCGTCGTGATGTTGGCGGGGCTGAACCGGTTGGGCGATGGCCGCACCTACCTGGGCAGCGGCACCTTCCTGGCCCTGATCGGCCTTTACCTGCTCACCTTCTCCATCCCCCGGTGGATGTTGCCCGACAGCGGGCTCCTGCCCTCGCTCTTTGCCGGCTCGCCATACACCGTGGCCGGCGCCGTGCTGCTGCTGGCCGGGGTGGCCGCCGGGGTGGTGCTCTACCTGCGGAGCGGGGAGGGCGAGCGGCGCTGGCTGCTCCCTGCCGTGCTGCTCCCGGTGGCGGCGGTCCTGCTGGCCGAGTGGCTGCCCGAGGTGGGGCGGATGGTGCTCTTCAACCTCCTGCTCCTGGCCGGGGTGGTGGGCGTGGTTGCCCTCGGTATCCAGCGGCGGATGGAACTCCTGGTCAACCTGGGGCTTGTCACCTTTGCCATCCACCTGCTGACCCGCTACTTTGATCTCTTCTTCAGGGCCATGGATCGCTCGTTCTTCTTCATGATGGGCGGCGTGCTTCTGCTGGTGGGCGGCTGGTACCTGGAGCGGAACCGCCGGCGCTGGGTGGGCGAAATGGGGGGTGGCGGCGATGAAGGGTAGGTTCTGGGCCGCTGTGGCGCTTCAGGTAGCGATTCTTCTGGCAATGGTCGCCCTGCACAGCTTTACCCTGCTGACCGGCACGCCGGTCATGCTCAAGACCGCCCCAATCGACCCGTGGGACCCGTTCCGGGGCGAGTATGTCAGACTGCGTTACGAGATTTCGGACCTGAGCAGCAACCTGCCGACGGCGGGCTGGCCCTACGAGTCCGGGCAGCGCGTCTGGGTTACCCTGCAGGAGGGGCAGCCGTTCTGGACGGCGGTGGCCATCTCCGACCGTCGCCCGGCCACGGCGAGTGGTGAGGTGGCCATACGCGGGCGAATCCTCTGGGTGGAGCCCCGGGAGAACGACCGGCCGGGTCGGATCCACCTGCGGTATGGGATTGAGCAATTCTACGTGCCGGAGGGTCAGGGGAAGGAGTTGGAGGGGCGGCAGGTAGAGCTGGATGTTCAGGTATTGGTGGATTCGACTGGGCGCTCGGCAATTCGGCAGGTCTTCCTGGATGGGAAGCCGATCGAGTGGCGATAACGCAGGGGAAAGGCGGGTCGTTGCATGTCGCTGTGGAACCGGGTCAAGGCACTGTTTGGAGGAACAGACCCAGTAACGTCTCCTTCAAACCCTCGACAACGACGTGCAGCGGGTGCAGCAGATCGTGCTCAGCCTAACTGAAGCAGAACCCCGTGCGCTTCATGGGGCGTTGATCTGGAGGTCGAGCCGGTTGGACCCTCCAACCCGTATCCATCACGGCCCGGCGGGCACCTTCAGTAAGCGCCTTGACACGGCAGGATGGATTTGCTAGAGTGCTCTCATAGCGAGGAACGGGAGGAGTACCCGACAGGCTGCCTCGACAGAGAGCCCCGCACTTGGTGCAAGCGGGGTGAGGCATGCAGCGGGGAAGGGCGCCCGGGAGCGAAAACCGCATCGGATTAAGGTGGGCGCCTCGCCGGCGTCAATCAGGGTGGAACCGCGGGAGTACACACAAGCTCTCGTCCCTGGCCAATTCGACTTGGCCGGAGACGAGGGCTTTTACCTTTTTCCGGCTCTGCCACGTTTGGTTTTACCGGCTTTCAGGAAGGAGGATTGTCGCATGAACTTTCAGGACCTGATTCTGACCCTGGACAAGTTTTGGGCCGAGAAGGGGTGCATCATTCAGACCCCGTACGACATCGAGAAGGGGGCGGGCACCTTCAACCCGACCACCTTTTTCCGGGCGCTGGGTCCCGAGCCGTGGAACGTGGCCTACATTGAGCCCTGCCGCCGTCCGGCAGACGGCCGCTACGCCCAGAACCCGAACCGCATGCAGCACTACTTCCAGTACCAGGTGATCATGAAGCCCTCGCCGGAGAACATCCAGGAGATGTACCTGGAGATGCTGGAGACCATCGGCATCGACCCGAAGAAGCATGACATTCGCTTCGTGGAGGACAACTGGGAGGCCCCCTCGCAGGGCGCCTGGGGCCTGGGCTGGGAGGTCTGGTGCGACGGCATGGAGATCACTCAGTTCACCTACTTCCAGCAGGTGGGCGGCTTTGAGTGCAAGCCGGTCTCTGTGGAGATCACATTGGGCCTGGAGCGGCTCTGCTCCTACATTCAGGGCGTCGATAACGTCTGGGATATCCAGTACAACGACCACCTGCGCTACGGCGACATCTTCGAGCGCTCCGAGTGGGAGCAGTCGGTCTACAACTTCGAGCAGTCCGACAGCGAGATGCTCTTCAAGCTCTACCACATGTACGAGGGCGAGGCGAAGCGACTCCTAGAGCTGGAGCAGCCGCTGGTCTACCCGGCCTACGACTACATTCTGAAGTGCGCCCACACCTTCAACCTGCTCGATGCCCGCGGCGCCATCGCCGTAGCGGAGCGGCAGGGATACATTCTCCGGGTGCGCAACATGTGCCGGACCGCCGCCAAGGCCTACATCGACATGCGCGAGTCGCTGGGCTTCCCGCTGCTCAAGCCGCTCGACGAGCGGCCCACCTGGGAGTCCCGCTTCGGGGCCAAGGGGCAGGCCGGCATTGGCCCTGACCCCAAGGGCGAAGACCGGCCCGATGCGGAAGGAGGGAACTAGCCATGACCGAGAGACGCAACCTCCTGCTTGAGATCGGCACCGAGGAGATTCCCGCCAGGTTCTGCGGCCCGGCGCTGGAACAGCTGAAGGCCAACGCCACCAAGGCGCTGAACGATGCCCGGCTCGACTTCGCCCTGATCGATGTCTTCGGCACCCCGCGCCGCCTGGTGCTCTACGTGAAGGACCTGGCGCTGCTCCAGAAAGATGTGGAGATGGTCGCCAAGGGCCCCGCCAAGAAGGTCGCCTTCGACGCAGAGGGCAAGCCGACCATTCCGGCGCAGAAGTTCGCCCAGGGCCAGGGCGTGGCGGTGGAGGACCTGGAGGTCCGGGCCGACGAGAAGGGCGGCGAGTATATCTACGCCCGCAAGCTGGTCAAGGGCGAGTCGGTGGCCAAGGTGCTGCCGCCGCTGCTGGCCTCGCTGGTCACCTCCATCGACTGGCCGAAGTCGATGCGCTGGGCCGACCGGTCGATCCGGTACGCCCGTCCGATCAAGTGGATTCTCGCCCTGCTGGGCGACCGGCGCGTCCCCTTCGATGTCGACGGCATTGAGACGGTGGACACCACCCGGGGCCACCGGGTACTGGGGCCGGCCCAGCCGATCAAGGTGAACAACGCCGACGAGTACTTCGCCCAGGTCTCGCGGGGCTATGTCATGGTCGACCAGCAGATCCGCAAGCAGATCATCTGGCAGCAGATCACCGCCGAGGCGGCCAAGATCCACGGCCATGTGGAGCGTGACGAGGACCTGCTCGAGGAGCTGACCTGGCTGGTGGAGCAGCCCAACGCTTTTATCGGCTCCTTCGCGGAGGCCTATCTCGATGTGCCCCCCGCCGTGCTGATCACCACCATGAAGGAGAACCAGCGTTACTTCCCGGTCTACAAGGCCGAGGGGGCCGAGGAGCTGTTGCCCTACTTCGTGGGGGTGCGCAACGGCGAGCAGGACTACATGGAGATCGTGCGGGCCGGCAACGAGAAGGTGCTGGCCGCCCGCTTCGCCGACGCCCGCTTCTTCTGGGACGAGGATCGCAAGCACTCCCTGGAGTGGTTCAACGGAAAGCTGAAGAACGTGGTCTTCCAGGAGAAGCTGGGCACCCAGTTCCAGCGGGTCGAGCGGCTGGTCAGCCTGGCCCGGGAGTACGCCCGGGAGTACGGGCTGAAGCCGGAGCAGGCGGAGCAGGCGGTCAAGGCGGCCTGGCTCTGCAAGGCCGACCTGGCCACCAAGATGGTCTTCGAGTTCCCCGAGGTGCAGGGCTACATGGGCAAGCAGTACCACCTGCGGGAGGGCGGTGACCCCGCTGTGGCCCACGCCATCTATGAGCACTACCTGCCCCGGGGCGCCGGCGACGAACTGCCCCACAGCGATCCCGGCATCATCGTCGCCCTGGCCGACAAGCTCGACACCCTGGCGGGCTACTTCTCCATCGGCATGATCCCCACCGGCTCCCAGGACCCCTTCGCCCTGCGCCGCGCCGCCCAGGGCGTGGTCCAGACCATCGTGGGGAACGGGCTCACACTCGACCTGGGCGAGCTGTGCTCCCTGGCGCTCACCCAGTACAACCTGCCCTCCGACGTGGCCCTGAAGGCCCTGAACGACCTGCTGGAGTTCTTCAAGGCACGGATCAAGGTGATCATGGAGCAGCAGGGGATTCGCTACGACGTGATTGACGCCGTGCTCGCCGCCGGCTTCCGCGATGTCACCGACGCCATCAACCGGGCCGAGGCGCTGGGCGCCATGATGGGGGTGGAGGAGTTCGCCGCCGTGACTGGCGCCTTCAAGCGCATCACCAACCTGGCTGGCAAGGCCGACGAGGCCGGCGTGCAGACCGGTGAGATCGACCCCGAGTTGTTCGAGGAGGCCTCTGAGCGGGAACTTTACGGCGCCTTTGTCGAACTGCGCCCCGACCTGAAGCGGGCGCTGGACCTGGGCGAGTACGAGTCCTTCTACCGCACCGCCACCAAGCTGAAGGCGCCGGTCGATGCCTTCCTGGACAACGTGCGGGTCAACGTGGAGAACGAGCGGGTCAGGGCCAATCGCTACAGCCTGCTTCAGGCGCTGGGCAGCCTCCTCTCCGCTCCGGCTGATCTCTCCAAACTGGCGGGCTAAAAGAATGGACCCCCGGCGCTCGACCGTGAGCGGTGGGGGTCCTTTCGCGTAGAGCTAAGAGAGTGGTTCCGGACGAAAGATCCAATATTTAGGGGGTCTTGAACGGGACCTGTCGAATGGATAAAGATGTGGCGCAGAGAGGGGAGAGCGTCTGTGCGGAGGTACAAGGGGCTGCTCCTGGTGTGCGCGGTCAGCCTTCTGCTCAGCGGGTGCCTATACGCGCGACAGGTCTCGGAGTTTCGGCAAAGCTCCTTGGCGGCGCGTGGCCCTGCTTTGCAGGTGAGTACGCCGGTCGGTTTCAGCTTACCCTGGTTCGCGAAGCGCACAAACCCCAGGGGATTGGGCGGTTTCCCGACGGCGGTAAACCGTTCTTCGTCGCCGCCTATATCGAGGTGGCACGGGTAGAGGAGACCCGCACCCCCGTAGTAGGCCGGATCGATCTCCCCCTCTTCCGGACGGGCGACTTTGGGAACCTGCTACACCGTGACTTCGACTGCGAGGAGCCGAACCGTCTTCGCTACCGCGTGGAGAATGGTTATGGGGCGGGCCGCAGGGTCACGGAGGGGGTTTTGCTGATTCCCGCCCGTAACGGGCCGGCGCTGACAGCGAAGAAGCCCACGCGCAGGAGGCAACAAAGGAGAGAAGGACCAACCCTTCGGTATACCAAATACTGGGAGGTTTGTTCTGCCCCCTCAGGCGCCCGACGGCGACAGGGCAGCCCCCGGCCCGTTGCCAGGCGTCCTGTCCTACAGGGCAGGTGACCAGGTGGCTGAGGCGGACGAGGAGTTTGTGGCCGATGCCGGCTACCCGTTGCACTATTATCTCTTCCGCAGCGATGGGCCCATCGAGTTCCATATCGACATCACCCGCTACTTCGGGCCGGTGGACGCAAACGGGCACCTGCTTCAGCCCGAGAACATCTACACCGATAACGGTGCGGTCGACCTGACCCTGCGGGTCTGGGATGTGGATGAGGACTACTCCGGGAGCGACTTTGCCCCCGAGGTCGATAAGGTCTACGTTGTCTACGGCTTCCTGAGCAGCGAAACCACGTGGAGCGCCTGGACCAATCCCACCGGTTTCGCGAGCCAGGAGGGCCTGCACGCCGAGGCCTTCAGTTTCCCGAACAACCACGGCTCCTGGGGGGTGCACATGTCGGAGGAGGCCGCCTGGGTTGCCGACCTCAAGGCCGGGTTGGGCGTGGAGAAGATCAACATCGTCGGCCACAGCAAGGGCGGGCTGGACAGCCGCGCCTACCTGGTTACCGGCCAGAACATGATCACCCTCTCCTTCCCTGGCGAGGCAATCGGGGCGCATGGCGTAGACGGCCCGTACGCAACGGCGGTTGTCAACCTGAACGAAGGCCCTGAAAGAGACGGCCCCCGGGGAATTAGCACCCCGAGGGCTCTTTGCTGCCCTCATTGCCCTTTCACATGGCACGGAAAGCTAAGGTGCAGTAGAATAAGAGGGTGAGCGGGCGCCCGCCCCGCCTGAACTTTTCGGAGGTGCCATCCTTGTCGTTTCTGGAGAAATTGAAGGACGCGACCATCGGGTTCAGTGGGTACGCACGCCTGGCCCGAGACCCGCGCGGCGGGTTCGGTTTCGTCGCCCTGCTTCTGGCTATTGTCCTGGCGATCAACGGCTACATTAACATGGTGCAGCTTCGGCGGGCCGCCGCCGAGATGTCCCGGCAGATGGCCACCTGGCCCGACTTCGGTGTGAGGAATGGCCAGTTCTATTTCGAGGGGCCCATGCCGTTCAAGCAGACTGTCCCCGATGGGACTCAGGTGATCGTCGACACCACCGGCCAGACAACCGCAGAGGCCCTGAAGGGCCAGCGAGCGATTCTGATCACCCGCGAGCGGTACTACATCATCCAGCCAGGGGTGGACCACCGGGAGTTCAGCTTCGCCAGGCTACAGACCGACGTGACCAAGCAGAACCTCCTGGAGATTCTCGCCGCAGGGCCGCAGCGCATTCTCCCCTTCGTCTATCTCTTCCTCTACCTCTTCCAACTCGCCTTCAAGGCGATCGATGCGGTGATTCTGGCCCTTGTCGCCCTGTTTTACGGCCGCATGGTCGGGCGGCAGGTTCCCTTTGAGCTGGGCTTCCGGCTGGGCCTCTACGCCATGAGCCTGCCGATCATCATCCAGTGGATTTGGCCGAACTTCCGCACCTGGAGCGCGACCGGCTTTACCGTCTGGTGGTCGGTGGCCTCTATCTATCTGCTCTTCGGGCTGCGGGCCTACTGGGCATCGGAGTCCCCGGAAGGGCCGCCGCTGCGCTAAGCCAGCTGGGACTACAAAACCGAATCTATCATAATGGTTTCTGCGATAGACGGACTCTTGAACTCCGATTGAAAACTTCAGGAGCCCTGAGCGCCCATTGCTGTAGGGAAGGGGCAGGATTGGGCTCTCGCGAATCGTATATCCATCTTGCATGGCACGTGGGGCGAGTCTGTGCGCATGTGCGTTTTGGAACAAGCAGGGAGGGCTGACATGGCTGAGAAGCCGGTTGTCTTTGTGGTTTCGGACTCCGTGGGAGAGACCGCAGATCTGGTGACCCGTGCGGCCCTGGCGCAGTACGGGAACACCGGTGTCGAGATCCGTCGCTATCCCATGGTGGAGGACCCCATCGCACTCCGGGAGGTGGTGGATGCTGCTCGCCTGCAGCCGACTCTCATCGTCTACACGATCATTGTTCCAGAGGTGCGGCAGGAGCTTCGCCGGCTGACCGAAATGTGGGGAATTCCCGCGGTGGATATCATGGGCCCGATGCTGGACGGCATGTCGCAGTTGTTGGGGTCGCCGCCCAGGCTGGAGCCCGGGATCATGCACAAGCTCGACGACGACTACTTCCGCAGGGTGGAGGCGGTCGAGTTTGCCGTCAAGTACGACGACGGCAAGGACCCGCGCGGCTTCCTGAGGGCCGACGTCGTCCTGATCGGCGTCTCCCGCTCGTCGAAGACCCCGGTCTCCATGTACCTGGCCCACCGGCGCTTCAAGGTGGCCAATCTGCCCTTGGTCCCCGAGGTGAGCCTTCCCAAGGAGCTTTTTCTGGTCCCGCCTCACAAGGTGGTTGGCCTGCGGGTCAGCCCCGACAAGCTCCACCAGATCCGCGAAGAGCGCGTCAAGACGATTGGTCTGCGGTCCGATGCGAACTATTCCAATCTGGAGCGTATCCTCCAGGAATTGGACTACGCCGAAGCTGTTTTCAAGAAGGTTGGCTGCCCGGTGGTCGATGTGACCAACAAGGCGGTGGAGGAGACAGCGGTCCGGGTCCTGGAGATCATCAATCGAGGGGTGAAGTACGGTGACTAAGAAGTCGGTCTACCTGTTCGAGGAAGGCCGGGCAGAGATGAAGATGCTGCTCGGCGGCAAGGGCGCGAATCTTGCAGAAATGACGGTCATCGGTCTGCCCGTTCCTCCTGGATTCACGATCACGACGGAGGTCTGCCGTGACTACCAGACCGTCAAGGCGCTGACACCCGATGTGATCGAGCAGATCGACGGGGCGCTCGCCAAGCTTGAAGCCAAGATGGGCAAGCGGTTTGGTGACTCCGACAACCCCCTGCTGGTCTCTGTCCGCTCCGGCGCTCCCGTCTCCATGCCGGGCATGATGGACACCATTCTCAACCTCGGCCTCAACGACCAGACCGTTCAGGCCGTCGCCAAGAACACCAACAACCAGCGGTTCGCCTGGGACTCCTACCGTCGCTTTATTCAAATGTTCTCCAACGTGGTGCTGGGTGTTACCCTGCACAACTTTGAGCGGATCCTGGAGGCACATAAGGAGCGCCTCGGCTTCAAGCTCGACACCGAGATGCAGGCGGAGCACCTGGTCGCCCTGGTGCCCGAGTACAAGGCCCTGGTGGAGAAGATGACCGGCAAGCCCTTCCCGCAGGATCCGCGGGAGCAGCTCTTCTTAGCGATCAACGCCGTCTTCGAGTCGTGGGATAACCCGCGGGCGAAGGTCTACCGGCGGATCAACAAGATTGCCGACGAGTTGGGCACCGCCGTAAACGTGCAGGCGATGGCCTTCGGCAACATGGGCAACGACTCAGCCACCGGCGTGGTCTTCACCCGCAACCCGAACTCCGGCTCCAAGGAGTTTTACGGCGAGTACCTGCCCAACGCCCAGGGCGAAGACGTGGTGGCCGGCATTCGGACCCCCTTCCCGGTCTCCCACCTGCAGGAGACCATGCCCGAGGCCTACCAGCAGCTCTTCGATCTGTGCGAGCTGCTGGAGAAGCACTACGGCGACATGCAGGACATTGAGTTCACCATCGAGCGCGGCAAGCTCTACATGCTGCAGTGCCGCTCGGGCAAGCGGACCCCCCTCGCCTCGATCAAGATCGCCGTTGATCTGGTCCACGAGGGGAAGATCTCCAAGGAGCAGGCGGTCCTGCGCATCGAGCCCGGCGCCATCGACAAGATTCTCCACCCGGCCATCGACCCCCGGGCGAAGCTCGACGTGCTGGCCACCGGCCTGGCCGCCTCCCCGGGCGCTGCCTCCGGAATCTGTGTCTTCGACCCCGACCACGCGGCGAAGCTGGCGGGCGAGGGGCAGAAGGTGATCATGGTCCGGCCCGAGACCTCGCCAGATGACATTCACGGCATGGTGGTGGCCCAGGGCATTCTCACCTCCCGCGGCGGCATGACCTCCCACGCCGCCATCGTCTCCCGCGGCATGGGCAAGCCCTGCGTCGTGGGCTGCGAGGCGATCCGCATCGATCTGGAGGCCGGCCTCTTCCGGGTGAACGGCCGGGAGGTCAAGGAGGGCGAGGTCATCTCCATCGACGGCGCCACCGGCAACGTGATCCTGGGCGCCGTGCCGCTGATCGACCCCGAGCTCTCCCCCGAGTTCCGGGAGCTGCTCGACTGGGCCGACGAGATCAAGAGCCTGGGCGTCCGGGCTAACGCCGACAACCCGCACGATGCTGCCAAGGCCCGCGAGTTCGGCGCCGCCGGCATCGGCCTCTGCCGCACGGAGCACATGTTTGGCCAGGGCGGGCATCATCCGGAGCGCATGGAGGTCGCCCGGGAGATGATCCTGGCGGAGACGCTGGAGGAGCGGCAGGTCGCCCTCGACAAGCTCCAGGTGATGCAGCGGGAGGACTTCCACGGCATCTTCAAGGCGATGGATCCGCACCCGGTCACCATTCGCCTGCTCGATCCGCCCCTGCACGAGTTCCTGCCCGCCGAAGAGGAGCTGGCGATTGAGGTCGCCCTCCTGCGGGAGAAGGGCGAGCAGGGCCGTGAGCTGATCGAGAAGGAGCACCTGCTGCGCAAGGTTCGGGCGCTCTCGGAGATCAACCCGATGCTCGGCTTCCGGGGCTGCCGCCTTGGCATGATCTACCCCGAGATCTACGAAATGCAGATCCGGGCGATCTTTGAGGCCGCGGCGCAGTGCCACAAGGAAGGCATGAAGACCGAGCCCGAGATCATGCACCCGCTGGTCGGTCATGTGAACGAGTTGAAGTTCCTGGAGGAGATGACCCACCGCATCGCCGCCGAGGTGATGGAGCGGGAGGGCGTCACCTTCAAGTACCTGAACGGCACCATGATCGAGGTCCCGCGGGCGGCGCTGACCGCCGACGAGATCGCCGAGCACGCCCAGTTCTTCTCCTTCGGCACGAACGACCTGACCCAGACCACCTTCGGCTACTCCCGCGACGACGCCGAGGGCAAGTTCCTGGCGCAGTATGTGGAGAAGAAGGTCCTGCCGGAGAACCCGTTCGTCACCCTCGACCGCACCGGTGTGGGCAAGCTGGTCGACATGGCCTGCCAGCTGGGACGCCAGGTCCGGCCCGACATTAAGCTGGGCATCTGCGGTGAGCACGGCGGCGACCCGTCGTCGATCGAGTTCTTCCACAACGTGGGCCTGAGCTACGTCTCCTGCTCGCCCTACCGGGTCCCGGTCGCCCGCATCGCCGCCGCCCAGGCAGCCGCGAAGGCAAAGGGTGCCAAGGCGACCGCCAGCACCGTGTAGTCCGCACGAATAGCGCAACGCCCGCTCCTCTGAGAAGAGGGGCGGGCGGCTTTTTACGCCGCGCGTAGGTCTCGTCCCACTGAAAGAGTGCAAGGAGTACCTTACGTAACCAGAAGAATAAAAATGTTTCGACAAACTGAAGGTGAACAGGGCAGGTTGCACGAAAGATTCATGCATTCATGTACTGCGTGAGTCAACGTTCCGGGGAATGGAGGGTGTACATGTCCCTCACTGTTGCCAGCCAGCCCGCTGCGACCGACTTCTTTTATGAGGTCTATGCGGGGACACGTCGGGACGAGGTCGCCGCCTGGGGGTGGGGGACCGCCGAGCAGGAGGCTTTTTTGCGCCTGCAGTTTGACCTCCAGCAGCGGGCTTACAGCCTTCAGTACCCGGGCGCGGACCACGGCGTGATTCTGCATGATGGCCGCCCGGTGGGGCGTCTCATTGTCGACCGGACAGGGAGCGAGATGCATCTGATCGATCTGGCGCTCTTGCCGGCGCATCGCAACGCTGGTCTGGGCGCTGTGCTGATTCGTCTGCTTCAGGCAGAAGCGGCGGAGAAGGCCAGGCCGATCCGCCTGCAGGTCATGAAGGGGAACCCCGCCCGGCGCCTCTACGAGCGGCTGGGGTTCGGGCTGGCAGGGGAGAGCGAGACCCACGTGGCGCTGGTTTGGCGTCCCGAGGGTCCGGGATGAGCGAGGGAGATCCAGGCGCGGCGCACCTGCGCCTATCTCAGCAGAGCATGGAAGGAGGCTCGGTATGAGCGATCCGTATGTCGGCGAGATTCGCATGTTCGCAGGCACCTACGCACCGGAGGGCTGGGCGCTGTGTGACGGTCAGATCCTCTCCATTGCAGAGAACCAGCAAATCTTCGCCTTGATCGGCACCACGTACGGCGGAGACGGGCAGACCACCTTCAGGCTCCCCGATTTGCGGGGGCGGATTCCCATCAGCATCGGGCGGGCAGCCAGCGGTCATACCTACCAGATCGGGCAGGCCGGCGGTGCGGAGACCGTCACGCTGAGCGCGGCGCAAATGCCTGCGCACAGTCACCGGGCGCTCGCCCTGGAGGGGCCCGGCACAGCAGAGGCCCCGGCACAGGGCTTCTGGGCCACCCTGGACCGCAACCAGTACTTCAAGGGCGATGCGAACGCTCCCATGAGCCCTCAGGCGATCGAGTCCACCGGGCAGGGGCAGCCCCATGACAACCTGATGCCCTATCTGGCGGTCAACTTCATCATCTGCCTCACAGGCCTCTGGCCAAACCGGCAGTAACCGGCAGGGAACCGAACGTCACTGAAACAGGAGGAGTCAAGCATGGCAGAACCCTTCATCGGAGAGATCCGGGCCTTCTCCTTCGACTTCGAGCCGCATGGCTGGGCCTTCTGCGATGGCCGGCTGCTGTCGATCGCTCAGAACACGGCGCTCTTCTCCATACTGGGCACCACCTACGGGGGAGACGGGCGGACCACCTTCGGGTTGCCCGACCTGCGGGGCCGTGCCCCGGTGCATGTCGGCGACACCGTAAGGCTGGGACAGGCGAGCGGCGAGGAGACCCACACCCTGAGCGTCGCAGAGCTCGCCGCCCACACCCACGGGGCCGCGGCCTCCAAGGCTGCCGCCCAACTCCCATCGCCGGCGGGCAACCTGTGGGCCGATCTCAGCCACGCCTACGGCACGAGCCATAACGCCGAGATGCATCCCAGCGCCATCGGCCAAACCGGCGCCGGGGAGGCGCACGAGAACATGCAGCCGTACCTGGCGACCAACTTCTGCATCGCCCTGGTCGGCATCTTCCCGCCCCGGGACTAAGAGGAGGGGAACACAATGTCCGAGCCATTCCTTGGGGAGATCCGCCTCTTCGCCGGCACCTATGCGCCGAAGGGCTGGGCCTTCTGCAACGGCCAGACGCTCCCGATCGCACAGAATACGGCGCTCTTTTCGCTGCTCGGGATCACCTACGGCGGAGACGGGAAGACGGTCTTCCGCCTCCCCGACCTCCGGGACCGGGTGCCCATGCATGCCGGAGCGGGGCCGGGTCTGACCCCCCGCCGCCTTGGGGAGATCGGCGGCAGCGATACGGTGACGCTCACAGTCGGTCAGCTTCCCGTTCACACCCATCAGGCCAGCGGCTACGCAGGAGCGCCCAACGCCACCGACCCCAGCAATGCGGTCTGGGCCGGTGGCGGCCGCGCTGCGGCACCCGCCTACGCCCCACCCCCGCCCGACACCACCATGAACGCCGCTGCACTGGGGCAGGTGGGGAGCGGGGCTGCCCACAACAACCGTCAGCCGGGCCTGGGCCTGAGTTTCATCATCGCCCTGCAGGGTATATACCCGCCGCGGCCCTGAGCCGTCGAGGGGGCTCACGAGCAACCGTGAGCCCTCTTTTCTGTTGGTAGGTGCCATATCCGATCGACCGCTGTTCACGTCTCTAGAGGAAGAGTCTCGTCAAATCTGCCGGGCCCGTCGGATCACGTATACCGCTCCATCTCCTGTCTCATCCTAAAATGCTAGGTCCTCACCGTAATCGATAGGGCGCGCGCCCGATCCCTCGTGACCAGGCGAACATATGGAAGGAATCCATCTCGACCTTGTAGAAGGGAAAGGAACACCGCAAAGAACCCTCACCGCCGTCTACGTTGTCCTGTCCGGTGGTACGGGGGGTTTTCTATTGCAGAAATGATGGGGTGGTGATCGGTGGCCCAGTTCGACCAGGCATTTAAAGACGAGGTTCGTGCCAAGAACGATATCGTCGAGGTCATCTCGTCCTATGTCAAGCTGGAGCGAAGGGGCAACCGGTATGTGGGGCTCTGCCCCTTTCACAGTGAGAAGACCCCGTCCTTCCACGTGATCCCGGACCAGCAGTTCTACCACTGCTTCGGATGCAAGGCCAGCGGCGACGTCTTCACCTTCGTCCAGCAGCGGGAGCACATGACCTTCTATGAGACGGTCGTCCACCTGGCGCAGCGGGCGCGCATCCCATTGCCTAAGGAGGAGCGAACCCCCGAGGAAGAGAAGGCATACCGGGAGCGCCGCGCCATGTACGAAGCGCTGGATCTTGCCGCCCGGTTCTTTCATCACCAACTGCTCTCCGATGTTGGCAAGCCGGGGCTGGACTACCTGCTTCGCCGCGGGCTAAGTGAAGAGACCATTCGCCGGTTCCGCCTGGGGTGGGCTCCCGGAAGGGGAGCGCTCTACCGCACGCTGAAGAACCGCTTTCCGCCGGAGATGCTCCAAAAGGTCGGGCTGATTCTGCCTCGCCGGGACGGCTCCGGCTATACAGACGCCTTCTTCGACCGGGTCATGTTCCCCATCGCCGACCTGGCCGGCCGGGTAATCGGCTTTGGCGGGCGCATTCTGGAAGGACAGGCGGCAAAGTACAAGAACACCGCCGAAACGCCCCTCTTCTCCAAGCGACAGCTTCTCTTTGGGTTGGATCAAGCCAAGGAAGCGATGCGCGCGAGGAATCAGGCTATCCTTGTAGAAGGATACATGGACGTCATCATGCCCCACCAGTACGGCATTCAGAATGTGGTGGCCCCGTTGGGCACGGCGCTGACCGACGAGCAGTGCCGAATGATCCGCCAGCAGGCGGCCCAGGCCATCGTCGCTTTCGATATGGATACCGCGGGGCAGATGGCGACTCTGCGCGGCCTGGAAAAGCTCTACGACACCGGCTGCGATGTCCGGGTGCTCCAGATTCCCGACGGGAAGGATCCCGACGAGTATATTCGGGAGCACGGGGTCGAGGCGTTTGAGCGTGCGCTGAACGAGGCGATCCCACTCATTGAGTTCAAGTTGCGAAACGCGATGGTCAAGCATGAGGGCAGTACGCCCGAGGCCAAGGCCAGGGCGCTGGAGTCGGTGGCCCGGGTCCTCGCCGATGTCAGGGACGAGGTTCTGCGGGAGGCCTATGCAGACCAGGTGGCAGAGAAGCTGGCCGGGCAGAACCCGCTGGCGAAACCCGACATGAAGGTTGCCATTGATCGTCAGATGAATCGGCTTCTTCGTCAGGGTTTCCAGCATAACCAGCCAGATTCCAGGAATAATAGGAGAGACGCGGGGGAAACAAACCCTACAGACCTACAGCCGCAAGGACCGCCTGACTCAGGGCGGAGGGAGCACTCCTACCAGCGCCCCGACCGGTCCTTTGGCCCCCGGTCCGGGGGGTGGGGCGAGCAGCCCCCCGCAAGGCCGGTGCGTGTCGATCCGCCGGTCACGGCGGCTGACGGCGCCCATCGGGCCGAGCGTGCCCTGCTCTACCTGCTGCTTCAGAGCCCGGTTCTGCTCCGGCGGATTGAGGCGGACTTGGGGGCTACCCCCTTCGAAGATCCTCATCTACAGGCGCTGTTTACCGTGGCCCGTCCCATCTGCCTCGAACCGGACCCATTCGCCGGTGGCTCAGTGGTTGCCCGGGTACTCGACCGACTGTCTGACCCCGATGCGCGGCTGGTTCTCACCGAAATGGTGGCCAAACCGATCGTCACGAGCGATTCGGAAAAGGAAGCCGCAGACTGCATCGAGAAGATAAGGAAGCATAGAGATTCGAGGAGAATAGAGGACTTGAGGAACTTGATTAGGGCCACAGAGGCATCGAAGCAGAAGGTGGACCCGGCGATTGTGCTGGAGCTCACCGAACTGATCAAAAAACAGAAACCGTCCAGATCTTGAGGCGGGTTGCGGAAGGGGGGTAGTCATCATGGAGTCCAAGGAGATCAAGGTAGAAAACGCCAAAGACCTGGTGAAAGATCTGATCGCCAAGGGGAAGCGCAAGGGCGCCCTCAGCTATGGAGAGGTGGCCGACTCCCTCCAGGGCCTCGAGCTCGGGGCGGATCAGATGGACGATGTCTTCGAGGCGCTGACCGAGGCCGGTATCGACGTGATCGGTGACCGGGCCGATGCTGTCCCCGACGAGGAGGAGGTCGCGCCCCTCGAGGATACTGAGGAAACCACCCTCGACGAAGAAGTTGAGATCGACCTCTCCGTTCCTGAAGGGATTGCCATCGATGACCCGGTCCGCATGTACCTCAAGGAGATCGGGCGGGTGCCGCTTCTCTCTGCGGAGGAAGAGGTGGAACTGGCCAAGCGGATCGAGCAGGGCGATGAAGAAGCCAAGCGCCGGCTCGCCGAAGCCAACCTGCGATTGGTGGTCTCCATTGCCAAACGGTACGTGGGCCGTGGCATGCAGTTCCTCGATCTGATTCAGGAGGGTAACCTGGGCCTGATCAAGGCGGTCGAGAAGTTCGACTACCGCAAGGGTTACAAGTTCTCTACCTATGCGACATGGTGGATTCGCCAGGCGATTACCCGGGCGATTGCGGACCAGGCGCGTACGATTCGCATTCCCGTTCATATGGTGGAAACGATTAATAAGCTGATCCGGGTCACCCGGCAGCTGGTGCAGGAACTGGGCCGTGAGCCGCTGCCGGAAGAGATCGCCGGGCATATGGAGATCTCGGTGGAGCGGGTCCGGGAGATCCAGAAGATCGCCCAGGAGCCGGTCTCGCTGGAGACCCCCATCGGTGAGGAGGAAGACTCCCACCTGGGCGACTTCATTGAGGATCAGGACGCCCCCGCCCCGGCAGAGGCTGCGTCGTTTACGCTCCTGAAGGAGCAGCTTGAAGAGGTGCTGGAGTCCCTCACCCCCCGTGAGGAGAAGGTGCTCCGCCTCCGCTTCGGTCTCGATGACGGCCGCGCCCGCACCCTCGAAGAGGTGGGCCACGTCTTCGGCGTCACCCGTGAGCGAATCCGGCAGATTGAGGCGAAGGCGCTGCGCAAGCTGCGCCACCCCAGCCGGTCCAAGAAGCTGAAGGATTACCTCGACTAGAAAGCCAGAGGGAGTCAGCACAACGCTGTGACTCCCTCTTCTTGTGCGAAAGGAGCCCGACCTCTTCAGGAGGTGGGGCTCCTTTCCGCGTTCAGGTAGATGGCGTACTGAAGTGAACCGGCGCTAACCCGTGCCCGGACAGGCAGGGCGGACTTGTTCACCAGGTGGCGGACCACCTCGTTCTCCTCGGACACATCGGCCTCGATGCGGCTGTACCCGCTCCTGCGGGCCTCCTTCACCAGTTGCTGGAGGAGCGCCGATCCCAGCCCCTCGCCCTGGAGGCGGTCGGTCACCAGGGCTGCGATCTCAGCGGCGCCCGGCGAGTAGTGGGAGGGGGCGAGTTCTGCGACCGCCAGCGCTGCCCCTTCGTGACCGCGATCAAAGGAGAGGGCGAGCAGCGCCCGGTGGACCCGTTGAACCCGGTTCGTAAGGCGGGCCGCCTCCCGCAGGGGAAGATCGGCCATGCCCGGCCCCAGGAAGCGAAGGCGTATCGTGCGTGGAGAGAGGCCCTGGTACAGCTGAACCAGGCGGTCCACGTCGGTGGGCAGAACCTCACGCACCAGCACCGGGCGGCCGCTGCGTGTGGTCATGACCATGGCGGACATTCGTGAATCGACGTTGAGGTCTGTTTGCAATCGTACAGGGGCAGCCATCGGTCATTCCTCCCCAACCCATCCTGCACGAAAGAGCGTTGCCTTCAAAGCCCCCAACTATCCGGGGCTTTTGTTGTATGCCCCTCTCTCAAAGCGCTGTATGACGGCCAGGGGCATGACACTTTGTCAGGGGTAGATTGTGAGAGGACTGCGATTCGCCTCTCCTGCCGGATTCCCATGGTGAACGGTCGTCACAACCCGGCGAATGACCTGACAATTTGGCACGGGTAAGCAAGCGGGTGCTTGTTTTGCGGCCAATCGTGGCATGCGGGCGGTGAGTGGACAGAACCGAAGTGCGAATGGTCCCACTATGGCTGGACGACCCCCGGTGTGGCAGATGCCGGGCGATTCGCGCCGTTTGCCGAGAATCGGACGACGCTGGAACCCCGGCTTTCTATACTAACAGCGTGAACTAGCTCAAGGAAGGCGGGTGGATTTCCCCATGCTGACCCTGGAAGGCGTCACGATTACGGCTCCGCTAAAAGAGCGGTACGATCAGATCCTTACGCCGGCCGCCCTGGCCTTTGTGGCTGATCTGCACCGCCGGTTCGGACCGCGCCGGGCCGAACTCCTGGCCCGCCGCAAAGAGCGTCAGGTCCGCCTCGATGGCGGCGAGATGCCCGACTTCCTCCCCGAGACCCGGGAGATCCGGGAGGGGGAGTGGCAGGTAGCCCCCTGTCCGGCTGACCTGCAGAACCGCCGGGTGGAGATCACCGGTCCGGTGGAGCGCAAGATGATCATCAACGCCCTGAACTCAGGCGCCAAGGTCTTCATGGCCGACTTTGAGGACTCCACCTCACCCACCTGGGCCAACGTGATCGAGGGGCAGATCAACCTGATTGATGCCGTGGAGGGGACCATCTCCTTCACCAATCCCAACGGGAAGGTCTACGAACTGAACGAACAGGTGGCCACCCTCATGGTGCGGCCGCGGGGCTGGCACCTGCCCGAAAAGCATATCCGCATCGACGGGAAGCCGGCCTCCGGCAGTCTGGTCGACTTCGGCCTCTTCTTCTTCCACAACGCCCACCGGCTGCTGGAGAAGGGGAGTGGGCCCTACTTCTACCTGCCGAAGCTGGAGAGCCACCTGGAGGCCCGCCTCTGGAACGACGTCTTCAACTTCGCCCAGGACTACCTGGAGATTCCCCGTGGCACGATTAAGGCGACCGTACTGATTGAGACGATCCTGGCCGCCTTTGAGATGGAAGAGATCCTCTATGAGCTGCGCGACCACTCCGCCGGCCTGAACGCGGGCCGTTGGGACTATATCTTCAGTTGCATCAAGAAGTTCCGGAACCGGCCCGACTTCGTCCTGCCCGACCGGAGCGCCGTCACCATGACTGTGCCCTTCATGCGGGCCTATACCGAACTCCTGGTTAAGACCTGCCACAAGCGGGGGGCCTTCGCCATGGGCGGTATGGCCGCCTTCATTCCCAACCGCCGCAACCCCCGGGTTACCGAGGTGGCGCTTGAAAAGGTGCATCAGGATAAGCTCCGGGAGGCGACCGATGGCTTCGACGGCACCTGGGTGGCCCACCCCGACCTGGTGCCGGTGGCCATGGCGGTCTTCGACGAGGTCCTGGGCGGCAAGCCCAACCAGATCGACCGGCAGCGGCCCGAGGTGAGCGTCAGCGCCGAGGACCTGCTGAACCTGGCAGCCACGCCGGGCCAGGTGACCGAGGCCGGCCTGCGTATGAACATCAACGTGGCGATTCAGTATATCGAGTCCTGGCTGCAGGGCACCGGTGCAGCGGCGATCCACAACCTGATGGAGGATGCCGCCACGGCGGAGATCTCCCGCTCGCAGATCTGGCAGTGGCTGCGCCATGGGGCGCATCTGGCCGATGGCCCCAAGGTGACCGTCGACCTGATTCGTGAGCTGATCGACGAGGAGATGGAGAAGATCCACTGGGCGATCGGGCCGAAGGCCTTTACCTGTGGCCGGTTCCATGGCGCCCGCATGCTCTTCGAGCAGGTGGCGCTTCAGGATTCGTTCCCGGAGTTCCTGACCATTCCGGGTTATGAGCAGCTGTAGATCGTGGGAGGGTACGACAATGGTGATGAATGAGCAGGTGAAGGCAGAGATCAAGGCGCTGGAGCAGGAGTGGGCCACCAATCCCCGCTGGGAGGGGATTGAGCGCCCTTACTCCGCAGCCGATGTGATCCGGCTGCGCGGCTCCTTCCAGGTGGAGCACACCCTGGCCCGGATGATGGCGGAGAAGCTGTTCCACCTGCTTAAGACCGAGGACTATATCAACGCCCTGGGCGCCCTGACCGGCAACCAGGCGGTCCAGATGGTCAAGGCCGGCCTGAAGGCGATCTACCTCTCTGGCTGGCAGGTGGCGGCCGATGCGAACCTGGCGGGGCAGATGTACCCGGACCAGTCGCTCTACCCGGTCAACTCGGTGCCCAGCGTGGTCCAGCGGATCAACAACGCCCTGCGCCGGGCCGATCAGATCCACTGGGCCGAGGGGAACGACGAGATCGACTGGATGGTCCCCATCGTCGCGGATGCCGAGGCCGGCTTTGGCGGCCCGCTCAACGCCTTCGAGCTCATGAAGTCGATGATCGAGGCGGGCGCAGCAGCGGTGCACTGGGAAGACCAGCTGGCCTCCGAGAAGAAGTGCGGCCACATGGGCGGCAAGGTGCTGGTGCCCACCGGCCAGCACGTTCGCACCCTGGTCTCGGCCCGCCTGGCGGCCGACGTGCTGGGGGTACCCACGCTGATCGTCGCCCGGACCGACTCCCTGGGCGCCAACCTGCTGACCAGCGACGTCGACCCGCGGGACCAGCAGTTTATTACCGGCGAGCGTACGGCCGAAGGCTTCTACAAGGTGCGCAGCGGCAACGAGGCCGCCATCGCCCGGGGCCTGGCCTACGCCCCCTACGCCGACCTGGTCTGGTGCGAGACATCCAAGCCCGACCTGGAGCAGGCCCGGGAGTTCGCCGAGGCGATTCACGCCCGGTACCCCGGCAAGATGCTGGCTTACAACTGCTCGCCCTCCTTCAACTGGAAGCGGCATCTCGACGATGCCACCATCGCCAAGTTCCAGCGGGAGCTGGGGGCGATGGGCTACAAGTTCCAGTTCATCACCCTGGCGGGCTTCCACGCCCTGAACGCCTCCATGTTCGAGCTGGCCACGGCGTACGCCCAGGAGGGCATGACCGCCTACGTGCGGCTCCAGGAGAAGGAGTTCGAGATGGAGCGGCTGGGCTACACCGCCACCAAGCACCAGCGCGAGGTGGGGACCGGCTACTTCGACCAGGTCTCCCAGGTGATCTCGGGCGGCAACTCCTCGACCCTGGCCCTGAAGGGCTCCACCGAGGAGGAGCAGTTCCACAAGCAGCAGGTGGCTGACTAAACAAAGCAACCCCGTCGCCTGGGCTGGCGACGGGGTTCATCTATGTCAGATGCCCTGCCCGATCGAGGGGCGGGCCACCTTTCACGTCTGGTGCAAATTGGTGTGATCATTTTCGCTGAAAGTGCCATACTACATAGCGTGCAGGCTGTTGACGAGAACAAAAGCCCTGTGCTATATTGGACGCATCGCTCATTCCGGCATAGCTCAACGGTAGAGCATCCGGCTGTTAACCGGAGGGTTGTAGGTTCGAATCCTACTGCCGGAGCCAGCAAAAACAGGCGGCTTGCGCCGCCTGTTTTTTCACGTCCATGCCCTTCTTGTGCGAAGGGGTCGGATCGCGTACAATGTGAAAACACGGGCCCTTAGCTCAGTGGTTAGAGCTGCCGGCTCATAACCGGTTGGTCGCAGGTTCGAATCCTGCAGGGCCCACCAGAATAATACAGCCCTCTCGATCTTCGAGGGGGCTGTAATCATACCCTTCTCTAAGGGCAAGGCCATCCAACCCGGTCCTCATGCAATATTCTCAGAAGAGGAGTCGCAATAATTGACAAGCAGAGAATTGGATGGTACTTTGTACGTAGGTAGTTGTTATGACATGACGACAAACTCTTTCGGGCACGCTGTTCCATGGGTCATAACAGCCTGGCTTTGAAACTCAAGCATAGAGGCGAATTATTTTGACAGAATTCTCCAATTCGGATGCGCAGTTTCGGACCATTGACCGAAATAGCCCTGTTCCTTACTACTACCAGCTCTACGAGATCTTGAAGGACCGGATTCACGCCGGACTATGGCCTCCAGGCTCACAGCTCCCGACAGAGGCTGAGATCTGCCAGACGTTTAGTGTCTCGCGTACCACGGTGCGTCAGACCCTGTCACAGTTGTTCAGTGAGGGGCTGATTCGCAAGGAGCGGGGGCGGGGGACGTTCGTTGCGGAGCCAAAGATTCGGGAACGGCTCGTCGAGCGCCTCACCGGGTTTTATGACGACATGGTCGCGCAGGGTTTGAAGCCGCAGACCAAGGTCCTGCGTAGTGGACTGGTCCCTGCCTCCAAGTCGGTGGCGGACCTTCTTGCGGTGGAGCCAGGTACCCCCCTCATTCGCTTTGAACGTCTGCGCATGGTCAACAACGAGCCGATCCTGCTTGTCGACACCTACATCCCTCAGACGCTTTGCCCCCAATTGCTCGACGAGAACCTGGAGGGCCAGTCTCTGTATGCGATTCTGGCCAAGAAATACGGGCTTCGGCTGGCCAGGGGCCGCCGAATCATCGAGGCGGTTGCTGCCACGGAGAAAGACGCACAACTGTTGGGTGTTCCGAGGGGGGCTCCCCTCGTCTACCTCAAGAGCGTTACCTACCTGGCCGACGGGCGGCCGGTGGAGTACTTTGAAGCTAAGCACAGAGGCGATCGGAGCCGTTTTGAAGTAGAGATCATCCATGCGGAGTCTTATCCTTCCGGCGAGGGTGGAGCAGGAGCTTGGACCGATCTACCGCCGGCCTGGGGGATTCAGACCGGTTCGAAGCGGTAGCGGCTCTCGGTCGATATGCAGAAGGCACAAAGGGGCGTCGGGTACCTGTCTTGGTGCCGATTGCTACGACATGATGTCATGACAAGATGATAACACCCGGTCCCGTCAATTCTCGGGGTATTCTCTCCCGGTGAGCGACGGGCAAAGGGTGGAAGGAGGGAAACGGACCGTGGGAATGAAGCTGGGCGTTCACGCCTACGCCTGGTGCTCGCAGTGGAGTAACGACACCCTGGATATCGTTGATCGGGTAAAGCGACTGGGCCTGGACTTCGTGGAGATCCCCCTGATGCGGCTTGATACCTTTGATGGGCCGGCTATCCGGCGCCGGTTAAGGGATGCGGGACTGACCGCCGTGACATCCACCGTGCTCTTTGCCCACAACGACATCACCAACCCTGACCCTGAGGTCCGGGCAAAGGGTGTCGATTACCTGAAGCGGTGTGTTCTTGCGGCCAGTGAGATCGATGCCCCCTTCGTTTCCGGTGTCACCTATTCGCAGCACGTCAAGCCATCGCCCACGCCCCCAACCGAGGTGGAGTGGCGGTATGCCGCCGACGCGCTGCGGGAAGTCGCCCGCTTTGCCCAGGGATCTGGCATACAGGTCAGTCTGGAGCCGGTCAACCGCTATGAGAGCTACCTGGTTAATACCAGCGAGCAGGCCATGCGCCTTCGCGAGATGGTTGGCGAACCCAACGTGAAGGTCCACCTCGACACCTACCACATGAACATTGAGGAGAAGGACCTCTACCAGGCCACGATGCTGGCGGCTGAGCATCTGGTGCACCTGCATCTCTCCGAAAGCGACCGCGGTATTCCCGGAACCGCCCTAGTCCACTGGGACGACCTGTTCCGGGCGCTCAAGGAGATCAATTATCAGGGCTTCGCGGCCCTGGAATCGTTCGCGGATATGACCACCAATATGAACACCTGGACATGGCGGCAGCTGGCTCCTGACAGTGACACCCTCGTCCTGCAGGGGGCTCAGTTTGTTCGAGACATGATGCGCAAGCACGGCCTGAAGTAACCGTAAGGTAGCAGGCGACAACAAGCGAAGGAGGGGATCCCAAACCAGGAGCAGTCTGAGCCTCGTTCAGGGTAAGGAGAAGCAGCCGGAATTGCAGGACGACTCATGACAGAGATCGGAACACATGGGAAGGGGGATGACTGTGAAGTTTCGTTGGAATCGTTTTATGGCGGCCCTGGTAGTCGTGCTGTTCGTGGTGACAGTGGCAGGCTGTGGTGGCGCCAAGCAGCCCCAGCAGACCCAGAAACCCGCCTCCGGCTCCGAGGCGCCGAAGACCGAGGCACCGAAGAAGGAACTGCCGAAGGAGATCGTGATCGGGTGGACCCCTCCGGATGTCACCGGCGTGTTCAAGACAGCAACAGACTTCTTCGAGGCTGCGGCGAAGGAAGCCCGCGCAAAGGGCATTAACGTCAAGATCATCACCCAGTCCCCGGCCACTCACACCGCCTTCGGCGATCAGGTGGCAATCCTTGAAGACTTCATCCAGCGCAAGGTCAACGTCATCGCAGTCTCCCCCGCCGAGATTGAGGTCATCAAGCCGGCCTTGGTGAAGGCAAACAACGCCGGCATTCCGGTTATCGTGGTCAACCTGCTTGAGCCGATCCAGGGCGTTCAGGTCGCCTCATACATCGGGTTTGACAACACCGTGGCCGCCGCCGTCGCAGCTTACTCTGTGCTCGACTACTTCGGTGGCCCTGGTGTCCTGGGAACTGGCCGAAAGGTCGAGGTCAAGCCCGATGAGTACCTGGATCTGGCCTTCTGGGAGAAGCTTTACTCCGGCATCTCCGCCGAAGAGAAGGCGCAGATCAAGGCCACGGGCGCCATCATCGAGGGCGTGGCCGGCGGATTCTTCTCCACGGCTCGACTCAAGGGCTTCAATGGGGTGATCGAAAAGTACCCGGGCATTAGGATTGTCGGCACCCTGCCGGCCGACTGGAACCGTGAAAAGGGGATCAAGGCTGCTGAGGACTTCCTGTCGGCTAACCCTCCCGGCAAGCTTGATTTCATCTGGGCCGCCTCCAATGAGATGGGCCTGGGCGCCATGCTCGCCGCGGAGGCGGCCAAGCGAGACAAGGAAGTGAAGGTCTTTACGAACGACGGGACTCCTGAGTCTGTCACTCGGATCCGCGAAGGCCGTCTGATTGCCGAAACCTGGCACGGTTTCCCTGAATGGGGTTGGTACGGAACTAAGTTCGCCGTCATGTTGGCGCTCGGTCAGAAGGTTCCGCAGTTCTACGACATCCGCCCGCGCGTTGAGTACGCGGCGAACGCCGACATGTTCTACCCCAATCCCAAGCTTGAGGCGATCGACTGGGACAAGATCAAGAACGATTACCTGTCCCAGAAGTAACGTAGACCGCCCGTGTGGTGCAGGCGCCGGCACAGCAGGCGCTGTCCCGGCGCCTGCACCTAGTCTCCCCCTGTGGCAAACAGAGCCGAAAAATAACTCGGGGAGTGATCAGCTTGCGTTTTCGCAACAAAGTGTGCCTTGTGACGGGTGCGACCAAGGGGATTGGCCTGGCCATCGCACGGCGGCTGGCCGCCGAGGGTGGCCAGGTCGTGGTGGCTGATGTGGTCGGCTTTGACGCCGAGACGCCTCCCTTTGAGGGAGACCTGCCGCCCTATTTCGTTCAGCTCGATGTCACGTCGGATGACAAGTGTGCAGCCGCGGTGCGCGATGTGATGACCCGGTTTGGAACCGTTGATGTCCTCGTCAATAACGCGGGTGTCTACGCCAAGGGCGATGTGGTGAGCACTGATCCGGTCACATGGGACCGGATCATGTCGGTCAACCTTACTGGGGCGTTTCTGTTGACCCGTCATGTGGTTCCACACATGATTCGCCAGCGGGGAGGCGCCATCGTCAACATCGCTTCAGAGGCTGGCCTGGTGGGCATTCGGGGGCAGGTTGCCTACAACGTCTCCAAGGCCGGGATGATTGGATTCACACGTTCTTTGGCGGTGGATCTCGCTCCGCATGGCGTGCGGGTCAACGCCGTTTGCCCGGGTACGACCTGGACCCCCCTCGTGGAGTCGGCGGTGGCAGCGGACCCGAATCCTGAGGCTGCGCGGCGGGCGCTCGAGGAGAGCCGTCCCCTCAACAGGTTGGGCCGTCCGGAGGAGATTGCGGCAGCAGTCTGCTTCCTGGCATCCGACGAGGCTGGGTACGCGACAGGCGCCATGTTCAGTGTGGATGGGGGCTTTACGACACAATGAGCGCTGGTCGCGAACTCCTCCTGGAGCTGCGAGGCATCTCCAAGCACTACCCCGGGGTGGTGGCCCTGAACAAGGTTGACTTCGCTCTTCTCCCCGGCGAGGTGCACGCCTTGCTTGGCGAAAACGGGGCGGGTAAGTCAACGCTGATGAAGATCCTGGCCGGAACCGTGCAGAAGGACGAGGGCACCATTCGGGTTGGCGGCGAGGCCGTAGAGATCACCGGACCACATCATTCCCAGGAGTTGGGGATCGGTATGGTCTTTCAGGAGCTCAGTCTGGTACCAACGCTCACCGTGGCTGAGAACATCTTCCTCGGTCGCTGGCCGCAGTCATACGGACGGGTCCGCTGGGAGGTCATGGAGCAGACAGCCCGGGAGATTCTGGGGCGGCTTGGGGCCGACATCTCTCCCAGGCAGGTTGTCCGCAGTCTCAGCATGGCCGAGCAGCAGCTGGTGGAGATCGCCAAGGTGCTCTCACGCGAAGTGAAGGTTCTGCTGCTTGACGAGCCAACATCGGCACTCTCTCAGGCAGAGGCCGAGCACCTTTTTGCCCTGGTCGACCGGTTGAGGAGCGATGGGGTCGGCATCATCTACGTGACGCACCGGCTGGGTGAGGTAATGGCCATCTGTGACCGCATCACTGTCTTGCGAGACGGTCAGCGCGTGGCGGAGGCAATCACCAGCGAGGTGGATGAGGCCGCCCTCGTCCGCATGATGGTGGGGCGGGAGCTTGCTCGCAAGTACCCTAAGGAGCATGTCACGCCCGGCCCGGTCCTGCTCCGCGCGGAGGGAATATGCAGCCAGACGGGTCTGAAGGAGATCAAGCTTGAGCTTCGGGCTGGGGAGATTCTCGGGGTTTTTGGGGCCATGGGCGCCGGCCGAACCGAGCTGGCCCGGGTACTGTTTGGGCTGGACCGGCCCACTGCCGGTCGCCTCTTCGTTGACGGGCAGGAGTTCCGCCTCAGGACGCCGGAAGACGCGATCCGGGCCGGAATCGGCTACCTGCCGGAAGATCGACGGCAAGGTCTTGTACTGGGTCTTCCAATTCCGCCAAACGTGACCCTGGCAAGCCTACGGCGAATCTCGTGGATGGGATTCCTCTCCCGGAGCCGTGAGATTGCACTGGCCCAGAAAATGGTGCAGGACCTGCGCGTAGCCACCTCAGGTCTGGATCAGCGGGTTGGGAACCTGAGTGGCGGAAACCAGCAAAAGATCGCGCTGGCGCGTTGGATCGTGGATGAGGCCAGGGTACTGATCTTCGACGAGCCTACACGGGGCATTGATGTAGGCGCGAAGGCGGAAGTTTACGCCTTGTTGTCTGCGCTGGCAAAACGGGGCGCGGCTATCATGATCCTGTCCTCGGAGTTGCCCGAGGTGCTTGGTGTGGCCGATCGCATTCTGGTTATGCAGCGAGGCCGCATCATGTCTGAATTCGACAGAGAGACCGCCACGGCAGAAGTGGTGCTTCATGCCGCGGTCGGAGCGGAGGTAAACCGATGAAAGCGATGACGCCTCCAAATCATCCCCCGGGCCAGTCTGGGGTCCAGACGGCTGAGCGGGCGAAGCACAAGTCGGGGGCGCGCGTGCTCCTCCAGGGCGGGCCGCTCATCATGTTGCTGGCCCTCTGTATCTACCTGACCTTTACGACTCCCCACTTCCTCACGTGGGGCAATATGGTCAACGTCGCCAGGCAGACCTCGATCAACATCGTGCTGGCTGTTGGCCAGACTCTGATCATTATCGGTTCCGGTATCGACCTTTCGGTGGGCGCGGTGCTGGCGCTGTCCGCCTCCTTTGCGGCCGTGTCGATGACCGCGTGGGGCTGGCCCGTTTGGTTGGGCATTCTGGCCGGGCTTAGCCTCGGCACCCTCGCTGGAACGATCAACGGCCTGATCATCGCGAAGGGCCGTATTCCTGACTTTATTGCAACCCTGGGTATGACCTCCGTTGCCCGCGGTGTGGCACTGATCCTGACGGGGGGGTTGCCCGTTCCGTCGCATCTGAGCGCCACGACCCTTTCATCCTACCTGCCCCCAGTTCTCATTTGGCTGGGCAGCGGTGATATAGGCGGCATTCCAACGGCGGCCCTGGTCGCGCTGTTGGTCGTGGTGGTCGGCCATGTCATCCTCAAACATACAACCCTCGGCCGCAGTGCTTACGCCATCGGTGGAAACCGGGAGGCGGCACGGGTCTCCGGCATCAATGTGGAGCGGCATAAGGTTTACCAGTATGCCCTCATGGGGCTGTTCGCGGCCATCGCTGGTCTGGTGCTCACTGGCCGGTTGAACTCAGCCAACGCCCTCATGGGGGAGGGAATTGAACTCCAGGCAATCGCTGCGGTCGTCATCGGCGGCACCAACCTGTTCGGCGGCGAAGGCACGGTGATCGGCACGGTCATTGGCTCGTTGATCATGGGTGTCCTCTCCAACGGTCTCAATCTCCTGAACGTGTCCGCATTCTGGCAGCGAGTGGTCATGGGGGCGATCATCATTGTGGTGGTGCTCTTTGATCAGTGGCGCAGGCGGCGGTTCACCACCTAGGGAGAACCACGGCCGATCAGAGTCTGCCTCTGGGAGAACTTCGGGTGAAAGGTAGGATCAACCAGATGGATCTTGTACGCATCTGCCTGGTGGGCTCCGGTCGGGCGGGAATGGTCCACGGCCGGAACTTCGCCAATGTCATACCGGGTACAAAGGTTGTGGCGGTCGTCGAGGAGGTGGAGAGCACCCGTAGGGCGGCGGCTGAAGAACTGAAAGCCCAGGGTCATTTCGCTACCCTGGACGATGCCTTGAACGGTGCTGATTTCGATGCGGTAGTCATTGCCACCCCCACCTTTACCCACCACCGCCTTACCACGATGGCGGCCCGCGCCGGCAAGCACGTCTTTTGCGAAAAGCCCATCGCCATTACCGTGGCGGAGACCCTGGACATGATCCGAGTGACAAGGCAGGCCGGGGTCGCTCTCCAGATTGGCTTCATGCGGCGCTTCGATGAGGAGTTCGCCGAGGTCCGGAACTTGATCGAACAGGGTGCGATTGGCGACCCGGTCATCATACGATCCACGACCCGGGGCCCTGGCCTGCCGCCTCCCTGGGCGTGGGATACCGCGAAGAGCAACGGTATGCTGGCCGAGGTGAACAGCCACGATTTCGACTGCGTCCGTTGGCTGGCCGGCAGCGAGTATGCGCAGGTCTTTGCCCGGGTAAAGGCACGCAAGGCGGAGGAGCCCAAGCGGCTCCACTCGGACTTCTATGACGTCGCAATCGTCTCGGCGGAGCTTGAAAACGGGGCGCTGGGCAGCATCGAAGGCGGCTGCCCCGTCGATTACGGCTACGACGCCCGGGTGGAAGTCCTGGGGACCCGCGGCATATTGACAGCCGGCGAGGTGGCCCAGGGCACCCTGGTCCAGGTTACCCAGGATGGACAGGTCAGGCGGAACTCCTTCCGGAGCTGGCGCAACCGGTTCCGAGCGGGCTATGTCGGCGAGGACCAGGAGTTCGCTGAGTGCGTGAGAACGGGGCGCACGCCGAAGGTCACGGGCGTAGACGGACTGCGGGCCCTGGAGGGAGTCCTGGCTGCCATTCAGTCCATCTCCTCCGGCAAGTCCGAGCCGGTCGTGCGACATGAGGTCTAGTACGGCTAGGGGGGCCAAGTGGTCATGATGATGAAGGCAGCCATCTACCGGGGAGTTGGACAGATCGGTGTCGAGTCGGTACCGGTCCCCGAACTGAGTCCTGGCGACTTGCTGCTTCGGGTGAAGGCGGCGTCTATTTGTGCGACAGACCATAAGATCGTGACCCGCGGCCACTTCAAGATTCCCCAGGGCAGCACCCGGGTCCTGGGACACGAATTGGTGGGCGAGATTGTCGCGGGCAGTGAGGCGTACGCAGACCTGGCCACGGGGATGCGGGTTGGGGTGGCCCCCAACGTGGGCTGTGGCCGCTGCGGCGCCTGCGTGCAGGGGTTGGACAATCTCTGCCCCGCCTATGATGCCCTGGGCATCACCCTGGATGGAGCGCTGGCCGAGTACGTGCGAATCCCCGCCGCCTTTGTCGAGCGCGGCAACGTCGTCCCTGTCGGTGGCGACGTGTCGGACGAGGAGGTGGCTTTGATTGAGCCAGCTTCCTGCGTGCTGGCGGCACACGAAGCGGTCGGCACACGCAGTGGTGACCGGGTGCTGGTCGTTGGGGCAGGCCCTATGGGGCTGATCAATGTCCTATACGCCCGAATGGCGGGGGCGGGTATCGTGGTAGCGGTGGATCCGCTGGAGGCCCGGCGCCAGATCGCTCGATCACTGGGGGCCGATGCGGCTGTCTCCCCCGAAGAGGCGCCCGTGGCCCTTGAGCAGTATACCGGTGGCGGTGGTTTCGATGTCGTGATCGTGTCGGTGCCCGTGCGGGAGGCCCAGGAACAGGCGATTCACCAGGCCGCTGTGCAGGGGCGGATCCATCTGTTCGCAGGGCTTCCGAAGGGCGCTCCACTCCCGACCCTCGACACCAATGCGATTCACTACCGGCAGATCATGGTGACGGGTACCACCGGCGCCAGTGCCAGGCAATACTGGCGTACGGCCCAGTTGGTAGCACAACGGCGCCTGGGGCTGGCTCCCCTGGTATCCCAGCAGATTACTCTGGAGCAGGTGGCGGGCACCTTCAGCGCCGCGCCCTCGCCGAGCCAACTCAAGGTGGTTGTACACCCGGGTCGATCCAAGTAACCGTCCACTATGCGTGGGCCAACTGGAGGCGCGAAGAGAATGGAACCTTTAGTCAACCGTATCGTGATGTCTCCACCGAATGCGCTGATGGGTTCTGCTGCACACCACAATGTCAGGCGGGCCAGTGACCTGATTGGGTATGTCAGTGATCCGGGCGCTCTACAGAGGCTGATCGAGGCTGGAAACCCGATCATGTATGAGACCTACGAATCTGGTGTGCCGGAAGCCGCCGGACACCTGGCGTACGGCATCACCGTGCTGCACCCGGGAAAGATCGGCGCCGAGTACTCCCTGACCAAGGGTCACTACCATGTCCAGCGGGAGACTTCAGAGATCTACTATGGTCTGCAAGGCAACGGATACATGGTCATGCAGAATGAGCAGGGCGAGTTCCGGGCGGTCGCGATCGGGGCGGGTGAGGTGGTGTACGTCCCGCCCGGATGGGCCCACCGCAGTGTGAACACCGGCGCCGTTCCACTGATCATGCTCTTCGCCTTCCCGGCTGACGCCGGTCACGACTACAAGGCGATTCTGGAGACCGGCTTCCGACAGATCGTGGTGGAACAAGACGGAGTACCAGCGATCGTACCCGCACCGAGCCGAGGCTGAGAGGGGGCTGTCCCATGAGAGAGGCCCAATGCCTGCTGGGGGTCGATATCGGAACCTCGGGCACCAAGACGGTCTTGATCCGGGAAGACGGCGCGACGTTGGCCGAGTCCTCCGCGCCGTCCCGGTTGATCACCCCGGCACCCGGCCATGTTGAGCAGGACCCCCAGGAGATCCTGAAGAGCGCTGTCGACACGATTCGCGAATGCATGCAGCGGTCGGGTGTACACCCCGGTCGTGTGGCGGGCATCGCCGTGGGTGGTCAGATGGCCGGCATCATGATGATCGATCGGGACTGGAACCCCGTTACCCCGTATGATTCCTGGCTCGACACCCGCTGCTCCCCCTATGTGCAGCAGATGCGTGAGCACTCCGCCGATGTCACGGCGATCTCTGGTGGACCGCCCAGCTATTCGCACGGCCCGAAGATCCTCTGGTGGATGCACGAGCACCCCGAGGTCTTTGGCCGGGCTCACAAGGTGATCATGCCCTCTGCCTATGTTTCCGGCTGTCTGGCTGGCTTGAGCGGCGACGAGGCCTTCATCGACGCGACCTTTGTCCACTTTTCAAACCTATGCGACTCTCGGCGTTCGGCCTGGTCCGAGGAGCTATGCAGCCGCTTCGCTGTACCCATCGACAAACTCGCACGCATCGTGGAGCCATGGGAGGTCATTGGGCGCCTGACCGCTGAGATGGCCCAGCACACCGGGCTGCTGGCCGGGACGCCCATCATGGCCGGCGCTGGGGATACAGCTTTGGCCATGCTGGGGGCCGGGGTCGTAGAGGCGGGAATGGTCTATGATGCAGCGGGCACGGCGTCGGTGTTGGCAGCCTGCGTCTCCGACTACGAGCCAGACACCCGTCACCAGGCTCTCTTTACGGCCCGGGCCATTCCCGCCGGGCTGCGGTACGCCATTGGCTACATCAACGGCGGGGGGCTCAACCTGCGATGGTTCCGCGATGAGTTTCTAAGGGCCCGGGGAGCCGTGGCGACGCTGGACTATGCGGAGCTCGACCAGCTGGCCGCCTCCGTGGAGCCCGGTTCCGGCGGGCTTTTCTTTGTGCCGCACCTGGGCGGCCGTGTCACCCCGAATCAGCCGGACATCCGGGGCGCCTGGATGGGTTTCTCGTGGTCTCATCAGACGGGGCACTTCTACCGTGCCCTCCTCGAGAGCGTGGCGTACGAGTACGCCCTCTATTTGGCGATTGAACGGGAACTAGCTCCGGGCACGGTCTTTAGCGAGGTCAGGGTGGTTGGCGGGGGTGCACGAAGCCCGGTCTGGAACCAGATCAAGGCCGATGTGCTGGGAATTCCGTACGTCCAACTCAACCTCACGGAGGCGGGCGCCCTGAGCGCAGCTGTCGTGGCTGGGTTCGGCGTCGGGTTGTTCACAGACTGGAAGTCCGCTGTCAGGCGGTTCGTCCACGAGGTTCGTCGATACGAGCCCAACCCCGCAGCTACCGAGCGTTACCGGCACGCGGTTCAATTCTACCGTGAACTGCTGGAGGGCCAGGGTGCGCTCTGGCGGAACCTGGCAGCTGCCCAGGCGCCGCGGGGCTAAACTCCCGCGGCGACGCCTCTGCTCTCCCACCATAACAGAAGGAGAAAGCGATGAAGCGAGTTAGAATCTTGCAGCGGATTCATGAGAGCGCCCTTATCCCGGTGGTTCGTGCAGAGAGTGCCGACCAGGCCAAGCTGATTATTGATGCTCTCCTGGCGGGCGGTGTCCGGGCGATTGAGGTGACCATGACCGTCCCGGGTGCCCTGGACGTCATTCGGGAACTGGCTGCCACGATGCCGGCTGACGTTGTGCTTGGCGCCGGCACCGTGCTGGACTCCGAGACGGCCAGACTCGCGATTCTGGCTGGGGCGCAGTTTGTGGTCTCCCCCGCCCTGAACACCGATGTGATCCGTCTTTGCCACCGGTATCAGGTCCCGGTACTGCCGGGTGCCTTTACGCCGACGGAGATTGTCCGCGCCATGGAAGAGGGGGCGGACCTGGTCAAGATTTTCCCCGCGGCGGAACTGGGGGTGAATTATGTCAAAGCGATCAAGGCCGCCCTGCCCCATGCCCCGATCATGCCTACAGGCGGGGTCAACCTGGACAACGTGGCCGACTGGATCAAGGCAGGCTGCACTGCGGTAGGGGTGGGCGGTGAGTTGACTGCCGGCGCCCGGACCGGTGATTACACCCGGGTAACGGAGACAGCCAGGGCCTTCCTGGAGCGAATCGAATCCGCTCGCTGCTAAGGAGAAGCAGACCGCCACTGCACCAACCCGTAAGAGGTGATAAGATGCGCTTCCGAGTGCTGGTTACGGCAACCTCCTTCGGCAAGGTCTCTGACCGGGCAAAACGGCTGCTGGAATCTGCTGGCTGTGACCTTCTTCATAACCCCTATGGCCGGCCTTATACCGAGATGGAGTTACAGGAAGCCGTCGCGGGGATTGACGGCATCATCGCCGGTGTGGATCACTTTTCCGAGGCGGTTATGGCCAGGGCTGACAACCTTCGGGTGATCGCCCGCCGCGGTGTAGGGGTAGATGGTGTAGACCTGCGTGCAGCCACGAAGCAGGGGATCTTGGTCACGAATACCCCCGGCGCCAACTCCAAAGCGGTGGCCGATCTGGTCCTGGCCGTCATGCTGGCCGTCTCCCGTGGTCTGCTCTCCTCGGTCGCGGCCCTGCAGGGGGGGCGGTGGGTTCGTCCCCTGGGCCATGAACTGGGAGGCAAGACCCTCGGCCTGCTGGGGTTGGGCCGAATTGGGCGGGAAGTGGCCCGGCGGGCGAGCGGGTTCGGCATGCGTCTTCTGGCCCATGACCCCTTTTGGCCCGCGGGAGAGGCCAAGGAACTGGGTGTATCCCAGGCCAGTCAGGACGAGGTGTTGAGGGAGGCGGATTATCTGTCGCTCCATCTGCCGCTCACTCCTGAGACGGAAGGGTTGATCGGCGAACCGCAGCTCCGGGCGATGCGGAAGACCGCCTACCTGATTAACACGGCCCGTGGCGAGTTGGTGCAGGAGGAGGTGCTGGTCACCGCCCTGCAGGAGAACTGGATTGCGGGCGCCGCCCTGGACGTCTTTCGGCAGGAGCCGCCCTTTGGGTCGCCGCTGCTGAGCCTGCCCAACCTTCTCCCCACGCCCCACCTGGCCTCACAGACTGAGGAAGCGGTGGAGGCGATGGATATGGGGGCGGCGGAGAACCTGCTGGCGGTTCTGAAGGGCCAGCGGCCGCCCCATCTGGTGAATCCCGACGTCTGGCCGAAATCGGTGTAAAGGTGGAAGCCCGTCACATGCAGCGCTCGGTTGTCACGGTACAGGGTCCACGGCCAAATCAACCCCACGGCATGGTAGATGCACATACCCACCTGTGGATCGATCCACCGGTGGGGGTCCAGGCCGGGGATGCGCCCGTCCTCACGGATGAGGGGTCCATCGGCAGGGAGTTGGCCGCCTTTCGGGCATCGGGAGGCGCGGCCGCCCTTGACTGCCAGCCTCCGGGTACCGGGCGGGACGTCACCCGGCTGGTTTCGCTCTCCCGTGCATCGGGGGTAGATATCGTTGCCGCCACTGGATTTCACCTGCAGCGTTACTACTCGCCAGGAGCGTGGATCTGGTCGGCCCCGGTGGAGGATCTGACGCACTTCTTTGTGTCGGAACTGACCCACGGGACGTTGGCCTCGGATGGCACTCCGACTGCGGTGCGGGCGGGGTTTATCAAGACCGCTCACCCTGGTTCGCTTAACGACGCTGACTCCGTGCGTCTGTTCAGCGCGGCTTGCGCGGCAGTCAAGCAGACGGGTGCCGCCATTCTCGTCCATACCGAACAGGGCCGTGGGGTCGAGGCGCTGGCCGACTTCTTTGTCCGCAACGGGGTGGCGGCGGGGCGCGTGGTGTTGTGCCATATGGACAAGCGTCCGGACTTCTCGCTGCACCGTGAGCTGGCAAGAGCAGGCTTTCTGCTGGAGTATGACACCTTCCTGCGGCCCAAGTACGAGCCAAGCACTCGGGTATGGCCGCTGCTGGAGCGGGTCCTGGTCGAGGGGTACGCAGCCAGCGTGGCGTGTGGGTTGGACCTGGCCGACGCCTCCCTCTGGCGGTTCCGAGGGGGAGGGCCGGGGATGCTCGGATTCAGTGAGGTCGTGCGACCGGGTCTGGAGCGCCTAGGCGCCTCGCCAACCCAGGTCGAGGCGCTTCTCGGGCGCAACATCTACGCCTGCATTGCACGCTCGCCCCATGGGGTAGAAGCCCAGGTTAACCCAAGAGATGAGCACAAAGTCCAAAGCAAGGAGGGGTGAGATGGAGCGGCTGTTTACGTTTATCGGTGTTACGACCGGGCAGTCTGCCATTATGCAGATCTTCCCCGCTTGGGCTCAATACCTGGGGCTGAGGGGGGTAAGCATCGTGGGATGCGATCTACCCATCGGCGCTCCGCCGGAGCAGTATCGTGTCGTGGTGCAACGCATGAAGGAAAACCCGAATGATATGGGAGCCCTGGTAACCACGCACAAGATCGACCTGTATACCGCCTGCCGAGATCTGTTCGACTGGGTGGACAGGTACGCCGAGCTGTGCGGAGAGGTCTCCTGCCTGTCGAAGCGGGGGACCAGCTTCCAGGGGCACGCGAAGGACCCAATCTCTTCCGGCAAGACCCTGGAGAAGATCTTAGGCCCCGGTTACTGGGGAAAGACGGGTGGGCACGTACTCTGCCTGGGTGCGGGCGGATCCGGGCTCGCCATCGCGCTGCATCTCATGACCCGGCAGGAGAAGGCTGACAGGCCGGCGCGAATTGTCGCTGTGGACCAAAACCCGAACCGGCTGGACTCCATGCGGGGGGTTCTCTCGTCCCTGGAGTCCGACACCGAAATGCAGTATGTCCTGAACGCCGACGCTGCCACCAATGACTCCCTGATGGCTGAACTACCGCCTGGATCGCTGGTGATAAACGCCACAGGCATGGGGAAGGACGCGCCGGGCTCTCCCATCACCGACAGAGCCCGCTTTCCAGAGGGTGGGATCGCCTGGGAATTGAACTACCGAGGGGCATTGGACTTCCTGCATCAGGCGAATCGACAGCGGCTGGATCGCAACCTGGCGGTTCACGATGGGTGGGACTACTTCATCCATGGCTGGACATCGGTGATGGAACAGGTTTTCGATATGGAGATCAGCCGTACACAACTGGCCGATCTGTCCGAGATTGCCAGGGCGATACGGGCATAGGGGTACTCGCTCACCAACCGGGATGTTGATCATCAATAGGAACCCAGGCTCTTTGCGAAGGCCCGCGGCGATCGCGGGCCTCTTCGCTTATATGCGTAGTCGCGGCCACCCTACTGATCAAATGACCCTTTGTATCTATTTTCATCGCCTTTGTTACCCGTTATCATCAATCCGTTAGTCTTTACGGATTGGGGTGGTCGAGATCGAGGTGCGAGCGCTCCGGCCCGAGGAACTGGAAAGCTGGTTTGATGTCGCCTCCCGACTCTCTGGCCAGCCTCGGAGCCGTTTTGTGAACAGTTGGGAGGGTGATCCCCACCGGATGCAGGGGGGGATCGTTATCGCGAAAGAGGGAGAGCAGATTCTCGGCGGCCTCCGGATCTTTGCCCGGGAAATCTACCTCGGTGGGGTGCCGGTCATGGTGGGCGGGGTGGGCGACCTTTACGCCGAACAGCCGGAAGAAGAGCTCACCGCCACCCTGGTTGATGAGGCGATCCGGTTCATGGGGCGGCGCTCCATGGCCGCCTCGCTCATCTTCAGCCCCGACCCCCAACGTTATGCCGCGCACGGGTGGAAGCCGGTGCCCATGGAGATGGTCCTCTCCCGCCTGCCGGTCGACGCCGGCGAAGAGCCGTATGATTCAGCCCCGGCCAACCCCAGGGACCCTGCGGAGGCCCGGCAGATGCAGGTGATTTACGAGGGCTTGGCCCGTCACCACCAGGGGGCGGTTAAACGTGCTGACCTGTCCTACTGGACCGGTTGGCTTTCCGACCAGTGGGAGCTGGCACTGATTGGCAGAAAGAACGGACGCCCGGCTGGCTACCTGGCCGCCCACTGGGCGGCGCCCGATGAGCTTCACGTGCAGGACTTCGCCGCCCTGCCCGGGGAGGCCACCGACCTCTTCCAGGCGCTCGTCCGAGCCATGGCCCGGGAGCGCTCCCTGGAGAGCGTCCGGGTGAAGTACCCCCTGGCGCTCCAGCTCGACCTGGAGGTCGAGGAGCGGCAGGTCGACCCGACCCCGATGTACCGGGTGATCCAGCCGCCGCTGTTGCCCCTTCCATCAGCCCGGGCGCTGGACGAAATGCTCCGGGGTGAATGCTCAACCCACCTGATCTGGCCGGCAGACTGGTTTTAACGGTATAGAATTGTCGAAGGCCGCGCCCCGCAAGGGTCGCGGCCTATTTTGCGCGCCCCCGGTCCGCGCAATGTCTGACATGTGGGGAAAATTTATTAGATCAAATTGGCTGGATGTCGAAAGTTGTAGAAGGTATCTACGACATGTCCCACGAATATATTTCCCTAATCGAAATGGTTTCCCGTATAGCGGAATATAGGGGAGGAACCACTCCATGCCTCGACCCCGACTTGGTCCCCCAGAGAGCCAACTTCAAAGCCTCGACCGGGCGCTCGCCGCGTTGGAACTGTTCACGCCGGACAGGCCGGCCCTCGATCTCTCCGAGGTGGCCGCCCGGCTAGGCGCCGGCAGGAGCACGGTGCACCGTCTCTGCTCCACGCTGGTTGCCCGAGGCTATCTCACCTACGACCAAAGGACCCGGGAGTACCGGCTGGGCCTGGCCGCCATTCGCCTGGGCAACGCCGCCCTGGCTGGGCTCGACGTAAGGCAGGCAGCCCGACCCCACCTGATCCGGCTGGCCGAACTCACGGGCGAATTCACCTTTCTGCTGGTCGCCCAGGACGACTCGGCCATCGTGGTCGACCGGGTCGAGGGGAGCCATCCGCTTCGCTTAACACTGAACCCCGGCGCTCCCTGGCCCCTGCACGCCGGGGCTTCCAATAAGGTTCTGCTGGCCCATCTGCCGGCAGACCGGGTAGATACGTACCTGTCCCGGAACCTGACCCGTGTCACCGAGCGGACCCCGGTTGACCCAGAGGCGCTCCGGGCCGACCTGCTCCAGATTCGGGCCCAGGGCCACGCCTTCTCCGTGGGCGAACTGACCCCCGACGTGGCCGCCTATGCGGTGCCGATTCTCGACGGGGAGAACCTGCTCGGGGGTTTATGTGTCGCCGGACCCGCCAGTCGCTTACGGGGTCGAGACGAGATCCTCGTCGACCTGAAGCGTGCCGCATGGGAGATCGCCCGGGAACTCGGTTCCAGGGCTTGCTCCGATAGATAACGAAGGGGGTAGCGATATGAAGTCCAGGTTCCTGCGTTCGGTGGCTGCGGTGCTGACCGCAGCGGTGCTCCTTGCCGGCTGTAGCAGCGGTTCTGGTTCAAAGCCCCAGGGTTCCGGTTCGGGCACTACCGACTTCAAGGGCCAGACCCTGATTGTGACCAGCTACGGGGGTAGCTGGGAAGAGTTCATGCGCAAGGAGATCATTCCGGACTTCGAAAAGCAGACCGGCGCCAAGGTTGAGCTGGCTGTCGGCCTCTCCAAGGACTGGATGGCCAAGCTCCGCGCCGCCGGCAAGAACAACCCGCCCTACGATGTAGTCATCGCCAACTCCACCTGGGTCTCCGGCGCCCGCAAGGAAGGGTACTTTGAGAGCCTCTCCGAGCAGAAGGTTCCGAACCTGAAGAACGTCGCCAAGCCGCTCCGCAACAAGGGCGATAACGGCGTGCTCGGCCTCTTCCAGCCACTGGGCATCGCCTACCGCACCGACCTGGTGAAGACCCCGCCGAAGTCCTGGAAGGACCTCTGGAACCCCGAGTACAAGGGCAAGATCGGCGTCTACTCCGCCAACAACTCCGCCATGCCCATGTTCCTGATGCTCCTCGGCAAGATCTACGGCAACGACCCCAAGAACATGGATATCGCCTTCGAGAAGGTGAAGGAGCTGAAGCCCTTCAAGCAGACCGACTTCTCGGGCGACATGGAGAAGCTCCTGACCCGCGGCGAGGTCGAGGTCGGCATTCTCGACTCCCCGGCTGCCGCCCGCCTGAAGAAGCAGGGCGTCAAGATCGAGTTCGTGGTGCCCGCCGAAGGCATGTTCATGTTCGAGCAGGACATGAACATCACCACCGGCTCCAAGGTGAAGGATCTCGCCTACGCCTTCCTCAACTACCAGCTCTCCGAGCCGGTCCAGGAGAAGTGGGCCAAGGCCTACTACGTCACCCCGGCCAACACCAAGGTGAAGATCGAGGGCGACCTGAAGAAGGACATCCCCATCACCGCGGACCAGATCGACAAGATCCACATCTGGGATTGGGACTGGGTCAACAGCGGGGCCAAGGAGAAGATGATCGACCGTTGGAACAAGGAGATCAGCGGCTAGTCATCACCCACGCACTTCATTCCCGGTAGGAGGAATTCCCTTGGCGTCTATCACCCTCCGTAACCTGACCAAGCGGTTTGGCAGCGTCACGGCGGTGGACCAGATGAACCTCGAGCTCCAGGAAGGCGAGCTGATCGCCTTCCTGGGCCCCTCGGGGTGCGGAAAGACCACCACGCTGCGCATGATCGCCGGTTTCGAGATCCCCACGGGCGGCGAGATTCTGTTCGGAACTCACCCCGTGACCAATCTGATGCCCGAGAAGCGGAACATCGGCATGGTCTTCCAGAACTATGCCCTCTTCCCGCACATGACCGTCTGGCAGAACGTGGCCTTCGGCCTCGAGATGCGCAAGGTGCCCAAAGACGAGATCGCCAAGCGGGTCCAGGACATTCTCAACCGGACCCAATTGGGCCACCTGGGCGAGCGGTACCCCCGCCAGCTGTCGGGCGGCCAGCAGCAGCGCACGGCGCTGGCCCGGGCGCTGGTGATCAACCCGGCGGTGCTCCTGCTCGACGAGCCCCTGGCCAACCTCGACGCGAAGCTGCGCGAGGAGATGCGGTTCTACATTCGCCACCTCCAGCAGGAGTTTGCCATCACCACCATCTACGTCACCCACGACCAGGCGGAGGCGATGGTCCTGGCCGACCGGATTGCCGTCATGATGGACGGCGAGCTTCACCAGCTCGATCGCCCCGAGGAGATCTACCGCCGCCCCGCCTCGAAGAAGGTGGCGGAGTTCATTGGCCTCTCGAACTTCATTCCCGGCAAGGTGGAGAGCCGCAGCGGCGAACGGCTGGTGGTCAACACTGCCGTCGGGCCGCTCCAGTGCGGCGGCGTCGCCTCGATTAAAGAGGGCGACCAGACCCTGGTCTCGGTCCGTCCCGAGAGCCTGCACTTCACCCAGGACGAAGGCCTCAACACCGTGGCCGGCGTGGTGAAGGAGCGGGCCTACCTCGGGAACCTGATCGACTACCAGGTGGAGGTCACGCCGGAGATCACCCTGCGGATCCAGGCCGGGCCGTCACACCAGTACGTCGCCGGCGACCGGGTCCGGCTCCAGTTCGCGGCGGGTGAGGCGTGGGCGGTTCCCGGCGAGGGGAGGTAGCCCCATATGCAGCTGAAGAGTCGCCTCTACGCCTTCGTGGGCGTTCCCGCCCTGGTGCTGCTCCTGTTCTTCTTCGTGCTGCCCTACGCCAATATGCTCTTCATGTCCTTCATGACCCCCGGGCAGTCGGGCCCTTACGACCCGATTCCGACCCTGAACAACTACCTGCAGACGGTCTCCGATCCCTTCAACTGGAAGGTGCTGGGCCGCACCCTCTGGTACGCTACCCTCACCACCTTCATCACGCTGGTGCTGGGCTACCCCATGGCCTACCACATGTCCCGCGCCTCCAGCCGCCTGAAGGGCGTGCTGCTCATGCTCCTGATCTCTCCCCTGCTGGTCGGTGTCATCATCCGGAGCTACGGGTGGATGATCATCCTCGCCGACAAGGGGCTGATCAACACCACCCTCATGCAGTGGGGGCTGATCGAAGAGCCGCTGCGGCTCATGTACAACCCCTTCGGGGTCATGGTCGGCATGGTCCACATCTACATGCCGTTCATGGTCCTCTCCCTGGCCGGAACGCTGCAGGGGATCCACCCCGACGTGGAACTGGCCGGCCGGAGCCTCGGGGCCAGCGGCTGGAAGACCTTCTGGCGGGTGCTCTGGCCCCTCAGCCTGCCGGGCGTCTTCGCCGGCTCGATCCTGGTCTGGGTGCTGGCGGTCAGCGCCTATGTGATCCCGACCCTGCTGGGCGGCAACAACGTGATCACAGCGCCCATGCTGGTGGTGCAGACGATCATGGACAAGTTCAACTGGCCGCTCGGCTCCGCCCAGGCGATGGGCCTCTTCGCCGGCACCATGCTGATCGTCTGGGTCTACGTGAAGCTGATGAATCGGGCCATGAGGGGGTTGCAGTAACATGAGCCAACAGAAGCGCCCTGTTCTGGGGCTGATCGTTCTCCTGCTCTACCTCTTTCTGCTGGCGCCGATCTTCATCATCGTGCTGGCCGCCTTTAACGCAGGGGAGTACCTGACCTTCCCGCCCCAGGGTCTCTCCTTCCGCTGGTTTATCAAGTTCGCGGAGAGCGGCCCCTTTGTGCGAGCCTTCTACTTCAGCCTGAAGCTGGCGGCCTACACCACCGTCTTCAGCATCATTCTGGGCACCGGCGCAGCGCTCTTCGTGGTCCGCTACGCCCCGGCCAAGGTGAAAGATGCGCTCCGCCTTCTCCTGATCGCCCCGCTGCAGCTGCCATCGATTCTTACGGGCATCGCCCTGCTGATCTTCTACTACCGGATCGGCCTCTCTACCCGGGGCATGACCGGCCTCTTAATCGGCCACGTGCTGGTCTGTATCCCCTATGTCTTCATGAACGTGACCTCGGTGCTGATCGGCTTCGACCGCTCCCTGGAGGAGGCGGCCCACTCCCTGGGCGCCGGGCCCTTCACGGTCTTCCGCCGGGTGACCCTGCCGCTGATCAAGGGCGGCGTCATCTCCGGTGCGGTCTTCAGCTTTATCACCAGCTTCGACCAGTTCCCCATCTCGCTGATGCTGGTCAGCGTGGGCAACACCACCCTGCCGATTCAGCTCTTCGACTACCTGCGCTTCTCCTTTGACCCCACCGCAGCGGCGGTCAGCACCATCAGCGTGGTGATGACCATGATCCTGGTCCTGGTGACCGAGCGGCTGGTCGGCCTGGAGTCGCTTTACTGGGGAGGCAAGAAGTAATGACGGTCCGGCTTGGCGTGCTCACCATCGGCGAGTCCCCTCGCTCCGATGCGCTGACCGCCGACATGCAGGAAGCGCTCGGCTCCGGCTACCAGCTGATCGAGCGGGGCGCCCTCGACACCCTCTCCGACGCCGATGTGGCGGCGCTGGCGCCCACGGCGGGCGAGTACACCCTGATCACCCTGCGGGCCTCGGGCCAGCCGGTCCGGCTCTCCAAGCCGAAGATTCTGGCCCGCCTGCAAGAGCAGATCACCCGGCTCGAGCAGGAGGACGGCGTGGCCGGCACCCTGCTCATGTGCACGGGAGCCTTCCCGCCCTTCCAGCACACCCGGCTGCTCCTTCAGCCCCAGGAGGCGCTCTACAAGGTGGTCCTGGGCCTGGCTGCCGGCGGGCTGCCTGCCTCGCTGACCCCCCTGCCCGAGCAGGTGGAGCAGACCCGGCGCAAGTGGGCCGACATGGGCGCCCCCGGTGCCCTCTCGGTTCCGGCCAACCCCTATGGCCCCGACCCCCTGGGTGAGATCAGAGCGGCAGCCCGCCAGGCGCGGGAGCAGGGGGGCACCGTGCTGTTCATGGACTGCTTCGGCTACACCCTCGCGATGAAGGAGGCGGCCCGGGACGGGTTCGGCGGGCCGGTTGTGCTCGCCCGGTCCATGGCGGCCCGCATCCTCGCCGAGGTGACTGCGTAACGAAGGGCGGTTCGGATGATGACAATGCGACAAACCGTAGAGATCTTCGAGCTTCTCGACAGCCCAGCAGCGTCGGGCGCAGCGGTCTGCGACCTGCTGCGGGAGCGAGGCCCGGTGGAGGCCACCTTCCAGCGAGTGGAGGGGGCCAGGGGCCATACCGATTTCGTCACGATCCGGATTCCCGGCACCGCCGGAAAGAGCGCCGGCGGCAGCGCCCGCACCCTGGGCATCATCGGCCGCCTGGGCGGCATTGGCGCCCGGCCCGAGATGATCGGCATGGTCTCCGACGCCGACGGGGCGATTGCCGCCCTGGCCGCCGCCCTGAAGCTGACCGAGATGGCGGCCCGCGGCGACCGGCTCCCTGGCGACGTGGTGATCACCACCCACATCTGCCCCAACGCCCCGACCCGGCCCCATCATCCCGTGCCGTTCATGGGCTCCCCCGTGGACAGCGCCGTGGCGAACGACCATGAGGTCACCCCCGACATGGACGCCGCCCTCTCCATCGACACCACCCGGGGCAACCGGATTCTGAACGCCCGGGGAATCGCCATCACCCCGACGGTCAAGGAAGGGTATATCCTCCGGGTGAGCGATGGCCTGCTCGACGTGCTGGGCTGGGTCACCGGCCGTCTCCCCCTGGTTCTCCCGATCACAACGCAGGATATCACGCCCTACGGCAACGGGCTCTACCATATCAACTCCATCATGCAGCCCTGCGTCACCACGGCGATTCCGGTGGTGGGCGTCGCCCTCACCGCAGAGGTGCCCGTTCCCGGCTGTGCCACGGGGGCGAGCCAGCCGGCCGACATTGAGGTGGCCGCCCGGTTTGCGGTGGAGGTGGCCAAGCAGTTCGGCGCCGGTGTGGTCGACTTCCACGACGCCGCCGAGTGGGAGCGAATCCAGTCGCTCTACGGCTCCATGAAGCACTTGCAGAGGGGAGCCCTGCCCGATGCCTAGACGCTACCGAATCGGCATCGACATCGGCGGCACCTTCACCGACTATGTGCTGCTGGATCAGGAGAGCGGCACCATCGCCCTGCACAAGCGGCTGACCACCCCGCGCGACCCCGCCGTCGGGGCGCTGGCCGGGCTCCAGGAGCTGCTGGCGAAGCACAGCCTGAGCCTGACCGACGTAGACACCATCGTGCACGGCACCACCCTGGTGACCAACGCCATCATCGAGCGGCGGGGCGTGAAGACCGGGCTGCTGACCACCCGGGGCTTCCGCGATGTGCTGGAGATGGGCAAGGAGCAGCGCTACGACATCTACGACCTTTTCCTCCAGTTTCCCGACCCCATGGTCTCCCGCCGCCACCGGCTTGAGGTCGACGAGCGGACCACCCGCGACGGCCTGGTACTTACCGCCCCGTCGCCCGACCAGGTCCGGGAGCTGGCCACCCGCCTTGTGGATGATGGCGTGGAGGCGGTCGCGGTCTGCTTTCTTCACAGCTACCGGAATCCGGAGAACGAGCGGATGGTGGGGCGCATCCTTGCGGAGGAGTTCCCCCAGCTGCACGTCTCCCTCAGCTCCGAGGTGGTTCCCGAGATCCGTGAGTACGAGCGCACCTGCACCACCGTCTGCAACGCCTACGTTCAGCCGCTGATGCAGCGCTACGTGCAGCGGCTTGAGACCGCCCTGGCGGCCGAGGGTTTCACCGGCCGCTTTTACCTGATGCAGTCCAGCGGCGGCACCGCCAGCCCGGCCATGGCCCGGCAGTTCCCCATTCGCCTGCTGGAGTCGGGCCCGGCGGGCGGCGCCCTCGTGGCCGCCTTCTTCGGTGGGCTCCAGGGGCGCAAGGACCTGCTCGCCTTCGACATGGGCGGCACCACCGCCAAGGCCTGCCTGATTCAGAATGGCAAGCCCTTCGTGGCGCCCATGATGGAGGCGGCCCGGGTCCACCGCTTTAAGCGGGGCTCCGGCCTGCCGGTCAAGGCGCCCGTGGTCGACATGATCGAGATCGGCGCCGGCGGCGGCTCGCTGGCCCGGGTCGATGCCATGGGGCTGCTGAAGGTGGGCCCCGAGTCCGGCGGCGCCGACCCGGGCCCGGTCAGCTACGGGCTGGGGGGCACCGAGCCCGCCGTCACCGACGCCTGCCTGACCCTGGGCTACTTCGACCCCGGCTACTTCCTGGGCGGCGAGATGAACCTCGACGCCGAGGCCGCCGGGGCGGCGCTGGCCCGGGTCGGCTCCCCGCTCAACCTGACCGGGGTGCAGACCGCCTGGGGCATCTACTCCATTGTCTGCGAGAACATGGCCTCCGCCGCCCGGGTCTACCTGATCGAGAAGGGGCAGGACCCCCGCCGCTTCGCCATGGTCGCCTTCGGCGGCGCCGGCCCCGCCCACGCCGCTCGGGTCGCCCGGATTCTGGGCCTGTCCGAGGTGGTGATCCCCCAGGCCTCCGGTGCAGCCAGCGCCCTGGGCTTCCTGGTAGCGCCCATCTCCTTTGACTTCGTTCAATCCTTCCCCGGCGAGCTGGCCGACCTCGACTGGCCGGCGGTCAACGCCCTGTACGCCGAGATGGAGGCGAAGGGGAGGGAACTGCTTCGGGAGGCAGGTGTCCAGCCGGAGCAGATCCGGGTGGAGCGCTGGGCCGAGATGCGCCTGACCGGCCAGTTCCACGACATCGACGTCCCGGTTCCCGCCGGTGAGCTGGGTCCGGCCCATCTGCCCGCCCTGGAGGCGGCCTTCGCCGCCGAGTACCGGCGGCTCTACCACACCGTGCTCGACGGCCACCGGGTGATGGCGCTCAACTGGCGCCTGGTGGTCAGCGGCGATCAGTCGCCCGTGCGGCTGACCCGCCAGGCGGCGTCGCTGAACCCCGACCCGGCGGTCGCCGCCAAGGGGAGCCGGAAGGTCTACTTCCCCGAGAGCGGCGGCTATGTCGAGGCAAAGGTCTACGACCGCTACCGCCTGCCGGTGGGGGCCGAACTGGAAGGCCCGGCGATCGTGGAGGAGCGGGAGTCCACCACCGTGGTGGGGCCGCGCGACTCCCTGCGGGTCGACGAGTACGGCAATCTGGTCATTAAGGTGGTGAGCCGGGTATGAGCAGCTTTGACCCGATCTCCCTGGAGATCATGTGGAACCGCCTGATCAACATCGCCGAGGAGTGCTGGATCACCATCTACCGGACCTCCTTCAGCACCATCATCGGCGAGGCGCAGGACTTCGGCGTGGAGCTGCTCGACGCTCAAGGCAACTCCATCGCCCACGGCCCCCGCTCCATGCCCGTCTTCAACCTGACCCTGCCCATGGCGGTCAAGGCGCTGCTGAAGCGGTTTCCCCCCGAGTCGCTCCGCGAGGGCGACGTGCTGATCACCAACGACCCCTGGGTCTGCGCCGGTCACCTCTACGACATCGCCATCGTCACCCCGGTCTTCCACCGGGGGAAGCTGGTGGGGCTGGTTGGCTCCATCGGCCACTGCTCCGACATCGGCGGCACCCGCGACTCGCTCAAGGTGCGGGAGATCTACGAGGAAGGGCTCCAGATTCCCCCCATGAAGCTCTACGACCAGGGGCGGCTCAACGAGACCCTGGCCGACCTGATTCGGGCCAATGTCCGCAAGGGCGAGATGGTCTGGGGCGACCTGCAGGCCCAGGTGACCGCCAACCGGGTGGGCTCCGACCGGCTGGTCTCGTTCATCGACGAGTACCAGCTCGACAGCCTCACCGAGCTGGCCACCGTTGTCCAGGACCGGGCCGAGGCCGCCATGCGGGCGGCCATCGCCGCCGTTCCCGACGGCGAGTACCGACACGAGCTGCTCTTCGACGGCGTCGGCGACCCGATGCCGCTCCGGGTGAAGATCACGGTCAGCGGCTCCGAGATGGTGGTCGACTACGAGGGCGCCCCGCCGCAGGTGCCGGTGGGGGGCATCAACGCCACCCTCAGCTACACCGCAGCCCACTCCACCTACGCCCTGAAGGCGGTGCTGACCCCCGAGATCCCCTCGAATGCCGGCTGCTACCGCCCGATTCGGGTCGTGGCGCCCGAGGGCTCCATTCTCAACTGCCGCTACCCCGCCGCCGTCAACCTGAGGACCATGACCGGCTGGTACTGTGCGCCGCTGATCTTCGCAGCCCTGGCGCCAGTTCTGCCCGACCGGGTCCAGTCGTTCACCGGCATGCCCATGGGCGCCTACGCCTACGGGCGGGATGAGCGGGGCCGGGTGGTCAGCGACTACCTCTTCCAGGGCGGTGGCCAGGGCGGCAGCGCCCACGGCGACGGCAAGAGCGGGCTGCTCTTCCCCACCAGCGCCGCCAACGTCTCGGTGGAGATGTTCGAGAGCCGCACCCCGCTCCTGGTGGAGTGCAAGGAGTTCATTCCCGACTCCGCCGGCGCCGGCCGTCACCGCGGGGGCCTGGCCCAGCGGGTCCGGCTGCGCAAGCTCCGGGAAGACGGCGAGACGATTCTGATCGGCCTGCACCCCCAGGGGATGATGGTGGCCACGCCCGGCCTTTTCGGCGGCAAGTACGGGCGCAAGGCGAACCTGCGGCTGGAGGAGCCGAACCGGGTCAAGGAAGGGCCCGAGCTTCACGGCCTGGCCGAGCTGCGCCGCCCCGACCAGCGGCTGACGATCGAGATCGGCGGCGGCGCCGGCTACGGCGACCCGCTGGAGCGGCCCCTGGAGCAGGTTCGGGCCGACCTCGACGAGGAGCGAATCACCCCGAAGGGGGCGGCTGAGTACGGCGTGTCCATCACCGCCGACGGGCGCCTCGAACGGAACCGGCCCCAAAACTGAGAGCCCGTCTGCCGGGCTCCCGAGAGCGAGGTGCAACCATGATCGGCGTGATCCGCGTGCTGACCACAGCGGACCCCCAGGTGCTGAACAGGCACGGCGAGCTGCTGGAGGCCCGCTTCAACCTTCCGACCTTCAGCCGCTGCATTCCCGACCAGCCCACGGGGGTCCACAGCGACGAGACCGAGGCGATTGCCACCCCCAAGATCGTGGCGCTGGCCCGCGAGATGGTGGACCAGGGCGCCAGGGCGCTCTTTATCAGCTGTGCCTCTGATCCGGCGCTGGCGGAGACCCGCCAGGCGGTCTCGCTCCCGGTGGTCTCCGCCGGCTCGGCCGGGGCGGCAGCGGCGCTGGCCCTGGGCGGGCGCATCGGCGTTCTCTCGATCACCGACCGGGTGCCCCCGGCCATGGCCCGGATTCTCGGGGAGCGGGTGGTCGCCCTGGAGCGGCCCGAGGGTGTGACCAACACCACCCACCTGCTGGAGCCCGGGGCGGTCGACCGCTCCCTCGCATCCGCCCGGAAGCTGGTGGACCAGGGGGCAGACACGATTCTCTTCGCCTGCACCGGCTTTGTCACCATCGGCATGGCGCCCCGGATTCAGCGCGAACTGGGGGTCCCCGCCGTCGATCCGGTCCTGGCCGGCGGGCTGATGCTCTCGTACGTCTTGCAGTAGAAGCCCGCCACCGATGAAAGGGAGGGATCCCCATGCTTCTGACCCGGGAAGCGGTTCAGCACGCCGCCTACGGCGGCGCGTTCCTGGGCGCCGGCGGCGGCGGCTCGATGCAGAAGGGCATTGCCACCGGGGAAATGGCGCTCGATGTAGGCGAGCCCCGCCTGGTGACCCTGGCCGACCTGAAGCCCGACGACCTGATCGTCACCGTCTCCATGGTCGGCGCCCCCGCCGCGAAGGAGCAGTACGTCAAGCCCAACGACTTCGCCGCGGTGGTGCGCATGCTGAACGACCGGCTGGGCGGGCGAATCGCCGGCATGATCTCCTCGGAGAACGGCGGCTACGCCACGTTGAACGGCTGGTTTCAGTCCGCCGTGACCGGAATCCCCGTGGTCGATGCGGCCTGCAACGGCCGGGCCCACCCCACCGGGGTCATGGGCTCCATGGGGCTCGACACCCGGTCCGACTACTGGTCGGTCATGGCGATGTGCGGCGGCAACCCCGCCCGGAACATGAAGGTGCAGATGGTGGTCGAGGGCAGCCTGGGCGCCACCGACCGGCTGATCCGCCAGGCTGCGGTTGAGGCCGGCGGCATGGTGGCTGTCGCCCGCAACCCCGTCACCGCCGACTATGTGCGGCAGAACGGCGCCCCCGGGGCGGTCAGCCAGGCACTGGAGCTGGGCGCGATCATTCAGGCCAACCGCTCGCGGGGCGGCCAGGGTGTGGCAGAGGCGCTGGCCAGCCACCTGGGCGGCCGGATCCTGGCCGCGGGCGAGGTGAAGAACTACGACCTCCAGACCACCGGCGGCTTCGATGTGGGCCGACTGACGGTCGGCGAAATCGACCTGACCTTCTGGAACGAGTTCATGACCGCCGACCGGGCAGGGGAGCGGCTCTCTACCTTCCCCGACCTGATCTCCGCCCTCGACGCCGAGACCGGGCTGCCGGTGACCACCGCCGAGATCGAGACCGGCCGCCGGGTGGTCATGGTAGCGGTCCCCAAGGGGCGCATGATCCTCGGCGCCGGCGTCCGCCGCCCCGAGCAGATGAAGCCCGTCGAGGCGATCCTGGGCGTGGAGATGGCCCGGTACTACGACGAAGGAGTGGAGTAAACGCACATGTCGCTGCACCACGTACTGGAACTGCTCACCCTGCTCGATTCGCCCCGGGCCAGCGGTCAGACCGTCCGGGAGTTCTTCGCCCGCCATGGCTATGACCAGGTCCAGGTCGAGACCGTGGCCGGACCCGAGGGGAAGACTGACTTTATCAAGATCGTCATTCCCGGCAGCCAGGGCAAGCGGGCCAGCGGCAGCGCCCCCACCCTGGGGGTGATCGGCCGCCTCGGGGGCCTGGGAGCCCGGCCGGCCCAGATCGGCTTTGTCTCCGATGGCGACGGCGCCGCCGCCGCCCTGGCCACCGCCCTGAAGCTGGTCGACATGCAGCGGGAGGGGGACGTGCTGGAGGGCGATGTGATCGTCACCACCCACGTCTGCCCCGACGCCCCGACCCAGCCCCACGACCCGGTGCCCTTCATGGGCTCCCCGGTCGATGTCGCCACCATGAACGAGAAGGAAGTTGACCCGGCGATGGATGCGATCCTCTCCATCGACACCACCAAGGGGAACCGCCTGGTCAACCACCGGGGCATCGCGATCAGCGCCCCGGTGAAGGAGGGCTGGATTCTGCGGCTGACCGACGACCTGCTGGACACCTACCAGATCGTCTGCGGCCGCACCCCGGTGATCGTGCCGATCAACATGCAAGATATCACCCCGTACGGCAACGACGTGCACCATCTGAACTCCATCATGCAGCCCTGCGTGGCCACCAGCGCCCCGGTGGTGGGGGTGGCGGTCACCGCCGAGTCGATGGTCCCCGGCTGCGCCACCGGCGCCAGCCACGAGACCGACATCGCCCTGGCCGTCCGCTTCGCCCTCGAGGTGGCCAAGGGGTTCGGCCGGGGGAAGTTCCGGTTCTACGACGAGGCGGAGTTTGACCGCCTGGTGCAGTTGTACGGCAGCATGAAGGTCCTCCAGGGAGCGTGAGATGATGGATACGACCCCTCGCCCCTTCCGGAGCCGGTTCGAGCTGGAGGGGGTGACCCTCCCGGATGGAATCGCCAACCCGGTGCTCGACCTCCTGGCGGCCCATGAGTCCCTGCGCGGGTTCACGCCCGAGCCCCTGCCCGAGGGGGCGCTGGAGGCGATTCTGGTGGCGGCCCGCAGCGCCCCGACCTCGTCGAACCTCCAGGCCTACAGCATCGTCGTGGTGGAGGACCCCGACCGCAAGGACCGGCTCGCCACCCTGTCGGGCAACCAGCAGTTCATAAGGGAGGCCCCGGTCCTGCTGGTCCTCTGCCCAGACATCTACCGGCTGAAGTACGTCTGCGAGCGGCAGGGCCACCCCTATGCCGCCACCACCTTAGAGAGCTTCCTGGTCGCCTCGGTCGACGCCGCCCTGGCGCTCCAGAACGCCCTGGTAGCAGCAGAGTCGCTTGGCCTGGGCGCCGTGCCGGTGGGCTCGATCCGCAACGACCCGGCGGCCGCCGCCGATGAGCTGGGCCTCCCCGACGGGGTCTTCGCCCTGGCCGGCCTGGCCATCGGCCACCCGCGGGAAGATGTGCGCCGCGGCGTCAAGCCCCGCCTCCCGGCCCGGGTGACCGTGCACCGGGAGCGCTACAGCACCGAGTCCCTGGAAGACGGCCTGGCCGAGTACGACCAGACCATGATCGCCCGCCGCACCTATGCCGGGCGCCGGGTCTCCATCGCCGGCGAGCCCGAGAAGGAGGGGGTGGAGTATGGCTGGGCCGAGCACACCGCCCGCCGCTGCACCCGCCCCGAGACCATCGCCGCCTCCGCCAGCCTCCGGGAGAACCTGCGGGCGGTGCTGGAGAGCCGGGGGTTCTTCTTCCGGTAGCGGTGGCGTCATGTGAGGAGGGAGGTCGTCCTGTGAACGTCCTGGAAGCGATCAGGTCCCGGCGATCTACCCGGGCCTTTCAGCCCAAGCCGCTGGCGCCCGAGGTGATCACCGCCATCGAGGAAGCGATTCTGCACTGCCCCTCGGGCAGCAACGCCCAGGAGTCCCACTTTGTCATCGTGCAGGACCCGGTGCAGCTCCGCAGGATCAAGCGCTTCGCCCCCGGGCTGGGCGGGGAGCCGGCGGGGTTGGTGGTCCTCTGCTCCAACCAGACCGAGGCGCTGTCCCGGGGCGGCAAGGACACCGCCGAGGTGCTCCGGTTCGTCAACCTGGGCATCGCCGCATCGTCGATTCTGCTCACCGCCCACTCCCTGGGGGTGGGCACCTGCCCTGTTCGCTCCTTCCACCGTGGCGCGGTCAAGCAACTGCTGGGCCTGCCGGAAGATGTGGACCCCGAGCTCTTAATCACCCTGGGCTACCCCGCCCAGCCCCCTCGCCCCAAGACCAGCAAACCCGCCACGGAGGTGATCTCCCATGAGCGCTACAGCCGGTGAGAGCGAGGCCCGGGAGCGGCTGCGGGACTACGTGGCCTATGTGCTGACCAGCGCCCGGGGCCTCTACCACGAGCCCCAGAGCTACGGCCCCATGCGCATGGTCGATGGCCTCGAGCGCAGCCTCGCCCTGCTGAAGGAGATGGGGTTGGCCGACCAGGGGCTGGAGGAGGCGCTGGGGGTGATCCGGGAGAACCGCTGGCGGGCCGGGAGCGACCCCGAGGGGTTCAGCGCCGCCCTGGACGCCGCCATCGCCCGGCTGGTCGGGCTGACCATGGAGGAGAAGCGGCAGGGTTGATTCCCTGCCATGAGCCCGCCAGTTACTTCACATGGATGCGTAATCCAGGGGGTACCCTTCCCCGGAGGGGCGCTGGCCAGGCTTAAACCAGGCCCAAGAAGCTGTTCCGTCAGTTTTTGAACAGTCCTTGGTGCGGCATTATGTTCAATTTCTGACGCTCAGTCCCGAAAAGTCCTCTCTAAGACCCACGAGGACCCCGAAAAGCTCCTCAATATACCCCTTAGGGGTATTGTTCGGAGGCTCGCCAGGCTCGTAGCGCCAGTTTTTGCGCAAGGCGGGCCAGGTACCGGGTGTCAAAAACTGACGGAACAACAGAGGGCCACCAGGTCCCGACTGGAAGGGACCTGGTGGTGCCCGAGTGACGCAGGCCCTGGGGCAGCACGGCATGACCATAGAGTTGAAACAGCCGGCCCGCTGCGTGCGGACCGGCTGTTCCCCTTAGTCAAACCGCTTGCGAATCCGGTAGAGCCCCGGTTCCGGCTGGTAGCCCATGTTCCGGTTGACCGCCAGCATGGGGCCGTTCAGCGAGTCGTTGTTGGTCCGCATGTAGGGCGCCCCATGGCGCTTCGCTGCCCGCACCGCCAGGAGCTTGAGCGCCAGGGCCAGCCCCCGGCCCCGGTAGGCCCGGTCCACCCCGGTATAGGTGGTGTAGAAGGCGCCCGAGTCCTCTCGCTTGCAGAAGGTGGCCCCGGCCACCTGGTCGCCGTCCAGGGCGAAGATCACGCCGTCATACGGCACCCGCTCGCCCTCCAGCGTCCACTTGCGCCACTCGCCGAAGGGCATGAAGTCGCCGGGGTAGCCGGGGATATCCTCAGCGGTCTGCTGGGAGAGGGCGTGCAGCTTCCGCTCGGTCGCCTCGCCGGGCTCCTCCGCCAGGGTGGCGAAGCGCAGGCCCCCGGCAGTCACCGCCTCCACCGCGCCGCCAAAGGGGGACTCATCGAAGGCGGAGAGATCCAGCGTCGACTCAAAGCTGTGACGCTCGATCTCGTAGCCGTGGCGCTTCACCCAGGCAATCGCCTCGGTGTAGCTGTCGCGAATCTCGGAGTAAACCCACTCAGCACGCTTCTCCCGGGCGATGGCCTCCACCTGCCGGAGCACTCGGGTGCCCAGCCCCTGGTGCCGGCGGGCACTGTCCACCAAGACGTAGGGGAAGAGCCACCCCGGGGGCGACCAGGGCGCCCGCCAGATCTCGGCGTAGGCGACCACCAGGCCCGACTCGTCGGTGGCGACCAGCCGGTCCCGGCAGTGGCTGACCAGGCGCCCCTGCTCGTCGTGCCGCACCGGACCCGGCGTGGGGATCCGGCTGTCGCCCTCGGCGATCTGCTCCACGCTCACCGGTTCGGGCCGGTCCGCCGTGAAGAGTTCGGAGAGGCGCGGGTAATCGTCGGGCACCTGTAGGGGGCGAAACTGAAACATGAAGACAGGTCCCCTTTCCATCTGTAACGCTACAGCTATGGACGTAGCAAGGGTCCATTCGGTTCGCCCCGAAAAGCAAGAAGGCACCCACCCGGTGACGGGGGGTGCCTGTGCCTTCACATCTGCAGGGTCAGGGCGCTGGGCGGAATCCGGAAGGCCGCAGCGGTCGACCGCTGGTACTCCGCCAGGTGCTCCGCCGGGTCGAAGACCGGGGCGCTGTGGCAGACCTCCAGCCGCTTCGGCTTCAGCTTGCCCACGATGGCGCTGCTGCGCACCGCCTCGGCCATATCCGCCGTGAAGATGGCCATGGGGTGGTGGAGCCGCCCCTTCTTCGAGGTGAAGAGGTCGCCCGCCAGGAGCACCTGATCCTGCTCGTGGTAGTAGACCACGTGGCCGGGGGAGTGGCCGGGGGTGTGGTAGGGTGTCAGCCCGCCCGCCGGGGTCAGGCTGCCGTCTGGCCCCTCGCCCAGCGGCTGCGCGACCCCCTTGGCGACGCTGGCAGCCGCCTTGCTGCGCCGGGGGTAGGGCACGTCGCCCTCCATGTAGGGAAGCTCGATCCGGTGGGCATAGACCGGCACCGGCCGCGCCTTCCGAATCGCCGCCACCGCCCCGGTGTGGTCGGAGTGGCCATGGGTCAGCAGAATCCGCTTCAGCGGGCCGGCGTTCAGGGAGTCGATGAACCGCAGGATCCCCCGGGCCATGAACGGCATCCCCGCGTCCACCAGCGTTACCCCATCGCTCTCCACCACCACCCAGACCCGGACCGAAACCAGCAGCCAGCTCTTCAGACTCCAGATGTGCTCAGAAACCCGTTCAGCCCTCATGACAGATTGCCCCCCACGCTCACGTGTTGCTTCATTCCGACCAGCATGACCTCGATCGCCAGCTCGAAGGTGGGCGCCAGGCGGCCCATTACATCCTCCAGCGGCTCCTCAGACTGGGTGTAGGTGCCGATGATCCCGTGCAGATTGTAGAAGAGGATGCGGGCGTAAGCCAGGACCCGCTCGTCCGATGGCGGGAGCTGCACCGCCTCCCAGACCGCCCGCCGGAGCAGGCCAAACAGGTGGTTCCGAAGCCGGTTGATCTCCAGGGCCGGATCCTCCTCGTCGACCCGCGTCGCCTTCGTCATGAAGAAGATGGCGTACATGTTGCGGGAGGCGAGGCAGAAGCGAATAAAGACCAGGCAGACCCGCTTCAACCGCTCGTCGGGGGAGAGCGCCGGATCCTCCAGCACCACCTCCATCGTCGTCTGGAGCATCTGAAGCGGCTCCATGGAAAGCTGGTGGAGCAGCGCCTCTTTGTCCTTGAAGTAGATGTAGATGGTGGTATGAGAGCAGCCCGCCGCCCTCGCAATCTCCCGCATGGTGACGGCGTCGAAGCCCCGCTGGGCAAACAGCTCGCCCGCCGCCTTGAGAATGGCCCGCCTGGTCTCCTCTGAACGAATCTCCTGGCGCCCCGGCATGATGACACGCACCCCTTCACGATGGAGGTAACCAACGGTTACTAACCGATGGTCATAATATAACCGCTGGTTAGTAAGGTGTCAACCCCCCAATTCCACCTGGAGGCGCGTCCCCGGCTTGACCCGCTCCACTCGGATGATGTGATAGGGCTGAGTCAGCGCCATGGTGACCGGCGACCCGGGGGCGGGGCTCCTTTCGGCGGCGACCACGTGCAGCGCGCCGTCGGCCCGCTTCACCGCGGTGATAATGACGCTGTACCCGCCGGTCCGCCGCTCCCCCAGATGGAGCGCCACCACCGAGGCGGTCCTGAAGTCGACAGGGGGAGGGGGCGGCGGCGGCACAAAGATGGAGGCGTGGCGGCGCCAGTGGCCCTCCCAGCCCTTCTGGTCGGTGATCAGCACGGCGGTGGGCTCCTTGATCCCCGAGTGATGGCCGCGGGCCAGGGTGACGAACTCCAGAGCGGCGGCCGGACGGGCGCATCCGGCGAGGAGCAGCAGGGAAAGAAGGAGAAGGAGCCGCTTGAACGCTGTTGGCATGGTGATCCCATCCTTCATGGTGCGCGTAGTTGGTTTCAGCATGCCCCATCCATCGGGTATAATGGAGAGCGGTATATCCTGGAACGGGGGTTCATGCAAGCTTGATCACCTTATCGCCCCGCCTGGCGGCCGTCGCCGCCCACGTGCTCGATGGCCAGGTCCTGGCCGATATCGGCACCGATCACGCCTACCTGCCCGCCCACCTGGTGGAGGCCGGGCGGATTCCCCGCGCCATCGCCGGCGATATTCTCCCCGGCCCGCTGGATGCGGCCCGGGTCACGGTGGCGGAGGCCGGGCTGACCGGGCAAATTGAGCTGCGGCTGGGACCGGGGCTGAAGATCTTGCAGCCCGGCGAGGCGCCCTGCGTCACCATCTGCGGGATGGGCGGGCCGCTGATCGCAGAGATCCTGGCCGACGGCCCGCTCGACGGGATCCGCCGGCTGGTGCTCCAGCCGATGGCCGGCGAGGAGCGGCTGCGGGCCTGGTTGGCGGAGAACGGCTGGCGCCTCATCGCCGAGGAGCTGGTGGAAGATGCGGGGCGGCTCTATGTGATTCTCGTGGCCGAGCCCGGCGCAATGGCCCTGGCCGACCTGGACCTGCTGGTCGGGCCGTATCTGCGGCAGAAACGGGGGCGGCTGTTCACCCGGTATGTAGAGATTCAGCTTCAGCAGGCCCGCCGGGCGCTGGTGGGCGCCCAGCGCTCCGACCGGCCCGAGGCGCGGGAGCGGGCGGCGGAGCTGGCAGACCGAATTCGACTCCTGGAGGAGGTACTCAAACCATGACGACAGCCAACGTCGGCAAGATCGCCGCCTACCTGGAAGAGCTGGCCCCGCTGGAATGGGCGGAGCAGTGGGACAACGTGGGGCTGCAGGTGGGGGAGCCCTCGGCAGCGGCCCGGCGCATCCTGGTCGCCCTGGAGCTAACCACCTCGGTGATTGAGGAGGCGGTTCAGATCGGGGCGGACCTGGTAGTGGTGCATCATCCGCCCATCTTCCGGCCGCTGAAGGCGCTCCGGTTTGACACGCCGGGAGGGCGCCGGCTGCAGCGGCTGGTGCAGCAGGGGATCTCGCTCTACGCCGCCCATACCAACCTGGACCAGGCGAAGGGTATGACCAACGACTCCCTGGCCGCCGCCGCCGGTCTGGAGGCGCACGATGTGCTGGAGCGGGCGGGGGAGGAGCGGTACATCAAGATCGTGGTCTTCGTCCCGAAGGGGTACGAGGAGGCGGTCATGGGCGGGCTGGCCCGGGAGGGGGCGGGGCACATTGGCAACTACAGCCACTGCACCTTCCAGAGCCCGGGCACCGGGACCTTCATGCCCCTGGCCGGCTCGAATCCCTTCCTGGGGCAGCAGGGCGAACTGGAACGGGCCGACGAGGTCCGGCTGGAGACGATCGTGCCGGAGTCGAAGGCCCGGCGGGCGGTGCAGGCGATGATTCAGGCCCACCCCTACGAGGAGGTGGCCTACGACCTCTACCCGCTGGCCAACCCGGGGCAGGTACGGGGGCACGGGCGCATCGGGAGGCTGGAGCGGCCGGTCACCCTGTCCGACATGGTGGAGCGGCTGAAGGCGCGGCTCAAGACGCCGAGCCTTCGCATCGTGGGCGACCCGAATCGGGCAATCACCACGGTGGCGGTGGGCGCCGGGTCGGGCGGCTTCCTGATCCCCAGGGCCGCCGGGCGAGGGGCTGACCTGCTGATCACCGGCGACGTCGGCTACCACGATGCGCAGGATGCGCTGGACCTCGGCCTCGCCGTGATCGACGTGGGCCACTACAACTCGGAGGCGATCGTGGTGCAGCCCCTGGCGGCCTACCTGCGGGAGCGGCTCGCCGCAGACGGCCTGGCCGCCGAGGTGCTCGAGGCGCAGGCCGGGCGGGACCCCTTTACCTTTCTCTAAGACCTGTCGCAAGGAGGCTGCCCTGTGAGCGAGACGCTGCTGCAGCTTGAAGATGTGGTTGTTCATCATCGCACCGATCCCACCGGCTTCTTCGGTCTTTGGGGAGCCAAGCCCGTGCGCACCCTCGACGGCGTCAGCCTGACCATTACCAGGGGGGAGACCCTGGGGATCATGGGGGGCAGCGGCGCCGGCAAGACGACCCTCTCGGAGGTGGCCTGCCTGCGCCGGCCTATCGAGCGGGGGCGGATTCTCCTTCAGGGGGAAGATGTGCGCAAGCTGGACCGGAAGCGGGCCCAGCGCCGCCTTCAAATGGTGCGGCAAGACGCGAGGGAGACCCTGGAGCTGGACCAGAGCGTTCAGAAGCAGCTCTCCGCCAAGGTGCGGGAGTTCGGCCTGCCCGACGGCGAGGGGCGCATTCACCGGGCGCTGACGCAGGTGGGGCTCCCGCCGGAGGAGTTCCTGGACCGCACGCCGGCGGCCATGTCCGGCGGGCAGCAGCAGCGGCTTGCCATCGCCCGGGCGCTGGTGCTCAACCCGCTGATGATCGCCCTGGATGAGCCGGTCAGCGGGGTCGACCCGCACCTTCAGCTCGACCTGATGCGGCTCCTGGAGCGGGTGCAGCGGGAGCAGGGGATCGCCTACCTGCTGATCTCCCACGACGTAAAGGTGATCAGCCGCCTCGCCCACCGGGTGGCGGTCTTCCACGACGGCAAGCTCTTCGAGCTGGGACCGACCCAGAAGGTGATGGGCGACCCGGCCCACCCCTACAGCCGGCTCTTCTACGGCAAGGACGGCCTACTGCCCGCCGAGGAGGACCGGGCGGGCCGGACACGCCAGGGCTGCCCGTGGGCGCCGCACTGCGCCCTGGTGACCGACCGCTGCCGCACGGAGTCACCCGCCCTGCGGGAGCTAAACCCGGGCCACGCCGTGGCCTGCCACGAAGTCGCGAGGTGATCGTTTGGATCGAGTCAAGGTGACCGTGCAGACCCGCCGGGGCAGCCACGAGATTGAGGTGGAGCCCCGGTCCAACCTCTTGCAGGCGATTTTGGCCGCCGGGGTGGAGTACCGCTGGTCGTGCACCCAGGCCACCTGCGGCAAGTGCCAGTGCCAGGTGCTGGACGGGGCCGGCTCCCTGCAGCGGCCCACGGTGAACGAGCCGGCCCGCCTGAGCCAGACGCTGGTAGACATGGGCTTCCGCCTGGCCTGCCAGACCAAGGTGCTGGGGCCGGGCCCGGTGGTGGTCAGGCAGACGTAAGAAGGGTGGCGGAATCGAAGGTGTGGGACGTGGAGAGCCTGGAGGCCCACTGGCTGGCCTGCATGGCGTCGGCCGGCGGCGGGGGGCAGGTGACGCGGCTGGCGGGAGCCACCGTGCTCGCCAACCCGGTCAGCCCGCTGACCATGCTCAACTGCATCCTTCTCCGGAACACCCCGCCCGGGCGGCTGGAGGCGCTGCTCGAGGTGGGGCGGGTGGTGCTGGCGGCCCGGGAGCGCCCTCCGGCGCTCTTCCTCTCGCCCCTCTCCGGCGACGTGGCGGCGCTGGAGCAGCGGCTCACCGAGCTGGGCTGGCGACCGGCCCTGCGCCAGACAGTCTTGGTCCGGCCGCTGGACCTGGTGCTGCCGGAGCCCGACCCGGGCCTGCCCGCTGTCACCGTGACCACCGACCTGGAGCGCTGGGGGCGCCTGCTGGCAGAGGCCTATGAGGTCCCCGACCCGCTGAGCGGGGGACTCCGGGCTGCCTGGACCAACCTGGCGGGTGAGGCCAGGCACTACCTGGCCTGGCTCGACGACCGGCCCATAGGCACCGGCCTCGCCTGGCGGCAGGGGCCCATCGTCGGCCTCTATGCCGGGGCGGTTCTCCCTGCCTACAGGCGACGGGGCGCTGAGCGGGCCACCCTGCTCCGCCGCCTGGCAGACGGGCGCCGCGGCGGTGGCCTGGTGGCCACCCTCCAGACCGAGGCGGATTCACCGGTGGAGCGCCTTTGCCGGTTTCAGCTCTCCTTCCGCCCTGCCTATGAGCGGTCCTTATGGCTGCCCTCGACGCCGGCGAAGCGGTTATCCCCGCTTTAGAGGGGATTTTGTGCACAATCTGTGGATAGCGCTGTTGATAACCGGAGAGTCATTGTGAACAACGCGAGAGGCCCGTGGATAACACGGGGATATCTCGGAGGGCGGATCATTTCTGCTAATCGTCTTCCAAAGGACGACCGATGCGGATATCCTAATGGGCAGGACGTTTCGAGGCAGATGACGAAGTCGGACAAGGAGTTGCGTAGGAAAGGAGGTGGCAGCCATGGTCTACCTGGGCATCGACATTGGCGGCACCGGGATCAAGGGCGCCATTGTAGATGAGCGCGGCAACATTCTGCACCATGGCGAAACCCCCACCTGCGCCTCTGAAGGGGCAGCCTCCATTCTCGACCGGGTGCGGCGGCTCGGTCTCTCCCTGGTGGAGAAGGCCGGCACGCAGGTGGCCGGGTGCGGTGTCGGCTCCGCCGGTCGGATCGACCACCGTCGGGGCCATGTGGTCTTTGCCAGCGGCAACCTCCCCGGCTGGACCGGGACGCACCTCGGACCCGAGATGGCCCGCACCCTGGGGATGCCGGTGGTCGTGGACAACGACGTGAACGCCGCCGCCATCGGCGAGGCCTGGGTCGGGGCGGGAAAGGGGACCGCCGATTTTCTCATGCTCACCCTGGGCACCGGGGTGGGCGGGGCGATCATGATCGGCGGCAAGCTCTGGCGCGGGGCCCGCTGGGGCGCCGGAGAGGTGGGCCATATGGCGCTGTATCCCGGGGGTGAGTCCTGCAACTGCGGAGGCATTGGCTGTGCGGAGCGCTACGTTTCTGCCAAGGCCCTGACCCGGCGATCCAACGAGGCGCTGGCGGGAGGCAAGGCCTTTCGCGGTATTCGCGATGTGATCGGCGCAGCGGAAAGGAGCGCCGGCGACCGGCGGGATGCGGCCCGCAAGGGAATCGACAAGTGGACCGCCGACCTGGCCCTCTTCCTCATGAACCTGCAGATGGCCTTCGACCCGCAGGTGATTATTCTGGGCGGCGGGGTTGTACGTCTGGGCTACTGGTGGGACCGGCTCCTGGAGGCCTCGAGCCGGGAGTGCCGGCCCCGGTCGCTCTCCATTCGGCTCAAGCGGGCCCACCTCGGCCCTCAGGCAGGGGTAGTCGGGGCGGCCAGGCTTGCGATGCTGGCGCAGCAGAAGGCGGACCGGCACAAGGAAGGGGCGAAGCGGCTGCCGCTTCCAGTCAGGAAGGATTCGGGAGAGAGCTAATCCCACGATAAGCAGCAAAGCGATGCAGCATGAGTGGTTTCTACCTGCCCATGCTGCATCGCCCGCGCCGGGAGGACCCCGACGGCTACCCGGCCCGACCCGTGCCTCCCCGGCGGCGTGAGGGTCGCTCCTGGCTCTTCTGGCCGTGCATGAGGTCCCGCAGTTTCCGGTGCAGTTCCTCGGTTTCGGCGATGGGGCGCAGGGCGATGCCCCGCTCCCGCTTGGCGGCCCGGATCACCTGTTGTACCTCGGCCTGAGCCGACTGGTGCGCCGAGCGAGCCAGGTCGAGCTGCTCCAGTGAGCCAGCCTCCCGCAGCATACGCTCCGCGGTCGCCACCCGGTCAAGCGCCTCTCGCATCAACTGTTGGTAGTTGGGCCGCCCATTCCCCTTCTCTCCGGCCCGGATACCGATCAGCCCCAGGGCCTTGTGCAGTGTCTGCATGGATGGTCCCCTCCCCCCGTAACTCCCCCAGCGTAGAACCCCTCTCGTCTCCTATAACGTATTTTACCAGAATTTGGTTCTAACTCTGTGCCGGTTTTCTTTCCCTTTCCCGTTTTTCCGTGCTGGATAGGTGGAGAGGTGGTATAGACAACCTGACCACTGACCTGTTACCATAGAGGTAGCCGATCCCCTGGAGGTGACCAGGCTGGACGATTTTCAGAAGCGGTTGCCGGTTCCGCTCTACTACCAGATCAAGACCCGGCTGATGGAACAGATTGAGAGCGGACAGTTGAAGCCCGGCGACCGGGTGGACTCGGAGCGCGAGCTGACCGAGCGGTTTGGCGTTAGCCGTATGACCGCCCGCCAGGCGCTGGTGGAGTTGGAGACCCAGGGCTATCTGGTGCGGATCCAGGGCAAGGGAACCTTTGTTGCCACGCCCAAGTTCGAGCAGCCCCTGGCCATGTTGACCAGCTTCACCGAAGATATGCGGCGGCGGGGGCTCGAGGCCGGCTCCCGGGTGCTCTCAGCGGGTGAGGCGCCCGCCGGGAGAAAGGTGGCGCAGGCGCTCTCCCTCTCCGAGACGGCCCCTGTCTACCGGCTGGAGCGGCTCCGCCTGGCCGGCGCCGAGCCGGTGGCCCTGGAGATCTCCCACCTCGATGTCGCCGCCTTCCCCGGACTGCTCTCGCACGATGTGGCGCACCGCTCGCTCTATGAAATCCTGCGGCTGGAGTACGGGGTCTGGCTCGTCCGGGCGACACAGTCGCTGGAGGCGATTCCGGCCAACCCCCACCTGGCCGAGCGGCTGCACGTCCGCGAGGGGACACCCCTGATGCTGATGGAACGCATCTCCCGAGGTCAGAACGACCGCCCGGTGGAGATGGTTCGCTCTTACTACCGTGGTGACCGGTACCGCTTTGTGACCGAACTGATCTCCCAGGCCCCGGGTCTTTCCGGCCCGGAGGGGAGCCCGCTGGCAGGAGGATGATCCCATGAGGCGCTGGGTACAGGGTGCGCTGATCCTTCCGGACCGCATCGTGCCGAACGGTCTGCTCGCCTATGAGGGCGGCAGGATTGCCGGCACGTGGGACCTGGAGGAGGAGGCGGCCCCGGAGCATGACCCCCGCGACACCTGGACCCTGGAGGGGGGCTACATCGCCCCCGGCTATATCGATCTGCATGTGCACGGTGGCGGCGGCGGCGACTTTATGGATGGCCACCCGGAGGCGGTGGCAGCGATCACCGCCACCCACGCCCAATATGGCACCACCGGCCTGCTGGCCACGACGCTGACCGATTCGGAGGAGGCGATCCTCCGGGCGATCCGGGCGGTCAAAGCCGCGCCGCGGCGAGGCTCCCGGATCCTGGGCTTTCACGTGGAGGGCCCGTTCATCAACCCGGCGATCAAGGGGGCGCAGGATGAGCGGTTCGTGCGGCCCGCTTCGGTCGCCGAAATCGACCGCTGGCTGGCCGAGGGGAGCCCCGACGACCGCTGGCACGTGACGCTCGCCCCCGAGGTGGAGGGGGCAATGGCGGCCATTCGCCACCTGGCCTCCCGCGGCGCCGTGGTCAGCGCCGGCCATACCGAGTGCACCTACGCCCGGTTGGAGGCGGCGGCGGCGGCTGGCTTGAGCCATGTGACCCACCTGTTTAACGCCATGCGGGGACTCCACCACCGGGAGCCGGGCACGGTAGGTGGGGCGCTGAGCCTGCCCGGGCTCACCGTGGAGATTATCGCCGATGGGATTCACGTGCACCCGGCGGCTGTGGCGCTGGCGGTGAGGGCAGGCGGCGCCGGGCGGTTTATGCTGATCACCGACGCCATGCGGGCGGCGGGCCTGGGCGAGGGCGAGTACCTGCTGGGCGGCCTCCGGGCGGTCGTGCGGGACGGGGCCGTCCGCCTGGAAGATGGAACCCTGGCCGGATCGGTGCTGACCATGGAGAGAGCCGTGCAGAACATGGTCCACTTCGCCGGGGTGGATCTCCCCACCGCCGTGTCGATGGCCGCGCTGCATCCGGCTCGAAAGCACCGGCTCGATCACCGCAAGGGCTCGTTGGCGCCGGGCAAAGATGCCGACCTGCTCCTACTCGATAAAGACCTGGGGGTCCTGACAACCATAGTGGAGGGCGAGGTTGTTCATGATCGGAGGTAGCCCGATGACGATGCAGATCGAAGTACACCCAGACTACACCAACCTCTCCCGGCGAGCGGCGGCGATTGTGGCGGAGCTGGTCCGCGCAAAGCCCGACGCTGTGCTGGGGCTGCCTACCGGATCAACTCCGGAGGGGTTTTACAACGCCCTGGTGGAGTCCGGGGTATCCCTGGCCCGGGTCCGGACCTTCAACCTCGACGAATACCTCGGGCTGCCTCAGGATCATCCCGAGAGCTACTACTCCTTTATGAAGCGCCACCTTTACGACCGGACCGATCTGCGACCGGAGAACTGCGCGATCCCCGACGGTATGACCGCCGACCCGGTGGCAGAGTGCCGCCGGTATGAGGAGGCGGTTCAGGCCGCCGGAGGGCTCGATCTTGTGGTGCTCGGGGTCGGCCACAACGGGCACATTGGCTTCAATGAGCCGGGCACCCCGTGGGACTCCCGAACCCGCAAGGTGGCCCTGACAGATCGGACCCGGCAGGCCAACGCCCGGTTCTTCAACAGCCTGGAGGAGGTGCCCACACACGCCCTCACCATGGGCATCGGCACGATTCTGACGGCCCGCCGGATCCTGCTGCTGGCCTCGGGGACCGCAAAGGCCGGGGTGGTTCGGGAGATGGTGGAGGGGGAGCCCGACACAGCGGTGCCGGTTACCGCCCTGCAGACCCATCCGGATGTGACCGTGCTGCTCGATAAGGAGGCTGCAGCGCAGATCAGGGCGTAAGCAGAAGTTATGGGGCCGATTCCAAAACGGAATCGGCCCCACTATTGACGGGATCTGCCAACCTCTGTAGCATATAGAAACGGAGCAAGCCTTGTTCGCATAGTCACAAAGTCTATACGTAGCTAGAGAGGTGTCCACCCTATGATCCGCCGCACCATCGAGGTCGGCTGGGAGCACGAGGTTCCTGTCGATGAGGTTCAGCACTTCCGTGATACCCGGACTGAGGAGTTGGAGGGGTACTTTGGCGCCCCGCTTCGCACCCTGAGCGATACCGATGTGGCCAGGTACATGGTCCGCATCAGCCATCCGTCTCCCCGGTATTTGAAGGCAGGTGTCACCGACCTCGTTTTCAGCAAGTAAGATGCAGAGGGACCGCCCCGTGTGTGGGGTGGTCCCCTTTTCTTATCGGTTCCAGAGCATCTCCCACTGGGCGCGGACCTCCGAGCAGCCCGCGGCAAGGAGGGCCCGGCAGAACGGGCTGCCCTCGGGCTCATTGACCAGGGAGACCACCGTCTCCGGGAATCGGGCGGCCAGGCCCTGCACCAGGGCGTGGGCCGCAGCCTCACCGCCGGCGGCATCCAGAATGCGGACCCGGTCGGGGGCTGCCTGGAAGAGCACGTACCCGGTGGGCTCCTCCGCCGGACCGGCGTAGAGCCCGTCGGTCTGGGCTGGCATGGAGACGTTCAGCGACGAGGCCTCCCGCTGCCAGACCGGGGGGAATTGCCCATGCAGCCTGGGGCTGTGCGCGAGCAGCCGGGCAGCATCCCCCTGGTGCACAGGCGCCCGGCTCTCCGGGCGGGGCAGTGTCCCCTGCAAGATGCAGAGCCGGCGGGTGATGCGGAACCCTGCCCGCGAGTAGACCCGCTGGGCCCAGTTCTCCACCAGCACCTCCAGCTGGACGCTCTCCAACCCCTCCTCCCGGCAGAGGTCGACATGCTGCTGGAAGAGCTGGGCGGCCAACCCGCGCCCCCGGTAATCGGGCGCGATGCCGAAGCCACCGATCCAGCCGCGCCGGCCCCGCACGCCCAGAAAGGAGAAGCCGGCGGGCGTCAGGCCATCCATTAGAATCAGGGAGCGTGACAGGTCAAAGCTGCCGGCCTCCATCCATTGCGACAGCTGTGCTTCGGTGAAGTAGATCGGCACGAAGTACCCTGTGTAGCCCAGGTTCCACGCCTCGGTCAACTGAGCCGGAGAGAGCTCGCTGCCCCTCCTGAGTTCCATTCGAATCGCCTCCTATTGATCCACCCTATCCGTTTCGTCTTTCCATTCGCCTCTTCCTGCTGGGTGAGATTCCACGAACCGGGGCAGACTAGTGGCGAGATGCTCCTGGGGAGGAACCAGTTGCCGTGGAGATCCTGCGCAACCTGTACCGGCGCCGCCTGCGGACCGGGCTGACCATTCTTGGCATCGCCGTGGGGATTCTGGCCTTTACGATCATGGGGGCCATGGCAGAGAAATTTAACCGGGTTCTCCACGGGGGCGAGGCCTACTTCAGCCGGCGGATCGCGGTTCACTCCACGGGCGGCATGGTTCGGCTCAACCTGCTGCGGCCGGGCGATATTGAGGTGATTCGGGCCACGCCAGGGGTCCGCCACGTCGAGACCCAGATCATGCTGCCGCTCGATGAGACCGCCGGGCTGGAGCTGGCGCCCCGCCTGCTGGTCGGGATCCACCTGCCCAACTTCGCCCGCGCCCAGCTTCTGGGCGGGCATGAGGCCCGGCTCGACCTGGCCGGGGGCTCCTGGTGGCGGCCGGGGGAGGAGAGGGTGGCGGTGCTGGGCAGCGCTGCGGCGCACAAGATGAAGCTGAAGGTGGGCGACACGCTGGAGGCCAGAGATGTGCGCTTCCGGGTCGTGGGGGTGCTGAAGGAGACGCTCTCCCTGCCCGACGGCTGGGTCCTGGTGCCCCAGGAGGATGCCCGGGACCTGATGCTCGACACATCCCCGCTCCTGCGGGCCCTGGGGGTGGAGACCTTCTGGACCAACGCATACGCCCTGGTTGACCCCGCCCACGGCAACTGGATCACCGACGAGCTGGCCAACCGGCTCCAGAAGGGCTACCTGCTCCACTCGCCGGAGCAGATGGCCAAGGCGACCAGCCAGGCCTCGACGCTCCTGAACACCGCCATTCTGGGCTCGGCGGCCATTGCGGTGGTGGTGGGGGCGCTCTCGGTGATCAACACCATGTTTATCGCCGTGGGGGAGCGGACCCGTGAGATCGGTATCAAGAAGGCGATCGGGGCGAGCCGCTGGGACATTCTCCGGGAGTTCATGGCCGAGTCGGTGATCATCGGCCTGCTGGGCGGCCTGCTGGGGCTGGCCCTGGGCGCCGCCCTCACCACGGCGATGAACCTGTACACCGCGGCGCACGGTACCCCAGTCTTTCTGGTCACAGGGCGGTTGGTGGCAGGCGGTCTCCTCTTTGCCACCCTTCTGGGGGCCCTGGCGGGCCTGGTGCCCGCCTGGCGGGCGGCCAACATGGACCCGGTGGCATCACTGCGAGCGCTGTAGGGGGGCGGTTCTGTGAGTCTGCTGGTGGAAGCAGAGGGGCTGACCAAGCTCTACCCCATGGGCATTCGTGCGCTGGACGGCGCCAGCCTGGCGGTCCGGCGGGGCGAGATCGTGGGGATCATGGGGCGCTCGGGCAGCGGGAAGTCGACGCTCATGCACATGCTGGGCTGCCTGGACCGGCCCGACGCCGGGCGGGTCTGCATAGACGGGGTGGAGGTGACCCGGCTTCCGGACCGGGCGCTCCCCGCCTTGCGCCTGTCGAAGCTGGGCTTTGTCTTCCAGGTCCACAACCTGGTCCCCACCCTGACCGCCCTGGAGAATGTGGCCCTGCCGCTCCGCTATCTACGCCCACGACCGCGGGACGGGGAGGCCCGGGCCCGCGCTCGGGCAATGCTGGAGGCGGTGGGGCTGGGAGACCGGCTGCACCACCTGCCCGGCCAGCTCTCGGGCGGGCAGCAGCAGCGGGTGGCCATCGCCCGGGCGCTGATCAACAACCCGGCGCTGGTGCTGGCCGATGAGCCGACCGGCTCGCTGGACACCCAGATGGCCCGACACCTGCTCCACCTGCTCCGGCGGCTCTGCCGGGAACGTGGTCAGACATTTATCGTGGTCACCCATGACCCGGTGGTGGGGCAGGCCTGCGACCGGGTCTGCCAGATGGAGGATGGGCGGATTCTCTAGGTTCTGTTTATAGGTTGGCTCAGCGACAGAAGCCCCCGCGATCGGGGGCTTCTCCTTTTGTCACCCTTTTTTGACGACTTACGTAAACCTGTAAGCAAGGAGGTCATGCCCATGCGACAGCGATTGCGGCTGATCATGGCGTCTTTGCTGATGCTCCTCCTCGCCGCCTCCCCGGTCGCCGCCCCGGCAGCGGCCCCGTCCTCGCCTCCCGGCCCGGTCCAACCGGCGGGCTTCCCGGGGTCGTGGTATCTGGGGGCGACCCCACCCAACCTCGATCCGACCAAGCCGGTATTGGTCTTTGTTCATGGGAAGGGCGGATCGGCGGCGACCTGGTGGGCCGAAACCGTCTACCACGGCACCAATGACATGTACGCTTACGCATACAACAACGGGTACCAGACGGCCTTTGTCGACCTGGAGCCAGAGGGCGATATGTGGGTGAACGGGGAACTGCTCCAGCAGCAACTGGCCGAGATCACGACCCATGTCGGCGTGGAACGAGTAGTGATCATCGCCCACTCCAAGGGGGGCGTTGACGCCAACGCCGCCGCTGCCTTCTTCGGGGCCGGGCCGATGATCGAGAAGGTGATCACCCTGGGCTCCCCCCACTGGGGCACGCCCATCGCCGATCTGGCCTACTCCACCTGGACCTGGTGGCTGGCTGCCCTCCTGGGGCAGCGGACCGACGCAACCTATGTGGTACAGACGGGCTACATGGCCTGGTTCCGCTCCGTGGCCGACGGGACGAGCGACGGGGTGGCCTATTACACCCTGGGCGGCCGCAAGTGCGGCCCCTTCCTCACCGCTCTCTGGTGGGGCTGCATGTACCTTGACGGGGAGGATGACGGCGTGGTCCCCATGGACTTCTCGCACAAGCCCCGGGCCACCGTCGTGGCGGATGGCTGGTGGGACCACGACGAGATCCGCATGGGCAGCCGGGTCTGGGGGCCGATCCAGCAGGTGCTCCAGTCGTCCACGTCGGGGCAGCAGTTTTCGCCCAGCCTCGCGGGCGGGCTTACAGCGGGTGGCGGCCTCACCAACATGCTGGCCCGAGGCGGCGAGGTGACGGGCACTGCTGGGGGGGAGCCCTTTCCGGTGGAGTCGGGGGTTCGGGGGTTGACGCTTATCTTCTACGCCTCCTCGCCCGACTTCGTGGCGACGCTGACCGGGCCGGATGGGTCCAGTTACGCGGTAACGATGCAGAGCCAGGTTTCGGGTGGGGAGATCTTCGCCGGCGCCTGGATGGGGAGCGTGGAGATTGCGAAGCCGGTGGCGGGGGAGTGGCGATTTTCCGCCGCTGCGGCCCAACGGACAGGCTACCTGATGGTCGCCGCCCTCGACAGCGACCTGCGGGCCCGGCTCGATGTGGGCAGCGGGACCTCGGCTCCCGGCGGGAAGCGGGGGCTGAGCGTCGCCTTCGACCAGGCGGTGCGGTCGGCCATCGTGACCGGGGCGCTGAGTGTGGCGGGTCGGCAGCCCTATGCCCAGCCCCGGTTCAGCCTGGCGCCGGGTGGGTTCCACCGGGCGACGATCAGCCTGCCGAAGCAGGAGGGGGTGCACAACCTGACCGTGACCGCTACGGGGAGCCTGCCGGACGGGAGCGCCTTTGAGCGGACCCTGATCGCCTCCTTCCCGGTGGTGCCCAAGGGGACGCAGGGGCCTTGGCTGGGGAGGTAAGACAGGAAGACCGGCCCCCAACGAAACGGGGGTCGGCCTTGTTCGTTATCCGGCAGGGGAAGGAGCCGATGGAGACAGAAGCGACGCCCACCTGCCGAGAGGGGGCGTCGCTTCGCTGGAAGGACCTGCTTACCAGAGACCGATCACCTTCCACCAACCCAGGCCGGCCGTCAGCCAGATCGCCATTGTCACCACGCTGACGACGAAGCCGTTCCGCCACCAGGTGGACTGATCGATATAGCCGGCACCGAAGAAGACCGGCGACGGGCCCGAGCCGTAGTGGGTAGTGGAGGCGTTGAGGCTGTTCATGAAGGCCAGCGCCATCAGGGTCAGCGGCAGCGGAGCGCCCAGGGCGATCGCAACCATCGCCAGGGGGACATAGAAGGCGGTGGCGTGGGCGGTCATTGAGGCGATCAGGTAGTGGACGTAGACGTAGGCGAGGACCACCAGGATGAAGCCGATCAGCCAGGAGCTGACCCCGCCCAGGCTGGACTCGAGGCCCTTGGAGAGCTGGCCGATGACGCCCAGCTTGGAGAGGCCACTGGCCAGGCCCACGAGGCCGCCGAACCAGACCAGAGCGTCCCAGGCGCCCTTCTCCGACAGGACATCGTCCCAGTTGATCACGTTGACCACCAGCAGAACGGCGACGCCACCCAAGGCGACAGCGGTGGCGTTGATGCCGGTCCACTGGCCGGTGGCCCAGGCGATGAGGGTGAGGAGGAAGACACTGAGCATGCCCTTCTCGCCGGGGCCCATGGGGCCCATCTCGGCAAGCTCACGCTTGGCCAGCTCCGGCGCTTCGGGAGACTCCTTAATCTCCGGATCGAAGAGCTTGTAGATGACGTAGGGGATCACCAGCAGGGAGATGATGCCAGGGACCAGGGCAGCCAGGAACCAGCTCATCCAGGTGATGTCGTACTTGAAGGAGTCCTTGGCCAGCTTGACGATCAGCGAGTTCGGCGCCACGCCGGTCAGGAACATCGCCGAGGTGATCAGACAGACCTGCAGGGAGTTAAACATCAGGAAGGCGCCGGCCCGCTTGGCGGTGGGGCCTGGCTCAGAGCCAAGGGAGGCGGAGAGGGAGCGGACCACCGGGAAGAGGATGCCGCCGGCACGGGCGGTGTTGGACGGAGTAGCCGGGGCCAGGGCGGCGTCGGCAAAGGTCAGGGCGTAACCGAGGCCAAGGGTCGACTTGCCGAACATCCGCACCAACTGAAAGGCAATCCGGCGGCCCAGGCCGGTCTTAATAAAGCCGCGGGCGAACAGGAAGGCGCAGACGATCAGCCAGACGGTAGCATCCGAGAAGCCGGCCATCGCCTCCTTGATGCTCAGGGTCTTGGTCATGGCGGTGACCGCCACGCCGAGAATGACGACGGCGCCCTGGGGCAGCGGCTGCAGGATCAGTCCGAGAATGGTGGAGATGAAGATGGCGGTCAGGTGCATCGCTTGGGGCTTCAGGCCGCCAAAGGGCGGCATGAACCAGATAACCAGGCCGACGACGACGACGATCAGGGCACGTGTAAGCTTGGTACGATCGACGGACAGCGCCTTTGTCATGTGGATCCCTCCATGTCGATTGGGTCGTGATCCGATTCACAAGTTACCACGACGCGACTCGGCCTGGCTATAGACTCCGGCCACAACGATACTGAATTGATCAGCAATGAGGTGTTCATCTAGACCCGCTCACCCGACCGTCGAGTTTTGGCCGTTTTGGTCACAAATCAAAAGGCTCCCCGCATTTTTTCCTACATATATACACCCCGGTTTGAGACCCCCGACTTCCCGCAGGTGGGGAGTACGAAGGTCCAACCGGGGTGTTATCTTGCTGACAATCGCTTGTAACAGACCGCTTTTCGGGGTTGAATGGGAGCCAGATCGCGAACGGTCTCCGGGCGCCCCCAACTCCCCGGAACTGTGCCAGCGAGATACACGAAACGGAGGAAAGACAGGTGCTGAAATATGACGTGGTCATTGTCGGCGCCGGCGGGGCGGGCATGAATGCGGCTCTGTCTGCCAGCAAGGACAGCAGCCTGAAGGTGGCTGTACTAAGCAAGATCTACCCGACCCGTTCCCACACCGGTGCCGCCCAGGGCGGCATTAATGCTGCGCTGAGCTTCCGGGACCCCACCGATTCGGTTGAGAAGCACTTCCGCGATACCGTCAAGGGCAGCGACTTCCTGGCGGATCAGGATGCCGTCGAGTTCTTCACAGCCGGCATGCCGGAGATTATCAAGGAACTGGACTACTACGGTGTGCCCTTCTCCCGGGACGAGCAGGGGCGTGTGGCGCAGCGGCCCTTCGGCGGCGCCTCCAGCCCCCGCACCTGCTACTCGGCGGACAAGACCGGTCACGTAATCCTGCACACCCTCTTCGAGCAGTGCCTGAAGAACGGGGTACGCTTCTTCGACGACTGGTGCCTGCTCTCTCTGGTGGTGGAGGGGAACCAGTTGCAGGGCCTGGTGGCCATGGACATGCGGAGCGGCGAGATCCACCCGATTCTGGCCAAGTCGGTGGTAATCGCCACGGGCGGCTTCGGGCGGATCTACTGGAGCCGCACCACCAACGCCTTCAACATGACGGGCGATGGCACCGCCGCCTGCTTTGAGGCGGGAATCCCCCTGAAGGACCCGGAGTTTGTCCAGTTCCATCCCACCGGTCTGGCCGGCACCGGCATTCTGATGTCGGAGGCCTGTCGTGGTGAGGGCGGCTACCTCCTCAACAAGGATGGCGAGCGGTTCATGGCCCGGTATGCCCCGTCCAAGATGGAACTGGGCCCCCGCGACGTCGTCTCCCGGTCGATTGAGACCGAAATCCGGGAGGGCCGTGGCTTCGGTGAGGGCATGACCGCCCATGTGATGATGGACCTCCGGCACCTGGGCAAGCAGAAGATCATGGAGCGGCTGCCCCAGGTGCGGGAGCTGGCCCTGGATTTCGAAGGGGTCGACATCATCCACCAGCCTGTCGGCATTCGGGCCAGCTGCCACTACATGATGGGCGGCATTCATATCCAGGACTTCCGGACCTGCGCCACCCCAGTGGAGGGCATTCATGCGGCCGGTGAGTGCTCTGCGGTTTCGATCCACGGCGCCAATCGGTTGGGCGGCAACTCGGTGGCCGATGTGGTCTTCTTCGGCAAGTACGCCGGCCTGGGCGCCCGGGAGGCGGCGAAGCAGCGCTCCCTGGGTAGCGAGCAGAAGGTGCGGGCGGAGGCCGAGCGGTGGAACGCCCGATTCAGCCAGATGCGGAAGAAGACCGGCGGCAACAACCTCTACGAGATTCGTAACCGAATGGCGGAGACGATGTGGTACAACGTGGGCATCTTCCGCACCGAGAAGAACATGGTCCATGCCCTCCATGTGATCGACGAATTGCTGGAAGCGTACAAGAACACCTCCATCGGCGATACCTCGGTCCGATACAACACCGCCTTTATCCACTACGTGGAGGTCGGCAACCTTCTGAGGCTGGCCAAGGCGGTAGCAATGGGCGCCATCGCCCGGAAGGAGAGCCGGGGCTCCCATGCCCGGGAGGACTACACCGAGCGGAACGACGGTGAGTTCCTCAAGCACACCCTCATCCACAAAGAAGGCGACAACTACCGCCTCGATTACTCCCCGGTCACGATTACGAAATATGCGCCGGAAGAGAGGGCGTACTAATGCGCACCATTACCTTTCGCATTAAGCGGTATGACGGGACCAGGCGGTGGGTTCAGCCGTATTCGTTCCCCCATGAGGAGGGCAAGACGTTCCTCTGGGCGCTGACCAAGATCCGGGAGGAACTGGACCCGACCCTCAACTTCACCTCCGCCTGCCGGCATGCGATCTGCGGTAGCTGTGCCGTTCGGGTCAACGGGCACGCCCACCTGGTCTGCAAGACCTCGCTGGACGAGCTGCTGGAGGTCTACGACTCCGACGATCTCACCCTCTCCCCGCTGGAGAACTTCGAGGTGGTTCGGGACCTGGTGATCGACTGGCGGCCCAAGACGGAGCGGCTCCAGGAGGTGAAGCCCTGGCTGATCCCCACCGGCGCTGGCGACGCCTCCACCGGCTTCATTCAGGCGCCCGGCGACTATCAGGCCATCGCCTCGCCCACCGACTGCATCCAGTGCGGGATCTGCTCCTCCGAGTGTGAGCAGTTGGCGGAGAACCCGAACTTCCTTGACCCGTTCATTCTGAACCGGGCCTACCGGTTTGCCGTCGACTCCCGGGATGCAGCGCCCGAGGAGCATATCCGTCCGGCCTTGGAGAATGACCTGTGGAAATGCCTCCACTGCCATGGCTGCGTCACCCAGTGCCCCAAGGGGATCCGGCTCGATCGGGAGATCGCCTATCTGCGGCAGGAGTCGATGCAGATGGGCGAGACCGACAACCCGGGCGCCCGTCATGCCTACGCATTCCACGATGATGTTCAGACCAAGGGCCGGCTGAATGAGATGACCCTGCCGATCAAGACAGAAGGGCTCCTGACCACCGCTGTGAAGCGGCTCCCCTTCGCCCTGCGCATGGTCGCCCGCGGCAAGATCAACCCGCTGCATATCCCCAAGGCGGTCAACGGCATTGAAGGCGTCCAGCGGATTTACGATCACGTCAAGGGAGGCAAGAAGTAATGCGTTACGGCTTTTTTCCCGGCTGTACGCTGGAGTCGGCCGCCCAGGAGCTGATGATCTCCACCCAGAAGGTCGCGGAGGCCCTCGGCGTGGAGCTGATCGAGCTGGACGGTTGGACCTGCTGTGGCGCAAGCCATATCCAGGACATCAGCGAGGATCTCTCGCTCTCGATCAACGCCCGCAACATCGCCCTGGGCGAGCGGCTGAACGCTCCGATCCTCACGGTCTGCAATACCTGCACCCTGATGCTCCGCACGGCCAAACAGCGGATCGACGAGGATGCGGCGATCAGGGAGCGGGTGAACGAGGGCCTGAAGGAAGCGCAGATGGAGTACCAGGGCACCAGCGACGTCACCCACCTGCTCTGGATGCTGATCCGGGACTACGGCCTGGAGAACCTGAGGGCGAAGGTGAAGCGTCCTCTGACCGGTCTGCGGGTGGCCAACTTCTACGGCTGCCACATCGTCCGGCCGCCCCTGATCATGGGCTTTGAGAACCACCTGAACCCGCAGTCGATGGAGATGGTGGTCGAGGCCCTGGGGGCGGAGTCGGTCGACTTCGACCAGCGGCTTGCCTGCTGCGGCTTCCACGCCGTCTTCCCGGCGGAGCAGGAAGTGATGAAGAAGACCGGTGTCAACTGCATCTCCGCCCGTGATTCCGGGGCCGATGTGATGGTCACTCCGTGCCCGCTCTGCCAGATGCAGTTGGACATGTACCAGCCCGATGCGCAGAAGCGGTTTGAGGAGTCGATTCGGATGCCGATTCTGCACCTGCCGCAGCTGATCGGCCTGGCCCTGGGCTTTGAGCCGGAGGAGTTGGGGATCAAGCGGCACATCGTCGATGCACTCCCTGTGCTGACCGCGAAACTGGCAAGGTAGGAGGGAGCGATTCCGATGCGGGAACTCCACGTAGCGAAGATTACCGAGGCTGTGGCCACTATGGTCCAGGAGGCCAACTACCGGCTGGAGCCGGATATGATCAGGGCGCTGGACCGGGCGCGCAGCCTGGAGGAGGCGCCGGTCGGTCAGGCGGTTCTGGCGCAGCTGGTCCAGAACTACACCATCGCCGACACCGAAGCGGTGCCCATGTGCCAGGACACCGGCGTGGCCATGGTCTTCCTGGAGATCGGTCAGGACCTGCACCTGGTTGGCGGCGATCTGACGGAAGCGATTAACCAGGGCGTGGCCAAGGGCTATACGGAAGGTTACCTCCGCATGTCGATGCTGAACGACCCGATCAAGCGGGTCAACACCCGGAACAACACCCCGGCCCTGATCTACACCAGCATCGTGCCGGGCGATCAGCTCCGGATCACGGTGGACTGCAAGGGCGGCGGCTCGGAGAACATGAGCCAGCTGAAGATGCTCCCGCCATCCGCCGGGTGGGAGGGTGCCAAGCGCTTTATCGTCGAGACGGTGGCCAGCGCCGGTCCGAACGCCTGCCCGCCCCTGGTGGTGGGCGTGGGCATCGGCGGGAACTTCGACAAGTCTGCCCTGCTGGCGAAGCAGTCGCTCCTGCGACATGCGGGCGAGCCCAACCCGGACCCAGACTGGGCTGCCCGGGAGCAGGAGCTCCTGACCGAGATCAACAAGCTGGGCGTCGGACCCATGGGTCTTGGTGGGACGGTAACCGCGCTTGCGGTCCACATTGAGGTGACGGGCTGCCACATCACGGCGCTGCCGGTGGCGGTCAACATCGAATGTCACGCCCACCGGCATAAGGAGGTCGTACTCTAATGGCCAGGGTCTATCTCACGACACCGCTCACCGATCACGATATCAAGGTAATCCGCTCCGGCGACGAGCTCTACCTTTCCGGCACCATTTACACCGCCCGTGACGCCGCCCATAAGCGGATGGTCGAGGAGCTGGCGGCGGGCAAGCCGCTCCCGTTCAACCCCACCGGCGCCGTGATCTACTACGTGGGTCCCACCCCGCCCAAGCCGGGGCAGGCGTTGGGCTCCGCCGGCCCCACCACCAGCTACCGCATGGACAAGTACACCCCTCAGATGCTGAAACAGGGGGTGAAGGCGGTCATTGGCAAGGGATACCGTGGGGATGAGGTGAAGGCTGCCTTCGTGGAGCACGGCGGCCTCTACTTTGCCTCCACCGGCGGGGCGGGAGCCCTGCTGGCCAAGGCGGTGGAGGAGGCTGAGGTCATCGCCTACGAGGACCTGGGCGCTGAGGCGATCCGGAAGCTGACCGTAAAGGACCTGCCTGTGGTCTGCATCCACGACGCCTTCGGCGGCGACCAGTACTATACGGGCCAGTCCCAGTGGGTGAAGCCCGATGCCATGGTGATGCCAAAGAAGCCGGAAGCCGGCGAATAGCGGACAGAACCCCCGCCAGCAGTGGCGGGGGCTCCGCGCTTCGTGCTACGCTAGGGAGAAACGGGGGTGGAGGGGTGATTCAGGTGAGATGGTGGCAGCAGTTGACGCTTCGCTCCAAGGTCGCCATCTTTACCGCTCTGCTGGTCGCCTTCGCCTTCGGCACCGGCCTGCTGGTTACGGGCTACTACCTGATGCAGGCGATGGTGGGCGAGTTGGGGCGGCGGGCAATGTCGGTGGCCCGGACGGTGGCCCAGGTCGAGGTAGTCCGGCAGAACCTCGGCGTACCTGACGGCGCTCAGGCGATTCAGCCGGTGGTGGAGCGCATGCGGGTCTCCACCGGTGTCGAGTATATCGTGACCTTTGACATGAACCGGATGCGCTACTCCAGCCCCCTGGCTGAACGTCTCGGCACCCCCTTCCAGGGCGGTGATGAAGGGCCGGCGCTCTCCCAGCAGGCCTATGTCTCCCAGGCGGTAGGGGTAAACGGAAAGGCGGTGCGCGCCTTCGCGCCGATCCTCTCCCCCTCCGGCACCGAGCAGGTTGGCGTCGTAGTGGTGGGCATCATGGTGCCCACACCGCTCGCGCTCCTGAACGAGTTCTCTTTGCCGGCTGCCCTTGGCCTGAGCGTGGGCCTTGTGGTCGCCGGGCTGGGATCCTGGCTGCTGGCGGTCCAGGTGAAGCAGCAGATGTTCAATCTCGAGCCCCCTGAGATCGCCCGGATTCTGGAGGAGCGGGTCGCCCTGGTCTCCGCCCTCAGCGACGGGCTTATCGCCGTGGCCCAGGACGGGACCATTACGGTCATGAACGAAGAGGCGCAGCGGATGATCGGCGTCGGGCCGGAAGCAGTCGGCCGCAACGTGCTGGAGGTGGTCCCGAACTCTCAGTTGCTCGAGATCGTTCGGACCAGCAGGCCCCAGTACAACCAGCAGATGCTGCTCGGCCGGCGGCTGGTGCTCGCCAACCTGGTGCCGGTGCTGATCAACGACCGAATCGTGGGCGCTCTGGCCACCTTCCGGGAGCGGACCGAGGTCCACCGGCTCGCCGAAGAGCTGACCGGCGTCACCCGCTTCGTGGAAGGGTTGCGGGCGCAGAATCACGAGTCGCTTAACAAGCTGCACACCATCGCGGGCCTGATCCACATGAAGGAGTACAAGCAGGCGATGGAATACATCTACGCCACGACCGCCCAGCAGGAGGAGGAGAGCCGCTTCCTGATCCGCCATATTCAGGACTACCAGATCTCAGGCCTGCTCCTCGGCAAGGTGATCCGGGGCCGTGAGCTGGGCATTGAGCTGGCGATCGACCGGGAGAGCTGGCTGACCGCCATTCCGTCGCCCCTGGACAACAGCGACCTGGTGCTGATCCTGGGCAACTTGATCGAGAACGCCATGGACGCCCTGGAGCACCGGGCAGGGGAGCGCAAGGTGGAGTGCCTGCTCCGGTCGGACCGGAAGTCGCTCACCATCCGCGTGGCCGACAACGGCCCTGGTATCCCCCCGGCGGTGCGGGAGCGGATCTTTGAGCAGGGGTTCAGCACCAAGGGGGAGAACCGGGGGCTGGGTCTCACGATGGTCCGGCACCTCGTGACGCTGGCCGGCGGCCGGCTGGAGCTGAGGTCCCAGCCGGGGCGCACCGAGTTTCTCGTCGAAGTCGGGGGAGGTGGTTAGGGTGCGCCCGATTCGCGTGCTGATCGTGGATGATGAACCGCTTGTCGTCCAGGTGAACCGCTTCTTCGTCGAGGAGGTGGAGGGGTTCAAGGTCATCGGGACCGCCCGCAACGGCTCCGCCGCTCTGGAAGCCGCGGAGCGCCTGAAGCCGGACCTGATCCTCCTTGACGTCTACATGCCGGACAAGGACGGTCTGGAGGCCCTGCAGGAGCTGCGGGCGAACGGCGTCCCGGCCGATGTGATCCTGGTGAGCGCTGCGCAGGACCCGCAGATCGTGCAGGCTGCGCTGCGCGGCGGGGCCCATGACTATGTGATCAAGCCCTTCCGCCCGGAGAGGCTCCGGGCGGCGCTGGAGTCATACCGTGACGTGAAGAGCACCCTGAAGTCTGCCGTGCGGCTCAGCCAGAAGGAACTGGACAAGGTGTGGCGGACCCCGGTTGTCGTGAATCGAGAGGAGCCGGCCAAGGGTCTGAACGAAAAGACGCTGGACCAGGTGATGACCTACCTCCGAGAGCAGAGCACGCCGCCCACGGCGGCGGAGGTTGCCGATGGACTGGGCATGTCTCGGGTGACGGCCCGGCGCTACCTGGAGTTCCTGGTGAAGCAAGGGAGGGTGAAGCTGGAGATGCAGTACGGAGGTGTAGGGCGGCCGCTGAACCGGTACATCCTGGTGAAGCAATGAGAAGACAAGGACTCGGAGTCCTGCTGTTCCTCCTGCTGATCGCGGCCGGCTGCGCCCCTCCCGCCGCCGTCGATCATGAGCAGATCAGCCCCACGGAGCGGCTGGTAGCTCGTTTCAGCCACGTCACCGCTGAGAACAGTCCCAAGCACCTGGCTGCTGTTCGCTTTTCCGAGGCGGTTAAGAAGAGGACCGACCAGCATATCGAGATCCAGGTCTACCCTAACTCCCAGCTCTATCGCGACGTCGAGGAGTTCGGGGCGCTGCAGGAGGGGGCGATCCAGTTCATCGCCGTCGCCCCGTCGAAGCTGGTCCCCTTCGACGCTGCCTGGCAGATCTTTGACCTCCCCTACCTCTTCACGGACTTTGGAGACGTGAAGCGGCTCTTTGACAGCCCGCTCATCCATCAGATGCGCAAGCGGCTGGAGTCCAAGGGGCTGGTGGTGTTGGAGATCTGGCCGAACGGCTTCATGCAGATCACCAACCAGCGCCGTCCCCTGGTTCGCCCGGAGGACTTTCAGGGGCTTACCTTTCGGGTGCAGGCCGGTCCGGTCCTCCCGGATCTATACACCAGCGTCGGCGCCCGGGCGGTCGTCACCAGCTTCACCGCCATCTACGCCGAGCTGGAGCGGGGTAACATCGACGGGCAGGAGAACACCCTGAACAACATTTACACCCGGAATCTGCCGGAGGTTCAACCGTACCTGACCTTGTCAGACCACACCTACCTGTCCTACGTGGTGGTGACCCAGGCCCGCTGGTGGAACTCGCTGAGTGATCACCAGCGCGAGGATCTGCAGAGTGGGCTGCAGGAGGCTACCCAGTGGCTGCGGGAGAACGCCAGGGCGATCAATGAGGACGCCCTCGACAAGATCGTTGCCTCGCGCCGGGTACAGGTGACAAGGCTCACCGAGACGGAGCGGGAGGCTCTACGCCTCGCCTTCCAACCCGTCTACGAAGCCACCGCCAACCGGCTCGGCAGCTACTTCGTTGAGCAGGTCCTTGCCGTGATTGGTAGGAAGTGAGACATCAGCCCCCCAACCACCGGTGATGGTCGGGGGGTTGATCATTGAAGAGTAAATAGGTACACTGCGGCTCCCCCCACTGGGGGCCCATCGCCGATCTGGCCCACTCCACCTGGACCTGGTGGCTGGCTGCCCTCTTGGGGCAGCCGGCCGCAACCTATGTGGTACAGACGGGCTACATGGCCTGGTTCCGCTCCGTGGCCGACGGGACCAGCGACGGGCGAGTGGCGGGTTTCGGGGCTTTGGAAGGACACGAAATAGCTGAACGAACCAGGAACCCCGGGGACCAGACCCCCGGGGTTTCTTCTTTGGAGTGCGATCACGTAACCTGGCTTCGAAATCTCCCTGGACCCTGATTTTCACGAAGAAAATTGATCGACTGCGTTGACTGCGGGTTTTTATTTATGGTATATTCATATTCAAATTATTATTAAAAATCAGTAAAAACATAAGCCATACGGAAGACCCGCCATGCGATCGTTTCGGGTCCCCCACAAGCTGGAGGTGCACTCCTTGCCAACCACCCTTGCCCGGTTTCTGGACCAGGCCAACCGGTTTGTCAGCCCCCGGACCGGGCTTGTCCTGACGGTGGTCGACCGCTGCCTGGAGCACGGTGACGCCCAAATTCACATGGCCCGCACCGAAACGGCGACCACCTCCCGCTACGGCCTGCCGGTAGACGCGCCCAACCGCAACGGGGGAGCGGGCCTCACCCGTGACGCTGCCCGGGCCTCCGCCATCGGCGAGACCATTGAGCGATACGCCTGCAGCGTCTACGACGAGGAGGCGTTCCTCCTCTCCGGCCACGCCTCGCTCCCGGGTCGCGGCGTGGAGCCTGCGCTCCTCCGCTACTACTCCCCGGCACAGTACGCCAGCCCCGGATTCCCCTTCTCGCCCCTCAGCGAGACCACGCCGATTCGCTGGCGCCAGGCGGTCTCGCTGCGCAGCGGCGAGCCGGTCTGGTACCCCGCCGGCCTTACCCATGTGCCCTATGTGTGGCACGAGGTGGAGACCCCATTTGCCCCATCGCTGACCACCGGGATGGCCCTGGGCGCCACCCCCCTGGAAGCAGCCCTGACGGGGCTCTGCGAGGTGGTCGAGCGGGACGCCTTCATGATCACCTGGTGGAACCGGTTGAGCGGACGGGAGATCACCGTGGACCCATCTTCCCCCCTGGGACAGATCATGGCCGAGCACTTCACGGTGCCCGGCCTCTCCTTCCGCCTCTTTGACATCACCACCGACGCCGGTCTCCCCGTCGTGCTCTGCGTGGCGCTGGAGGAGCGCAATACCGGCTGCTCCCTCACCGTGGGCGCCGCCTGCCGGCCCGATCCTACGCAGGCCGCCCTGAAGGCGCTGATCGAGGCGGCCAAGGGTCGAAACACCCAGCGGCTGGTGGCCCACCTTTCCGGGCCGCTTCAGGTCGGCGGGTGGGACGAGATCCGGAGCCTCGATGACCACGCCCGCCTCTACGCCAGGCACGACATGCGCCCGGCCCTGAACTTCCTGCTGGAGACCGAGCGGCGGGTCGAACTGGCGGCCCTGCCGTCGCTGGAGACAGGCGACCCCGCCGCCACCCTGCGCCGCTCTCTCGATGCCGTAGGGGCGACCGGGCTGGAGCCGCTGGCCATGGACCTCACCCCGGCCGACGTGGCGGAGGCGGGCCTTGCAGCGGTCAAGGTGGCGATACCGGGAATGGTGGAGCTGAACCCCTGGCACTCCCTGCGCTGCTTTGGCAGCCGGCGGCTCTACGATGCGCCCGTCCGAATGGGCTATCGCCACACCCCCCTCGCCGAGCAAGAGCTGAACCCGTTTCCCCATCCGTTCCCCTGATGCCGGAAGACCGGCCAGGCTTATATCGATCGGAGGAGTAATCGATGAGCAGTGCCCTTCAGAACCGCCCCAGGCTGAAGCACGGGTTCGCCCTGATCCCCCTTGACGAGTCGACCGCCATGCTGAAGTCCGCAGAGCGGGCGATCCGGCTCAGCGGCGCCGCCGCCACGATCCTGATGCCCCGCGTGATCCCGCTGCTCGACGGCGAGCACACGGTCGGGGAGATTGCAGCAGCGGTCGGGGTCGATGAGACCACGATCAACCGGGTGATCACCCTGCTGGGGGAGAACCAGCTGCTCGAGCGGGAGGCGCCGGTCGCCGCCGGGGCTGCCCCGGAGCTGGCCGCCTTCTTGAATGCGGTCACCAGCGCCTGGGTTCAGCCCGACCAGGAAGGGGCGGTCGCCACCAAAAAGGTCCTGGTGATCGCCGGCTGGGGGGAGGATGAGACCAGCCTCGGCTACGCCTTCCGGCAAAACCTCACCCGGCTGGGCGTGGGCCAGGTGCAGAGCGTCACCGCCGAGCTGGACCGGCCCTGGGATGACCTGGTCGCCGGCTCCGACCTGGTGATGTTCATGCCCGCCAAGCCGCTCCTGCCGGTGCGTGCAGCGGTCCACAAGGCCTGCCTCGCCGCAAAGGTCAAGCTCTGCTCCGCCGAGTTCCTGAGCAGCACCTCCCTGGCCCTGGGCCCCACGGTGATCCCCGGCGAGACCGCCTGCTGGACCTGCCTGGACCGCCGGCAGAAGGGGGCGCAGGAGTTCTACACCGAGCTGCTGGCCACCCAGAGGTTCCTGGAGCAGCACCCGGAGGTCGACCCGGTGGGCGCCCGGCTCCCGGCCCTGACCCAGATGCTGGCCGGCCTGGCCGCCTTCGAGGCGCTGCGGGTCCTGACCAACGTCTACCCGCCCGTCACCGTCGGCTCGATGGTGATTTTCAACGCCATCGACTACACCATGGAGCAGCACCCGATCCTCAAGCTCCCCCGCTGCCCCGACTGCAGTCCGGTCCGGGAGCAGCCCATGCGGAGAGTCTGGTCATGGTAGGGACGTTGGATGACTTCCTCACCCGAGCCGCCCGCTTCCGCAGCCCCCGCACCGGCCTGGTCCGCAACGTGCTGGAGCTGTTCCGGGAGCCGGAGGACCCCTATATCTTCTTCGCTGCCACCATGCGGGCCACCACCTCCCGCTACGACCTGCCGGTGGACATGCCCGCCCGCAACGGCGGGGCCGGTCTCACCCCCGACCAGGCGCTGGCCGCCGCCCTCGGCGAGACCATTGAGCGGTACGCCTGCTCGGTCTACCATCCGGATGAACTGATCCTTGCTTCCTACGGCGAACTGGAGGGGGAGGCGGTCCACCCCAGGGACCTTAACCCCTACGCCGAAAGCCAGTACGCCAACCCACGCTTCCCCTTCCGGCAAATGACCGAAGCGAGCCGCCTCCGGTGGATGCAGGGGGTCCGCATGAGCGACAGCGCCCCGATTTGGTACCCCGCCGGGCTGGCCTATATTCCCTACGACTGGCCGGATGACGAGCTGATGATCGCCCCGGGCGTCAGCACCGGCATGGCGCTCGGCATGAGCCAGATCGTCGCCGCCCTGGCGGGAATCTGCGAGGTGATCGAGCGCGATGCGATCATGCTGCACTGGTGGAACCGCCTGCCCGCCCCCGAGGTGGAGGTGGAGCCCGACTCCCCCGTGGGGCGGCTCATGACAGAGCGCTTCAGCGTGCCGGGCGTCCGCTACCGGCTCTTTGACATCACCAGCGATATCGGCGTGCCCACCCTCTTCTGCACGGTGGAGGAGGTAGATGTGCACGAGAAGGGCTGCGCCATCGCCGTGGGCGCTGCCACCCGGCCCGACCCCGCGCAGGCGGCGGTCAAGGCGCTGGTCGAGGCGGCGCAGACCCACCACTTCGGGCGCCACCTGGTCCGCCGGGACGGGCATATCCCGCTGGAAGATGGCTTCCGCAACGTGCAGGGGCTCGACGACCACGTCCGGGTCTACGCCCGCCCCGACATGCGCCACGCCTTTGATTTCCTGCACAAGAACGGGCGGAGCGTGCGCCTTGCCAGCCTGCCCAACCTGGAGGCAGGCGACCAGCGCACCACCCTCCGCCGCCTGGTGGAGCGGGTCCGGTCGGCGGGGCTGGAGCCCATCGCCCTGGACCTCACCCCGCCCGACGTGGCCGATGAAGGGCTGGTCGCCATTAAGGTGGCGGTGCCCGGCATGGTCGACCTCAACCCCTGGCACGCCCTGCGTTGGCTCGGCTGCCGCCGGCTCTACGAGGGGCCGGTCCGCATGGGCTACCGCAGCACCCCGTCGACCGAAGCGGACCTCAACCCGCTGCCCCATCCCTTCCCTTAGGAGGTGCGACCCCTGTGGTGAACAACAAGTACGACATGGGTGCCACGCAGGTGGTCACCCATCGGGAGGATCAGCTCTTTGAGATCTTCCACGAGAACACCAAGCTCTCGCGGCACAACGAGCACAAGACCGGCAGGCAGGTCCGGACCATCTTGAGCAACCCCAACCTGCTGGCGATGCTCTCCCGGGGGCATCTCCGCTTTGAGCACCTACCCCGGGTCCCGCTGAGCCGGGAGTTCCCGCCCACGCAGTGCAGCCTGGAGGAGGCGATCGGCCGGCGGCGCTCCCTGCGGGAGTACACCAGCGAACCGCTCGCCCTGGAGCAGGTGAGCCAGCTCCTTCACCTCTCCTACGGGGTGACCGGCTCCTGGGAGTTCTCCGAGGGAATCCAGAACGTGCGGGCCGCCCCATCGGCCGGGGGGCTCTTCCCTCTGGAACTCTACCTCATCGCCAGGAATGTGGATGGACTCCCTCAGGGGGTCTACCACTACAACGTGCCGGACCACGCCCTGGAGCGGCTTCCCGGCCCCAACGACCTCTCCGCCGCCATGGCCGAGGTGAGCCACTACGAGGCCACCCTGGCGGGCGCTGCCGCCCTGTTCGTGGTGACCGGTGTCTTTGACCGGACCACCTTCAAGTACGGGGACCGGGGCTATCGCTTCGTCCTCCTCGATGCGGGGCACATGGCGCAGAACATGCTGCTCACCGCGACGGCCCTGGGGCTGGGGGCCGCCCCCTTCGGCGGCTTCCGCGATGACCCGCTCAGCCGCCTGGTCGGGGCAGACGGTGTCAATGAGGCGGCCCTCTATCTGATCTGCGTGGGCCATCCGCGGCCCAACGAGCGCCCCCTGCGGGGCGACTAACCTGTTTTCGCTTTCTCCGGCCGGAGAAATTGGCCCCAAGTTCCCGGTTCCAGGCCCCAGGTTCCAGACTCAGGCCCCAGACCCGGGCTCCAAAGACGGCGAAGGAGGGATCCGAGTGCCCGACAACAAGCCCCAAGCTGCGACGAATGCCGAGGCCGCTTCGGGCCAGCAGGTTCGTGACTCGCTGATGAACATGGCGCAGGACCTCAAGCTGATCCTTGAGGAGATGCGGATCGCAGAGGTCGATATCAAGACCTCCGCCGCCGCCGACACCGACTGCTGCTGCTGCTGCACGCCGGCCAGCTCCTGCTGCGGCGCCGCCAGCGTCAAGGTCCCGGTCACGGCATAGCGCCAGGCCCGGTCCCGGGCGGTGTGCCAGCAACGGGCCCGTCCCCTGCGGGCGGGTCCGTTGCGGTTCACTGCGCAGAGGGCACCGGGCGGGAAGTGAGGAACGCAGATGTCACGGAACTGTCACCTGGTGGAGCTGACCGCCGACCCGGCCCTGACCGCCTACAGCATCGTGTTGGGCTACCTGCATGGAACCGCTGAGGCCGACCCGATTCTTCGGGAGGCCTACCGCTTTCACAAGCACATCCTGCTTCAATCCACCGATATCGACGGCCTGACCGACCGGCTCCTGGCGGATATGGGGCCGGAGCCCGCCGTGGTCGGCTTCTGCATCTACTTCTGGAACCGCCGGCCCAGCCTGGAGATCGCCCGGCGGATCAAGGAGCGCTGGCCCCGCTGTTGCGTGGTGCTGGGCGGGAACGACGCGACCCATCAGGCGGCGCCCCTCTTTGCGGAGGCGCCCTGGGTCGACGTTGTGGTCAACGGCGAGGGGGAGCTGATCTTCCGAAACCTGCTCCGCGCCCTGCTGGAGCCCGAGCCCGACCTCGCGGGGGTCCGGGGCATCAGCTACCGCCGACCGGACGGCCAGGTGGCGGACAACCCCGGAGAGGAGCGGATCCAGAACCTCGACGAGATCCCCTCGCCGATTCTGAGCGGGGTCTACCCGCCCTCCGCCTTCACGCGCACCTTCTTCATGATCTATGAGACCAACCGGGGCTGCCCCTTCTCCTGCGCCTTCTGCTACTGGGGCGGGGCCACGAAGACGAAGGTCCGCCAGTTCTCGCTGGAGCGGGTGCGGGCGGAGCTGGAGTTCCTGGTGGAGCACCTGCCCAACTACGCCACCATCTTCATCGCCGATGCCAACTTCGGCATGCTGAAGCGCGACTACGAGATCGCCTCGCTGCTTGTCACCCTGGCCCAGAAGCACCGCAAGCGGCTGACCATCGCCACCAACTGGGCGAAGAACACGGACCAGAACGTGGTCCGGACCGCCAAGATGCTCTACCGGAACGGGCTGCTGGGGGCGATCACCCTCTCGGCCCAGTCCTTCGACCTCGATGTCCTCCAGATCGCCAACCGCAAGAACATCTCTCCTGGCTACTACGAAGAGCTTCAGCGGTCGTTCCTGGCCGATGGGATCCCCACTTACACCGAGCTGATCTGGGGGCTGCCGGGGGAGAGCGTCGCCTCGTTCAAGGCCGGCGTGGAGCGTGTGATCGCCACCGGCGGCACGCCCGTGATCTACCCGCTGCTCCTGTTGAATAACACCGACTATGCCCAGCCCGCCTTTCGGGAGCAGCACCGGCTTCAGACCCGGTTTCTGCCCTACCGCACCGGCAACCTGGAGGCGCCGGCAGAGTTTGTGGTGGCCCATGAGCAGATGACCGAGGCGGAGTGGCTGCACGGCCTCGGGCTCTCCATGACCGCCTCACTCTTCCAGAAGGGGCTGGCGTGGGCGATTCTCTGGTACCTCCACACCCGCACCGGCGCCCGCTATATCGACCTGATCGAAACCCTGCAGGGGTACCTGGAGGGCGGGGCGCACGGCCTGCCGGTGGTGGCCGAACTCTACCGCAACTACCTGGAAAGCTACACCGACGCCGGGCGCTTCGACATGGCGGCGGTGCTGGCTGAGGTGGGCCAGACGATCTACATGGACAGCCTGCACTTCCAGGCGATCATGACCCACATTCTGCGTGAGCCCGACCGCATCCGGTCGTTTTTGGCGGGCTGCGCCGATCATCTCTACGAGTCGCTGCCGCCGGAGCGCAGGCCGTCCCGTGCGGAGTATGACGCCGTCGTCGCCTATCAGAGCGGGTTTTTGCTGGGCTGGCAGGCCTTCCTGAACAAGCGGCTGGTCAACCGGAGCCTGAGCCTGACCGCCGCCCTGGCCCACGAGATGCAGGAGGCCGGGCTGCTGTCGGTGAGCGGCGAACTTCCCGAGACCGGCGAGGCCCATCTGATCCTCCGGGTGCCGCCGGCCCACCGGGTCCCGTGGGGCTACAAGCTGATGGGCATCTACAACGGCATCCTCCGTCCCACCAACTGCTACGGGGTTCCGCTGATCGCCACCAGCCAGGCCCTGGCTGAAGAGAGGGGGTTCGCCGGTTGAGACAGACCCGCTTTGGTCTCTCCTTTCTGCCCGATGCAGCGCCCGATACGCGCTCGGCGCAGGCCTACTTTGCCGACGCACTTATGCTCTCCGAGCTGGCCGACCAGGCTGGTCTGGCCTACGTGAAGATGACGGAGCACTACCTGCACCCCTACGGCGGGTACTGCCCGTCGCCCCTCGCCTTCCTCGCCGCCGTGGCCGCCCGGACCCGGCGCATCCGGCTGATGACCGGCTGCCTGCTCCCGGTCTTTCACCACCCGCTCCAGCTGGCCGCTGAGACCGCGATGGTCGACGCCATCAGCCAGGGGCGGCTCGATGTGGGCTTCGCCCGGGCCTACCTGCCCTACGAGTTCGACGCCTTCGGCGTGCCGCTGGACGAGAGCCGGGAGCGCTTCCAGGCCACCGTCGAGACGGTGCTCCGCCTCTGGACAGAGGAGTCGGTCACCGCCCGCGGCCCCTCCTTCCGCTTCGAGGGGGCCACCAGCCTGCCCCGCCCGGTGCAGAAGCCGCATCCGCCGGTATTTGTGGCGGCGGTCAGTTCGCCCGAGTCCTTCCGCTGGATCGGGCAGAAGGGACTCGGCCTGCTGATCACCACCGGGAATGCCTCCCCGGCCCACGTGGCGGAGATGGCCAACCTCTACCGGCACGCCTTCCGCCCTGCGCCCGGCTCCCCCCGGACCGAGCCCGAGGTGGTGGTCAGCCTGCCGCTCTACGTGGGCGAGACCGAGCAGCGGGCCGCTGCCGAGGCCGATTACCACCTGCGGCGGTACTACGACGTCTGGGGCAGCGCAGCCAGGGCCTGGGACCAGGTGGAGTCGCGCGCCTACTACGGCTACACCGGCCTGGCCAGGCGGCTCACGCAGATGATCCCCGAGCGGATGCGCCAGGCCGGCAACGCCATCGTCGGCTCGCCGGAGCAGGTGGCTGAGCAGATCCAGCAGATGCAGGAGACGCTCCGGGCCGATGCGCTGATCTGGCAGATCGACTTCGGCGCCATGCCGGGCGAGCGCTCACGCGGGAGCCTGGTCCGGTTCGTGGAGAAGGTTCTTCCCCGCCTGTAGAGTGGGGCACAAGGGAGGTAGAGCGCTGTGTTGGGTCACAACCATGGCGATGTGCGCAGGGGAATCTGGCGGGGCAAGGAGCTGCACCACCGGCAGCGGATCGTGGTCAAGTTCCACGACCGGGCAGAGACCCCGGCGGGCGGGGAGCACCCGCTTCACGAGACGCACCCGCACCTGAAGCTGATCCGCAAGCACCGGACCGGCAAGCACGTGCTGCGGGTGCCCGACCACCTGGACCCGATCCGGGTGGCCCACGACCTGAGCCGGCACGGGCTGGTGGAGTGGGTGGAGCCCGACCAGGTCTCCACCGTCGCTGTCGTGCCCAACGACCCGTACCTGAGCCAGCAGTGGGGGCTGAAAGATGTGAACCTGGAGCCCTACTGGGCCACCGTGCAGGGTTCTAACACCGTGCTGGTGGGCATTGTGGACTCGGGCATTCAGTTTGACCACCCCGACCTGACCGCTGCCGGGCGCTTCATTGCCGGGGAGAACTACACCGACCCCGGCACGGCCCCCGCCGACGATTTCGGGCACGGGACCCACGTCTGCGGGATCGGCTGCGCCGAGAGCAACAACAAGGTGGGCATCGCCGGGGTGAACTGGTCATCACCGGTCTATATCACCAAGGTCTTCGACCGGCTCGGGTTCGCCAACAACAGCGACATCGCCGCCGCCATCGAGGAGACGGTCGACTACGCCGTGCAGCACAGGCTGAAGGCGGTGATCAACTTCAGCGGCGCCTGCGGGGCGGCGGACAAGACCCTGGAGACCGCCTGCCGGCACGTGGCGGAGAACGGCATGCTCCTCTGCGCCGCCGCCGGGAACAACGGGAAGGATGTCAACAGCCCCGCCCTCTACTCCACCGAGTTCCCCAACGCCGTGATCGCCGTGGGGGCGATCGACCAGACCGAGACGGTCGCCGCCTTCTCGTGCCGGGGGGAGCAGCTCACGGTGGTGGCGCCGGGGGTGGAGATCTACTCCACCTACCTCGGTGGCGGCTACCACAACCTCTCCGGCACCTCCATGGCCACGCCGTACGTGACCGGGCTGGCCTCGCTGATCTGGGCGGCCAACCCGCAGTTCACCAACGAGCAGGTTCGGGCAGCGGTGGTCAAGGCGGCAAAGAAGCTGGGAAAGGGCGAGTTTGACCCCACCTGGGGCTATGGGCGGATCCAGGCGCCGGCGGGGTCGTAAGCGCGATCCGCAGACAAGCGAAGGCCGTGGGAGAAATCCCACGGCCCTCTCGCGTTCAAGGTGCTCACTGCGTGCGGAACTTCGCTGTCTCCCGGTAGGTAGCCTCGGCCACCCGGGCCAGTTCGGAGGCAGAGGCGGCCAACTCCTCGGTGGCGGCAGCGTTGGACTCGGCGATCACGCTCAGGTTGGAAGAGTGGGTGCCAATGGTGGCCAGGGTGGCCCGCTGCTGCTCCATAGCAGCCGCGATATGGGTCATCAGATCGCTGCCTGCGTGGGCGGCGGCCTCGATGCGGTCCATGTCGCGGGCCACCTCGGAGACGCTGGCGGCGGCCTGGCGGGCCTGGGCCACCGCCTCCTGGACGATGGCGGTAATCTCCTTGGTCGACTGTCCGGCACTGATCGCCAGCTTGCCGACCTCCCCGGCCACCACCGCAAAGCCGCGCCCACTTTCGCCCGCCCGGGCTGCCTCGATCGCCGCGTTGAGCGAGAGCAGGTTGGTCTTATTGGCGATCCCCTCGATCACCCCGGTGATCCGGGAGATGCGCTCGCTGCTCTCGGCAATGGACTGAACCAGCTGGACCATGCGCTCCATCTTGGCCCGGCCGGCCCGCACTGTCTCCACGGTCTCGCGCGACTTGGCGCTGGCGAACCCGGTGTGGGTGGCGATCTCGCCGATGGTCTGGCCGGATTCCCGCACCGATGTAGAGACCTGTTCGACGCTGGCCATCTGCGAGGAGGCCCCGGCGGCGATCTCCTCGATCGCCCGGCTGATCTCATCGGTGGATTCCGAAACTTGGTGAGCGTGGGTCCGCACGTTCAGCAGCGTCTCCGAGAGCGAGGCCAGGGCGGCGTTGAAGTGGCTGCACAGGTCAGCCAGTTCGCCGAGCGCCTGGGTGTGGACCGGGTATGTGAGGTCCCCGGTGGCCAGCGCCTGGCTGGAGGTGACCAACTCCCGCAGGAGGGTGGCCAGCCGGGTGGCGGCGATGCGGGCGTTCTCCTGCGCCTCCCGGAACTTCCCCTCGGCGTTGCCGCCCAGCGCCTGCCGGTCCACACCGAGGTGGCCGTCAGCCAGGGTGGCCAGCTGGGAGTTCAGGGCGTTGACCGTGCTCTCGATCTGGTCGGCAGCACGGTTGGCCGAAGATTTGATCCGGCCCAGCTCACCCGGAAGGGTGGCGACGATGCGGCGGCCGAACTCGCCCCTGGCCAGGCCGTCGAGCATCTGACCCATGTCGGACACGGCCACCTCCACGCCATCGAGCGCCCGGTTCATCACCCTGGCCAGTTCGGCGTAGCGGTCCTTGCCGGGAATCTGTGCCCGGGCGGTCAGGTCGCCCTGCTCGAAGGCGCTAATCGCCCGGGCCAGCTCGGCCAACGGTTCGGTGAGCCAGCGGTAGACCAGCCGGGCCAACCCGGCAGAGACCAGGGCCCCTGCAGCGGCCAGGCCCCACAGAAGGGCGCCGGGCGCACCGGCCATAGCCCCGGTCAGCAGTCCGACCATGAGGAGCAGCGGAGCGCCGGCCAGAAGGGAAAGCTGCCGGGCCATGCCCAACCGGTCGCCCAGGCTGCGCGCCCGCTCCAGGGCGCCCAGAGTATCGAGGGGGATCTTCTCCCCTGCGTTGATCCGTTGATAGAGTCGTTCAGCCGCCTCAATCTCCTCGCGGGTGGGCTGCCTGCGCACAGAGCGGTAGCGGAGCACCCGCCCCTCCATGATGACGGGCGAGACGAAGGCCTTTACCCAGTAGTGGTCGCCGTTCTTGCACCGGTTCTTGACGATCCCCGACCAGCGCTCCCCCGCCTCAATCGTGCGCCACAGGTCTTCGAACGCCAGTGGTGGCATGTCCGGGTGGCGTATGATATTGTGGTTCTTCCCGGTCAACTCCTCCTGCGAATAGCCGGCCACGGCGCAGAAGGCAGCGTTGGCAGTGGTGACGATGCCGCGCAGGTCGGTCTCGGAGATGAGCCGCTCCTCTTTCGGGTAGTGATGTTCCTTTTGCGTAACGGGAAGGTTTCGTTTCATGGGAGAGAGACGCCCCTTTTTGGATGTTGGCTGCGATGTTTTTCTGCGGATTCTCGATGGCAGATCCCAAACCTGCGAGCTTTTTCTATGATGGGCACTAGTTGTTGGGATCAGATAGACCATGTCAGACCGAGGGAGTATGCAACCCTAAGGTCTCCGCGGTATTCACAGCGGGCAAGCGAAAGGCCGCAGGCGCCCCACCTGGTACCAGGAGAGGCGCCTGCCTAGATTCAGGTTCCTACAGCTTAAACTGGGCGACCTGCTGGTGGAGCCCCCTGGCCACCTCCGCCAGTGTACTCGCAGAGGAGGCCATCTCTTCCGCCGAGGCGCTCATCTCCTCCGCAGAGGCTGCGATCTGCGAAGCGCCCGTGGCGTTGCTGCGGGCCAGTTGCTCAATCTGCTTGATGGAGGAGGTCACCTCGTTAGAGCCGGCGGCCATCTGCTCGGTGGCAGCCGTATTCTCCTCGG
>JBMONB010000008.1:9703-25211 GCA_049325315.1 Bacillota bacterium | reverse complement strand
GGGTGGTGGAGAAGGAGATCAACCTCCAGGTCTCGCTCCGGGTGCGGGCCTTGCTGGAGGCGCGGGGCGCCAAGGTCTTCATGACCCGGGTGACCGACCGCCGGGCCGCCCCCGAGGAGTTCCTGAAAAGCGCTCCGGGCGAACCCCGTGACCAGATGGACATGCTCTACCGGACGACCATGGCCAACCAGCTGAAGGTCGATCTCTTCCTCTCGCTTCACCACAACTCCGGCGAGCCGGGCCTGCGGGGTACCGAGACCTTCTACACCTCATCGACACTGAACGGCGAGCGCTCCCGACTGGCCGCCCGCCTGATTCAGACCGAGCTGATCAAGACCTTGGGCACCGTCAACCGGGGCGCCAAGGACGACACCTACTTTGTCACCCGGAACACCGAGGCGCCTGCCGTCCTGGTGGAGGTGGCCTTCGTGAACGATGCAGGGGAGGGGCCCCGCACCCGTGACGCCACCTTCCAGGAGGCTGCGGCGCAGGCGATTATCCGGGCACTGGAGCATCTGTACGCCGAGCGGCGTTAGGCAGGGAGCTATGCTCTGAGGCCGCGTCCAGCCCAACGGGTTGGGTCGCGGCCTTGGCGCGCCCGGGACGGCCGGCGGTTCATTCCACGGGTCCAAGTGTGATCCGCTCACTTGGTAGCGATGGACCCGCTGCGGTATACTGGCAGGAAAAGCTCACGCAAAGGAGACTCCCCCATGGAACTGGCAGCCTTTGACCGCCTGATCGCCGAGGGCAAGGTAACGGAGGCGATTCGGCAGATGGAGCGGGCGCTGGCGGGCGAACTCAGCCCCCCTGACCGCTTCGCCCTTGAACTGAAGCTCGGCGACACCCTGGCCTGGTTCCTCTCGGACCCCATGGCCAGCCTGACCCACTACGGCGAGGCGCTGCAGCTGGCCCAGCAGCACCACCTGCCGGGGCTCTACCGGGCGGAGATGGGCATCGGGCAGGCGCTGCACCAGCAGGGGCGGCCGGACCAGGCGCTCCTCTACCTGGAGATGGCGGCTACCGGCGCCGCCACCGAGGGCGACACACTGACCCGGGCAGCAGCGCTGGCGCTGCAGGGGAATATCTTGATGGAGATTGGCCAGTTCGAGGAGGCCGCCGCTCTGATGGAGTCGGCCGAGCAAGCTGCCATCGAGCTGGGTGAAATCGCCCTACGCGCCCAGGCGGTGGCCACGCTGGCGCTGCTGAACGCCTACCTGGAGCGGTATGAGGAGGCCGAAGAACTGGGGAGGTCGGCGGTCGCCCTGGCCAAGGAGTCCGGCGATGTCGGCCTGGTCGCCACCGCCTACCTCCGCATGGGGCAGATCATGTACCAGCAGGACCGCTTCGGCCCGGCCTACTACTGGTTTAAAGCCGGCGGCGACGTGGCGCGGGAGGCGGGCATTGATTCCCTGGTCCAGGTCTTCGATGAGGCGGCGGAAGCCACCGGTGTGAAGCCCGAGGCTCATGACCACGACCATGACGAGGAACACTAGCAGGGTCAGAGGATACCAAATCCTTGCTATAAGTAAGAGTTTTGTGTCTGGGTGATTTTTCTCTATGCATCGCCACCGTGGAGGTGTATACTCTCGTAATATAAGAATCCAGCCGAGAGGAGATCTGCCAACATGCGCTTGTCAGCCCGAGCCAGGGCGATTACGCCCTCCCCGACCATGGCGATTGATAGCAAGTCCAAGCAGATGTTGGCCGAGGGGATCGATGTGGTCAACTTCTCCGTGGGTGAACCGGACTTTGACACCCCGGAGCACATCAAAGATGCGGGTATCCACGCCATTACCCGCGGCGAGACCAAGTACACCCCCGCCTCTGGCACCTTGGAACTGCGCAAGGCGATCTGCGAGAAGCTCCAGCGGGAGAACGGCCTCACCTACAAGCCGGAGCAGATCGTGGTCTCCAATGGGGCGAAGCAGTCGCTCTACAACGCCTTCCAGGTTCTGCTCGATCCCGGTGAAGAGGTGATCCTTCAGGCGCCCTATTGGGTAAGCTATCCCGAGATGGTCCGCCTGGCCGGGGGCGTCCCCGTGGTGGTGGAGACCGACGAGTCCACCGGCTTCAAGATGACCCCCGACATGATTCGTGAGAAGCTGACCCTGCGGACCCGCGTGATCAACCTGAACAGCCCGTCCAACCCCAGCGGCGCCGTCTACACCCGTGAGGAGCTGAAGGCGATCGCCGACCTGGCGGTGGAGCACGACCTGCTGATCGTGACCGATGAGATGTACGAGAAGCTCCTCTACGACGGGGCGGAGCACGTCTCCATCGCCGCCTTCAGCGAGGAGGTCAAGAAGCGCACGATCACGGTTAACGGCATGTCCAAGGCCTATGCCATGACCGGCTGGCGAATGGGTTACACCGCCTCCGAGACCGTCTTCGCCAAGGCGATGGCCGACCTGCAGTCGCACTCGACTTCCGGGCCCTCCTCTATCTCCCAGAAGGCGGCTCTGCAGGCGCTCAAGGGTACCCAGGAGCCGCTGGAGCAGATGCGCCTCGAGTTCGACCAGCGCCGCACCTACATGCTGGAGCGGTTGAACAAGCTGCCCGGTTTCTCGGTGACGGTGCCGCCCCAGGGCGCCTTCTACCTCTTCCCCAACGTCTCCGGCCTTTTCGGCAAGACCGTGAAGGGGCGCACGCTGGCCAACGCCGATGATGTGGCGCAGGTGATCCTCGAAGAGGCGCAGGTGGCGGTGGTCCCCGGGACCGGCTTCGGCTCGCCCGCCTTTATCCGCATCTCGTACGCCGCCTCCATGGAGCGGATCACGGAGGGGCTGAACCGCATCGAGCGGCTCTTGTCGGAGGTCTAAGCAGCGAGGATATCTAACCCGATGGAGCGAACTCTCCATCGGGTTTTCTTTTTTCACAAGGAGGTACCGTCTGTGGAGCTTCAGGGACAGCGTGTGGCGGTGGTCGGCATTGGGGTTTCCAACCTGGCGCTGATCCGTTATCTCGTCAAGAGGGGGGCGCGGGTGACCGCCTGCGACCGGCGCAGCGAGGCGGAGCTGGGAGAGCGGGCGGCAGAGCTTCGGGGGCTGGGGGTCACCCTCTCCACCGGGGAGTCCTACCTGGAGCCCCTGGCGACCCATGACCTGATCTACCTCACCCCCGGCATGCCCAAGCACCTGCCCGAGATTCAGGCTGCCCGGGAGCGGGGGGCCGTGATCTCCGGCGAGATCAGCCTGGTGCTCGACCAGTGTCGGGCGCCCATCATCGGGATCACCGGCAGCGCCGGCAAGACCACCACCACGACGTTGATCGGCGAGATCATGAAGGCGTCGGGGCGGGAGACCTATGTGGGCGGGAACATCGGCACCGTGCTGATCGAGCGGGTCGAGGAGATTCCGCCGGAGGCGGCGGTGGTGCTGGAGCTCTCCTCGTTCCAGCTCCAACTGGTGCGGCGGTCGCCCCAGATCGCTATCGTGACCAACCTGACGCCGAACCACCTGGACATTCACGCCTCCATGGCGGAGTATATCGAGGCGAAGAAGACGATCTTCCGCTACCAGTCGCATGAGGACTGGGTGATTCTCAACCACGGCGACGACCTGGTGCGCTCCTTTGCCGAGGAGGCTCGCAGCCGTGTGGTCTTCTTCAGCCGCCACGGCGACCCGGGCGGGGAGAATGGAGCCTTTATCCGCGGGGACCAGCTGGTCTGGCGGCGGGGCGGCCAGGAGTACCCGACGCTGATGATCGACGAGATCCAACTGCTGGGTCCGCATAACCAGGAGAATGTGCTGGCGGCCATGGCCGCCGCCTACCTGGCCGGCGCTCCACTCTCGGCGGTGCGCGAGGTGCTGACCAGCTTCTCGGGCGTGGAACACCGCCTGGAGCCGGTGCGGGAGCTGGCCGGGGCCCGGTGGTACAACGACTCGAAGGCGACCTCCCCCGCCGAGGCGGTGGCCGCCCTGGAGACGCTGACCGCCCCCATCGTACTGATCGCCGGCGGCTCTGACAAGGGCATCCCCTTCGACCCGATGGCCCCCCTGGTCAAGGTGAAGGTGAAGGCGCTGATCCTGACCGGTCCCACCGCCCCCAAAATCGAGGAGGCGATGCGCCAGGGCGGCTATACCGGCCCGGTCCACCGGGCCGCCAACATGGCAGAGGCGGTCAGCCTGGCCCGGCAGGCGTCGGCGCCCGGGGATAACGTGGTCCTCTCCCCCGGCTGCGCCTCGTTCGACGCCTACCGCAACTTCGAAGAGCGCGGCCACGACTTCAAGCGGCTGGTGAAGGGGTTAGGGGAGTAGACCATGTCGCAGAGCTTTCCCGGGCTGACGCTTGATCTCTGGGTGCTCCATCTCGATATGGACGCCTTCTTTGCCGCTGTGGAGCAGCGTGACAACCCGCGCCTGCGGGGCAAGCCCGTCGTGGTCGGCGGCTCGCCCAACTCGCGCGGGGTGGTCTCCACCTGCTCCTATGAGGCGCGCAAGTTTGGGGTCCGGTCTGCCATGCCCTCCCGGGAGGCGCTGCGCCTCTGCCCGCAGGCGATCTTCATCCGGCCGAATATCCCCAAGTACAGCGAGGTGGGGCGACAGGTTCGGGAGATCATGCGGCGGTACACCGACCTGATCGAGCCCATGTCGATCGACGAGGCCTACCTGGACGTCACCGGCAAGGATGCGATCGCCGTCGGCCGGGCGCTGCGGGAGGCGATTCGCACCGAACTGCGGCTGACGGCGTCGGTGGGCGTCTCCTATTGCAAGTTCCTGGCCAAGATGGCCTCCGATATGGAAAAGCCCGATGGCTTCACCGTGATCACCTGGGAGCGGGCGCAGGAGCTGCTCCCGCCCCTGCCCGTCCGGCGGATCTACGGGGTGGGGCCGGCCAGCGAGCAGGCGCTTAAGGCGCTGGGGATCAATACCTGCGCCGACCTGCTCGCCTACGACCCCGATGTGCTGCGCAAGCACTTCGGCCGGCGGGCCGACGAGCTGATCCTCCTGGCGCGCGGGATCGACACCCGCCCGGTGATCACCACCCACGAGACCAAGTCGATCGGGGAGGAGAATACCTTTGCGGTCGATCAGACCGACCGGAGCCACCTGGCCTCACTGCTGGAGCAGTACGCCGAGAACCTTTCGGCGGAGCTGAAGCGGCAGCACTTGGCCGCCCGCACCGTGACGGTGAAGATCAAGTGGAACGTCTTCATTGAGGGCGGGCCCAAGGGGGGCGACTTCCAGCAAATCACCCGGAGCCAGACCCTGGTCATGCCGACAAACGACCCGCGCGAGATCGGGCGGGTCGCCCGGGAGATCTTCGCGCGGGTCGAGTGGGAGGGCCGGAAGATCCGGCTGTTAGGGCTCTCGGTTCACAACTTCGTCCACAAGGGAGAGCTGGTGCAGGCCCGCCTGCCGATCTGAGCCCGGGCGGTTACTGCCCGCTGCTGGGGGTGATCGGGGTCAGCCCCGTCCCGTCGTTGGCGTTTGCCTCAAAGAAGGCGACCAGGTCATCGATCGGGGCCCACCGGTGGTCAAAGCCCCTGTACGTATGGGTCTGAATCGGGTACCCAAGCTTCTGGTAGATGGAACGCACCTTCTCCCAGCGGTCCGGGTAGTAGCGGGCCGGCAGGAACTTGAGGATCGTTTCGGTATCCTCCGGGTCGAAGATATCCCGCGCATAGAGCGTCTCGTTGGTATCCTGGTCGCCCTGGTAGATAAACTGGGCGACCTTCTTGTATGCCTCCGGGTTGAAGGGCTTGCCGGTCAACTCCTTCAGGTCATAAACCCCCAGCGGATACCGGAGGTTGACCCCCTCCCAGGAGGCGACGGGCAGGGTGGGCAGGCCGTTGACGCCACCGCCGGCGATGGCCCGGACCCGCTCCGGATGCAGAATGGGGAACTTGATCACGAAAGAGCCCGAGGCGGAGAAGCCGTTGAGGAGGAGCCGCTCGCTGGACATGATCCCGTTGTGGGCCAGCAGACGCCGGGCATCATCAGCCATGGCCAGTAGCTGCAGGTCGATCCGCTTCAGATCGCCGCCCACCTCCAGGGCCAGACGGCTCAGGTTGTGGGTGTAGACATGTTTGCCCTTGAAGGGCGTGTCGGGGCGCGGGAAGGTGGGCACCAGCAGCGGCTGGTTGATCCGGTTGGCGATCTGCCGGCTGATCCCCCATTCCGCGACCGCCTCCTTGGCCCGCCGCACATGGAACTCCGGGTCGTCGCTCACGAAGGTGTTGTTGGGCTCGATCAGCAGGTGGGCCTTCTTGGAGCGGTCGAGGCCCGGCGGTATGTAGAGGTAGTAGTCGTAGTTGAACCCCGCCTTGGGGTCAGCCGAGATCTGCATGACGGTCCCGGTCCCCAGCTGAATGGTGGGGTAGGTCTCGGTGGTGAACTCCTTCCGGAGCCGCCTGCCGTCGGACAGGAAGATGCGCAGGGTGTAGCGGCTGTTCTTCTCGTATGGCTTAACCGGAGAGATGACCACCTGGCCCTCGAACAGCTGTACCAGGACAGGTACAAACTCGTCTCCCCGGTGAACCACCGCCCCGTCTACCTGGGCCCAGGTGACCCCCTGAGGCAGGGGAACAACCCAGGTCTTGTTGATCGAGACGTCACGAGATGTCTCCAGATCGGTCCAACCGCTGGCCGCCTGGGCTGGAGAGAAGGAGGGGAACCAGAGCAGGAGGCTGACGATCAGGAGCATGGTCATTCGCGTCCGCCACATGTAGAGCACCTCCGATGTAACATGCAGAAGTAATTTGTATTGGCTACTACTGAAACAATTACCGTCAGGGTTTCGCCAGCATGGGCGGGATTCCTTCCACAAAAGAGTGAGCGCCGGGGTCCCCCGGCGCTCACTGGTTCATGGATGCCCGCGCAGCAGCCGATCAGCCCGGAGCAGGCCGGCCCCCTGTGCCTGCGCCGGAATCTCCGGCAGCCATTCCGCCGTTCGCTTCAGGCGTCGCTTCACCGCGGCAGGACTCAGCCCCGGTTCCGTGGCGAGCAAGAGGGCCGCAGCGGCGGTCACGTGTGGCGCTGCCATGGAGGTGCCGCTCATGCGGCGGCTCCCCCCGCCGGGGGCCAGGGAGAGGACCCCCGAGCCCGGCGCCACCAAATCGACCTCGGGTCCCCGGCTGGAGAAGCGGGCGAGTTTGTCGCGCCGGTTTGAAGCGGCCACCGCCAGCACCTCCGGGTAGCGCCCGGGAATATCGACCGCCCCGCGGTTCCCGTCGTTTCCCGCCGCCCCCACCAGTAAAATGGAGGCCTCATCGAGCTCACGAACCGCCCGGGCCAGGGCGCGGCTGGCCTTGCCGTCGGTCCCGAAGCTGAGGTTAATGATCTCACACCCCTGCTCGGCACACCAGACCAGGCCCTCGATGATGTCGCCGATGCGCCCGTAGCCCTTGCCGTCGAAGATCTTCACCGGACGGATCCGAATCGGGGGAAGTTCCCCCTCCATGAGATCGGCCCCCACGCCGGCGGCCAGCGCCAGAATCCCGGCAATATGGGTGCCGTGTCCGTGTTCATCGCGCGGTGGCTGGCCGGTGGCGAGCAGGTTCAGGCCTGGACCCAGCAGCCCGCGCAGGAGCGGATGATCCAGGTCGACCCCGCTGTCAAGCAGGCCGATCTCCACCGGCGCACGCCTGACGCGCCCCTGCCGGGCCAGGCGCCAGGCGGTGGGGAAGCCGCTTCGTCGAATGTGCCAGGGGGGTTCACGCCACGCAGCCCGATCCATCTGGATCGCTCCTCTGCCCGGCTGGCACCGTCGGGTCGGCCAGCCCGTAAGATAAGGGCAGAGCCTCCGGATCCTCCCCCGGAGGCGGCAGGCGTGATGATAATGGGCGCACTCCATCTGTACGGTCCGGTCGCTTCCTTTGCTACCGCGCGTGGAATGGTTTAGGTCCAATTTGTGCAGGTGCCTATTGACAACCCCTCTTCTTTCTGGTAATTTGTGGGTATACCGGAATTGTAGAGGAGGGGGGATCGTCGGGATGGAGCGGTTAGAAGTCACCTTGCGGATCACTTTGGACCGGGCCGGGGTACGGCGCAGGCGGAAGGAGCCCGTGGAGAGCGACACCGCTTTCTTTATCCTGGGAATGGTCCATGCCCTTTTGACCAGCAAGTACGGTGATGATCACTGCACGGTGGAGATGGAGTCGGCGACCGGACTCGACCCGACCTTTGTCCGGTCCATGAACTCTTTCGCCCGCCGGCACAAGGCGGCCCTGGACGCCCTGGAGACCCACGGTGAGGTCTACGTGGAGGACCGGGACCTGCTGGAGGTCTTTCAGGCGCTCCACGATGTGGTGATCACGCAGGTCGGTCACCGGTGGCGAATCATGATCGATGTGCCGCCCATCGACCCGGTGACAGGGCAGGTTATCCGCCGCTTGAACTAGCGCAGGGGGGGAGGGCAGAGCGAGCCTCCCCCTTTGCGCGCCCTCACTTTCCGCCGGGTACAGAAGGCACGGGAAGCTCGTCTGTCGAATCCTTCGGGTCGGGGGTGTTTGAACGTTGTCGAAGAAGGGGACTCAGCCGAAGGAGAATCCGTACAAGGTACTCTACTGGATGGGGGCAGGGATTCTGGCGCTACTGCTGGGCGTTGCGGCCCTGGTGGTCATGATGCCCTCTTCCGGCCCCAAGGAGAAGCCGCTCCACGAGCGAACGCTGCTCTGGATCTACGATAAGGAAAACCCCACCGGTTCCGGTGTGGGGGCGATTATGGAGGAGACGGAGCAGGAGGGCCGGTTGGTGGCCGTCTCCTTCCCGGCCCCGGAGCGGGCGCGCCAGCTCTTCGAGCGCCAGTCCGATGCCAAGAAGGTCCAGGCCGAGGTCGCGGCCCTGGCCGGGCGCGAGGTGCACCACATCGTCTTCCTGCCCCACTCGGTGATTGAGGTGCTGATCAAGGCCACGGGTGGCATTGAGGTCGATGGCCAGACGATGGACGGCCCGACCGCCATCCGCCATATCACCGAAGATGCGGCCAAGGGCCCCGACCGGGCGCTCCAGGTGATGCTGGCCGTCTCCGATGCCGCCATGTATAAGCAGTTCAACCTGAGCGCCGGCGAGGCGCTGAGGCTGGCGGGGCAGATCAAGACCGATCTCGACCTGATGAAGTTCCCCGAGGTGCTCCAGCGCTGGTCCAGCTACCAGAATCCCCAGATCGTGATGGTGGAGAAGCTAACACCGGAGGCGGTGCAGGGGCTGCTCCAGCCCGATCCCCCCAAGACCGAGAAGTAGCCCTGCTCTACGGGAGGAAAACCAGTGCAACGAGTATTGAACCGCATCTTGATGACCCTTGGCGCTGTCTTGCTGGCCGTTCTGACGGTGATGCTGCTCTCCACGTTCCTGCCGGTCCAGATCGCACGGTACGTGGGCATCGGCACGGCCTTCGGGGTCTTTACCTACGTGGAGGAGGCCTACGTGAAGCAGACCGACAGGGGCGTCCGGCAGGGGGTCATTGCCTTTTTGGCCACGGTGGCGATCCTCCTGGTGTTGGACCTCTTCCGCCGGTAGGGGACTTGGCAGCCGTGCTGAATTATGGTATGGTTTCAGCGTATGCGATTGGCGTGAGGGGAGGTGGACCACGTGGGTGAGCTTCGGTTTGCACAGGGAACCAATACCGGCTTCTTCGGCGAGGTCCGCCGCCACGCGGGACTCTTCGCGACTGCCCAGGGGGTACTATGCCCTTTTTCCGGCGCAGTCGCTACCCAGCCCGCTCACGGCTGATCCTACAGCCATGAGGCAACAAGGCCACGGGTGCGTTGTGCGCCCGTGGCTTTCTCTATTTTGCGCCCCCTTTGGGTGTGGGCGGGAGGAGCCATGGGCGACGTGCGCCTGTGGCCTCTTTTCTTATCACCCAAGGAGGGATTTGGCATGCCGATGCCACATCAGGAGATGCGACGATTGATCAAGCGGCGAATCACGGGGCTGGAGGGCCCGGACCGGATTCGCGTGCTGCGGGAGTTGCTGGAGCAATTCCCCGGCTACTACACCGGGCCCTACGGCGACCTGCGCAAGTGGGTCCACGAGTTGATTGAGGAAGCGCAGCTGCGCCGTGCGGTGAAGCATCAGGATCAGTTCTTCATTCCGAAGGAGGGGGCGGCCCAGGTGGTCCTGGTGGGCCCACCCAACGCCGGCAAGTCCTCGCTGCTCAAAGCGCTGACCGGGCGGCAGGTGGCGGTCGGCGACTACCCCTTCACGACGCTGCGGCCCATCGCCGGTATGCTGAAGGCGGAGGGGGCGACGATTCAGCTGGTCGACCTGCCCGGGCTGCTGGATGGAGCGGTAGATGGCAAGGGGGGAGGGCGGGCGCTCCTCGGGGCGGTGAAGATGGCAGACGCCGTTCTCTTTGTCGCCCCGCTCACCGAGATGGGCTTCTTCGAGTTCCACCAGGTCTACGAGGAGGTGACCGCCGAGGCGGGGGTCGGCCTGCCTTCCGCCCTGGTGGGCACCAAGGGCGACTTGGCCGGGGCGGATTCGGTCTGGACCGAGCTGCGGGCCTCGCTGCCGCCCATGGCGGCGGCCTCCTGCTCGGTGAATACCGGTCAGGGGCTCGATGCGGTCCGGCAGTTGGTCTGGGACCTTTCGGGTCTCATACGGGTCTACGCCAAGCCCAAGGGCAAGCCGGTCTCGCCGGAGGCGGTGGTCCTGCCGCCCGGCGCCACGGTGGAGGCGTTTGTCCGGGCCCTGAACCGGGCCTGGCTGGACCGCTTCCACCAGGCCCGGGTGACCGGGGCGAGCGCCCGCTTCGCCGGTCAGGTCGTGGGGCTGAACCACCCGCTGGCCGATGGCGACGTGGTGGAGCTGACGATTCGCTGAGCGAATCCCCTGCGCCGGTGCGCAGGGGATTCTTTTCCGTGGAGCTTTGACTTTCTGTTCACCGACCTCTATAATAAAAAAGTTGGAGCCTCATTTGGGCTTCTTATTCATGTGGGCTTACTTCGCCAAAGGAGCGTCATAAGCGAGATGAAGCGGACGGATGTGCGCAACGTGGCGATCATCGCCCACGTTGATCATGGCAAGACGACCCTGGTCGATGGCCTCCTGCGCCAGTCCGGAACCTTCCGCGCCAACGAACAGGTGGCGGAGCGGGTGATGGACTCCAATGATCTGGAGCGGGAGCGCGGCATCACCATTCTCTCCAAGAACACCGGCATCACCTACAGGGAGACCAAGATTAACATCGTCGACACCCCCGGGCATGCCGACTTCTCCGGTGAGGTGGAGCGGATCATGACCATGGTTGACGGCTGTCTCCTTATCGTCGACGCCTCAGAGGGCCCGATGGCGCAGACCAAGTTCGTGCTGCGCAAGGCGATGGAGGCCGGTCTGAAGCCGGTGGTGGTGATCAACAAGATCGACCGCCCCGACCAGCGGATCGAGGAGGTTCAGGACCTGGTTCTTGACCTCTTTATCGAGCTGGGCGCCGACGACGAACAGATCGACTATCCGGTAATCTACGCCGCCTCCCGGGCGGGCGTTGCCAAGTATAAGATGGAGGACGAGGCGGTGGACCTGAAGCCGATCCTCGACACCATCGTGGAGCGCATCCCCTGCCCTGTGGGCGATGACGAAGCGCCGCTTCAGGCGATGGTCACCTCGCTGGACTACGACGAGTTCGTGGGCCGTATCGCCATTGCCCGGATCCGGCAGGGCCGGGTCAAGGCCGGGCAGCAGGTGGCGGTTGCCAAGCTCGACGGCACGGTGGCCAAGTTCAAGGCCGCCCAACTCTTCGGCTTCCAGGGCCTGAAGCGGGTACCGATGGAAGAGGCGACGGTGGGCGATATCATCGCTATGACCGGCCTGGAGAATGTCAACATCGGTGAGACGATCACCGATCCGGAGAACCCGGTCTCGCTGCCGCCGATCAAGGTGGACGAGCCGACCCTCCAGATGACCTTCCGCACCAACGACTCGCCCTTCGCCGGCAAGGAGGGCAAGTATGTCACCTCCCGGCACCTGCGGGCCCGGCTCTACAAGGAGCTGGAGAAGAACGTCGCCCTGCGGGTGGAGGACACCGACTCGCCCGACTCCTTCGTGGTCTCGGGACGCGGCGAACTGCACCTCTCGATCCTGATCGAGACGATGCGCCGCGAGGGCTACGAGCTGGCCGTCTCCAAGCCCGAGGTGATCTACCACACCGACGAAGAGGGCAACAAGCTGGAGCCGATCGAGCACCTGATCATCGATGTGCCCGAGGAGTTCATGGGCACCGTTATGGAGGCGCTGGGCAACCGCAAGGCCGAGATGACCAACATGACCAACAACGGCTCGGGTCAGCTCCGCCTGGAGTTCCTGATCCCTGCCCGCGGCCTGATCGGTTTCCGGTCAGACTTCCTCACCATGACCAAGGGCTACGGCATTATGAACCATCTCTTCCACAGCTATGGCCCTTTCCGCGGGGAGATCGCGACCCGCCTGCGGGGCTCGCTGGTCGCCTCGGAGGCCGGCACCACGACCACCTACGCCCTTTACCAGGTGCAGGACCGCGGCGTGCTCTTTATTGAGCCCGGCACCGATGTCTACGTGGGCATGGTCATCGGTGAGAACAGCCGGGAGTTCGACCTCGACGTGAACGCCTGCAAGACGAAGCACCTGACCAATATCCGTTCCGCTGGCGCCGACGAGGCGCTGCGCCTGGAGCGGCCCAAGATCCTGACCCTCGAAGAGGCGCTGGAGCAGATTGCGGAAGACGAACTGGTGGAGGTCACTCCCAAGTCGATCCGCCTGCGCAAGCAGTACCTCGACCCGAATATCCGCGCCCGCCTGGCCAAGGGCAAGGAGATTAACGCCCAGGTGTTGCAGCGGATGCAGCAGGGGCGGTAGTAGGAGAGCGCAACAGACGAGCCCGGGGAAGCCCCCGGGCTCGTTTTTTTGTGGGCGGCCATCTCCCCAATGGCAAAGGCCCAACCCTTCCGGGTCGGGCCAGTCTGCAACAGCGTGGGTCTTAGATAGAGAACTCCCAGGTCGCCTCGCCGAAGTCGGGGTGAATGAACATATACTTGTACTGGCCAGCCACCCGCTTGGTCAGGTAGCCAAGCCAGCCCTCGATGAACTTGCCCCGCTCGACGGTGCCCTGGAGCCGGGGATCCTTGTGTGCCGTCGCCTGAAGGTTGAACGGCGCCTTCTTACCCTCAGGGGTCTCCATCTTCATGTGGTCGGTGACGTTGATCGTGTACTTGTCGGTGCCGTTGTATTCAACCTTTAGATGCGCTACGGCATGGACATAGTTCGGCGGCAGACCAGCGCCCTTGGTGAAGACGGCCATCTCGATCAGGGTGACGGTAATCGGGCCCACCGTCGCCGGCTCGCCAATCTTCAACGGGCCGAGCTTGACCTTTTCGACGGGGAGGGGGTCCGGCGCCTTCTTCGCAGGGGCAGTCGTCGTGTTACCAGACTGTCCACCGGTGTTGGTGGTGGAGGAAGTGCCGCTGCTGGAGCTGCCCTTCGAACCGGTGTCAGTGTTGGTGTTTGAGCCGGTGGACTGGGTGTTCGAGGCGCTGGAGTCTCCCTTGGGTGCTTCGTCGGCATACTTGCCACAGCCCGCGGCGAAGACCAGGAGAACCGCAAGGGCAAATAGGCTGAGACGCTTTCTCATCATCGTGTTCTCCCTCCAGGGATCTACTGTTTGAGTCGGGGATCGAGGGCGTCACGAAGCCCGTCGCCCAGGAAGTTGATCGAGATAACCGTAAGGAAGATCATAAGCCCGGGTGGCACCCAAAGCCATGGCATGTTGGTGAGAACGGCGAGGTTCTGCGCCTCCGACAGCATGTTGCCCCAGGTCGGGACTGGCTGGGGAACGCCGAAGCCAAGGAAGCTGAGGGCTGCCTCAAAGAGGATGATGGTGGCCACGTCGAGCGTTGCGTTCACAATCAGGGGAGCGAGCGCGTTTGGCAGCATATGTTTGTAGATAATCCGGGCAGGACCGGCACCCGTGGCTCGCGCTGCTTCCACGAAATCCCGCTCACGCAGCGAGAGAAACTCACCGCGCACCAGACGTGCAGGGACGGGCCAACTCAGAAAGACGATGGCAAAGACCAGATTGGAGACCGCTGGTCCTCGAATCGCCACAATGGTCAAGGCGAGTAGGAGGAACGGGAATGACTGGACAATGTCGACCGCACGCATCAGCACATTGTCAATCCATCCGCCGAAGAAGCCAGCGATGGAGCCAACGATGACGCCGACGATCATGTAGATTGAAACCGTGGCAAGAGCGATGCTGAGGGAGACTTGTCCCCCGTAAAGCAGGCGGGTCAAGTTGTCGCGCCCCACGTAGTCGGTGCCCAGGGGATGCCGGGCGCTCGGCTCTGCACGAATGTAACGAATATCGACCTCGTCACGTCCCCAACCGAGGGTCGTCTTGCTGATAACCGGCGCGAGGATTGTCATGATCACCAGCAGAGTCAGCACGATGCCGCCGATCAGTGCCATGCGGTTCTTCCGGAACCGCTTCCAGACCGCCCCGGCAAATGAGGTTGCACTCGGGGAAAGGCCCTGAAGGTCCTGTTCCTGTGTGGTCGGTGTCTGCTTGGCCGGCTCCATTCAGCTGCCCCTCCTTACGAGTACCGGATGCGTGGGTCGACAACGGCGTAAAGCACATCGGCAACCAGGTTGCCGGCGATGATCAGCAAGGCGGAGAACATGTTGACCGCCATGAGGATCGAGTAGTCGCGGTTTCCGACCGCCTCAAAGGCAAGACGTCCCATTCCCGGCCAGGTGAAGATGGTCTCGAAGATAACCGTCCCACCGAAGAGGAAGGGAAGGCTGAAGCCCATGAGAGTGATCACCGGAATCAGGCCGTTGCGCAGGGCGTGCTTGAAGATGACCACACGCTCGGCCAGGCCCTTGGCACGGGCGGTCCGCACGTAGTCCTGCCGCAAGACCTCCAGCATGGAGGAGCGGGTGAAACGGGCGAAACTGGCCATATCCCGCAGACCCAAAGTAACCGCCGGCAGGATCAAGTGGTGGAGCAGGTCCAGGAAGGACTTGTCCCCGCCCGGTGTATACATCTGGTTCATGGGGAAGATGGGGTATTTTACCGCCAGGAAGTAGATGGCGATCAACGCTGAGAAGAAGCCTGGCAGTGATATGCCAACGAAGGCGAAGAATGTGACGCCATAATCCAGGAGCGAGTACTGTTTTGTGGCCGATGCCACCCCGATCGGGATCGCTAGCGTCAGGCCAATGAGGAAGGCGGTCCCGGTGAGAATGAGGGTGTTGGGAATCGCCTCACCCATCATCTCGGTAACTGGCCTTCCGGTCCGGTAGGAGAAGCCCAGGTCGCCGGAGACCGTTTTCTTCAGCCAACGGTAGTACTGTACGTACATGGGGTCATTGAAGCCCATCTCCTCGCGCATCTTCGCTCGCAGCGCAGGGTCTGCCCGCGGCCCAGCCAGGTAGGCGTAAGGATCACCCGGTGTCGAGTGAACGATGATAAAGATGATAACACTGACGCCGAGGAGAATGGGAATGGTCTGTAACAGACGACGGGTTATGTACTGACGCACTTGTCAGTCTCCTTTCTCCGTGGGGGAGTAGGGGTGGCTCGGGGTTTGCCCCGA
>JBMONB010000008.1:0-9693 GCA_049325315.1 Bacillota bacterium | reverse complement strand
GTGGGGGGGGCCCGCGCCCCCCCCCCCCCCCCACTCCTGCGGGTCATCCACTTACTTGGAGAGCCAGAGCTCCTCGAGGTTCCACAGGTAGCCCTGCGGGCCCGGCTTGAAGTTCTGGAGGCGGTCGTTCTGAGCGATGAGGGTGTTCACGGCGTAGAGGATCAGCGCCGGGGACTCATCGACCCAGTGCTTGGACCACTCGTGGTAGATCTCGATGCGCTCTTCGATGTCGCCGGTAGCCTTGCCCTTGGCGATCAGCTCCTCGGACAGCGGGGTCGACCAGCCAGCAGCGTTGAAGCCGCCGGGGACGGTGGACGCCTTGTCCCACAGACCCGTCGGGTCGGGATCGGAGTTGCCCAGGGAGAAGCCGACGAACATGAGGTCGAAGTTGTGCTTCTCGAAGACCTCGGTGTTGATCATGGTCCAGTCCATGCCAACCAGTTCAACCTCGACGCCGACATCCTTCAGCATCTGCTGGACGACCGGGGCGGTCGCCTGGCGGACCGGGTTGCCGACGTTCGGGTAGATCAGGCGGAGCTTCAGCTTCTCGCCGCCCTTCTCGCGGACACCACCAGCGCCCACGGTCCAGCCAGCGGCGTCGAGCATCTCCTTGGACTTGGCCGGGTTGAAGTCGTAGTGGTTCACGTCATCGGTGTAGGCCCAGGTGAGCGGGTGGATCGGGCCGTACATGGTGGAGGCGTGGTCCTTCATCAGGTTGTGGATGATGGACTGCCGGTCGATGGCGTAGTTGATCGCCTGGCGGACGCTCTTGTCGGCCGTCGGGCCCCGCTCGGTGTTGAAGAACATCATCTGGAAGAGCATGTCGGGGAACTCGTGGATCTTGACATGGCTCATCGCCTGATAGGACTCCAGCTCGGGAGCGCTGAACTCGGCGAAGTCGATGTTGCCACGCTGCATCTCACCGACGGCGACGGCCGGATCGATGATGCGCCAGATGACCCGGTCGATGTACGGACGGCCGGCCCAGTAGGTCGGGTTGGCCTCGAGGATCGCATACTGACCCTCGACGTACTCCTTCATCATGAAGGCGCCATGGCCGTTGGCATAGACGTTATGAGGATCCTTCGCGGAGCCCCAGTCCTGCACGGGAATGTTGGCGTACTTCGTGGAGTCGATCGGCCCATAGGCGATCTGGAAGAGGAACGGGGCGTTGGGCTGCTTCAGCTCGAAGACGACGACGTCGTCGCCGATGGCGTACAGGCCCTCGATGTTGTTGGTGGTGACGATGCCCTTCTCGAAGTTGTCGGCAGTCTCACCCTTCAGGCCCTTGGTGTACTCCTCCCAGCCCTTCAGGTCCTGCCAGCCGGAGTTGCGCGGGCCGGTGTACTTCGGGTGGAAGATGCCCTTGTAGGTGAAGACCACGTCCTGCGCGGTGATCTTCTTGCCGTTGAAGAACTTGGCGTCACGCAGATAGAAGGTCAGCTTGGTGTTGGTCTCGTCCCACTCCCAGTACTCGGCGAGCGCGGGGATCGGGGTGTAGCGCTCGTCATAGCGCCACAGGGAGTCGTACATCATGCCGCCGATGTTGGTGGAGTAGGTGTCGGAAGACATGATCGGGTTGAACTTGCCCTCGGGCTTGTTCCACATGGCCAGATTCAGGGTGCCGCCCCGCTTCGGCCAGTTGCTGTCAACGATCGAGATCGCGGTCGTCGCAGCGTTAAAATCAACGGTGGCGCCGAACGCCTCGCCGACAAAGCGGAGCGGAACCAGCGTCCGATTGTACTCGGGGTCGATGAAGGGAGCCGCATCGATCTGCTTGGCCTCGTTGTTGACATAGGCAGTGGTGCTGCCGATGGTCAGCTTGACCGTCTTGTCACCACGGGTGGCCGTGATCGTCTGGGTGGCCCCGTCCCACTTGATGTCGGCGCCCATCTTCTCGAAGATGGCCCGGAAGGGGACAAAGGTACGCCCATTGATCACAGTGGGCTGGACTTCGAAGGTCACAGGATGCCCGTTAAACGTGACCGGGTACTTCACTACGGGGCGAGCAGCGAATGCAGGGACAGCGGCGACCACCGCAAGAATGGTGGCGAGTAGAATTACCATGAAGCGCTTCACTCACTGATACCTCCTTCGCATTTTCCAGGTCGAACGCGAACTCCCCGAAACATGGGTCTCTCTATGTACCTTCCGGCGTTCTCACCCCCAGACTAAAAACGCGCTTGTCGATATAGTTCTAACTAAATCCGCATTATCCTCTAGCCGATATACACTAACGCTTAAAACTTGCGTCCAAAATCTTACGACACCCAATTCGCTGGGTTATTTGATAAATTCCGCAACACCTCACAAACTCCTGCCTGGTTCGCAGAAAAAGGAACCTGGGAGCGAAAAAACGAATAGCAGAGCGTGGTTTCTGCTGCCGAAGAGGAGGATTACAGCCAATGCGAGCCTATGACATCATTTACAAAAAGCGAATGGGCGGGGAGTTGACCGCCGAGGAGATTCGGTTCCTCGTGAGCGGATTTGTTTCCGGGCAGGTACCCGATTACCAGATGGCCGCCTGGGCCATGGCGGTCTGTCTTCAGGGGATGACCCCGAAGGAGACGGCGGACCTGACCCTGGCGATGGCCCAGTCGGGCGACGTGATCGACCTGTCGGCCATCGCCGGCACGAAGGTGGATAAGCACTCCACTGGCGGGGTTGGCGATAAGGTCTCGCTGGTGCTTGTCCCGCTGGTCGCCGCGTGCGGAGCGCCGGTGGCCAAGATGTCGGGCAGGGGGCTGGGGCATACCGGGGGCACCCTGGACAAACTGGAGTCGGTCCCGGGCCTGCGGGTGGAGTTGGGCACTCGGGAGTTCATCGACCAGGTCAACCGGGTCGGGTGCGCCGTGGTCGGGCAGACGGGCAACCTGGTGCCGGCGGATAAAAAGCTCTACGCCCTGCGGGATGTGACCGCCACGGTCGACTCGATCCCGCTGATCGCTTCATCAATCATGTCCAAGAAGATTGCGGGTGGCGCCGATGCGATCGTATTGGATGTAAAGACCGGCTCTGGAGCTTTTATGCGGTCGCTGGACGATTCATTCCGACTGGCGGAGGCCATGGTTGAGATTGGCCGGCAGGTGGGGCGAGAGGTGGCCGCCTTCGTCTCGGACATGGACCAGCCGCTGGGCTACGCCGTGGGCAACGCCCTGGAGGTCTCCGAGGCGGTGGAGACCCTGCGCGGCTTCGGGCCGAAGGACCTGGAGGATGTCTGCCTGGCCCTGGGCTCGCAGATGCTCCGCCTTGCGGGGGTCGCGCCCGATGCGCAGGCCGCCCGGAAGATGCTCACCCGGGCGCTGCGCGCCGGGCACGGCCTGAACAAGTTAATCGAGATGGTGGAGGCCCAGGGCGGCGACAGCAGCTATATCCGCCAGCCGGTGAAGCTGCCCCGGGCGGCGCAGATTGTGCCGCTCACGGCGCCGGAGGCGGGCTTTGTCCAGCATATTGAGGCGCTGGAGGTGGGCGTGGCGGCGATGCTGCTGGGTGCCGGCCGTGAGACCAAGGAGTCGGTGATCGACCTGGGCGTCGGGATTGTGCTGAAAAAGAAGGTAGGCGACGAGGTCGAGGCCGGCGAGGCGCTGGCGGAGCTGCATGTCAACAGCGAGCGGAGGCTGGCTGAGGCGCGGGAACGGTTGTTGGGCGCCTTCCAGATCGGCGCGGCTCCCCCGCCGGCCCGGCCGCTGATCTACGGCCTGGTGACCGAAGCGGGCGTAGAGCGGTGGACCTGATATGAAGTTTGCGGAGCGAAACCCCCGGCTGTGGGCGGCCCTGGAAAAGATCAGCTCGTTGGTGTTGGGCAGCCTCGCCTTCTGGCTCCTGCTGATTCCCGTGGTCACCGCCCCCGCCGCCCTGGCCGGCCTGTTCGCCACGGTGGGCCCCCTGGTGAGGGGAGGCGACGATGACTGGCTCCGGCTCTTCTGGGGCGGCTTCCGCCGCACCTTTGGACGGGCGCTCCTCCTCGGGCTGATCAACCTCGCCGTCGCAGCGCTGCTCTGGTTGGATATCCGCTTCTTCTGGGCGCTGGGACACCCGGCCGCGAAGGTGGCGGCCCTGCTGCTGGGCTCCGTCGCGGTTTTGGCGCTCCTGGTCAACCTGTACGCCTGGCCGCTGCTGGTCTGGTATCCCCAGCCCCTGGGGTCGCTCCTCAAGCGGTCCCTCCTACTGGCGGCCGCCCACCCGTTTCCCGCCGTTGGCGGCTGGGTGGGAGCCGCGCTGATACTCTTTTTGCTGACGCTCCTTCCCGGCCAGTTGCTTGCGCTCCTGCCGCTGTTCGGCCCGGGCCTGGTGGCGACGATTCTCTCGCTTGCCGCCTGGCAGGTCATGCGCCGTTACGCCGGCGAGGAGGATGCTGCCCCGGATCCGGCGGGGGAGTGAGAGAAACAGTTCGGCCCGGCAGTCTTGAACTGCCGGGCCTTTTGCGCGCTCCGAAGAACAGATTGTAGCACTTTTCAATGGTTGCTGTAGTGCCAAGGGTCCATGTAGGTTGGGCAGACGGGTCGATTTTCGGAAAAGAGTGAGGGCAGGTATCATTGGAGAGAGGGGGGAGGATGCATGCCGCATAGCTTGACGGCCAAGTTCATGCTCGGCATTACGGGGATTGTCGCGGCTGTCCTGTTCCTCTCCCTGATCTGGGACTTCGAATACCAGCAGGACCGGGCCGACGAGCAGCTCCTGGCCAAGGCCAGCCTGGTTGCCAAGCAGCAACAGGCCACCCGCTCTTTCCTGTCCGACTCGAGCCACCCGGAGTTCGTGCACGGCGGCGAGGCCCGGCCCCTGGCGCCCCACGAGGTAGGCAAGGGGGTCAGCGACCTCTTCGCCGACCTCTCCAAGTCTCAGGTGAAGCAGACCCACCTCACGGTGCGAAACCCGAAGAACGAGCCGGACGCCTTTGAGCGTGCGGCGCTGGAGTGGTTCGCCTCGGACCCTGAATCCGATGAACTGTGGCAGCGGGTGACCATGGAGGATGGCACCCCCGCCTTTCGCTACATGATGGCGCTCCAGGCCGAGGAGTCCTGCCTGATCTGTCACGGGACCCCGGCCGGCGAGCTGGACAAGACCGGCTACCCCAAGGAGGGCATGGAACTAGGCGACCTGGCGGGTGCGATCAGCGTCATCCTCCCGATGCGGGAAACGCTGAATGCTGCCCGGGCGGAGTCGATCCGCATGGCGATTCTGGTGCTGGCCCTGGCAGCGCTGACCCTGCTGCTGATCTGGTTTCTGCTTTGGCGGCAGGTGAGCAGCCCGCTGGCGCAGCTGGCCGATGTAGCCACAGCGATTGGCATGGGACAGTTCCGGGTGAAGAGCGAGCAGCTTCGACCGCTTCAGGCCAACCGGGAGACGGCGGTGGTGGCCGATGCCTTCGAGCAGATGTCCACCCGGCTCCAGGAGCTGTACGATGGGCTGGAGCAGAAGGTGGCCGAGCGGACCCAGGAGCTCCGGGAGGCGAACCGGGAGCTGGAGCGGGCCAGCCGGCACAAGTCGGAGTTCCTGACCATGGTCTCCCATGAGTTCCGGACGCCGCTGACCTCCATCATCACCTTCACCGAACTGCTGCTCGGCGATGAGCGGCTCAAGCCCGAGCAGCGGGAGAACCTGACCGATGTCCTGGAGTCCAGCCAGCACCTGCTGCGCATGATCAATGACCTGCTTGATCTCTCCCGGCTGGAGGCCGGCAAGGTCAAGCTGTTCAAAGAGATGCTCGCCGTTCCGGACCTGATGCGAGATGTGGCGCGCACCGTGCATCCGCTGACCGAGAAGAAGGCGATCTTCCTGGCCGTGGAGGCAAACCCCGATCTGCCACTGGTCCACGCCGATGAGCTGCGCGTCATGCAGATCCTGATGAACCTGTTGGGCAATGCCGTCAAGTTCACCCCCGAGGGCGGTCGGGTTCGGGTTACCGCCCGGGAGGCGGGCGAGATGGTTGAGATCGCCGTGAGCGACACGGGTATCGGTATCGCCCCGGAGGAGCAGGGGCGTATCTTCGAGGCTTTCCGCCAGGCGGGAAGGCAGCGCCCCGAGGGGTCCGGCCTCGGCCTTGCCCTCGCCCGGTCCCTGGTGGAACTCCATGGCGGCCGTATCTGGGTCGAGTCCCGTCTTGGGGAGGGTGCAACATTCACCTTTACCCTGCCGATCTGGTCGGAGCAAGGGAGGGGATCCTATGACGAACGCTCCGAAGCGAGTCCTGGTGGTTGACGATGATCCGAAGATCTTAAAGGCACTGGATCAGGCCCTTCAGCAGGAGGGGTACGAGGTGCACCGGGCCGCAGACGGCCTTGAGGCGTTGCGGATGGTGCGGGAGCTCAAGCCCGACCTGCTGATCCTTGATATCATGCTGCCCAAAATGGATGGCTTCGAGGTCCTGTCCCAGATTCGCATGACCGGATCCATTCCCTGTCTGATCCTCTCGGCCAGGGGAGAGGAGATGGATAAGGTGGTGGGCTTCAACGTTGGGGCAGATGACTACCTCACAAAGCCCTTCCGCCTGTCGGAGCTGATCCTGCGGGTCCGGGCGATCCTGCGGCGCACAGCGGGCGCCCAGAACGGCGCCTCCACCGAGGAGCGCCCCCTGCGCTTCCGGGAGATGGAGATCAACCGCTCCTCCCGCACGGTAACGGTGCGTGACCGGCATGTGGAGCTGACGCCGAAGGAGTTCGACCTGCTCTGGCTCCTGGCCAGCCACCCCGGCCACGTCTTCAGCCGGGAGGCGCTGCTGCAGCGGGTCTGGCACTCCGACTACACCGGCGACGAAGCGGCCCTGACCGTCTGCGTCCGGCGGCTCCGGGAGAAGATCGAGCAGGATCCGGGCCACCCGGAATATGTGAAGACGATCTGGGGCATAGGCTATAAGTTCGAAGGTTAGCTATATGTCGGCCCGGTGGGAAACCCGCCGGGTCGATTTCATTTCCCCTACAGATGATAGAAACACGAAATGTTCAAGCAAGGATTCGGAGAGAAACTCCCGTTACGCTGGAGATAGAGGGCGTCGACTCCGGGGGTGTTATTATGTCGTGGTTGATGAATATCGTAGGGCTCCAGCTTCTGGCATGGGCTCTGGGCATGACGGTGACCGTGGTGCTGTTCGACAGCGCTGCGGGCTTTGTGCGTGATCATCCGCCCCATGCCTGGCGTGCAGCGGGGATTCTGGCGGGACCGCTGGCCCTGGTCAGCTTCGCCTGCCTGCTTCATTGCAGCGCTCCGCTCTGGCTCTCCCTGGGGGTCGTGCTCCCCTTTGCCCTCATGGCCTCCGCTTACTCCTGGGCGTGGTTCCACCGCACCCCGGCGGAGACCCGGCGACGGCTGGGGCGCCAGGCGATGATCATGGGGCTGATCACCGTGCTCTTCGTCTCCCTGCAGTTGGGCTCCGAGCCCCAAGCCGCCCTGGTGTTGGCCGCCTTTGCCGGCTCTGCGGCGCTGCTGGGCGGGCTGGGAACGCTCTGCCTGGTCGCCCTGATGGGCGGGCGGCACGATGAGGTGGAGGTGCCCTTCTCGCCCTATGGCATGCCGGCCCGGATCATTGCCACCGGCCTGGGCATTACTCTGCTGGCGCTCCTGGACGGTGGGCTCGGCTCCCTGGAAGGTCTCCTGGTGCTGCCCGTCCGCCTGTGGATCGCGTTCTCCCTGTTGATCCCGTTGGCCCTGGTGGCCGCAGGCCACCGGCTCTTCCCGCGCTGGCAGCCACCCATCTGGACCGGCGCTTTCGGCTCGGTCCTGGTGGGCCAGATGGCCCTGCACGCCGCCCTGATTCTCAGCTAACCCCCCTGGCGAATTCCGCCATCTGCCGGAGGAAACCGCCCGCCGGAATGGGAAGGTAGCAGGACGACCCTCAGCAACGGAGGTGGCGTCCCATGCCAAACCCCATCCGCCGGCGGGCTTTGCGCGCCATTGGCGGGCTCCTGGCTTCGCTCCTGCTGCTGGCCGCCTGCGGCAGCTCGGTCAAGACCCAGGGAGGAGCGGTATCCGACCACCTGATGATCGTGGAAGTCTATGGCGCCGGCCTGGCGGAGGGCGGCGCCGACCAGTATATCCGCCTCTACAACCCCAACCGGGCCCCCTTCGAACTCGAGGGCTGGTCGCTGGGCGACGGAAAGGCGCGCGCCCTCTTCCCGACAGGCGCCCGTATCGGCCCGGGCCAGACCTTCTACGCTGCCCGCTCGGCGGACGGCTTTGCCCGGATCTTGGGCTTTCCGCCCGATGCCATCTGGGGCGATGGCCCGGCCGGGGGGGCGCTCCGGATGAGCGGCGCCGCCGGCCTGGTGCTGCGCCGTGAGGCGGGCGCCGTGGTCCTGCGTGATCCGGCGGGTCACCCGGTAGACCAGGTGGTCTGGGGCCCCGCATCCGGCGGGGCGGCCCTGGGCTGGAAGGGAGAGGGCGCCCCGGCGCCCCAGCCCGGCGAGGTGCTCGACCGGGGGCGCGATGAGGCCGGCTGGAGCGGCCGGGCCCCGGGCAGCTACCTCCCCGACAGCGACACCGCCCGCGACTGGCGGCAGGGGAGCGATTGGGTGGACCGCAGGGTGCTTCGCCCCGGCCAGACCTTCTTCCCCTACCCGACCTATACCGTGCGGAACCTGACCGCCTACGCCAGCCCCGACAGCTCCTTCGCCGTCCTGGCCGACCTGCTGGACGGGGCCAGGCAGCAGATCGACCTGAACGTCTACAGCTTCACAAACCTGTTGGTGGCCGAGAAACTGGCCGCTGCTGCCCGACGGGGCGTGCAGGTGCGCCTCTTAATGGAAGCATCAAGCCTGGGCGCGCTGACAGACCAGGAGCGGTACGTGGCCCGGCTTGTTCACCATGCCGGCGGGCAGGTCCGCTGGATCATGAACCAGCCCGGTGCCGGCGTATACGGTCGTTATGTTTTCAACCACGCCAAGTACGCCGTGATCGACGGCCGGTCGCTCTTCGTCCAGTCGGAGAACCTGGGCCGCTCCAGCATCCCCTCCGACCCCACAGCCGGCAACCGCGGCTGGGGTGTGGCCATTCGGGACCAGGCGCTGGCCGGCTATCTGAGTCGGGTCTTTCAGGCCGACTGGAACCCGAACCACGGCGACATTTTCCCGTACCAGGAGGGCACCCCGTTCGGCCCGCCCGCCCCCGGGTTCGTCCCCGAGACCGAGGTGCCCACCGGCACCTACGCCCATCCCTTCCCGCCGCTCACCCTCACCGACCCGGTCCGGGTCACCCCGGTCCTGGCCCCCGACCACGCCCTGCTGGAGAGCAAGGGGATTACCGGCCTGATCCGCAGCGCCCGGCGGTCGATTCTGGTGGAGCAGATGTATATTTACGCCCATTGGGGGCTCAAGAGCGCAGTCCCAGAGGAGCATCCCAACCTCTTCCTCGACGAGCTGATCGCCGCCGCCCGCCGTGGGGTGAAGGTCCGGATTCTGCTGGCCGACACCTACGTCGACCCCTCCCAGCCCAAGGACAACGCCTGGACCGCCGCCCAGATCAACCGCATCGCCGGGCAGGAGCGGCTGGACCTGCAGGCCCGCCTCATGCGCACCGACCTGACCCGGGTGACCAAACTGCACAACAAGGGACTGGTGATCGATGGCGAGCGGGTCCTGGTCTCGTCGATCAACTGGTCGCTCAACTCCCCGCTGAACAACCGGGAGGTGGGGCTGATTCTCGACCACCCCGCCATCGGTCAGTACTACACGGACATCTTGATGACAGCGACGAGAAATACAC
>JBMONB010000007.1:0-25253 GCA_049325315.1 Bacillota bacterium | reverse complement strand
CGAGGCACTCGGCGTAGTAGGCGGCCCATTCATTCAGGTAGGCCTTCGCCGCCCGCAGGGCGTCGTTGGCCCGCTTGAAGCGGAAGCTGCAGGCCCGGTTGGTCCGCAGGATCCCCGCCCGGTTCTCCGGCTCCCGAATGGTCGCCTCGTTCCAGTAGTCGCCCAGGTGGATGATCTCATCGACGGCGCCGGGGTTCTTTGGGTCCACCACATGGGGCGCCGTGCCGTCCAGCAGGGCCACATCCCCCGCCGGTATGTAGATGGCATCGATCGAGTTGTTGTCCGCCGAGCAGTGGTGGTACTCCACGTCGTAGCCCCGCTCCAGCAGGTCCCTGGCCAGCGCCTTCATGAAGGTGGACTTGCCGACACCGGGCCCACCCTTGATCACGAAGATCTTGTTGGCGTCGACCCGTGCGATATGGTCGTAGAGCGAGAAGAAGCCCTGCGGCGTGTTGGCTCCGGGAAAGTAGTGGGTAATCTTCCCCCGCGTGCTCATCGCTTTGGCCCTCCTTAACCTGTGACCAACTTCGAACACAGCCCAGGATATGCGGGGAGAACCAGGGGGGAACCTTGACAGGGCTCGGGCGAGCCGTTACACTTTCGATTAGCTGATTGGCTAATCGTGTAGGAGGTGAGATGATGACCGAGCGAGTCCGGCTCCTCTACTCGCCCCTGCATGAGCTGTTCTGCAGCCTGCACGTGCTGGTCTACCCCACGGCCCGGTACACCTTCGCCATCCCCTGGGCCATGCAGACCCGCTCCACCATGGCCGCCGACCTGCGCCGCCAGATCGACGACTACCGCTACGCCACCAACCTCTGGCTGGGCACCGGCCTGCTGCTGCACCCCCTTGTCGACCCCACCGCCCCGGTGGAGCAGGCGATCGAGCAGCTGCGGACCCTTCCCCTGGCCACCTTCCTCTGGCACCTGGCCGCCCGGCGCCTGGGCGATGAAGCGATGCTGCACGCCTGGCTGGAGGGCCGCGGCCCCGCCCCCGACCCGAACGCCGTGCGGCTCTACCCCGACGAGGACCCCGCTGTCCTCCGCCGGGTGGTGGCGGAGCCGGAAGCGGAGCGGGGGCGAATCCTCCGGATACTCGAGACCTACTGGGCCCGCCACTTCCGCCCGGTGCTGGCAGAGCGGGAGCCGCTGATCCTCCGCTCCCTCCACGGGCTGGCCGCCCAGCTCCGCAGCGCCCCCGACGAGGAGTCCTTCCTGGAGCAGCTCTTCGACCGGGTCCGCTTCGACCCGGAGCGAACCCGCCTGATCGTCCACAAGCAGAACGCTCTCCAGGAGTTCACCTGGGCCGGGACCGGCGGGGTCTTTGTGATTCCCTCCACCTTCACGGCGCCCCACCTGGCCTCCGGCGGCTACTACAACCGGGTGCTCCTCACCCACCCGATCCCGCACCTGCCCGAGCCCGACAACGAGCCCCCCGACGAGCTGGTCAAGGCGCTGGCCGACGGGACCCGGCTGAAGATCCTCCGCCGGCTGCTGGCTGGCGAAGCGACCACCCAGGACCTGGCCCGGGAGTTCGGGATCACCGAGCCCACCGTCTCCCGGCACCTGCAGAAGCTGAAGGGCCCCGGCCTCGTCTCCAGCCGCAAGGAGGTGCACTACATGTACTACCTGGGCAACCCCGCCGCCCTGGAGGCGGTGCTGGAGCGGCTGCGGCGCTACCTGCTCACCCATCCGGAAGGAGGGCAATCCCGGTGATGCTGCGGACCCTGAAGGCCGTCCTCTGGCGGGAGTGGTGGACCAACACCCGCGCCTACCGTGTCTCCTTCTTCGCCGCCGTCTTCATGAACTCGCTTTTCACCCTGGCCATCGGCTGGTTTCTCTACCACGTGGTCTTCGCCGGCCAGGTGACCGACCGCTTTGCCGCCTACGCCGGCACCGCCGACTACATGTCCTACCTGACCCTGGGCGTGCTGATCTACACCTTCGCCCAGCGGATGCTCTACCCGGTCCGCAACTTCCTGAACGAGCAGTGGGAGGGAACGCTCCCTTCCATGCGGCTGATGAATATCAATCTACTCACCTACCAGCTGGGCTGCGTCCTCTTTTCCGCCCTCTACTCCCTCCTGGAGGTGGCTGCGCTCCTGGCGGCGGCCTGGGCCTGGGTCGGGCTGGACCTCAGTTCCATGAACATCGGGGGGACGCTGGTGGCCCTGGGGGGCGCCTTCATCGGGCTCTACGGCCTCTCCACCCTCATGTCGGCCATCATCCTCTACGCCCGTGACCGGCTGGTGGTGGAGCACTTCGTCTTCTCGCTGCTCAACCTGGTCAGCGGCATCATGTTCCCGGTGGAGTACCTGCCGCTGCCGCTCCAGTGGCTCTCGCCGCTGGTGCCGCTCACCTGGGCGCTCAAGGCGCTCCGGGCCGCCGCGCTGGGGGGCGCGGCGGTCGCCGACCTGCTTCCCCACCTGACCGCTCTCGTTGCGCTCGGCGCCCTCTACCTGGTTGCCGGGAAGTGGCTGCTGGAGCGTGTCTTCGACAGGGTGCTAGAAGAGGCGGCCTGATCACACGTCAACCCGAGGAGGAGAGCGACCATGATCCAGACTGAAAGCCTGACCCGCATCTACTACACCAGGAAGCGGCTTTCGCTCTTTCGCAGCGAGTGGGAGGAGAAGGTGGCGGTGCGGGAGCTGTCCCTTCAGATCCCTGAGGGCCGCATCACCGGGCTGTTGGGCGTCAACGGCGCCGGGAAGACCACCACGATCAAGATGCTCTCCACCATGCTCCTCCCCTCCGCCGGCCGGGGAACCGTCGCGGGGATGGACCTGGTGAAGGATGCGCACCGCATCCGCCCGCTGGTCAACGTGATCGCCGGCGGCGAGCGGGCGCTCTACTGGCGGCTGACCGGCCGGGAGAACCTCTGGTACTTCGGCCAGCTCTACCAGATCGAGCAGCGGGAGCTGAAGGGGCGCATCGACTCCCTGCTGGCCCAGGTCGGCCTGACCGAGGCGGCCGACACCCCGGTGGAGCGCTACTCCAAGGGGATGAAGCAGCGGCTCCAGATCGCCCGCGGCCTGATCAACCAGCCCCGCTATCTCTTCATGGATGAGCCCACCCTCGGTCTCGATGCCCCCATCGCAAGGCAGCTCCGGAAGATGACCCGCGACCTGGCCGAGCAGCAGGGCTGCGCCGTGCTGCTCACCTCCCACTACATGTTCGAGGTGGAGGAGCTCTGCGACTACATCTACGTGGTCAACCGGGGCCGGCTGATCGGGGAGGGCGCCCCCCGCCAGATCGCCGCCATGGTGACCGGGGAGAAGGGCGCCCGGGTGGTGGTGGCCGGCGAGGCGACCGCCGCTGAACTGGAGGGGGCGGTGCGGATGGGGCTGCCCGGCGTGCAGACCGTGACCGCAGCGGTTGGTGAGCAGGGGCTGACGGTGACGGTGAAGGCAAAGGCCGACCTGACCGCCCCGCTGGTGGAGCTGCTCAGCCGCCGGGGGATGCGGATCCTGCGGGCCGAGTCGCTGGAGCCGTCGCTGGAGGATGCGATCGTGGCGCTGGCGGAGCAGCAGGGGGTGGTGGCATGACCCACTTCTGGCGGGTCTTCTACGCCGAGGCCTACAAGCAGGTCCGGGTCTACTGGGGCAGCCGGCTCAACCTGCTGACCGAGGCGGTCTACCCGGCGCTTCACTTCGCCGCCGCCTACTACATGTTCCGCCCCTTCCTCGACGGCGGCGCCGCCCCGCCCTGGTTGGCGGGGGCTGCGGGCGACGGACTCGGCCTCTTCCTCCTGACCGGCTTCTTCGGCTACACCATCTTCCAGCGGCTGCTCTGGGCCGCCCTGGGTATGACCAACCTGGAGCGGGTCAGCGGCACCCTGGAGATCCAGTACCTGACGCCCGCCAACCGCTTCGCCCTGCTGATCGGGGCGGCGGCGGGCGGGCTGGTGCGGGTGGTCTACATCTACCTGGCCTTCCTGGTGGGGGCGGTCGCCTTCGTGGGCAGCTGGCAGATGGCCCATCCGGCCATGGCGCTGGTGGCGCTCATCGCCCTGGTGGTGCCGGGGCTGGCCTGGGGGGCGCTGCTGAACGGGTACATTCTCTTCAGCCGGGACTCCAGCGCCTATGTCAGCGTGCTCCAGCCCCCGCTCAACTTCTTCAGCGGGGTCCGCTTCCCGGTCGCCCTCCTGCCCGGCTGGATGCAGCCCATCGCCGCCCTGGTGCCCCTCACCTGGTCGCTCCGGGTGGTGCGGGCGATCCTGCTGGAGGGGGCGGGCCTGGCCGGCGTGGCCCCCACCCTCCTGCTCTCGCTGGGGGTCTCCGCCATCTGCTTCCTGCTGGCCTGGTGGAATGTCGGCCGCTGCGAGCGGCTGGCCAAGGAGCGGGGCACCCTGGTGCTTTACTAGGACTGCGTGTAGAATAGAGTCTGACAACTCGGTCTGGAGGTGGACTCATGCCGAAGGACTCCCTGCGCACCTACAAGCGGATTCACAAGTTCGAGCACGCCACCGATGTGGAGCGGGGCAAGATTCGGCGCGAGATCAGCGCCTACCGGGCCGGGAGCCGGGCCTCCGAGCGGCTGGTGGAGCGGCTGATGCAAGACCCGGACGACGAGGCGCTGCTGGAGCAGGTCGGGGCGTCGGAGCGACGGGCGTCGAAGGAGCACCGGAACGCCCGGGTGCACAAGCGCCGGCTCAAGGCGCTGGAGGAGCAGGGGCTGGAGTGAATACAGGGGCAAGGAGACTCTCACCGAGTCGCCTTGCCCCTGTTCCTGCTTTGCGGTCGCCCCTCGCTGGCGACAGGAAAACCCGTCGAATGTAGTCGATCAGTTCGGGCTGTACGTGGCGTACACATGTTTGGTAATCTCTGGGTGAGCGAGGGGAGACTCTTCAGAGATCAGCCGGCTCGCCATCCAGCTTCTACTTAGCTAGAGCACCCCATGCGCCCCAGGAAGGGCCCTGGTCGCAGCGGCCCGCTCCACCTCCACCCGGGTATCGTACTGGGCGCAGGCGTTGGTCAGCGCATCCACCAGGGAGGAGCCCAGCCCTAGCCGGTCGTCCTGCCGCATCAGGTCGTTGACCCGGAAGCCGATGCACTTCTGCAGGTCGATCACCATCACCCAGTGGGGCTCCTTTCTCGTCGGGGCCGTCGTGGGTACTGCGGACATCTTGGTCACTCCCTCTTTTCCGGAAGTTGTTGCTCGCCCGTAAGAAGGAGCAAGGGGCGTGCCAACGAAAACCGGGCAAAATGCAGAGCCGGAGGTGACAATCTGTCACCCCCGGCCCTCGCCGGGAAGGAAAACCGCCCTGCCATTTTGTCACACGGGGTGGAACGAGGCCCTTGCTTACCGCCCGCCCGGCTCGCCCGCCCCGGGCACGGTCAGGTTCCGCTTCACCCGGCCCACGGTGCCGTCGCGCAGCTCGACCTTCATGCCGTGCGGGTGGGGGCCGCGGGTCAGGACCCGGAAGACGGTCCCCTCCACCCCGTCGGACTGGCCGCTGCCGAAGCGGCGGGAGATCTGCTGCCCCTTGGTCTCCACCACCACCTGGTCGCCGGGCTCCACCGTCCGGCGCCGCTCCACCGGCGGGGCCGGCTCAGCCTTCTCCGGCGGGGCGGGGCGGGGCTCCAGGCTCCAGACCGCCGAGCCGTCCGGCTCCGCCGACACCCCTGCGATCAGGTAGCCGCCCGCCCCGGTATACCACTCCAGCTCCTTGACCGCCGCGGCCAGCGCCTTGAGGTCGGTCAGGTTCGCCTTGATCTGATGCGCCAACGCTCTCCCTCTCTTCCGCTTCCCATACCATCAGCTTGGCCCAAATCGGGCCCCGGGTTTCATTCCCCCAACCGGATTGTGTTCAGCACCCGGTCGCAGACCGGCTTCAGGTGCTCCGCCCAGAAGAGGCTGGAGTAGACGCGGGATGTGGAACAGGTCACCTCATAGCGGTGCGGCCCGACGGGTACCAGATAGCGGGCCTTGTACCGGGCTCCCTTGCCGTCATCCTCCGGCCGGCTTTCCAGCAGGTAGCCCGCCTCGCGCGGGCCCAGGCGCCGAATCCCGTGCTCCAGTACCTCCACCTTCGGGTCTGTGGCCGCCTTCAGCGCTGCCTGGAGCAGCTCCTCCGGCCCCGCCGCCTCCCCCTGCGACCTGCGCTCCAGGGTTATCGTCCAGGCGCTGAAGGTGAAGGACAGCCGGCCCTCCCGGTCGATCCGGGGACTCGAGAAGGTGGCCGGGTGCTCCAGCTTCACGCCCAACTGCGCATCCTGGTAGAGCGACAGGGGCGCCGTAGCGGGGTCTTCCATGAGGCGGGAGGCTCGCTTGCCGATGCTGGCAGCGAAGCGGACGCCCTGCTCATCGCCCGCCCTCAGGTCGAACCAGGTGTTCTGCTTCTGGGGCGGGACCTGAACCAGCCAGATCCCGTTCTGCACCTTCGCCCGGCGGGGCTCCTCCCCCTCGTCGTGCAGGGTCAGCTCCACCCAGGTGATGGTGGGGTCCAGCACCTCCCCGTAGATCACATGGGTCTCTGCCCGGACATGGGTGACCGTCCCCCGCTTCTCCTCCACATGGCCCAGGTTGCCCCGGCCATAGGTGAGCGAGCCCGGCCGGTCGAGGGGACCATACAGCCCGACCGCTCCGGTCATCCGCCAATTGTTGCGGCCGACACGCTCCAGCAGGGTGGGTGAGAGGCCGGGGTGGCGGTCGGTGAAAAAGAGCACCAGGGCCCGCTTCTGGTCAAACGGCTCCTCGTGAACGATGGTCACCTGGCGGTTCAGCACCTCCCCTAGCGCCTCCGCTGTGGTGCGGTAGGCGGGAAAGGCTGGTCCCTGGCCCAGGCAGCCGGCCAGCAGCGCAGCCATGGGAATCAGCAGCAGCAATCGACGCACCGGGACACCTCCTGTCGAGTCAAGCCTCAGGCGCCACCGGGGCGACACCGGCGTTGGCCAGGGGGAAGAGCGACATCACCCGGCCGCGCAGGGCATCGGGCGCCGAGACCAGCATGATCGTGTTGGTGGCCGGGTAGAAGAGCGCCTGGACGGCCCCGATTACGGTCAACTGGAGGATCAGCCAGCTGTGGCCGATCACCTGCATCCAGCTGCCGATCTGACTGACCACCTGGCCGGACCGGAAGGGGCGGTAGTCCCGGTGGTTCAGGGCCCGCAGCGGGGTGGGTAGCGCCACGATCCCTGCCTCCGAAAAGAGGGATATACCCATAAGACAGAATCAAGCCCCCATTTGGTTCCCACGAACTTGCGGGATTACTCACCCCCCCGGCACGAAGACCGCCGCCATCTCCGCCTCCGAGCCTGCATCACTGGGGTGGATGAAGATCCAAGGCCTCGATCTTGCGGTAGAGGTTGCGAACGCTGATGCCCAGCAACTGTGCCGCCTGCGCCCGGGGCTGGCACAGCCCAGCAGCAGGGCGAGAAGGAGCAGCAGCGAGAACCAACGGCCCACGGCCAACACCCCCGGTCTGAATCCGCTCTCGCCTTCAATCTGACGAAAGCCCGGCGATGGGACCATGGCACCAATGCGCCCTCGCCAGCTTTTTTCGCCTGACCGTGAAGGGTATCGTACGGCGGCGACGTCCAACGGGTAGATGGATACCGCTACCCGGAAGGAGAGGCAGTCATGGAGGAGAAGGACAAGGACCGGCCTGAACAGCCGTCAGATGAGAAGCGCAGCGAGGAAGCCGGCAACGCCGAGCCCTTGCCGGGCGGCGAGGAGACCGAAGAGACCAGGCCGAAGGCTGACCAGGCAGCGCCTGGCCCAGCAGAAGAGGCGCCGGAGAGCAGCCCCCCGGCCCCGCCGGTGAAGGAGCCCTTCCACGCGCCCCCGGTGCAGCCATTCCAGCCGCCGCAGGCCCGGCCATACCAGTCCCCGCACCCTGGCCCGCACATGCCCCCACGGCCCAGCCCGCACCCCGGCCCGCACACGCCCCCGCAGGCGGCTCCGCAGCCGGCCCCAGCCTATCCGCCGGCGGCGCCGCCCCGACCGGAGCGGCGCCGCAGCTTCACCGGGCCGGTGATCCTGATCGTGATCGGCCTGGTGATCTTGCTCAACAACCTGGGCCTGCTCGGCTGGACGATCTGGGAGATCCTCTGGCGCTTCTGGCCCGTCTGGCTGATCGCCATCGGCATCGACATGATGTTTGGCCGGCGCGGCCGCTGGGGCGGTCTGCTGGCCCTGGCGCTGGTGCTGACCATGCTGGGCGGCGTCTTCTACTACGCCACCTCGTGGGCCACGATCCCCATCACCACCGCGACCTGGACGGAGCAGGAGGAGATCACCCAGCCCCTCTCCGGGGCGCGCGAGGCCCGGGTGGAGATCGACTCGAAGGTCTCGCAGCTTGTGATTCGCGGCGGTACCGACGCCGACTCTCTCCTGCAGGGTGCGATCACCCCGATTCCCGGGGAAGCGATCGCCCAGTCGTTCAACGTGGGTGGTTCGACGGCTCACTACAAGCTGTCCAGCCAGTTCAACGGCGCCACCATCCCCTTCGCCAGCCACCCCGGTGACGGCCGTTGGAATCTGCGTCTCAACGAGCAGATCCCCATGGCGCTCACCATTCAGACCGGCGTCGGCCGAAGCGAGATCGACCTTTCCGGCCTGATTGTGACCGACCTGCGCATCACCAGCGGTGTCGGAGAGACCACCCTGATACTCCCCGCCCGCAGCGACCTCCGGGCCCGTGTCAGCACCGGGGTCGGGCAGACCACGATTCGGATCCCCGCCGGCACAGCGGCCCGCATCCGGGTCCAGCATGGGCTGGGCGGCGTCAGTGTCCGGGGTGACTTTGTCCGTGAGGGTAACTACTATGTCACCCCCGATTACCATGCGGCCACCCAGCGCATCGACCTCGAAATCGACGGCGGAGTGGGAGGCATCCGTATCGAGGCGGGGCGCTGAGCCCGTGTTGGATCTGACCGAGGCTGAACCTCGTGCGCCTGGCACAGCATCTTTGGAGACTCAGGGCGACGCCCGCGAGGTGGACGGCCGGGGAGGCCACTATCGCAGCAGTGCGTCCACCGCCTCCACGTCATGCTCGTAGAAGACGGTGATCAGCCCCGTCTCCGGCGCCCGGTCGGTAAGGAACCCTGCAGTGTACAGTTCCCGGGCGATGGCCCGCCGCATGTAGCGCCAGAGGTGCATCATCATCTTGGCGGGATCCACCCCCTGCCGGCCGGAGGCGGTAGAGGCCAGCAACTGGTGAATCGCCTGGAGTTGGTCTAGATAGAAGGAATGGGTCACGCTTCTCACCCGCTCAATGGTGGGGAGAAACCGGTCGACCTGCCGGGCCGTCAGCACGGCGCTCTCTGGCTGACCATCCCGGACTAGCCCGGCCTGCTCAGCGGCCAAACGGAGCGCTTCATTCTCCAGCTCGCCGGTGAGCAGCATGGCGTAGGCGTCGGTGAGAAACTGGTTCAGTTCCCGTATGTACTCAATCGTGCCTCCCGCATCGCCAGACCGGAGCGGATACGCCTTTCCGCCCGGACCGATAAAGACCGCCGTATATCGTGTCCCCCTCAGTACCGTCTTCGTCTGCAGGTCTTCGCCCAGTTCGGCATGGGCCTCGCAGACCTGGTCGAAGTCCACCTTGCTCCGGGCATACTTCCCGCCGTAGCTCCGCCAGTCAAAGGAGACACCCGCCTCCCGGAGCAGGTGACCCAGGCTCTGTCCCACGCCGAGCATTCCCACCACGAAGTTCGTCATGACCGGATGTTCATGCCGCATCGCCGCCGCAGCCTCCATGACGCGGGGAGAGAGCGCTGCCGCCATCTGCGACATAGCCAGGTTGACACGCCGAATATCATCCTCCAGGAAGACGGCGGTGTCGAGGCGGATGAAGCCGTCCGCTTCTCGCAGGACGTGCATTTCGATCAACTCATCGCAGAGCGAGGGCTCCAGTTCGGCACGCGTGACGGGCGTCTGCGCCACACGTCCTACCACACCCAGGGCGTCACGGTCCAGGAACCCCTTCATCGCCTGGTAGCTCTCTCCCGAGTAGCTGGCGATCACCGGCTTCAACTCCATGCTGCTCTCGCCTCCTGTTCGGCTGGCAATAGAAAGGAAGGCGCCGCCCCCCGGAGGGGGACGGCGCCCTTCTGCTCTTACCGCTTCACCCGGTTCCGTTCGATCACAGCCAACGCCTCTTCCACATCGCCCCAACCCTCGACCTCCACCGGCTTGCCCTCCAGCTCCTTGTAGGCCTGGAAGAAGTACTCGATCTCCTTCAGCCGGTGCGAGGCGATCTCGGAGAGGGACTCAAGCTGCGACAGACGCGGGTCATTGGTTGGAACACAGATGATCTTCGTATCCTCGCCCTTTTCGTCGTAGGTCTTCAGGCAGCCGATCACCTTGCCGCTGACCACGCAGCCCGGGAAAGTGGGATTGGTCACGATGATCAGGGCGTCGAGGGGGCGGCCATCCTTCGCCATGGTCTCCACGATGATGCCGTAATCCGAGGGGTAGTGAATCGAGGAGTGGAGCACCCGGTCCAGACGGACCCGGCCGCGGGACTGGTCCCAGATGTACTTGTTCTGACTGCCCTTCGGGATTTCGACGAGAATGTCTACGATCTTACTCAAGGTGAGAGCCCTCCTGCACCCGGTTAGGGGGTCGTTTGCGTAGGGGGGAGTTGATCAGCGCAGGTACTTCTGGAGGAAGCCTCCCTTGTACCACGACGGGTCCAGCCGGACCACGAACGCCTGCGGATCGGCCTGCTCGATCAGGCCCATAACCTTGGGGCCGAGCTTGCGGCGGGCGACCACGAAGAGGACCTCCCGCTCGCCACCCCGCCCCTCGCCCCGCCAGTTGGTGACGCCCAGCCCGGACTGCCGCAGCAGCGGGGCGACCTCACCGACCTTGGTGGTAATGACCTGGAACAAAGTGTACCCGATGGCCAGCTTCTCCTCAAGCTTGCTGCCCACCAGGGAGCCAACCGCATAGCCCAGCGCATAGGTGGCGACCTTCCAGGGGTTCGAAAGCTGCGTCACCACCAGGCCCAGGGCGTAGACGTAAAGGATCAACTCGAAGAAGCTGATCACCGCCGCCAGCAACCGCCCTCCCCGAACCAGGATAATCCACCGCACGGTCGTGACCGACACGTAGGTCGCCTGGGCGAAGAAGATGATAAAGAAATCCAGCAGCGTTGCACCCCCTTCACTCTCTGGACTTCGCCGTGAAGCCCGCAAACCCTTTCCCTGCGCCCACCGGATGTACGAGGAGCGCCCTCTCGTGCCATATCATACCCTACCCGCCTGCGGGGAACTAGGGGGGAGAACCTAGACCCGGCGTGTGAGTGGGGTCTTTAAAATCCAGGGGGAGGCCCCACAAGGCCTCCCCCCTCCAAGACTCGGTTCAGCGGGCCCGCCCGGGCAGCACCCGCAGGTGCGGCCGGGTACGAATCCGGTGCAGCATGGTGCCTACCAGCGCCCCCACGGCGGCGGTCACCAGGTGCAGGATCACCAGGAGCGTGATCACGTTGGCTGACTTGGAGAAGTACTGGACGGTGTAGGCTGCCTTGAACACCTCTCCATCGATCGCCAGGACCGTCAGCAGGAAGACCTCAAACAGCGGCATGCCGAGGGCGAAACCCACACCGGCTCCCATCAAGGTGGAGCGATTCAGCCTCATGCTCCCTTGCCCTCCCCTTCCCCCAATCAATCGGATCCCAACCCCCGAGCCAGCGTACGCCTATCGAACGTCCAGGGCCATCGCCAGGAAGATGAAGGTCAGGTAGAGGAGCGACCAGCCGAAGGTCCGGTGCGCCCAGGTCAGCTTCGGCAGCCGCTCCCGGAAGAGCGCCACCGAGCAGAGGAGCATGGTGAGGCCCAGGAAGCCCGAGACCCAGAGGTAGACCTCCCCCACCGCCCCGGTCCAATAGAGCAGCATCCCCGTGGGAATCAGCAAGAGCGAATAGAGCAGAATCTGCCACTTGGTGTTCATCTCGCCCTTGACCACCGGCAGCATCGGCACCCCGGCCCGGGCGTAGTCCTCGCCCCGGAAGAGCGCCAGCGCCCAGAAGTGGGGCGGGGTCCAGATAAAGATGATCAGGAACATGATCACCGCCGCCCAGGAGAGGTCGCCGGTCACGGCCGCCCAGCCCACCAGCGGGGGCACGGCGCCGGCGGCGCCGCCGATCACGATGTTCTGGTCGGTGGAGCGCTTCAGCCACATGGTGTAGATCACGGTGTAGAACAGGTAGCCCCCCAGGGAGAGGGCGGCGGTCAGCAGGTTGACGGCGGCGGCCAGCAGGAGGAAGGAGAGCGCCCCCAGCATGATGCCGAAGGCCAGCACCTGATCCCCGGTCAGCTTGCCTGCGGGGATCGGCCGCTTCTGGGTGCGGGTCATGATGGCGTCGATGTCCCGGTCGAACCACTGGTTGACGGCGTTCGCCCCGCCGCAGGACATGCCCAGGCCGATCATGGTCACCAGGGTGAGCGCCAGGTTGGGCATGGAGCCCTGGGCCACCCACATGCCGGCAAAGCCGGTGATCAGCAGGAGGATGAGGATCCGCGGCTTGGTGGTCTGAAAGTAATCGCGCATCACCTCGCCCACAGGGCGGACGGCGGGCAGCACATCGACCCCGGCGCCGGCGATGGCGGGCAGCGAGGGGGCGTAGTAGCCCAGCACCGAGAGGACCACCAGGACCCCCATAAAGGCGGTGGCGGTCAGGGTGTGGGCCAGCGAGGTGAGCGGCCCCGGCCCCTGGGTCGCCGCCTGGGCGCCCAGGGCGATCTGGGTGCCGAAGAGCACGATCGCCACCCCCACCAGGATCAGGAGGAGCGGGCGGCGCTGGTGGCGCCGGACCACGAAGTAGGCGGTGTAGAGCAGGAAGAGGCCGGCCAGCAGGGCGGCGCCCCGGTGGGCCAGATGCGCAAGGAGGACCGCCTCCAGCCCATCGGGCACCGGGCCGGTGCAGAGCGGCCAGGTGGTGCAGACCGAGGTGGAGCCCAGCGACTTCAGGTAGCCGCCCAGGTTAATCACCAGGAAGGTGGCCAGGGCTGCGTAGAGCGGCACCTGCCACTGGGAGCGGAACATGGCCAGCCGGGACGGGTTGGGGTTGACCGAGACCCCCCAGGCCACCGCCGCCTGCATGACGGTCAGAATCGAGAGGCCCACGCCCAGCGGCGCCGAGTAGCGGTAGGCGGCCAGGCCGGCGAGGAGCACCGTGACCGCCGTGGCGACGGCAAGGCCGGCGCGGCGGGACCAGAGGGTGCGGCCGTCGACGATCAGGGCGCTAAGTGTCAGAAGCCCCGCCAGCAGGGCGAACGCCCGGGCGGGGAGCGTTCCATATGTCACCACGCCGGCCGCAACGGCGGCCAGCGCATGAAGCGCAGCCAGGGGCAGCAGTCGGAGGCTCGGATGGTTTCTTACCATTCCCACGAATCCCTCCTGGATTTCACCATTCGTCTAAAGGGTTGAATGCCGTTCAGCCGCATTGGATTGGACACAGACCCTGCTGATTCCTGCCGGATTCTCTAGTGTTAGTATAAACTAATCCAAGATATTGTGTAAATCCACTCGCTATGCAGGGATTCCAGGGAGCAAACCGAAATCAAGGCATCGTCTTCAACGAGGGGGAAGGAGAACCGTATGCAGCAACCATCGATACCGAAGTGGATCTGGGCCGGTTTGGGCGCCGGTGTCGCCCTGATTCTGGCGGCCGCCGCTGCCCTGTGGACGCTGGGCGGGGCCGCGGGGCGCAGCGAGACGCTCCCGGTGCTGGCCGCCATGCCCGACTTCCGGCTGACCGACCAGGAGGGGAAGGCGGTCGCCGCCGCTGACGTAAAGGGCAAGGTGACGCTGGTCGGCTTTATCTACACCTCATGCACCGACATCTGCCCGGTGGTGACCGCCCAGATGCGCAACCTGCAAGATGAGCTGCGCGCGGCGGGCCTGCTGGGGGAGGTCCGGCTGCTCTCGATCAGCGTGGACCCGGAGGTAGATACCCCGCAGCGCCTGGCCGATTACGCCCGCCAGTTCCAGGCCGACACCGCCACCTGGCGCTTCCTGACCGGCGAGCCCGGCCACGTGCACAAGGTGGTGGTCGAGGGCTTCCTGGTGGGCGCTCAAAAGATCCCCGCCGCCGGCCATGGCAGCCATGGCTCGCAGGGCACCACAACCGACTACCGGGTCGAGCACAGCGGCCGCATCGCCCTGGTGGACCGGAGCGGCCAGATTCGGGCCTACTACGAGGGGACCGGGCTCAACATCGACGAGGTGGTGAACCAGGCCCGAATTCTGACGCAGGGGAGGTAGCACCCATGCTCGCCATGCTGAAAGCTGCATGGACCGGCCTCCTCCTCCGCTGCCCCAATTGCCGGGAGGGCCGCATGGGCCAGGGCCTCCTGGGCCTGAAGCAGACCTGCCCCCGCTGCGGGGCGGTCTTCGAACCCGAGGAGGGCGACTTCCTGGGGGCGATGGTGATGGCCTACGCCGTCACCTCCGTGCTTCTGGTGCTGGGCATCTACCTGGTCGCCGTCTTCACCGACCTGACCGCCCGCCAGCAGCTGCTCCTCTGGTCGGTGACCGGCACCCTCTTCCTGGTGCTCACCTACCGGAACATGAAGGGCGCCTGGGTCGGGATCCTGCACACCATGACCGGGTTGCGGCGGGGTGGGCGGTAGTTCGAAGGGGTTTTTTTGCCACGGATTTCACGGATTACACACGGATTTACACGGATTCTCTCGCCTGCCCCTGTCGGTCTGATCAATTCCTATTTCATGGACAATCGCGAATTGGTCACCACCATTCGAATCTGGCAGCGCCCCATTATCCATAAAAAAATCCGTGTCAATCCGTGAAAAAATCCGTGAAATCCGTGGCAATGTCCGAAAAAAGGGCCAGGGGCTCCACCAGCCCCTGGCTTTTGCGCGCTACTCGAACGGCGTTCGGTTACCTGGTTTTACCGGTGTTTTTGATTATTTTTCGGCTCAACAATGGGGCTCTAGTGCCCATAACGACTGGGTTTTGGCATTCCCATGCCCTCTAACGGTTCAAACATAATCCCGTGCTTACGCAGGATTATGAGACATTCTCGTCAAAAATGGGTTGTCAGGGTAGTACGTATGTACTAATCTGGGAGTAGTGCCTAAGGCTTACGTCCTACTTTTGAGTACCTTGGGGGGCGGATTATGGTGGGTATGCGTAAAATACCCGGACGGATCGGACTCGTACTTCTCTCTGTGCTGGCAGGCGGGCTGCTGGCAGGGTGCTCCACCCTTCCGCAGTCGCCGCTGGATCCGCGGGGTCCCGTGGCCCAGTCGCAGACGGGCCTGCTCATGTACACGCTCTGGGTTGCGCTCGGCATCGGCATCTTCGTCACAGTCGCTCTGCTCTACGTCGTCTTCAGGTTCAGAGCCCGTCCCGGTCAGACCGAAGTTCCCAAGCAGGTTCACGGAAACCACACCCTCGAGGTCATCTGGACCGTCATCCCGATTCTGGTGCTCGTTTCTGTAGCCTACCCGACGGTGGAGGCGGCCTTCGAGACCGCGACCCCGCCCGAGGGCTCCATGGTGATCAAGGCGGAGGGCAACCAGTGGTGGTTTGGCTTCACCTACCCCGCTGAAGGGTTTGTTACCGCCAACGAGATGCGCATTCCCGTGGGCAAGCCGGTCAAGATCGAGCTGACCTCCCGGGATGTGATCCACTCGTTCTGGATTCCGAAGCTGGCCGGCAAGATGGACATGATCCCCAACCGGACCAACGTCATGTGGCTGAAGGCCGATGAGCCGGGCCTCTACTACGGCCAGTGCGCCGAGTTCTGCGGCGACGCCCATGCCAAGATGCGGTTCCGGGTCATCGCCATGGAAGAGAAGGAGTACACCGCCTGGGTCGAGCAGCGCAAGGCGATGCTGGCCGGTCCGAAGAACCTGGATTCCGTGGCCGCCCGTGGCCAGGCGCTCTTCGAGAAGGAGGCCGGCTGCTTCGCCTGCCACGCCGTCGACGGCACCAAGGCGAAGGGCAACGTGGGCCCCAACCTGACCGACATCGGCCAGCGCAAGACCCTCGCCGCCGGCATTATGGACAACACCTACGAGAACATGAAGGCCTGGATCTCCGACCCCCGTGCCTTCAAGCCCGGCTCCTCCATGCCGGCGCACAAGGACCGCCTCAAGGGCGAAGATCTCGACGCCGTCATCAAGTACCTCGAAAGCCTGAAGTAGACCAGAAACGGAGGTTCGTAACGCATGGCGACCGCTGCTGAAAAGACGCTGGGCGTCCTGCCGCGGCCTACGGCCCAGACCGGTTTCTGGTCGTGGGTCACCACGGTGGATCACAAGCGTATTGGCATCATGTATGGAATCACGGCCTTCTTGTTCTTCCTGGTGGGCGGCTTCGAGGCGTTCATGATTCGCCTTCAGCTCATGAAGCCCGGCCTCGAGGTGGTCTCGGCGCAGACCTTTAACGCCCTGTTCACCATGCACGCCACCACCATGATCTTCCTGGCGATCATGCCCCTGCTGGCGGCCTTTATGAACTACCTGCTCCCGCTTATGATCGGGGCGCGCGACGTGGCGTTCCCCCGCCTGAACGCCTTCTCCTACTGGTCCTACCTCTTCGGCGGGATCTTCATCAACACCGGCTGGTTCATGGGCGGCACCGCCGAGGGCGCCGTGCCCAACTCCGGCTGGTTCGGCTACGCCAACCTGACCTCGGTCAAGTTCTCCGGCGGCTTCGGCCCTGACTTCTGGACCCTGGGCCTCTTGCTGCTGGGCACCGGCACCCTGGTCTCCGGCTTCAACTTCCTGGTCACCATTCTCAACATGCGGGCGCCGGGCATGACCCTGATGAAGATGCCCATCTTCGTCTGGACCACGCTCGTCACCTCGGTGCTGGTGATCTTCTCCTTCCCGGCGATCACCGTCGCCCTGATCATGCTCCTCTTCGACCGGGCCTTTGCGGCCAACTTCTTCAACGTCGACATGGGCGCCAGCGTCGTCTTCTGGCAGCACCTCTTCTGGACCTTCGGCCACCCCGAGGTCTACATTCTGATCCTGCCCGCCATGGGCATCGTCTCGGAAGTGCTGCCGACCTTCTCCCGCAAGCCGCTCTTCGGCTACTCGGTCATGGTCTTCTCCACGGCCCTGATCGGCTTCCTGGGCTTCACCGTCTGGAGCCATCACATGTTCGCCGTGGGCATGGGCCCGGTGGTCAACTCGATCTTCTCCCTCACGACGATGATGATCGCCGTGCCCACGGGCGTGAAGATCTTCAACTGGCTCTCCACCATGTGGAACGGCCAGATCAAGTTCACCACCGCCATGCTCTACGCCATCGGCTTTATCATGTGCTTCACCATCGGCGGTCTGTCGGGCTTCATGCACGCCTCGGCGCCCTCTGACACCCAGCAGACCGACACCTACTTCATCGTGGCCCACATTCACTACGTGCTGATCGGTGGCTCCATCTTCGCCATCTTCAGCGGCATCTATTACTGGTTCCCGAAGATGTTCGGCCGCCTGCTCGACGAGAAGCTGGGCAAGTGGAACTTCTGGCTGGTCTTTGCCGGCTTTAACCTCTTCGCCTTCCCCTTCCACTTCCTCGGCCTGATGGGCATGCCCCGCCGTATCTACACCTACGACTCCAACATGGGCTGGGACTTCTGGAACATGGTCTCCACCATCGGCGTCTTCGTGCTGACCATCGGCATTCTGCTCTTCATCGTCAACTTCGCCCAGACGATGCGCAGGCCGATGGACGCCCCGGCTGACCCCTGGGACGGCCGCACCATCGAGTGGACCATTCCCTCCCCGGCGCCGGTCTACAACTTCGCCGTCATTCCGCACGTCGGCCTGCGCGACGGCTTCTGGTTCTCCAAGTACCCCGAGAAGGGGCAGAAGCCGGAAGATGCGCTCAGCTACCCGGAGGTCTCGGGTCGCCTGATCCACATGCCCGGCCAGTCCTACATGCCGGTGCTGCTGGGCATCGGACCGACGGTGCTCGCCTACGGCCTGCTCTTCTCCCGCAGCTCGTCCACCACTGCCACCCTGGTCGCCGGCTTCGGCGCCCTCCTGACCCTCCTCGGCTTCTGGGGCTGGGCCTTTGAGGGCGAAGGCGGCTACATGATCGAACCGGAGGGGGATCGCTAATGGCACAGCACGTGCACGACCATGATCATGGGCACGGCCATGTGACGAACACCGGCATTGATAACCGCAAGCTCGGCTTCTGGCTCTTCCTCTCCTCCGAGTCCGTCTTCTTCGCCTGCCTGATCGTGGGCTACCTGGTCTACGCCGGCAGCAACAACGGCGGCCCCGGGCCGAAGGACCTGTTCAACATTCCGCTGACCACCATCTCCACCTTCGTGCTCCTCATGTCCTCCCTGGCCATGGTGCTGGGGGTTCACTCGGCGCAGAAGGGCGACAACAAGGGCGCCATGCGGTGGGTGCTCGCCACCGCCGTCATGGGGATCATCTTCCTGGGCTTCCAGGTCTATGAGTTCAACCACTTCTACCATGAGGGGCTGACCCTCTCCTCCAGCCTCTTCGGCACCACCTTCTACGTGCTGACCGGCTTCCACGGGGCGCACGTGGCGGTGGGCGTGATCTGGCTCCTCTCCCTCCTCTACTACGGGAAGAAGGGTGGCCTGGGCGCCGACAAGGCAGATGATGTCGAGATCGCCGGCCTGTACTGGCACTTCGTCGACGTCGTCTGGATCGTGCTCTTTACCGTCATCTACCTGCTCGAGTTCGTGGAATAGGAGGGGTGAGCATGAAGCCTGAGATTCGCACGTCCGCGCAGCCGCAGGTGGAGGCCCACGCCCACCCGACCGCCAAGACCTTCGTGGTGGTGGGCGCCGTCCTGGCGGTGATCACGGCCATCGAGTTCTTCATTCTCTACGTGACGGGAATGCAGACGCTGGTGGTGGTCGGCCTGGCGGTCCTTTCCATTCTGAAGTTTGGCCTGGTGGCCGCCTACTTCATGCATCTGCGCTTCGAGCCCAAGCTCCTGGCCGGCGTCTTCGCCGTCGGCGTGGTCCTGGCCACACTGATCACCATCGCTGTCAAGTTCATCAACCTGGTGTAAGTCAACAGACCGGCGGGTTTCCCACGAAACTCGCCGGTCTCCTGCCTGATCTGAAAGGTGAATGTATAATGGCTGCACAGCTCTCGGCGCACCGTTTCGAAGACCTCTGGTACCTGGAGGTTCTGGCCTGGGTGGTTCTGGTTCAGGTGGGCTACCTGCTGGCGGTCAACCTCTGGCGCCGGGCCTACGGCTGGGGACCGCCGGTCTCGGTCAGGCAGCAGGTCTACTTCTCCCTCGGACTCTGGACCTTCTTCCTCTCCGAGGGAACCCCGCTGCACCTGCTCTCCGAGGTCTACCTCTTCAGCGCCCACATGGTCCAGCACATTCTGCTCACCCTGGTGATGCCCCCGCTGCTCCTGCTGGGCACCCCCGGCTGGATGCTCCAGCCACTCTACCGCTGGGCGCCCACCCGGTTCATCATGAAGGTGCTGGTCCACCCGGCGGTGGCGCTGCTGGCCTTTAACCTGATCTACTCCTTCTGGCACATGCCCGTGGCCTACCAGGCCAGCCTGATCTACCACTGGTTCCACGGGGTGCAGCACGCCATTCTCATCTTCACATCGCTGATGATGTGGTGGCCCATCTGCTCGCCCATGAAGGAGCTGCCCCGCCTCGCCGACGGGGTGCAGATGTTCTATATCTTCCTGATCGGCGTCTCCCAGATCGCCGTCTTCGGCATCATTACCTTTGCGGAGAGCGTGCTCTACGAGTTCTACGCCGCAGCCCCCCGCATGTGGGGAATCGACGCCAAGACCGACCAGGAGCTCGCCGGCATCATCATGAAGCTGGGCGGCATGGCCATCTTCGTCCTCGCCTGGTTTATCATCTTCTTCCGCTGGGTCGGGCGGGAGGAGCGAACCGCCGTCGCCCGTGCGCAGGGTGGGGATTAGCTACTCACGACAGCCAGACGCAGCAACGCCGGGGAAACGCTCCCCGGCGTCTTTTCTCAAATGCAGCCGCGTCAGGCGGTGCGGCGGAGCACCTCCGGCAGCGTGCGGTCGAAGGCTCCCCTGCGCAGGATGTGAATATGACCCACCGCCAGGCACCAGGCGGGGAAGGCCATCCAGTTCAGCGGCACAATGGCCAGGCAGAAGACCGTGTACCCGATCAGGCCCAGCCTGGCGATCCAGCCTTTTCGCAGAATCATAAAGCCCATGGCGCCCTCAAAGAGGGCGATGAGCAGCCCCCAGGCCCCCGGCGCCTTGGGGACCAGGCTCTCGAAGATCGGCCGGTAGAGCGCCAGCAACGGCTCGCTGCCGATCAGGACAAAGGCCTCGGGGAAAAGGACCACCAGCACCAGGTTGACGCCACCCATGACCATGTAGAAGAGTCCGGCGAAGATCCGGGCAGGACCGGGCAGATAGATGCAGAAGAGCATGTAGAGGACGGAAAAGACCCAGGAGATGGTCACACTCTCCAGATTCATGACCATGCGGCGTCACCCCTTTGATCCCATTCTACAGAGCGCCGGCCTGGTGTGCTATAGACAGTTGTGGCTGAAATCGGACAAATCTGACGAATAGCCCCGTGAGAAACGTAAGGAGGCGATCGGATGACCCAGAGCACCTACAAGTTCGATCAGTTCTTTGCTACCCGGCGGATTGGCGCCCTGTGCCCCGCTCCAGATGGTGAGAGCCTCCTGTTCGTGAGCGATATCAGCGGGCAGTTCAACCTGTGGCGCGTCGCCAGCCAGGGAGGATGGCCGCAGCAGCTGACCCTCTACACCGACGATGCGGTCCGCATGGCCGCCTTCAGCCGCGACGGCGCCCGCATCGCCTTCCTGGCCGACCACCACGGCGACGAGAAGTTCCAGGTCTACCTGATGGACACCGTGGGGGGCTGGCCCGAGAAGATCACCGACCGGCCCGATGTGCAGTACTCCCTCTCCGGCGGCTCCTTCTCCCCCGACGGTCGCTACCTGGCCTACTCGGGCAACGCCAACAACCCGCAAGATATGGACATCTACCTCTATGACCTGCAGACCGGCGAGACTCGCACCCTAACGGGGGGCGGCGGTCTCTACTACTTCGGCTCCTTCTCGCCCGACGGCTCCAAGGTGCTGGCCGTTCAGTTCCATGGCAACACCGATCAGGATCTCCACCTGATCGACGTGGCCACCGGGCAGAGCCGGAACCTGACCGCCCACCCCGGCCGGCAGGCCAAGTACCTCCCCGCCTCCTGGCTGAAGGATGGGTCCGGCTTCTTCTTCCGCACCAACGACGGGCGGGAGTTCGACGCCGTCGCCTACTATGACCTTGCCGCGGACAAGTGGTCCTACCTGATCACCGCCGAGTGGGATATCGAGGGTCTGGCGTTCAACGGCGACCGCACCCTGCTGGCCTACGTGGTGAACGAGGCGGGCAACTCGGCCCTGCACGTGATTGAACGAGAGACCGGGCAGGAGCTAAACCTGCCCGAGATGCCCAAGGGCGTGATCTCGGCGGTGGAGTTCGCCGGCAAGGACTCCCGCAGACGGCTCTTCCTCCAAATCTCTACCTATGGCGAGGCGACCAACATCTATGTGCTCGACCTCGATGCGCAGACGCTGACCCGGGTGACCGAGTCGATGCTGGGCAACATTCCCGAGTCGGTCTTCGTGGCGCCCGAACTGGTGCATATCGACTCCTTCGACGGTCTGAAGATCCCCGCCTGGCTCTACAAGCCGCATGGGGTGGGGCCAGGGGAGCAGGTGCCCGCCGTCCTCTCGATCCACGGCGGCCCGGAGTCCCAGGAACGGACCGGCTACAACTACGGTGGTTTTTACCAATACCTGCTCAGCCAGGGCGTCGCCGTGCTCGCCCCCAACATTCGGGGCTCCACCGGCTTCGGCATCGAGTACCAGCGGCGGATTCACCGGGACTGGGGCGGCGCCGAACTGAAGGACATTGAGGCCTGCCACGGCTTCCTCCGCTCGCTGGACTGGGTCGACCCCGACAAGATCGCCATCTGGGGTGGCTCCTTCGGCGGTTTTGCCACCCTCTCCGCCGCCACCCGGCTGCCTGACCTCTGGGCCTGCGCCTGCGACTTCTGCGGGCCGTCGAACCTGATCACCTTCCTCAACTCGGTGCCGCCCCACTGGAAGCCGGCCATGAAGGCCTGGCTGGGCGATACCGAGGAGGACAAGGAGTTCCTGATCGAGCGCTCGCCGATCACCTACGTGGACCAGATCACCACCAAGCTGATGGTGGTGCAGGGCGCCACCGATCCGCGGGTGGTGAAGGCGGAGTCCGACCAGATGGTGGAGCGGCTTCGCAGCCTGGGCCGGGAGGTGGAGTACCTGGTCTTCGAAGATGAGGGCCACGGCTTCACCAAGCGAACCAACCAGCTGAAGGGATACGGCGCCATGGCCGACTTCCTGGTCCGCCACCTGAAGGGATAGCGATCGCGCAATGAGGCCCGGTGCACCCCGCACCGGGCCTTACTCTTTCGGGCTATCCAGCGTAGTGGATAACGGACAGGGCGAACAGGTACTGCGCCCCGAAGTAGGTGGTCATGATCGCCAGGTTGGCCCGCTCAACGGGGCGGACGAACCGGTCCCAGGCGAGGATCCCATCAGAGAGGTAGAAGAGCAGGGCGCCGGCCAGCACCAGCGCCTCCCGGGCCATCACCGCCCGCAGCACCATTGCGGAGATGACGGTCAGGTAGAGGAAGACCGGCAGGAGCATCCCCTTGCCGCCATGGGCCAGAACCCCGGGCCGGAGCCGCCGGAAGAGCAGCCCGCCCACTGTGATCAGACCGGCCACCACCAGCCCATCGGTCAGTGAGAAGGGGCCGGCGGCGACAAACGCCACGATGTATAAGAGGTGGGCGATAAAGAAGGAGATCAGCCCGGCGATGAAGCGGTCGGAGGGCAGCACCAGGAAGATGTCGCCCGCCACCGAGAAGAGGAGCCCGGCCAGCACCAGATAGCCATAGCCGCCCGCCTCCGGCATGGCGGTGGCCGCCAGAGCGATGATCAGGAGCATGGTCCCGGGTTTAAAGAGATAGCGCCAGGTGCGCCTGCCGAACCAGATGGCTGTCAGATCGCCGATACCCGCTGCGATAATCGCTGCCGTGAGCGGCCAGAACATGGGGCAACACCTCCCAGGGCGGGGTTCAGACGCAGAAGAATTCGGTAAACTTCAGCCGATCCCTCTTTCTGCAACCTGACAGCGCTGCGGCCCGTCTAACACGTGGTACAGGCTGATGACGCAAAGGAGGCGCGGCGATGCATCGATTCCGCTACGTCGTTGCCGCTGCCCTGCTGGGAATCCTGATCCTGGCGGGCTGTGGCCCGGCAAAGACCCCGACCAAGCCCCCCGCCCAGGGGACCAACACCCCAAGTAAGCCGCAGCGCCCCGAGTTGACCGCCCCCTTTGAGAGCGCTCTGATCGCCCTGAAGGCGATGAACGCGGCCGGCAGAACGAAGGACTTCGTCACGGCGGAGACCGAGTTCCGCAAGTTCCGCGAGCACTGGGCTGAGATTCGAGTCAAGCTGCGGGATGAGGACCCGAAGCTGGAGCAGCACATCGAGGACGGCGCCGTTGAGCTCGATGTCGAGTTCAAGAAGCCGACCGACGAGATCCGGGTCTATGAGCTTGACGAGGAGACGGTGAAGCTCGGGCGGCTCCTCTCCAAGGGCGCCGAACTGCTGGGCGTCCCGATCCGAGAGGAACTGGTCCAGCGGGATCCGCAGGAAGAGATCCCCTACAACAAGGAGAAGCGGATCGAGGTCTCGCTGGTGGACCACGCCTTCCAGCCCAAGGGGATCGAGGTGGATCAGCACACCAAGGTGACCTTCGTGCTCACCAACCGGGGGCGCGATATCCACGAGTTCGCCATCGGGTACTACGCCCTGGAGGTGGAGGATATCCTCCCCGGTGAGACGAAGGAGCTGACCTTTGTCACCATCGACGCCGGCGAGTTTGAGATCGCCTGCCACTACCCCGGCCACTACGAGGTGGGCATGCACGGCACCCTCAAGGTGAAGCCGGCAAAGCTGAAGAAGTAAGAACAGGGATGCCGGCAGCACACAGGCTGTTGGCAGACGTATCGCGTTGCATAAGCATGCAGCCGGAGGCAATGACCCTCGGCTGCATTCGCGTACTCAGGCCGGTTTGCGCAGCCACGCCAGTAGGCGTCGCCCTCATACTCGTAGCCCGGACAATAGCAAATCCTGGGTTCCGCAATCTATTCCCCGATGCCGTTCGAGGCGGGAGGGAATTTGTGATGGAATCACGTGGATGAAGGGGCTGATCGCCTCCCGGGATCGATGTTCTTGGTTTCAGAGGCGGCAGTTTGGGAGAATCAGGCCAAAAACTGTGGCTCATTGGCCTGATTGGACCCGATTTTCAGCGATTCAGCGCGAATTTCCCCGCACGGTTCGACCTGTGATGGGAATTTCAAGCGGAACCTCCCATTGGGCGGCAATACCTGATAGCGGAGCCGATTGCCGCAGCGGCGATCAGCACAGAACGCACACGGTTCATAGCCAGACCGCTTTGGTGGCATATTGCAGGTGCGTCGTGGAAAGCGAGGACGGGTCAACATGCCAACAAACCATCTCCGAGCGCCGGGAATCCTGCTCGGCCTGGGTCTGGGCGGCTTCGTCGACGGCATTCTGCTGCACCAGATTCTGCAGTGGCACCACATGCTCTCCAGCACCCCGCAGCACCCGCCCACCACCGTGGCCGGCCTGGAGGTGAACACCCTCTGGGATGGCCTCTTTCACGCCTCCACCTGGCTCTTCGTGGTGGCCGGGCTCCTGCTCCTGTGGCGGGCGGTCCGACAGGCGGATACCGCCGGGCCCCTGCGCGCCCTGCTGGGGTGGATGCTGGTGGGCTGGGGGATCTTCAACCTCGTCGAGGGGATTGTGGATCACCACATTCTGCAGATCCACCACGTTCGGCCGGGGCCTTACCAGACCGCCTATGACATCGGCTTCCTGCTCCTGGGCGCCCTCCTGGTCTGGGTGGGCAGGGCTACTGCCGCTTCCGCTTCGCCGCCAGGAGCCGGTCGGTGAAGGAGGATCCCTCCACGGCCTCGGGCTGCGGCTTCGCCTGAGCCTCGGGCTGGGGCTTCGCCTGCGGCTCCGCCGGCCGGGCCGGGCGCGCCGCGAGAATCCGGGCCCGGTCCTCCTCTGGCGGCGGACTCCCGGCCCGCCTCTCGCGAATCTTGCCCAGCGCCGCCGTGGCCGAGGAGTCGGTCGCCAGCGCCTGCCGCCGCTCCCGGCGCCTGCGGATCCCCTCGGCGATCTCCGCCGGGGTGATCGAGAGCCGCCGGGCGGCAAT
>JBMONB010000006.1:0-1921 GCA_049325315.1 Bacillota bacterium | reverse complement strand
GCATCTATGGCTTGGGCTCCCCGGCGGACTATAAGGACCTGGCGGTCTCTCTACGGGTGGGCAACCAGGTGGACCGCGACTTCATTCTCCGCCGCCTGGTGGATATTCAGTATGAGCGGAACGACCTGAACTTTGTTCGTAACAAGTTCCGGGTGCGGGGCGATGTAGTGGAGATCTTCCCCGCTGGCTCTTCGGACCGCGCGATTCGCTGCGAGTGGTTCGGCGATGAGATCGACCGGATCTCTGAGTTCGATCCGATGACCGGCGAGATCACCGGCACGATGCACCACGTGGCCATCTACCCGGCGAGCCACTATGTGGTGGCCGACGAGAAGCGGGAGCAGGCGCTGATCTCGATCGAAGAGGAGTTGGAGATGCGGCTGAAGGAGCTGCGTGATCAAGACAAGCTCCTGGAGGCGCAGCGGCTGGAGCAGCGGACCCGCAACGACCTGGAGATGCTGCGGGAGATCGGCTTCTGCACCGGCATTGAGAACTACAGCCGGCACCTGACCGGCCGCCCCCCCGGCGAGTCGCCCTACACGCTGCTGGACTTCTTCCCGAAGGACTGGCTCCTGGTGATCGACGAGAGCCACGTGACAATTCCCCAGGTGGGGGCGATGTACAACGGCGACAAGGCCCGGAAGGACAATCTGATCGAGTATGGCTTCCGGCTCCCCTCCGCCGCCGACAACCGGCCCCTCAAGTTCCAGGAGTTCGAAGATCGAATCAACCAGGTGGTCTACGTCTCGGCCACACCGGGGCCCTACGAGTTGGAGCGGGTCAAGCCCACCTACGTGGCAGAGCAGATTGTCCGCCCGACCGGCCTGCTGGACCCCGAGGTGGAGGTCCGCCCGATCAAGGGGCAGATCGATGACCTGTTCGGCGAGATCAAGCAGCGTGCGGCCAAGAACCAGCGGGTGCTGGTGACCACCCTGACCAAGAAGATGGCCGAAGACCTGACCGACTACCTGAAGGAGCTGGGCGTGAAGGTCCGCTACATGCACTCCGACATTGAGACCATCGAGCGGATGCAGATCGTGCGGGACCTACGGCTTGGAGTCTTCGACGTACTGGTAGGAATCAACCTGCTGCGCGAGGGACTAGACCTTCCCGAGGTCTCGCTGGTGGCAATCCTCGACGCCGACAAGGAGGGCTTCCTCCGGGCCGAGCGCTCGCTAATTCAGACCATCGGCCGTGCGGCCCGCAACGCCGAGGGCCGGGTGATCATGTACGCCGACCGCATCACCCAGTCGATGCAGAAGGCGATCAACGAGACCAATCGCCGCCGGGCGATTCAGGCAGAGTACAACAGGGTTCATGGAATCGTGCCGCAGACGATTATCAAGCCGGTGCGCGATGTGATTCAGGCGGTGAAGCCGGCGGTCGATGCGCCGCCGACCAACCTGCTGGATACCCCCAGGCACCAGATCCCGCAGTTGGTCGATAAGCTCCGCAAGGAGATGAAGGATGCCGCCAAGAACCTGGAGTTCGAGCGGGCGGCCGAGCTGCGTGACCTGATCATCGAGCTGGAGAAGCGGAAGTAGGGGTCGGGAAGAGCCCCAGGCTCACTGTCAGCGGCGCTCGACCTGGATCAGCAACCCTGGTGCCCAACTATGTGGTGCCGTGTGGCCCAGCGTCGCAGTGGATTCGACGAACCCTTCCCGGAGACCCTCGCCCGTGTCGTCGGGCTCATGGACAGCCTTGAGGCAAACCGCCCCGGGCTGCACACGGCGGCGGCCGTTGGCCAGATACGCCGGTGGTTGAGGTAAGGAACCAATAGTTTCCCGACGGGTACTAGTAGTACTCCGTTATCGACTTCCAATTCAGAGAACCTGTACCGCCACCTCTTTACGAGCACAAGCCCAATAAGCCCCTGCTGGCGCTGCTAACAGGAGCGTAGCAACTATAGAGTTGAGTTTTC
>JBMONB010000005.1:0-1922 GCA_049325315.1 Bacillota bacterium | reverse complement strand
TCCGACGAAGTGGCCGGCAAGCCGGCGGCTTGGGCCGCAACCTGCCATGCGCCCACTATGGCCGGAAATCTCGGTTTCTGAACTACGTTGGGCCCCAGGGAATGAGAGAGGAGCGAACAGAATCGTTCTAAGATGATTGACGAGCGAAAGACGCCGCCGACGTAACTCACGCGGTGCTGATCTGCCTGTAGCCCCAGGGGATTGAATACGGCCTGCGCCAGGTCCGCCAGGTGTTCGGCCGCGCACTCGAGAATCGCCCGGGCCACAGTGTCGCCGGCAGCAGCCGCGTCATCTACCACCCGCCCCATGCGCGCAATCTGGACTCTTCCAAGCTTATCGCTGTACAGCGCTGTGTGCACAGCCCGTAAATCAGGAAGTGCAAACGCGTTCGGGATTCTTTCTTCCAGGGTTGTTGTGGCTCCAACTCCATCGTGGGAACGAGTTGCAGCCGATAAGGCCTTTATGCCAATCCAGTATCCGGACCCTTCGTCGCCCATGAGGTACCCCCATCCACCAGCCCAGCGCTCGTCTCCCTGTTGGTTGCGTCCATAGGCGACAGAACCCGTTCCGCTGATGACGATAACTCCCGGTTCTCCACCCGTCGCGCCCTGCCAGGATGCCACCGAATCGGGAATCACAACCACGTGGTCTGCGGCTATGCAATCACGGATGATCTCTTGCATACGCGCACCGCCCCCGCTCATGCCGAAACCGGCGGCCAGCAAGTGCACTCGGCGAGGATCTAGACCTGCGTCCGCCAATGCCGCCTGCAAGGCTGTGGTCACAGCCTGATGGCATCGCTCCGGCCCCCCCGGTTCGTTGATGTGATCAGCAGGACCGGCCGCTCCGCTGCCAAGGACGTCACCGTGCGGAGTGGTCACAATGCACATCGTGCTGCTCTGCCCTCCATCCATGGCCACAACCACGGGCATCGCATGGGACATATTCGCGGTCTTCACTTTCTCCAGTTCACCTCACACATCGGCCTTTCGGCCGGTGCGCCAACTCTTCGGTTGCAGCAGGGACGAACTGCCGGATTCGCCACTCCAGATCTGTAAGAGCGGTTCCCACCACCACGGCGTAGGCGCCTTGCGCCAGGGCGGCCCTGACCTGCTCGGGAGCGTGAAAACGCCCTTCGCCAACTACCGGGCAGGTGATGGTTGCAGCCAGACGGCGGACCAGCTCTAAGTCCGGCCCCTTGCTCCGGACCTCTTCTGTGTACGGGGTGTAGCCAGACATAGTCGTAGCCACCAGGTCAGCGCCCAAACGGGCGGCTTCCATCCCTTCCTCCAGTGTAGAGATGTCAACCATCACCGGTCTATGGAGAGTATCATGGATATGCCGGATCAGGTCCGCCAAGGATTCATCAGCAGGTCGCGAGCGATGAGTACCTTCGACGGCGATAATGTCCGCTCCTGCGGCCGCGAGGCCTTCCGCCTCGGTCCGTGTAGGGGTGATGTAGACCTCTGCTCCTTCGTAGTGGACTTTGTGGATCCCGATGATGGGAATGGTGACCCCGCGATCCTTCATGGCCGAGACATGTTCGGGCGAATTAGCTCGGATCCCCACCGCACCGGCCCGCTCGGCGGAAAGCGCGAAAGCCGCCATGATCTTCGCATCCAGCAACGGGCTGTCTTGCCAGGCCTGACAGGATACAATCAAGCCGGGTCGTAGAATGTCCTGGACCGCCAAGCACTTTCCCTCCCTCAATATCCGAGCCGCTGGTAGCGTTGTATTTCCGCTTGGTAACTCTCCAGTCCTCCAGGGACGTTAGCGCTCGTGAAAATCGTAGGCACGAAGCCGTCGGCCTCCATCTGGGCAACCATTTCTGCCACCACTGCCCACATCACGAGAGCAGAGATGACCCCGGATGAAGGGCAGGCCCGGCGCTCCAACCGTTCAAAGGCTAGCAGAGCGTCGCC
>JBMONB010000004.1:0-25874 GCA_049325315.1 Bacillota bacterium | reverse complement strand
GTGAAGCAAGGTCTGCCTTTTCAGTGCAGTCTGAACGGTCTGATCCGGGCCAGTGGCCTCACCATCCGGTGTGAGGAGGGCGAGAGCGTTCAGGTCTTCAAAGGGCGGCTGGAGATGGTCGGCTGCCACATTGAGGGTGGCAAAGGCGCCCAGATCGGGCCGTTCAGGGCCCAGGGGGTCGGCTTGCGGGTCAAGGGAGAGGCGTTCGTCCAGGAGTGCGAGTTCCGAGGGTATGAGCACGCAGGGGCGGTCGTAGACGGGGAGGGCAGGCTGACCCTGGAGCGGTGCCTCTTCGAGGGGACCTCGGAAGGCAGTGAGGTCGCCGTCCGTGTGGAGGAGAAGGGGGAGGCGGCCGTCCGGGATTGCCAAATCGACCCTCGCCAGAGGATGAGCATTCGTGTCACCGGCAATGGCCGGGCTCTCCTGGAGGGGAACCGGAGCGTGCGCACCATTGTGATCGAGGGGCAGGCCACAGCAGAGTGTCGGCGGAACACGCTCACAGCCTTCCCGTACGGCATCCGCCTGCGGGAACAAGCCCGGGCTGTTCTGGAGGAGAACACGATCGAGAGGGGCGCATGGGGTATTCTCTTCAACGATCAGAGTTCGGGGGCTGCCCGGAGGAACATCTGCTGCGACACGGGCAACGGGGGGATTAACGTCGAGACCACGGGCACGGTGGACCTGGAGGAGAACCGGTGCGAGCGGTTCGCCGACGTGGGGATCAACGTTGGCAAATCGGCCCGGGGTACGTTGCGGGGGAACCACTGCACCGATGGGCGCGGCGATGGCATCCGGGTTGGCGATAAGGCTGCTCCGGTGCTGAGGGAGAACCAGTGCCGCCAGAACCGCGGCAGCGGGATCCGGCTCAGCGGAGAGGCGACCCCGGAGGTGGAGGGCAACGAGTGTGACCAGAATGGCGAACATGGCATCCTCTGCGTCGAGAGCGCCGGCGGGACCGTGCGCCGGAACCGGTGCAGCCGAAACCAGAAGGATGGGATCCATGTGGAGAAGCCGGCCCGCACGAAGCTGAGCGACAACAACTGCCAGCAGAATGCAGGGAAGGACCTGAACGATGGCCGTAAGTGGTTCAATTTCTAAGGAGGTTGAGTAGATGACCCATCCAGCCAGCGTCCCCGAATGGGCCAGTGTACAGCCTGCCGGCGGCGAGCGCCACCTACCGGTCTACCTTCTGATTGACACGTCGGGAAGCATGGCGGGAGCGCCGATTGAGTCGGTGCGCCAGGGCCTCGAACTCTTCCAGCGGGAGGTTGCCGAAGACCCCTTTGCCCGCGATGTGGTGCGGGTTGGGGTGATCACCTTTGCGAGCTCTGGTGACCTGATTACGAAGGGCCTGGTCCCCGTTGCCGAGTTCAGGCCGCCGCAGTTGGAGGCCTCAGGGGTTACCCGCCTTGACCTGGCCTTCCAGGTACTCCTGGAGTCGATGGACCGCGATGTGGTCCGGGCGGTGAAGGGCGGGCAGAAGGGGGACTGGCGGCCCATCGTCTTCCTGCTGACGGACGGGCGTCCTACCGACGAGACCGGCAACGTTTCGGACCAACTCTGGCGCCCGGCCCGTGACGCTGTGCTGACACGCCCCAGCGGTCAGACCAAGGTGGCCACCATCGTATCGGTTGGCTGCGGCCCCAACGTCGATGACAACACCCTGAAGGCGATCAGCACCGGTCACACCTTCCGTATGGGCACCTCCAGCGCCGCTTTCGTGGCGCTCTTCCAGTACTTGACCCAGAGCATCACCAGTTCGGTCGGCCCGGGCGGAAACCCGCATGACCCCTTCGCCAACAGCCCCCTGCCGCCTGAATTGGTCAGGATCCCATGAGCAGCCTCCCCTCTTCCGAGCAAATCGCCTCGATACTTGGCCTCCTGGGGCCTGTAGCCCGGCTTGTCGCGGCGGAGCGGGAACTGGACGATGGTGCTCTGGCCACGCTGCTGGCCAGTGGTGGGGCCGAAGGGCCGGAGCTGGTCGGCGAACTCCGGCGTTGGGTCAACCTGCTGGAGTTTGCTCGCAAGAACCCCGAGGAGTCCCGACGGCTGACAGCTGTGGAGGCGCTGAAGATGCGGGGAATCCCTGAGGCTTCAGCCCTCATGGCAATCGCCACCGTGGTGGCGCGGCCGGCTGCTTCGGTGACGCCGCCCCCGGCGGAGGAGAAAGGGCCCGTGCTGACCGTGTCGCTTGGCCCGGATGCCGACTTTGAGAGCATTGAGGAAGCGGTGGCTGGCGCACCGGCAGGAGCGACGATTCGCATCGGGCCGGGCATCTATTTGCTCAGCAAGCCGCTCCGGCCCGCACAAGCGCTCACCCTGAAGGGGAGCGGAATGGATGAGACGGTGATCGTGGGCAGCCACCTGCTGCTCAGCCTGGAGAGCGAACAGGGAGTCGTGGTGAGCGATCTCTGGTTCCGGCGACATGGCGGGGAGCCCGGCGATGTGATTCACACCGCGAAAGGGAAGCTCGATCTCCTCCGCTGCCGTGTCACGGGTGGGGTCATGGCGGCCAGAGACGGAGAGGTCCGGTTCGGCCACCCCGAAGACGGTGGGGCCGGTCTGCGGGCCGCGGGCGCCTGCAAGGTGACCGTGACCGAGAGCTGGTTTGAGTCCAATCCCGACGCAGGGGTCTCCGCCGGCGATCAGGTTTCGCTGCGGGTGTCGCTCTCCACAATGCGCGCCAACGGCATGGGGATCTATGTCAGCGACTCTTCGTCAATCGTGCTGCAGGGCAATACGTGCAGCGAGAATCAGTGGCAGGGCATCTCTTCGGTTACCGACGGCAAGGTCGAGATTGTAGAGAATACCTGTCACAACAACAAGATGATGGGGATCAGCGTGCTCCGGAGCAGCGGCGGGATGGTCCGCAACAATTACTGCACCGCCAACGGCTACTACGGAATCTATGTCGGGCAGGGCGGCCGTCCGCTGGTAGAGGAGAACACCTGTCAGCAGAACGGCAAGTATGGCCTTATCTTCATCGACGGAGGCACCGGCCGGGCCGTCCGCAACACCTGCTCTGAGAATCAGGAGTGCGGCATTGAGGTCACCAGCGAGGTCGGAGCCGACCTGGACGAGAACCGCTGCGAGGGAAACAGCGAGGCGGGCATTCGCTTCGCGGGAAAGGCCACGGGACGGGTCGTGGGCAACCTCTGCTCGGGCAACGGGAAGGCCGGTATTGCGGTATTCGGGACCTCCGCGCCCCTGCTGGAGCGCAACACGTGCCGCAGAAACATCTTCGGGATCTACCTGGGCGTCTCATCGGCGGCCAGGGTGGTTGGCAATCTGTGCGAGCAGAACAAGAACACCGGGATCGATACGGTGCAGGAGGCACGGCCGCTGATCGAGGGAAACCGCTGCCTGGGCAACCAACTGGGCATCTCCCTGAAGGGCTCTGCGGGCGGTACCGTTCGTGAGAACGAGTGTGCGGAAAACAGCGCTGCGGGCATTGCGGTGCTTGAGAAGGCGGGCCCTGTGGTTGAGGAGAACCGGTGCCGCTCCAACCCGATCAACATCCACTGCGGTGGAGAGGCGGCTCCGGTTATTCGAAAGAACAACTGTGAGTCCAGCAAGGGCGTCGGAATTCAAGTGGTGGAGAGCGCACGGCCGGAACTGGCGGAAAACCAGGTCACCGCGGCCGGTTCTTACGGCATTGCCTTCGGTGGCGCTGCCACGGGCAAGGCGGTGCGAAACCGGGCGGTTCGCTGCAAGGACTCGGGCATTATGGTCGTGAACAACGCCCGACCTTATCTGGAGGCCAACGAGTGCCTGGAAAACATGGGGAATGGCATTCAGTATGCCGGCCAAACAGGGGGCAAGGCGGTCCGCAACCTCTGTGGCTCCAACTTCTACCACGGCATCTACGCGGGCGGCCAGGCGGTGGTTGACCTGGAAGCCAACATCTGTCGCGCCAACCAACAGTCCGGCATCGCCTTCATCGATGCGACAAAGGGGCGGGCTGCTCAGAACGAGTGCTACGAGAATCAGGTCAGCGGCGTGGTGGTAGCGGGAACAGCCACTCCGGAGGTGGTTGGGAACCTCTGCCGCCAGAACAAGGTGGGCCTGCTCTTTCTGAACCAGGCGGGCGGATCGGCACGCAGTAACCTGTGCACCCGGAGTGAGGGGCCCGGGATCTATGTAGGCGATGAGGCCCGCCCCCGGCTGGAGGAGAACCGCTGTGAGCAGAACAAGGGCGAAGGGATCGAGGTAAAGCCCGGAGCACGGCCGGCACTGGCCGGGAATCTGTGCGAGAACAACGGTGAGCAGCGCCCGGCGGACTGAGGCCTGAAAACCAGCGAAGTGAGGAGATTGCATGACGATGCCGCATTCCAACGAGATTGTGCAGCAGGCCATGCCTGTGCTTCGCAGCCTTGCCCGCCTGATACGATCCGGGGCGTCACCGGGCGAGGCGGAGATCGACCTGCTCCTGATGGGTGCCGGTCTGGAGAGTACCCCGGGGCTGCGCGAGGAGCTGGAGCGCTGGTGCAAGGTGCTGGAGGCGGCCCGTGCCGAGTCCAGGGAGGAGGGGCGGTCGGCTGCCGTACAGGCCCTGATGCTGGGGGGACTGCCGCATGCCGAAGCGGTCGAGGCGGTAGCCGAGGTGGTGCGCGACCAGGCTGCCCAGCCTGGCGGGCGGCTGAAGGCCAGCCTTGGCGAGTTGAATTTGGGTACACTTTCGCCGGGGCAGGGAGGCCACGGCTGGTTCGAGGTGCAGGGCGGGCCCGGTCGGGTGCTCACCGAGAGCCCGGCCATTGTCGTATCCCCTGCGGAATTTGAATCCGGCCCCACCCGGATTCAGGTCTCCGTTCAGCCTGCGGGTGGCGGACTCCTCTGGAGCAGCATCAAGCTGGTCACCGAAACGGCGACCCTCGATATTCCCGTGATCGCCCAGTGGGCGGAGGCACAACCGGAGGAGTCCGACCAAAACATGCCGCCTGACAGTGCGGTTGAAGTCATGCCCAACGACGACCTGGCGGCGATGGTGGCGGCGGCCGAACATGGGGCCGTGATCCGGCTTCAGGCGGGAACCTACAATCTCGCCGATACGCTCTGGGTGAAGAAGCCGCTGATCCTGGCAGGGGAGGGGCCGGACCGGACCATTTTGACAGGTGGCGCCACGTACGCCCTGGTTATCTGCCAGTTGGAGGGCACCGTGACCATGTCCGGTCTGGGTCTGGTGCGCACGGGCGGCGACGGCGATGTGCTTACATGCGCCGGCGGCCAGTTGGTGCTGGAGCACTGCCGGGTGGAGGGGGCGGTGGAGCGGGAGAATCGCGGTGGGCGCGGTCTTTTCCTCGGGAAGGATGCAGGGGCAACCGTCAGCCACACCCATTTTGCGCGCAACCAGTTCGCCGGGCTGCTGGCCGGGGGCCAGGGTGAATTGACGGTTGAGGAGTGCACCTTCACCGGCAACGGGAAGGGGTTAATGGCAGAGGAGCGGGTCCGGGCTACTGCCCGCAAGAACCGGTTTGCGAACCAGTCGACCCTGAATGTGGTCGCCATAGGCGAGACAGAGCTGATCCTGGAGGAGAACGAGGTGACGGGCGGAGCGATGGGCGTCACCTTCCAGGGGGCGAGCACCGGGGCGGTACGCGGGACCCGGTTCGCAGACCTGTCCGACTGTGGGATCCATCTGAGCGATTCCGCCCACCCCGACGTGGAGAACAACGTGTGCATCAAAACGGGGTGGACAGGGATCGCCTATCTCGGTGAGGCGCATGGGACGTGCCGCTCCAACACCTGCCAGGAGAACAGCATGTTCGGCATCACCGTCATGGATAAGGCTCACCCCCTGCTGGAAGAGAACACATGCAAAAGGAACGAGCACGCCGGTATCTCGGTGCAGCGGGAGGGCACGGCGGTCCTCAAGGGGAACAGCTGTGACGAGAACAAGGATTCGGGCATCGAGCTCGCCGGCAGTGCCACCGGTACAGTCACCGGGAACAAGGCGCGCCGGAACGGCCGGGTCGGAATCAATATCCGTGATCGGGCGACCCCCGATTTGGAGGACAACAACTGCTCCGAAAACGGCAGCTTTGGCCTGCTCTATATGGGGGCAGCCGGTGGCAGTGCCAATCGGAACGACTGCAGCGATAACAAATCCGTGGGCATTGCAGTGACCGGGGAGTCGGCTCCTGTCCTGGAGTGGAACTACTGCTTCCACAACAGCACGGGCATCGTCTACATGGAACAGGCTGCCGGCGTTGCCCGGGAAAACCAGTGCTTCGAGTGTGACCGGGAGGGCATCTCGGTGCTGGGGGAGGCGCGGCCCGAACTGGAAGGAAACTGGTGCCTTTCCAACGAGAACGCTGGGATTGTCTACAGGAACCGGGCTTCGGGCGTGGCCCGCGGCAACGATTGCCAGAGCAATTGGGGTTTCGGCATATTCGTCCGCGACGAGGCGGCTCCGATTCTGCTGGAGAACTCCTGCACGTCTAACAAGACCGCGGGCATTCAGTACACGGATCAGACCGGGGGCCGCGCTGCCGGGAACACCTGCAGCGGGAACAAGTCCGTCGGGATCGGGGTGTCTGGCGAGGCTGCACCGACGGTGGAGCAGAACCGGTGCGAGTGGAACGGGAAAATAGGCCTTGCCTTCATGGGCACCCGGGGCGGCACCGCCCGAGCGAACAATGTGGCCCACAACGGCCTGTTCGATCTGTACCGTGCCGACAGTGCCCGGCCGGTCCTGCTGGAGAACCAGATTGGCGACGGGGGGAAATAGCAGATGCGCAGTGGCTTTGTCATCGGCGACCGTGTCCTGGGCGCTTCCGGCGACACCCACCCTGACTGGATGGTTGGACACGGCGTGGCTGGGTCTTACCTGGTGGCAGGGGCAAGCGCAGTCGGTCAGATTCATCTGGCCCGGGGGCTGCCGCGGGACGATGCCTTTGTGGTCCGCACGGCGGGTCCCTGGTTGGCTGTGGGCATGTCAGATGGCATCGGCTCACGCCCGGCCTCCCGCTACGGGGCTACCTACGTTGCCGAGGCGCTCACGTCGTTTCTGATCCGCCCGTTTGTGCCGCAGGTCAGTCCGGAGCGATCCCAGGTGGCGGCTGCTACGGGACCGGCCGAAGGGGTGCAGCCGGCCCCACCCGCGAAGGCGGAGATGCCGCGCCTCGAGTCGCTGGCGCGCAAGGGCAGCACCACGACCGGGCTGGCAGCCTACCTGACTGAGTGGACTCGGCGGTCGACAGAGGAGCAGAGTCCCTCATACCCTCCCGAACCACTCCTTCAGGCGGCTTCGGTAGGCTGGTGGGCAGCACAGTCAGCAATGGGCAGCGATGAACCGCCGGCCGAAGCCAACCTGGTTCAGGTGATGAACCAGGCCTTTGAAAAGAGTCACCTGGGCCTGCGCGGCCACGCGCAGTACCTGGGGGTCGATCTGGCGGACCTCGGCTGCACGGCTCTGGCGCTGCTCTTCAACGTGGAGACGGGCGAGGGGGTTGTGGGGCAGGTAGGGGACGGCTCGGTGCACGGGCTGTTCCGCTCCGGCAAGGCGCGCGAACTGGTCGACGCGCCTGATACCGGCGACCCGCAGTCCACCTACAGCCTGAACCGGCCCGACTTTGCCAAGGCCCTCGCTGTGCAGGTGATCAGCAAGGTCGAGGTGGATCCGCTTGTCGCCATCTTCGTGATGACAGATGGGCTCTCCGGGGACTTGCTCTACTCGCCGCACCCGGAGGCGCTGGACAACTGGGCACAGGCGGTGGACCGGAATCTCCGGTTGGCCCCCAGCCCGGCGCAGGCCGCAGCGGGCATGCTGAACTGGTTGGCGACCTACCAGGTGCGCGGCAGCTGGGATGACAGGACGCTCGTCGTAATCACGCAAAGGGAGAGAAACGATGGCGACAGTCACACTTCTTCCTGAGAGCCGGAACGTAGGCAACCAACTGGTGGTGGCCGATCAGCCGGTTCACCGGGGCGGCGAGGGCTCGATTTACTTCAGCACAGACGGGCGCTATGTGGTGAAAGTCTATCATAAGGCGCCACCAGATAAGGTGGAGATGCTCCGGCAGGTGGTCGACCTTGGGCGGAACCTGGGCGAGGATGAGAAGTTCCTTGCCTGGCCTCTGGGCATCGTGAACACCATGGGCGGCCAGAAGGTGGTCGGCGTCGTGACCCGCCGGGTTCCTTCCTCTTATACGCCGCTCTACAAGCTGGTCTTCAGTCCCGTCGAGGCCATTGAGCAGTTCCGGCAGAAGCGCAGTTGGGTAGAGTACCTGAAGATCGCGCGCGGGGCGGCCAGGGCACTCTGGACGATTCACGGCAAAGGGATGGCCCACGCCGACATTCACACGAAAAACTTCCTGGCAGACCCACAGACGGGCGATGTGGTGTTGATCGATCTGGATGGTCTCGTGGTGAAGGGCTTCTTGCCACCCCAGGTGAAGGGGGTCATGGGTTTCATCGCCCCCGAAGTGATGATGGGCAAGAGCCGCCCTGGCGACCTGACAGATCGGCACAGCCTGGCGGTACTGATTCTCTGGATACTGCTGCTGCGCAACGTAATGCACGCCAAGGTCTGCTACGACGAGGATCCTCAGCGGGACGACGAACTCTCCTATGGTGAACACGCCTGCTTCAGCGAACACCCAGCCGACCGGCGGAACTGGGATACCCGTGTGGGGATTCCCCTCTTCCGAAACGGCCTGCTCTCCTACCGGACGCTGCCCCAACGGCTTCAGGACCTGACGGAACGGGCGCTGATCCACGGCCTGCACGATCCGGTGCAGCGGCCACAGGTGCAGGCATGGGAACGGGCGCTGGCAGATGCCTACGACCTGTTGATCGGCTGTCCCAATTGCCAGCAGACCTTCTTCTACCCCCACTGGGTCTCGCCGCCACCGCGGCGGCAGTGCCCCTTCTGCGGGTCCGCGGTTCGCCCGCCCTATCCGGCGGTGCTGGAAATCATGGAGCCAAGGCCTGGTGGACTTTACGCCCCGGTCCGCCCCGCAATCGCCTACCACGGTCTGCCCTTCTTCGCGGACATCGCCGAACCGGGCGTGAGCCCGCCCTTTACCCGCCGGGGGCTGCCGGTAATTGGCCAGACAAGCTGGGACCGGGGCGCCGGGGTTCACCGGTTAGAGAACACCGGCGATCTGCCGTGGCAGGTGGTAGCCGGGGGCACTGGTGGCAAGATTGGGCGTGGTGAATCGGTGGCGCTGAAAAGGGGGCTGGTCCTCTCCCTGGGCGCTGGCCGCCGGGTGATCCGGGTAGTCGAGTGACACGAGTAGGCAGGAGGAATTCCGATGGACACGTTGCACGACCTGGCCGCCATGCTCGCAGACCTGCCGGCCGGAGGACACCTATCGTTGCCCGCCGGCAAGTACAGGCTTGACGGTCCCCTCAGGATCACCAAGCCGGTGGAAATAGCAGGCGCAGGAATGGAGGAGACGCTCCTGCTGGCTGAGGGGGAGGGGGCCCTGATCTACCTCGCCGCCGAGGGACAGGTGCTCCTGACGGGGCTGACCGTGACCGGCCTTGGAAGCCGTCATGAAGCGCTGGTGGTAGTGGAAGCGGGAGAGGCAACCCTGCGGGCCTGCCGCCTGCACAGCGGAGCGGCTGGCGGTCTGATCGCCCGGGGTCAGTCTGCGGTAAGGGTGGAGAACTGCGTAGTGGAGGAGAACCAACGCCACGGGGTGGAGGTGGGTGGCGAGGCGACCCTGACCGTAGAAAAAGGCTCGGTGCGCGGGAACAAGGGGGCGGGCATCCTTTTCCGCGAGCGGGCGAAGGGGAAGAGCGCGTCAAACGAGGTTTCAGGCAACGGCGGACACGGCATTGCTGTGGAGGATCAGGCGTCGCCTACCCTCGCCGGTAACGGGTGCCGGGGAAATGCCGGTGGCGGTATCTGCTTTGCCGGGCAGAGCGTTGGGGAAGCCTCCGGCAACAAATGCGAGGAGAACCGGACCGCCGGAATCATTCTGGAGGGGTCTGCCTCCCCAAACCTGCACTTCAACCACTGCCATGGCAACGGCGAGGCGGGGATTCTCTGCGACGCCTCGGCGACCTGGTTGCTCTGGGGCAACAAGTGCAGCCGTAACCCGGTGGGCATTCGCGTGACCGGGCAGGGGGGCGGGAAGGTCGACTTCAACACCTGCTCTGGCAACGGTGAGTTCGGCATTGTGATCGCAGGCGGCGGCCATGTCGTTATGAACACCTGCAGCCAAAACGGGGTTGTAGGGATTCACGTGCATGGCGACAGCACGGCCCATGTGGAGCACAACACATGCGAAGAGAACCGGCGCAGCGGCATTCTCGTGACGGAGCGGGCGAGGCCCGCCCTCTCCCGCAATACCTGCAAGGGCAACCCCGAGGCAGGGATTCGGGTGTCGGACTCCAGCCAGCCTACGCTGGAGCGTAACACCTGCGAGGGCAACGGGGCGTTGGGCATTCTGCTCGAGGGGCGCAGCGCGGCGACCTTGCGGCGGAACAGCAGCAAGCAGAATCCCTTGGGCGGTATCCACGTGATCGACCAGGCGGCGCCGGAACTCTGGCGGAACGACTGCACCGCCAACCAGGCGGTGGGAATCCGCTTCGGCGGCACCGCCCGGGGCAAGGTGGTGGAGAACAGCTGCAGCGCGAGCGAGGTCGGCATTCTGGTCGAGGAAGAGGCCGGGCCGGAACTGACGGATAACCGCTGCCACAGCAACCTCAAGCATGGGATCGCGTACCGGGGCGCCGGCGCGGGCAAGGCGGTGGGCAACGAGTGCTGGCAGAACGGTGTCGCCGGGATCTGCCTCGAGGGCGAGGCCAGGCCCCTGCTGGAGAAGAACCAGTGCCGGCAGGCCCAGGCGGGCATCTTCGCAGCCTCCGATGCCGGTGCGGTCGCGACCGGCAACATCTGCTGGGGAAACAAGGTGGGAGTTCTGGTTGGCAGCGGCGTGCACATGGACGTGTCCGGGGGAAACAGCCTGCGGGATAACTCCCATGGAAACGTGGCTCGACTGGCTGAGAAGTGAAAACCGCCCACGGGAAAGGGGGAGCGTGCAGTCATGAATGGACATGTTCCCGACTGGGCAAGTGTAGAGCCCGCAGGCGGTGAGCGCCATCTACCAGTCTATCTGTTGATCGACCGGTCCGGCAGCATGGAGGGTGAGCCCCTCCGGCAAGTGATGGACGGCCTTGCGCTCTTTAAGCAGGAAGTCTCCAGTGACCCGTTCGCCCGGGATACTGTGCGGATCGGGGTTATCACCTTCTCGGACAAGGCCGAGCTGGTAACCGGTGGCTTGCTGTCGGTTCAGGACTTCCAACCCCCGCATATCCAGGCCGGCGGCGTGACCCGGCTCGATCTGGCCTTTGCGGTGCTTCGGGAGTCCATCGGCCGCCATGTGGTCCGCCCGGTGAAGGGGAGCCGCAAGGGGGACTGGAAGCCGATCGTCTTCCTGCTGACAGATGGCAGGCCCACCGACGAGCGAGGCCGGCCGGCAGATGCGCTCTGGCGGTCGGCGCGGGAGGCGTTGATGCAGCCCGCAGGGGGGCTGCCAAGGCCGGCTGCTCTGGTGCCGGTAGGCTGTGGTCCGGAGATTGAAAACGCCACGCTGAAGGAGATCAGCACAGGGGTCGCCTTCCGCCTGGGTGTCTCCGATGCATCGTTTGCCTCGCTCTTTCTCTTTATCACCCAGAGCATTACCAGTTCGGTGGCGCCAGGTGGAAACCCAAGCGATCCGTTCGCTGGCATCTCCACGCCTCAAGACGTGATCCGGATCCCGTAACGGAGGCCACAAGAAACCGCCCTCTCGCCACATGGCGCGAGGGCGGTCTTGTTGAAGCAGTCATTCGACCGTCGGGGGAAGGTTGGTGATCGCCTTGTCCAGCAGGTCGATCACCTGGGTGATCTTCTTTTTGGCTTCGTTCATCGCCATGTGTTTCACCGTGGTCACCTGGACAGGCTGAGCCACTCCGTTCTGCTGGTCCCAGGCCTCCCAGTCCAGCAGTTTGGCCCAGTGCGCAGCCGATGTCTGGATGATTCGTGCGACATCGCGGGTCTCCCGGTCAATCACCCAGTAGGCGCGCTGCTCCTGCTGGGGCAGCAGTGGAACGATTCCATCCTGGACCATGCGATCCCAGGCATGAAACCGGAGATGCGAGACGACCATGGTCGCCGGCGCCCAGAGGTTGCGCAGGGGAGGGCCGCTCAGGAACTTCAGACGGAGTTCGTCCAGAAGCGAGCGGTTGTACTCGAACTCGTCGCGCAGATGCCGGAGATAATTGGGCATAGTGGCCCGCTTTCGCTCCACCTCCAGGTGCCTGACCCCTTGAATCGAGAAACGGTAGCCCAGGTAGGCGCCCAGCCATGTGGCGAGAAATGTGACGCCCCAACCAATGAGTAGTGTCATCGCAGTCGTCGAGCTCCTCGTGAATGTATGATAGGTATCTGTCTCTGTGACTGTTCCCCTTGTGCCGTCCCATGAAGTAGGGGGTCTGGTCGCCCGACGTCTTCCACATGGTAATGCCCTGTTCAGGCCGCAGGAGAGGTCGCCGGACGCCACATACCGGCCATCTGGCGACATAGCCAGACTCCACGGCGTGTCGCTGCTCTCGATTTCCTCATGCACTTGTCGAGTGGACCACTGCCAAATCGGTGATCAGGGGGGCACGGGACTCCCCAGTCTGTCCTTCCGTTCAACCGATTCCATCGAATCCCCCCACCGATAAATTATGAACTGTATTGCAAATGTATCTTCGGCGCACAAAAAGACAGAACCTGCCGACACTTCATTCATTCACAATGAAAGTACGTCGGAACATCTGTTGTGTACCAAGTGACTATAAGAGGTGGCGGTTCGGGAGGAATCGGTACCTTGCGGTTGATGGGCCTTGGTGACCGAGCAACTTTCCTGGTATGGGGAGGAGCTCCGCGAGCTTTAGACTACACGGCGCTGGCTCCGATTGCCGCCGAGTTGGACCACCATGAGGCGGTGGCTCTGGCTGAAATGGCCAATTAGGAAAAGCTGGTCCTGGAGTTTGGCCGGCGAATCGAGCGGCGCAGGTGGTTTCGGGATAATCTGACTCCGCACTTCCTTTGCTAGCTGACGAGACGGGAGAGGAATCCGTTAACTCAATGTTAAATCACATAGGTAAAGGCAGAAAACTGTGCAGAGCCTCTTTTAAGGGGTGAGTAAGAGGGATCATAGCTGCCTCTCGCTATCTGGCTATCACAGTGTTCTCCAACGTGCCGATCGCGTCGATCTCGGCGCGACAGACGTCACCGACCTGCAGCCAAACCTGGGGCTTCATACCGAGCCCCACGCCGGGCGGGGTGCCGGTGGAGATTACATCGCCCGGCTCCAGGGTCATCAATTGGGAGAGATAGCTGACCAGATAGGCCACCGGGAAGATCATGGTGCTCGTGTGGCCATGCTGCATTCTGCGGCCGTTGACGTACATCGACAGGCGCAGGTCCTGGGGATCGGGGATCGCTTCGGTGGTGACGATAGCGGGACCCATTGGCGCAAAGCCGTCCAGGGCCTTGCCCTTCATCCACTGCCCATCGGCCATCTGCAGATCCCGCGCCGAGATGTCATTGACAATGGTATACCCGGCCACACAGGCCATCGCCTCGGCCTCGCTCACTCTCCGACAGGGGCGGCCGATCACCACGCCTAACTCAACCTCCCAGTCCAACTGGGTGGTGAGAGCGGGGCCGGGGTGGGGGATCCCATCGCCGGGGCCGATCACCGAGTTCGCGAACTTGCCGAAGAGCACCGGAGCCTTGGGCACCGATAGGCCGCTTTCAGCGGCATGGTCCGAATAGTTCAGCCCGATGCCGATGAACTTGCCCGGCCGCCTGACCGGCGCCAGGAGCCGGGTTTCAGCCAGGGCGATGCCCTCGCCCTGAACCGCAGCTGCCGCCCGCTGCCGCCAGCCCGCATCGCTCAGGAAGGCAACCATGTCCGCACAGCCCAGATCGTACACCCGCCCGCCGGCCATGCGCCCGACCCGCGGCCCGTCGGGGCCCTGATATGTCACCAACTGCATCTTCTCTGCTCCCCGGTCCCACTCGTCGGCGGCGGTTTCATGCAGCGTGCCGACGCAGGAGACCCCGGCGTTGTTGAAGAGAATCTCCAGGCGACCCCAGCGGCTCACCACCTCGGACACCATCGCCTCTGCCTCGGTAACATCCGCCACGTCGCCCCCGACAGCCATAGCCTGGCCCACGGCGGCCTCAATCTCCCCGACCACCCGCCGGGCCTGTTCCAGGGCGATATCCTGAACCCCGACCCACGCCCCCTCGGCGGCGAAGAGCTTGGCGGTGGCCTCGCCGATGCCCGAACCGGCCCCGGTGATCAGGGCAACCTTCTCCACCAGTCTCATGACGTTTTCGCCTCCTTACTCCTCATCCAACTCAGGCGGCTCGTCGGGCCCCACCTCGTAGAGCCCGGCGCCCCGCCGGCGACCCCAGGCCTTGGCCTGGCCTGCCTTCGGTGGTGCGTCGACCCCGTGCTGCGCCAGCAGTTCCGCCGAGAAGGTGACTCCCAGACCCGGTGCATCGCCCAGCACGACCCAGCCGTCCTCGATACGGGTGTCGATGGTAAAGACCGCATCCCGGCCGGCAGCGATCACCTCCATGGAGAGGTGGTTGGGCAGGGCCGCTGCCAGGTGGGCCATGAAGTTGCCCGGGGAGTTGATGAACGAGACCGGCAGGTTGTAGGCGTAGGCCAGGTCGGCTACCTGGAGCGAGCCGGTGATACCGGAGGCCCCACCGGTGCCGATCTGAACGATATCCACCGCCTCATGGTGGATCAGGGGAACGAACTCGTGCACCTCCTTCAGGTTCTCGCCGGTCGCCACGGCGGCCCGGATCCCCTCCCGCACCTGGCGCAGCCCCCGCCAGTCCCAGCGGCGGGCAGGCTCCTCCACGAAGACGAGGTCGTAGGCCTCTTCGATATAGTGCAGATGCCGGATCGCCTGCTTCGGGGACCAGTACTCGTTAATGTCCACCATCAACTCGGGCCGCTTGCCGGAGGTGGCCAGCGCCTGCTGCATGATCCCCAGGCGCCGCATATCCGCCTCCCGGTCCAGGCCGATCTTGAGCTTGCCGGCGGAGAAGCCCTGCGCGGCCATGCTGGTATACCAGGCCCGCAGTTCTGCGTCGTTGAGGGGGAGGTCGATGCCGCTGGCATAGGCCCGCACCCGCCGGGTGGAGGCTCCGAGGACGGTACCAGCGCCCTTTCTATGGTCGTGGAGATCGTGAAAGAGGTGCTCGCGCAGCGCGGTGGGCACTGTATCATCTCCGATCACCCGCTGTTTGCGGCATGGGATCTCCATGGCGCATTGGAGCGAGCGGACGTGCCCGTCGGGCGTTACCGCAGCGAAGCTGATCGCCCCAGCCTGGCGCTGGCCACAGTCAGCGTTACGGTGGCCAGCGCTGCCGCGTTGATCCTGCCGGGTACGCTGGTTCCGGGGGTTGCAGGCTGGATGATCGCACGTGCGCAGCGGTACCGGTCAGGGGAGGAACTGCCATCATCCATTGTTCTGGCGACAGGACCAAGCCGGAGCGCAGACATAGCCGGTGACCTCGCTCTGGGTGTGCATGGGCCCGGTGAGGTGTATGCGGTTTTGGCTCGTTCGGTCTGAAGCGGCGCTCGAGGTACAGCGCAAAGGGGAGCCCCCGCACAGCCGCGGGGGCTCCTTCGTTTGCCGAGAGGTCTAGCTTGGTTAGGCGGCTTACGGCCCTGAGAAGACGCCCAGGGTCCGGTCCGTCTGCTCCATCATTAGATCAACGATCTCCCCATACGTGCTGACACGGGCCGGCGTGAGCAGCGAGTCCGGGCCAAAGCCGCGCAGGGTGAGGTCCGATCCGTTCACCAACACAGAAGCGCACAGATCAAGCGGAACCCCCAGATTGGGCGAAGTGGCTGCCACCGCTGCATCCTCCAGGAGGACCAAGGAGACGCGATGACCGAGGGCGGCCAGAGACCGGACCAGTGCGAACGCCTCCTGCGCCGAGGTCGAGGTAGGGCTGCTGGCCACGAGAATTGCGATACGTTCCATAGAGGCACCTCCTAGAACCGAAGCAGGTGTTGGGTGGAAAGGATCGCCGCGCTGATACCGGCGCTGTCTGCCACTTCGATGCCCGGGACCAGGGTGGAGGCGGTCAGGCCGCGCCGGTCGAGGCTGGCGCGGTCCGCCAGCACCCGGGGTACCGGTCCCCCCGGCTTGTTCAGCGATGCCGCCAGGGCCTCAGACAGAGCGGTAAAACCCGATCCTTCCGCCTGCTGGCCGTCGCGAGCGAGCCAGACCCCTTCGTTCACCAAGACCGCAACCACGTCGAACCCCTCGCTCAAGGCGCCGTTAATGTGCCGCACCGCTTCGGCAGCATGGACCGTCCCGTAGGGTGCCTGTGAGATCAAGACACAAATGGAGGGCTTCATGGCAATCCCCTTTCCTTAACGGCCCAGTGCGATAAAGGCCTTGCTCTCCCGGATCATGGCGAAGAGGTTCTTCAGCGAACTGGGTTGGGCTCCCTCAATCCGCTGGTCACGCTTCAGGCCACGCAGCTGCAGGCAAGACCCGCACAGATCGACCCGAAGCCCCTTCTCCATCAGTTGCGGCAACCTTTCACCAACAGGTGGCAGGCCGATTGCCTTTTGCCCTGCAGAGGCACAGTACACAGCGTCAGCCGACAGGAACAGGTTTACCCGGTACCCCTTCTCCAGCGCTGCTTCTGCCAGGTTCAGGGTGGTGGCGGGGGACTGGGATGCAAAGGGAGTGGCGGTCAGAAACAGGGTCAGCGCTTTGGTTTCCCGAGCGTCAGTCAAGTGAATCCCTCCTGGTTCATCGGTGGGGGCCAACGGGGATGCGCGGACAGGTCTCACTCGTCTCATTGAAACGTAGCACGCCACGAGGTATAATACAAATGCATGATCTACGGTGGTTAATGCAAAAGGTGCATAGGTGGTGACCTTGTGGATCTTTACCACTTGAAGACGTTCGTCCGGGTGGCACACCTGCAGAGCTTCACGCGAGCAGCCGAAGAGTTGGCGCTAAGCCAGTCAGCCGTTTCCCGTCACATTGAGGCGCTGGAACGAGAGTTCGGCATGGAGCTGTTCGCCCGCCACGGGCGCGGCGCTGGGCCTACCGTTGCAGGGGCTCGACTCCTGCAGTATGCGGAAAGTCTCCTGCGCATGGCACAGGAGGCCAACCGCGCCCTGGCCGAGCTCCGGGACCTGGATCAGGGGCAGCTTTCGATCGGCGCCTGCACCACCGCCGGCAACTATATCATTGGGCCGGCTGTGGCACGCTTCCAGGAACGGTACCCCGGCATCGCCGTCAGCCTCTCCATCCGAGAGTCCAAGGGGATTCAGGCGATGGTGGAGGAAGGCCTTGTGGACGTGGCCATGCTGCCGGAAATGCCGCTGTCGACAGACGTGATCACGGAACCCTGCCTGCCCGACGAGATTCTGCCGGTGGTCGCTCCTGATCACCCGCTGGCCCGCCGGGGCGGACTCAGGCCTGAAGATCTGGCATCGCTGCGGCTCTACATAAGGGAGACCGGCTCCCATACCCGGACCATGGTCGAACAATGGCTGACCGAACATGGCTGTTCACCACGGGACCTGCAGGAGTTGGGGAGTACCGAGGCGATCAAGCAGGCCGTTGCCGCCGGCGGCGGAATCTCCTTCTGTTCCCGCTTTGCCGTGGCGTTGGAGCAGCGCAGTGGGGTCTTGAAGGTGCTCGGAGGACCAGGGCTGCCGCTGACTCGCCAGTTCGTGTTCGCCTTCCCAAAGGGTGGTCGCCGTCCCCCCGCAGCCATGGCGTTCTCGGCCTTTGTCCGGAAGATGCGCCCACAGTTAGAAGCACGCGCGACGGTCGTACTCTGATTACGTGTTCAAGGAGATGAATCCGGTGAACCTACCGCCTGTTCGCTTGACATCCTACTCACCCGGCTCCGGCTGAGCGTGCAAGATCGGCCCGGCCGATCTGGCGCAGGTTCTGCGCAATCTGCCCGCGATTGACGACGACCGGTTCATGGCGAAGGTCGGCGACGACGCGACCGTCTACCGCGTTTCTGATGAACTGGCTGTAGTACAGACGATTGACATCATTACGCCGGTGGTTGATGATCCCTATGCCTTTGGCCAGGTCGCAGCCGCCAACGCCCTGAGCGACCTCTACGCCATGGGCGCCACCCCGGCATTCGCCCTGAACGTGGTGGGCTTTCCCGTCAGGAGCCTGCCCATCGATTACCTGGAGCAGATCCTCCTGGGGGGAGCAGCCAAGGCTGCCGAGGCTGGCATTTCGATCGCGGGGGGACACTCCATTGAGGACTACGCCCCCAAGTACGGGCTGGCCGTTACCGGGTTCGTTCACCCGAGCCGTCTCGTCACGAAGGGAGGCGGCAGGCCAGGGGATGCCCTGTTCCTCACCAAGCCGCTGGGGATTGGGATCATCACCACCGCCCTGGATCAGGGGCTGGCGGATGGCGCCATGGCCGAGCGGGTACTCCCCGTCATGACCGCCCTGAACCGTGCGGCTTCGGAGGCCATGGTCCGGGTCGGCGCCACGGCCTGTACCGATGTAACCGGCTTCGGCTTCCTGGGCCACCTGCATGAGCTGGCAAAGGCCAGCGGGGTATCTGCCCGTGTCCAGGCCGGGGCGATCCCCGTACTGACAGAAGCTCGGACCCTGGCCGGTCCCAGGACCACATCGACCGGTACCAGGAACAACCTGCAGTACCTGAGTCCCCTGGTGGAGTGGGGGGCCGACCTGGACGATGTGGACCGGCTCCTCCTCGCCGATGCGCAGACCTCAGGCGGGCTTCTCATCGCCGTCCCGCAGGATCGCAAGACCGAGATGCAGCGGGCCCTCATGGAGGCGGGCTGCCTGCACTGCAGGGAGGTTGGATCGCTCGTCCCGGGTGAGCCCGGCCGGTTGCTCGTGGAGCGGTAGAGAGGCCATGCAGCATGCCCCACCCAAGAAGAAAGAGACGGCAGCCGTTTGGGCCTGCCGTCTCTTCTAGCGTTTGGTGGCACGCAGTGCAATCCAGGCGAGGATTCGGTCAGGTGGCCCAACGGTGTTTTGCACCATAGGTCGTACCGGTCAGCCAGTGCATCGAAGAGAGGCATAGCTCCGCCCTCCTAGACCGCTGTTTTTTCGTGTCCCCTGTCTTTGCGGGTGCTCCGGGACCATACAACCACGGGCAGCAGCAGAAGGGAGAGGACTCCGCCAGAGAGGGAGAGTGTTGCGTAGCTGGAATGTGCGACAACCATGCCCGAAAGCGCACCCCCCGACGCTCCGGCCAGGGCAATTAAGACATCGACCGTTCCCTGCGCCTTCGCACGTGTGTCAGGGTGAGTCGCATCCACGATGAGCGCCGTGCCGCTGATCAGGCCAAAGTTCCAACCCAGCCCCAGCAGTGCGAGGGCAAAGCCGAGCACCAGCATGGAATCGCCCGGCGCAATAGCAGCCACTACACCCGCAGCAAGCAGAGTGCCACCAGCTGCAAACGACATCGCGGTGCGTCCGATCTTGTCTACCAGGACGCCGGTGATCAGCGATGGGAGGTACATGGCGCCAATGTGAATCCCGATGACCATTCCGACGTCACCTAAACCATGTCCGTGGTGCTTCATGTGCACCGGTGTCATTGTCATAATCGCGACCATGACAATCTGGGTTAACACCATGACAGCCGCCCCGACAGCGATCAATCGGTGGTTAATTGTCGGGATGTGTTCGGTCTTCTGCGCGAGGTGGCTTTGAGCGGCCTTTAACGCATCTGCGATGGCTTTTGCAACAAGGAGTGGGTCTGGGCGGAGGAAGAGCAGGAAGACCACACCAGCAAGCATGTAAGCTGCGGTGGCCAGCATAAAGGGTCCGGCCAGGGCTGGAACACCGAGTGTCGTGGCGAACCGTCCCAGGACACCCACCAGATTTGGGCCGGCAACGGCGCCAAGTGTGGTGGAGACCATGGCAATGCTGATCGCTGTCGCCCGTTGTGTTGGCTGTGCCAAATCTGTCCCAGCATAGCGTGCCTGTAAGTTTGTAGCCGTGCCCGCACCATAGGTAAAGAGCGAAGCAAACAGGAGCAAGATGTTATCGTTAACAGCGGCAAATACTACGCCAAGTGCACCAATGCCTCCAACCAAGAACCCTGCCGAGAGCCCCAACCGCCGCCCGAAACGTTGGGAGAGTCCCCCGACAAGCAGAGCGGCTACAGCAGAACCAAGCGTGAACAGAGCGGCAGGAATACCGGCAAGCGAGTCTGTTCCCATCATGTCCTGAGCCAGGAGCGCTCCGACAGTTACTCCTGCTGCAAGTCCCGCACCGCCGAAGAGTTGTGAAAAGACGACGATGAGCAGTGTTCTCTTGTATAGCTCTCTCTGCATATCTGGAGAGTCAACGTAACTCCGCACCTGACGTGTACGATCGGTTTCATGAGACATAGCTAGGTACCACACCTTCACGAGAGGATGGGACAAGTGGGTGGCGTGAACAGGTTTCAAGGGTAGTACTTGGCGAAGGCGGCCTCCGCTTCACCATCGTCCCGCTTGAAGCCTATCATACCAAAGCCTATCCTACAAACGCATCATTTGGCACTTGTCATGCGATATTTGCATACATTCGAGTGTGAGTGCGTGGCGCCGGCTATTGCATCGGGCGGGGATTTCGGGGCCTATGCTTTCAGCCCCATCGACTTGATTCCTACCTCATCCCTGCCCTGGGCTACCTGGATGATCTGGTCCTTGTCCCGTCGGGCATTGCCCTGTCGCTGCGGTTGGTTCCGCAGGAGGTGCTCATCGAGTGCCGATTGAAGGCCCGGGAGCCCATGGCGAACAGAAAGCCCCGAATCTGGGGGGCAGCCGGCTTCATCCTCCTGGTTTTTGGGCTGCTGCACTGACCTGGGTGGTGGTCACCGCGGTTCAGGCTTTCCGGCGATAAGGCTGAAGGCCCTCACCGGTTCAGCGGTGAGGGCCCCTCGTCTCAGAGCCGGGTCTCTCTATGGCAAGCGCGCATCTGCTCAGGGCTCCAACGGGCAGCGCTCCGGCCCGGAAGCCCAGGGACAGGAGCCGTTCGAGAACTCCACCTCCAGAACCCGGTTCCCTTCCTGGATAATATGGACCCGGGGAGCGCCAGAGTAGCAGAGCGCCATGCTGAACGTGGTGCGCAGAAGGGTGATATGCCAGGAGGGTCCTGAAAACTCCAAAGCATACGGCTCGTTATGCCGCCAGACTCCCCGGACGACACAGTCCTGGGTGCAGGTGCGCCGCAACGTACAGTTGTTGGTTGACCATTCAGTCAGGCATGTAAGCGCCGCTGGTGATGACCCCAGCAGGCCTTGCCAGACCTGATGGAAGGAAAGACATTTCACGGCTGGCCCCCCGCATCTGATCAGCCAGATCATTAGTTGATAATGATTATCACTATCATCATCTCTATTCTCGGCGCGATCAGCTCCTTCAGTCAAGCCCTCGGAAGGCAGACGGTCCCAAAATGACACCAAAGGAGGGGGGCTCGGTGAGAGACGTGCCGGCGGGCGGCAGTGTCGCTTGATCCACTGCGCCACCGTTCGGGTCACGATCATCGGGACTCCGTTAGCCTCCGTGTGATCCCACCCGCGGGCGGATGCGTCGGCAGAACGCAGACCGAGGGCCATCGCTCAGACAGCTCTTCCACCAGCCCGCAGAAACGCTCCGAGCAGGCGGGGCTGGACGGGTCCATGCGGGGATCGCCCGGTAGGTGGCATCGCCCCGGACCACATCGAAGGGAGCCTGGTCGGACAGGCGAGTTCCCGCCGTTGTCACCAGCGCCACGCTCCGTTGGGACAGGGGCTTTCTCACCGGGTGAAAAGGAATCTGGCTGGTCGATGGGGTAACCCACTCGGTATATAGCCGAAAGAGGCGCTGACGCTTGTGAAGCTTACGGAAGAGGGTGCGCCGATCGGGTACCATCGGTGGAGAATGGGGAACCAGGAAAGGAAGGATGCGGTCATGACAGCGCTGGTCGTGCTATACAGTCACAGAGGTTGCCCCGGCGGAGAGGCGGCCCAGCGCCACATGGACGAGCAGGGAATCGCCTACCAGATGCGTGATGTGCTCAAAGACCTCGAGGCGAGGGCCGAGTTCCAGCGCCTGGGCGGCATCGGCACGCCGCTGCTGCAGGTCGGGGAGCATCTGCTGCATGGGTTTGACCCCGATGAGTTCGAGGCGATCCTCAGCCAGGCAGAAGGGAGACCGGCGCATGGATAAGCTCGGCTATCTCTCCCGGATCAACATCATGGAGGTCCTCCCCATGGAGGCGCTGAAGGAGGTCGACCGGGACGCCCCCATGAACGTGGTCCGCAAGGGCACGATCATCATGGAGCCCTGGCACCATTCCGACGTGCTCTTCCTCTTAAAGGAGGGGCGGGTCCGCATATACAAGATCAGCGCCGAGGGCAAGGAGTTCACCCTGGCCATGCTGGGGCCGGGGAACATATTCGGGGAGATCGGCAGCCTCTCCACCGGTACCGAGGGCGCCTACGCCGAGGCGCTGGATGACACCGTGCTCTGCCTCTGGCGCAAGCCCGACGTGGAGCGGATCATGCAGCAGCAGCCCCAGCTGGCGATGCGGGTCATGGAGGTGCTCTCGGCGCGGCTGAAGCAGATGCAGGAGCTGATGGGTTACCTGGTGATGGGCGATGTGCGCTCCCGCCTGCTCTACCTGCTGCTCCGCCTGGCCGCCGAGTTTGGGGCCGAAGATGACGGCCCCTGGACGCTGATCGCCGCCGACCTGACCCACCAGGACCTGGCCGCCATGATCGGCGCCACCCGGGAGACGGTGAGCGCCACCCTGGCGGCACTCTCCCGGGACGAAGTGGTGCGGACCGGGCGCAAGGAGATCTGGGTCCATCGGGCCCGGGCGAAGTCAGAATTGGACGCCCGTTTGTAAGCTGGCTTACGGAAGCAGCCCCGCCCGAAGAGTACGATGAAGCTACCTTCGGGAAAGGGGATGACCAGGGTGAACGGACAGCAGATCAAGAACGGCGTACTGGGGAGCCTGGCCGGCGGCGTGGTGATGGGGATACCCATGCAGATGATGGGCTCGATCAAGATGGTTGCCATGATGGTGGGGAGTGAATCCGCCCTGATTGGGTGGATCGTTCACCTGCTCATCAGCGCCCTCTTCGGTGTGGCCTACGCCATTCTCTTCGGCAAGCAGCAGACCCAGTGGCTCACCGGGCTGATCTACGGCTTTATCTGGTACCTGCTCGGCCCCCTGACACTGATGCCGCTCTTCATGGGGATGGGGGTCCAGTGGAGCGCCACAGCGGTGGCGGGCAGCCTGTCGAGCCTCATGAGCCACCTGGTTTACGGCCTGGTGACCGGCCTGGTCTACCAGGCGCTGGAGAAGCGGGAGGCGGCCAGTACGGCCACCGGCCCCAGCCACTCAGCCCGGTAGCAGCGCCACAACGAAACTCCACCCCGCGGTGGAGTTTTGTTCTGACCCCCATGAAAGGAGCTACCCCCATGACGACCTGGCCTACGCCGGCAAGTGCAACCTCTACTACTGCCCCGACTGCGAGGCCCCCGAGATCGAGGGTAAAAAGACCCTGGTGATCGGCGTTGGTCGGAGCCGCGGGGCGGTGGGCACGGCGAGACACCTGTACGACCACTCCCGGGACCTCGCCCTGCTGCTGACCGGGGAGGACGATCTGCGCGAGTCGGATCTCGCCTGGATTGAGGAGAGGGGAATCCCCGTCTACCGGGGCGGTGTCAGCCGGTTTATCGGGAAGAAGGGCTGCCTGGAGAAGCTCCGGCTGGTGAGCGGCACGGAGCTGGAGGCAGAGGCCTTCTTCGTCGCCGGTCCCAAGGTGCCCCGCACCGACCTCGCCCAGCAGTTGGGCCTGCCCCTCCGGCCCACCGGCCATGTGGAGCCCAAGTCGCAGCGGGGCGATACCGCGGTGCAGGGCGTCTGGGTGGCTGGCGACCTGCGCCCGATGACCCAGCAGGTCTCCATTGCCCTGGGCACGGGAAATATCGCGGCGGTGCAGATCGATCAGTATCTGACGGGACGGAATGTCCGCTAAGAAACCCCTTTCTGACATTGCGGAAGATGGATTCGAGTGACGCAGGTGTTGCACTGAGACCAGGGAGATACTATGCGTGGCAGTCAGATAATCAGGCGCTGCTAGCGGGAGGTAGAGGAAGGCGTGCCGTACATCGCGCTTGGCGCTGCCGCGGTGGGACTGCTTTGGGCCTCGTGGCGGCACAAGGAACCTCGGCCTGATCCAGGGGGTCTGCGAGTACTGCCCAGGGGCCATGGGCGTCATGAACGAGGTTCAGGCCGCAGGCCTGCCGCTGGCCGGGGAGCAGGGCGGGCACCCGAGCCTGGCGGATCTGGTGGCGCAAGGCTATACACCGCTGATCGTATAGGCAGAGGGACAGGCTCCACCAATCGAACGGGGGGCCTGTTTCGCGTTGGATCAGGCCGAATTCCCGCACGGCATAAACGAGATCAAGGAAAGGAAATATCTTGATTGTGACGAACCAGTAGGTCACGGAAACACAGACCCGCTCCCTGAGCCCAGCAGACGTGGATTCAGCCATCGAGTTTGAAGACAAGGAGCGATCTGATGGATGTCTATAACTACCCAGTCTTCCCGGAGAATATGGACGCAGAGGCCTTTGAAGCCTTCCCCGGCCTGCTGAAGGTTGGCCAGGCGGCCCCTGACGCAGAGGTGACCCGCCTCCAGGACGGTGCCCGGGTCAAGCTCTCCGAGTACTGGTCCCGCAAGTACCTGGTGATTGAGTTTGGCTCCTTTACCTGACCGTACTGCGGGCTGGCGGCGCCAGCCCTGGAGCCCCTGGCGGAGCAGTATGGCTCCCGGGGAGTCGATTTCGTCTTCCTGTATACGCGGGAGGCCCACCCGGGCGAGAACTACCCGCACCATGAAAGCCTGGAGCAGAAGCTGAGCCACGCTCGGGCCTTTGCGGAGACCTATGGCCTACAGCGCCCCATGCTGGTGGATGACCTGGACGGCCCCCTGCACCACGCTTACGGGCTGCTGCCCAACATGACCTACATTATCAACCCGCGCGGCCAGATCGCCTTCCGCTCCAACTGGACGGATGCCCATACCGTGCAGAATGCGATCGACTATCTGCTCCGCGAGGGCGAGAATCGCCGGGAAGGGGTCCGATCGGCGCCCTTCTACGCCGAGATTCTGGGCCATCGGGCGATCGACCGCCCCGCCTTCATGGAAGGGCTTTACAAGGCTGGGCCCAAGGCGGTGGAGGAGTTCATTCAGGCCAGTGTCGCCAACGGCGGCGAGGCGATGGCCCGCCCCCTGCGGGAGTGGTGGGAGAAGCGGCGCGAGGGCAAGTAGAAGAGTCGCCTTACGACAAAGAGACTGGCGGGAGCGCAACACTCCCGCCAGTCTTTCTTACGATGCCACCTGCTGCGGGCTCTGCTGGACGGCTTCCTCCTTCCAGACGGGACAAGCGGCACGGAGAGGGTGCCGGCATCCTCCATGGAGCGGCTCAGAACGCTGCGGTGGTCTGCATGGACCGATGGTCGCGCCGATACGCAGCAGAATCAGCATGGTCGAGCATCAAGGGCAGGAAGGTGGCGTGGGGCGCCAGGGAATTGGTTTCGTCGCAGCGAACCAAACAGCGACGAGCGACCCAACTGGGTCCATGAATCAGGGGGGATCGAAGGAAGCAAGAGGTCTACCGCACCGTCATCGCAGCAGCAACCGTAACTTCCGTCACGTAGGTGACCCCGAAGGGAGCTGGTGGACATGAACCACGCCGATGATCTGTCGGCCTGGCAGCCCCGATACGAGACATGGCTTGAGCGCGCCCGCCCTTCCCTGGAGGCAGCCCAGTGGGGCGATGCTTTCCGAGGCTACCCATGGGTGCAGTTTGAAGAGACTCCCTTCGCCC
>JBMONB010000003.1:0-26305 GCA_049325315.1 Bacillota bacterium | reverse complement strand
GGCGTCGGCGCCCAGCGCCACGATGCGAACCTTGTCGCCCATCTCCTGGTGCAGCTGCTCCATCTCGGGCATCTCCGCCTTGCACGGCGGGCACCATGTGGCCCAGAAGTTCAGGAAGACCACCTGGCCCTTCAGGTCCGCCAGGGTGACCTTCTCCCCCGTAAAGACGTCGACAGCAGAAAAGCTGGGGGCGCGATACCCGGGCAGGGGCTTTACCTCTGCTGCGGTGGGGCTTTTGGACGCGGGCTGCTCTGCCGGCCGTGCGGCGGGCTGCTGGGAGGCGGCAGGTTCGGGGGCTGCATTCTGCTCCTTGCGGAGACCACCGCAGCCGGCCACCAGCGCCGTGATTCCCACCAGAGTCAGCACCATGGCGACGAATCGGACCCGGCTATACTTCGCTTCGCTCACAGTCATTCACCCCAAATGATGCACGCTGACGACAGTATACCACAGCTTTACTCAGCGAGCCGCCCCCATTCGTTGCCGGATCGCCTCGCGCACTACCGTCCGGTCATCGAAGGGGATTCGCTTCCCCTCCCAGACCCAGGTCTGCTCATGCCCCTTGCCGGCGATGATCAGCAGGTCGCCGGGTCGGGCCAGCGTCACCCCCCGGGCGATCGCCTCCCGCCGGTCGGGCACGATCTCGTGCGGGGTGTCGCCCAGGCCAGCCGCGATCTGGCGGGCCACATCCATCGGCTCCTCCTCGTGCATGTTGTCGCTGGTGATGATCACGTAGTCAGCGCCTGCGGCCGCCGCCCCCATCTCGGGGCGCTTCCCCCGGTCCTTGCCACCCTCGGCGCCGAAGATCAGCAGTGTGCGCCCCCCCGGCGCCTCGGGCCGGAGCGAGACCAGGTTGGCCAGGGCGGCGGGGTTGTGGGCGAAATCCACCAGCACGCTGAAATCCTGCCCTTCATCCACGGGCTCCACCCGACCGGGCACCGACCGGCACGACTCCAGCCCTCGCACAATCGACTCCAGCGAGACCCCCGCCTGCCAGCCCACCGCCGCCGCCGCCAGGGCGTTGGCCACGTTGAAGACCCCTGGCATCGGAAGAAAAACCTGCGCCGGAGCGGCACCGGGCAGATGCAGGCTGAAACGGGTTCCCGTCAACCCCACGTCCAAGTCGGTGGCGCGCACGTCTGCGTCCTGCCGGAGGGAGTAGGTGATCACCGGTACCTCGACCCCCCGGGCCATCCGCATCACCTGCGGATCATCGGCATTGAGGATACAGGCCTTGGGCCGGCCCCCCTTGCGGTCGGGGGTCAGCTCCCGGACCAACCGGGCCTTGGCCTCAAAGTAGTTCTCGAAGGTCTGATGAAACTCAAAGTGATCGCGTGTGATATTGGTGACCACCGCCAGGTCAAAATCGGCGGGCTCTACCCGCCCCATTGACAGGGCGTGGCTCGAAACCTCCATCACCACCCAGGGACATCCCTCGTCTAAAGCTTGGCGGAATAGTCTAGACAGATCAAGAGACTCCGGCGTGGTCATCTCGCTGGGCTGAGGCGAGCCGGCGAACTGGTTGATCACGGTTCCCAGCAGCCCTACGGGCTGGACCGACTGCTGGAGCACGGCGCGAATGTAAAAGGCGGTGGTGGTCTTGCCGTTGGTGCCGGTCACCCCCACCAGCCCCAGCCTGGCCGCCGGGTCGCCGTAGAACTTCCGCCCGAGGCGGGAGAGTGCCGCCCGCGCATCCTCCACCTTCACCTGCAGGATCTCCAGGGGAAGAAACTCCTCCACCACCAGGGCGGTCGCCCCCCGCGCTACGGCTTCGGGGGCGAATTTGTGGCCGTCCATTTTCTTTCCCCGAAGACAGACGAACAGTTCTCCGTTTTTCAACGTCTTAGAGTTGTACGCGACGCCCGAAATCTCGCCGGAGACCGGCTGATTCGTCTCGTAGCGTGGCAGGGCTGAGAGCGCTTCGCGCAGTTCCAAAACGGCGGCCTCCTCTGGTTGTTGTGTTTTACAATCTCTGGCAGGAATCGACCTCTGCCAGACCGAAGGTTTCTCTACTGGCAAAGTGGGCACATGAGCGATGGATAAGGGAGAGTGAATGGGTTGGTGCACGCGTTGGAGTCGTTGAACAAGGTAACCCAAAACATGGAGAAGGTCGTTGTCGGCAAGCGCCGCGAGGTTCAGTATGTCCTCGTTGCTCTCCTGTGCCAGGGCCATATTCTGATCGAAGATGTACCCGGCGTCGGGAAGACGACCCTGGTCCGGAGCCTTGCCCGCTCCCTGGGGTGCGAGTTCCGCCGGATTCAGTTTACCCCGGACCTCCTGCCCTCTGACGTGACCGGCGTCTCGGTCTACAACCAGAAGACCGGGGAATTCCAGTTCCGGCCGGGCCCGATCATGAGTCAGATCGTCCTGGCCGACGAGATCAACCGGACCTCGCCCAAGACGCAGTCTGCACTCCTGGAGTGCATGGAGGAGGGCCAGCTCACCCTCGACGGCGTCACCCACCGCATGCCCCGCCCGTTTCTGGTACTGGCGACCCAGAACCCGATCGAGTACGAGGGCACCTTCCCTCTGCCCGAGGCGCAGCTTGACCGCTTCCTGCTGCGGATGCGGCTCGGCTACCCGACGCTCGAAGAGGAGAAGATGGTGGTCCAGCGGGCGAAGCAGCCCCCGCTCGAAGAGCTCGGCCAGGTGCTGAGTGCCGAGCAGGTGGTGCAGCTGCAGCAGGCGGTCAAGGAGATCCACGTGGACGACTCGGTCCAGGAGTACATGATCCGCATCGTGCAGGCGACCCGCGACCACCGCGACATCTACCTGGGCGCCTCGCCCCGTGGTTCCATCGCACTATATCGGACGAGCCAGGCCATCGCCATGATTCGCGGCCGTGACTTCGTTACCCCCGACGATGTGAAGGAGATGGCGCCACTGGTGCTGGCCCACCGCCTGATCCTCCGGCCCGAGGCGCAGCTGCGGGGCGCCGGCCCGGAGCAGCTGGTCGCCGAGGTGCTGACGCAGATCCCGGTGCCGACGGGGGTCAAGTCCTATGCAGCTAAGCATGCGTGATTGGCGGGTACCGGCGCTCATCGCTGCGGGCCTGATCTTCGCCCGCCTGAGCGGCGGTCGCCTGCCCTACTACCTCTTCTACGTCATGGCGATCCTCTGGTCGGGGGCCTGGTTCTGGACGCGCCATGCGTTGAAGCGGACCGACTGCCTGATCCAGGTCGAGAAGGACCGCTGCGCCGTGGGTGAGTCGGTGGGCGTACGGGTTCGCCTCGACAACGACACCTTCCTGCCCCTGCCCTGGGTGGAGGTCGACGAAAAGACGCCGCAGCACCTGGTCACCACCGACATGCCCCGGCAGGCCACCTCCGTTCCGCTGCTGGGCAGCCGGGTGATCAACTTCAAGCTGACCGCCCGGCGGCGGGGCCACTACCAGGTCGGCCCGATCCGGGTGCGGCTGGGCGATGCCATGGGCTTCTTTCAGGGCGAGCGGGAGTTCCGGTCGAAGCTGAGCGTCACCGTCTTCCCGCGGGTTCATCCCATTGAGAGTCTGCCCATTCCGCTCTCGCAGCCCTTCGGTCCGGTGCGCACCCAGGAGCGGGCGTTTGAAGATCCCTCCAACCACGCCGAGATCCGGCCCTATGTGCCGGGGGACAACCCGCGGCACATCCACTGGCGGACCAGCGCCCGCATGGGCGAGTTGATGATCCGCCAGTACGAGTTGAACGCCACCACCCAGATGACCGTCTTCCTGGACCTGAACCAGGCGGTCCAGGTAGGGCGCAGCGAGTTGGATGAGCCCTCCACCGAGGAGATGGCGGTGGAGATTGCGGCCTCGCTGGCCTCCCTTGGCCTGCGCCGCAAGATCGACACCGGCCTGATCTGCCATGGACAGGACCGGTTCTCGGTCAGCCCCGGCCGCGGCCAGCGCACCTTCACCGAGATCCTGGAGGTGCTGGCCCGGGCCCAGGCTACCGGCCGGGTCCCGATCGAGCAGGTGCTCGAAATGGAGACCGGCCACCTCTCGGGCCGGTCGACCCTGGTCATTATCACCCCGCGGCTGACGCCCCGCCTGGCGGAGCTGCTCCTGAAGCTGCGGGTGAACCACCAGGTGATGCTGGTCCTCCTTAAGGCCGAGACCTACGGCCCGGTCCTCCCCGATCACCCGGCGCCCGTCGATGAGACGGCCCAGGCGCTGACCGGCCTGCTGACCCTGCGCAAGGTCCCCATTTACCACGTGGCGGCAAACGCAGACCTGCGTCTGCTGGCCGACATGCGCATCACCACCGGGGGAGAGGGGGTGCGCTCATGGTCCTCAAACGGCCTTCGACCGGCTATCAGCTAGCCCTGGCCCTCATCTCGGTGATGATGGTCTCCGTGGTGCTCGACTCGATGGCCGAGTTCTGGCGCATGACACCCCCCGGCAGCCACCTGCTGCTGATGTCCCTCGGCGCCATTGCCTACGGCTGGCTCTGGTGGCGCAGCCCCTGGCTGGGGGGCGGGGTCACCCTCGCGGCCGCCGTCGGCAGCCTGGTGGCCCTGCGCTACTCGGACACCTACGTCCTGTGGCTCTCCCAGGTGGTGCGGGAGGGGCTGGAGCTGTACGAGCAGCTCCGGGCGGCCGAGCTGGGCACCACCTTCGGCTCCCAGATCGGCCTGGCGCTGCTCGGCCTCACGGCCGTTCTGGCCGGCCTGCTGATTACCTGGGAGGGCTTTGGCCGCGGCAGCGCCTTTTGGTCCATCGTGGGCGGCGTCTTTCTCTTCGGCACGCAGTGGGCCTGGTTCTTCGACAAGAGCGCCTCCTTCTTCATGGGCTTTCTCGTGCTGGCCCTGCTGCTCTGGACCGTCTCCCAATCGGCCCATCGTGACGCCTACTGGCAGAGCAGCGGGCGGCGCATCGGCTACAAAAGCCATGTGGCCACCCCCCTTGTGGCGGTCTTTGCCGCCTCCATCGCCGGGGCGATCATGCCCACAGAGTTCGCCCCGCTGCACCTGGGCCAGATCGGCGTGAAGGTGCAGGAGGCCTTCCCGGTGCTGAAGCAGCTCCGGGGCGGCGGGGCCGGCTCCGTCGGCGGCAGGTTCTCCCTGGCGGTCACCGGCTTCTCCCCCACCATGGGCACTCTGGGGGGGCCTGTTCAGCTCGATGAGAAGGTCGCCCTCTACCTGGGGGCCGACCGGCCCCTCACCGAGACGATCTACCTGCGTGGCGCCACCTTCCTCACCTATACCGGGCGAAGCTGGGAGGCGGGCGAATCTCAGCAGGTCTCAATTCCCACCGACGGAACCCTGCCGACCAGCTATGCGCCGGATGTCCTGCGCGAGTATCTGACCGTCCGGGTCACACCAGCGCTCAGCTTTGGCCGCACCATCTTCAACGTGCTGGAGCCGATGCGGGTCGAGGATCTGAAGAGCGAGTACGAGGCCGACGCCGACGGCAACCTCTTCGCCGAGCGCTCCATCGCCCGGAACACCACCTACAAGGTGACGGCCCGCCTTCCCCTGTACAGCGCCGAGCAGGTCCGCCTGCTCTCCTCCTTCGCCCCCGAGCAGTACTACGAGAACTACCTGCAGCTGCCCGAGAACCTGCCCCGGCGGGTGCGGGACATGACCCGCTCCATCGCCCGGACCGCGGAGCACCCCTACGACAAGGCAGTGGCGATCGAGTCATACCTGCGCTCCATGCAGTACGAGCTGAATGCCCCGGAAGCGCCCGCGGGACGGGATTTCGTCGACTTCTTCCTGTTCGATCTGCGTGAGGGGTATTGCGTCTACTACGCCACCGCCATGACGGTGATGCTGCGAGACCTGGGCATTCCCTCCCGCCTGGTGGAAGGGTTTGCGGTGCCTGCCTCCGCCGAGTACACCGAGGATGCGAAGGGGGCCCGGACCTACTCGGTCCTCAACTCCCAGGCCCACGCCTGGGTGGAGGCCTACTTCCCTGGCTACGGATGGGTCACCTTTGACCCGACCCCGCGGGCCGACCTGCCGGTCATCGGTCGGGACACCCCCGCCCCCGACCCCAGCGCGATCCAGCCGACCTCCCCCACGAACGAGACCCCCGAGGACCCTGGCAACCTGAATCCGCAGGATTTGGCAGATCCGAACGCCCTGGAGGGCGGTAACGCCATCGGCCCGGTGACCACCCGGGAGTGGCCCTGGTTCCTGACCCCCCTGCTGATCATGCTGGCCCTGGGCGCCGCCGCCTACCAGTACCTGTCGCGGCAAGACCGTTTGGCCTCCACCGAGGGCCGGGGCCTGGTGCAGGAGGTCTGGGAGAAGTCGGCAGGCCTGCTGGCCCGGTTCGACTTCGGGCGGGCGCCTCACCAGACGGCGCGCGAGTACGCCGCCACCCTGGGCGAGGCCTTCCCGATCCTGAAGGAGCCGGCTGAACAGGTGGCGGATGATTACACCGTCGCCCGGTACGGCCCGGACACCGAACGGGTGGACCCGGAGGCCGGTGAGCGGGCCAGGTCGTTCTGGCAAAAGGCGCATGAGGAGCTGTTCAGCCGCTACGGCTGGCGGACCTACCTCTACCGCCGCCTCCGGTGGGTGCGGAAGAAGAAATAGCAGTCAGGCCCGGGCGAGCCATCTCGCCCGGGCCTTTGCTCAGCTTCTCGTTCTTCAGAAGTACCGCTCGGCCATCTTGTCCGCCATAATGGTGGCCAGCGCCTGAGTAGTCAGGGTTGGGTTCGGCCCACCGATGGCGTTGGAATGGGCGCTGTTGTCGGCGATAAACAACCCTTTGACCTGGAGCGCCTCACAAGCGGTATCGGTCACGTAACCCATGCGCATGGTGCTCTCCATGTGAATGAAGGCCGCAGGGGGCCAGTTGCCCCGGATTACCTGCCTGGCGCCGGCTTTCCGCAAGATCTCCGCGGCAATCACGGCCAGGCGGTCCCGCCGTTCGATACTCCTTCGGGTCGGTTGGTAGTGGATCTGGGGGACCGGTCCGTGTTCATCCTGAACCGTAGGATCAACGAACACGCCGTTCCGCTGGTCCACATCGTCGTCGGTGCTGATCAGAATCGCCATGGATTGCCGGTATTGGGCCATGAGAGCCTTCAGCGGCTCGCCCACAACCCTGCCCTCCAGGTCCCAGGGGCTGCCGGGGGGAACCTCGCGGAGGTGCGCGTAGCCAACCTGGCTGAAGGAGTACAGGAGAGAGGCGAACATTCCCGGGCCGAAACCGATCGGCTCCAGCATGCCCAGCCCGGGGTAGTCAAACCTGGCACCCGAATTCTGACCGACGTGCTGATTGGCCTCGGTTGGACCCAGGATCTCCGTCAGGGTGGTCTGATCGAACACCCCCGTCACCCAGTCAAAGAAGTGGTTGGTCATTCCCCGCCCTACCCACGGATTATAGGGCAGTTCGGAGTTGAGCCAGAGGCGGGGCGTCTCAATCCCCCCGCCGGCCATCACGATCGTCCGGGCCCTCAGCTCCCCGTGCTCACCGGTCCAGGTATCCCGGAACCTCACCCCGACAGCCCTCACCTCATCCCCCCGGCCTGGCTCTGTCAGAATACGGGTGACAAAGGTATTGGGCCTGACCGTCACCTTTCCGGTCTTCAGGGCCAGGGGAATATAGCTGACCAGCGTGGAGCGTTTGGCCACTTTATCCACCGACGGACCGATATAACACCCGTTCACACAGTGCCCTCGCAGGGTACAGCCCAGGGTGTCGGCCCGGATCTCAAACTCCGGGTCGTTGATTCGCGGATCCGGCAGCAAAATGGCATTGGGCTGTGGCCGGTAGCCCGGCTCTGTCACGTTCGGGGTGTGAATGGGCGACCAGCCCGCCTTCCGGGCCCCGTAATAGAACAGCTCTTCCTTGGCGGTCGTGGGGGCTGGCCGGACCGGGAGGGTATGCTCTGCCTTCTCGTAATAGGGGATCAGGTCACGGTAGGAGATGGGCCAGAGACCCTCAATGGCCGCCGGATAGGCTCGGGGCGAATTCGCCAGATAGTGCAGGGTGGTTCCCCCCACGCCCGCATTTTGAAAGATGAGCCCCTGCTGCCGCAGCGTGCGGGCCCAGGGCGACCGCCGCCGGTCGGCGGGGCCCCATCGGAACTTGCCCGACACGCCGTCGTTCATGTCGAATTCCAAGTCGGAAAACTGCCTGGCCAGGAGCGGCTGGTCCAGGTCCTCGGGGCTATTGCTGCTTCTTGCGCCGGGCTCCCGATTCGGTTCCGGCCACCGCTTGTTGCCGTACCAGGGCCCGGCCTCCAGCACCAACACCTCAATGCCCCGCTCCCCAAGTTCCTTGGCCGCTACCGCTCCACCGCCGCCGGCCCCAATCACGATCACATCGGCATCATACGTCATGCCGCTCCACCCCTATTCACGAGGTTGCGCCCCGGGGTAGCCCCTGAGGGCGCGATAGCCGAGCGAAGGCCCGGGAAAGCGCGCTTGAAGCCATCCGGGCGGAAAGCACTCGAGTTCCATCTGATCAGGAGGGAGGAGGCGGGTGGTGCCGTACCCCGGCCACTCTGAGTAGAAACCCATGGCGGTCGATCGGTTCAGGACATCGATCGTCACGGCCACCAGCCACGGGCTTTCACGATAGGGCGGAGGTAGAGCGTCAGGATCCAACTCCATTTGCTCCAACAACGCCAGGACCCTGATCCGGTCTCCTTGCGAAAGGCTGGCAAAGCGACCGCCCCCGGGAAAGGCATAAGGGTTCAGGGGGGTGGTGACCCGGCCCGTTGCGATCAGGTGACCGGCAGCGGCGTCCAGCAACCAGGCGGTGGCAAGGGGGAGACCTCGTACCGCCGGAGAGCGATCCAACGTCATGGCAAGATACTGGCCCACAGCCCATTGGGCTCCGCCAGCCAGGTAGGCAGCCCCCGCTTCCCAGGAGAGCCCGGGAGTTCGCGGGATGATCGCGTCGGCCAGGGCGGCATAAGTCCCCCGAATATCCGGCTGGCCCGGCCCCGCTTCCGACGTCCAGGAGTTCATAGGCATCGTCCCTCCTCACAGCTTCGATGCGGCCCGTCTATACCGCCCCTAGAACATATGCGCAGGCCCGAGAAACCATTCCCGGCCTTGTTCCGGGTAACTCGCCGTGAAAGCCCATGGTCATGAGAGACTGGTCCCCCAACTGGGTCCGTCTCTCTGTTCATCGGACCCAATGTTTGCCGCAGCCTGCATTTGTCAAAGATAAGTCTAAGATCATGTCTTGCCGGGCAGGAGGTGACCCCCTGTACACGATCCCTACCCAGCAGGCCTCCTTTCGGGCCATGCTCCACGCGCTCTTTCCCCGCGCCGGTCACTCGGGGCTGGTTCTCCGCGAGATCGAGCCGCCGGGTGGGCCGGCGATCACGGTGGTCTACCTTCTGCATCTGGTCTCCCCCGCCGACCTGGAGCGGCTGGTGCTGACACCGCTGGCCCACGGGACGGTGGGCGAATCACCGGCAGCGATGGCGCGGTCAGGTCGGTTTCCGGCTGCCCACCTGCGGCTTGCCGATGAGTCCGAGGCCCTTGCATCCGGGCTGGTGAGCGGGCTGGTTGCCCTGCATGTCGACGGGCACTCCGAGGTGCTGCTGGTCGGCAGCGGACTGCGCACTGCCGGCGAGAACAGCTTTGGCTCCGATCTCGATACCAGCATGGCCGTCCTGCACCGCCAGCTGCGCCAGGCCGATATCCAGACCGAAGAGTACGTACGGCCAGATGGCAGCAGGTTTGCCCTGGTCTACCTGAGATCCAGAGCAGCACAGAAGACTGTCCAGGCGGCACGGACCTGGGCGCTGAACCTGAGCCCGAATCCCGCCAGGCCACCCTGGTGGCGAACCTGGCTAAACGCCCTCCGGCTTCCCCCTGCACTGGAGTCCGACTCCCCGGACGCCCTGGCCGAGGCGCTGACCGACGGGTACGTCGCCATCTTCAAGGATAACCACGGCTACCCAATGGTGGCTCCTACGACCCTCAACATGCTCTTCAGCAGCCCAGGAGATATCGCCCTGCGCCCCCCCATCCGCCGACTGATCGCCGGGCCCCGCGTCCTGGTGGCAATCTTCGGCCTCACCCTCAGCGCCGCCTTCGTGGCGATCAGTTCCTACCACCACTCGCTGATGCCCGGCCCCTTCCTCGTGGCCCTCACGGCGAGCCGTGGCAACCTCCCCTTCCCGGTGGTCGGGGAGATCCTCCTGGCGTCGCTGCTGAGCGACGCCTTCCAGGCAGCGGCAATGCGGGCGGGCGAGCGAAAGATGACCGTGCCGGCGCTGATCGCCACCGTTGTCGCCCTGATGGCCATGATGCAGGTGGGGGTCATCGGGGGGGTCTCCGGTTCGGTGATCATCGTGGAGAGTGCGCTCAGAGCCACGCTCCCCAACCCTGCCCTTCGGCGAGTCGTTCGCCTCTGGCGCTACTTCTTCATCGGCGCCGCCGCTGGGCTCGGGGTCTACGGCATGACCTTGCTCCTGTTTATCATGATGGTCTACCTGGGAGAAGAACGAGCCCTGGAGCACCCCGTCCGGCTTCCGCCACCGGAGGTGTCGCCATGAAACCCGACGAGATCACCTCGTATCAACTCTGGTCGGCCACCTTCGGGCTGCTGCTCGTGGCGGCCTTTTATTCGCTTCCTCGGGCGGTGGCATTGGTTACCTCTACGGCGGCGCCATGGGCAATTCTGCTGGCCGGTATCGTCGTATTCCTGATGCTCTGGCCGACTATTGCCACCCTGTCCGAGAGGGCTGGGCAGAACCTGACCGACCTCGCCCTCCAGGGGGGCGGCCGGCCCCTGGCCATCACTGTGGCCCTGGTGTTCAACGCCGCCATCGCCGCCTCGGTAGGGCTGAGCCTGCGGCAGGCCTCGGAACTGGTGGTCACCGCCCTCTACCCCCACACCCCACAGACCTTTGCCATGTCCACCATGATGATCGCCAGCGCCCTGGGGGCAGCCATGGCCCCGCCCAACACCTTCTGGCTCGCCTCCCTCTATGTCTGGCCCACCCTGGTCAGCATCCTGCTGCTGCTGTTGGGAAACATCGGCTGGGGGCAGTTCCGCAACGCCATGCCCCCCTTCGGTCACGGGATTGGGCCTACCCTTTGGGAGGTGATCCCCCTCACCTCCCACTTCAGCCCCCTGATGCACCTGCTCGTCTTCAGCAGCTTCCTCCCCTCGGGGCAGCGCCTCCTGCGCGGCACGGCTCTGGCGGTCCTGGGCGGCTCGGTCACCTGGTCGCTGGTGATCCTCTTCTACCTGATGATCTTCCCCCTCCCCAGCGGTCTCTCCGTTCCGTTTCCCCTCTTCGAAATGAGCCGCCTGGTCCAGGGCGGCCGGTTCCTGGAACGGATCGACGCCATCTGGGTCGTCATCTGGGCCTTCGGCTCGGTCCTGTGCACCGCCGTGGCTCTGCTGGCCGGAGCCCGGCTGTACCAGGAGGCCTTCCGGCTGCCCGACCACCGGGGCGCGGTGCTCCCCCTGGCAATCCCCACCCTGGCGGTCGCCCTGATGCCATCGAACCAGGCCGATACGATCGCCGTCGAGAGCGTCGTCTTCCGGGGGGTCGCCTATCTGGTCTTCTTTGCCCTTCCTCTACTTGTCACCGGGCTGGCCTGGATCCGAGGGCGGTCTACCGCCAACGCCGGCGGAGACGGAGGGAGCGCCGGTGCGTAGGCGTGGTGTGATCGCCGCACTCCTCCTCGCCCTGCTCCTGGGTGGGTGCTGGGACCGCACCGAGGTGGAGGACACGGTCTATGTAGCCAGCATCGGCGTAGATAGTGCGGACGATGAGTACCTGTGGACCTTCCGCCTGGTGGAGGCGGAGAAGCTGACCCTGGGGATGCTGAGTGCGGTCAGCGCAGACCCGGGGATCTTGACCTCGGGCATCATCGCCGTACGGGCCAGCAGCCTGCAGCAGGCGGTACAGCTGATCCAGCCCAGCGTCATGCGGGTGATTTCGCTGGAGCATATCCGCTGGGTCGGCATCGGCGAGCCGCTCGCCCGCGAGGGTCTGACCCCCGTGATCAGCCAGCTCATGCGCCACAACCAGATGCGCAGGGGTGCCAACGTCTACATCGTGTGGGGCGGAGCTGTCAGGGGGTTTCAGAACAACCGCCCGGTGGCCGATGTCAACGCCATGAAGTTCTTCGCGGGTGCCGGTCTCATACAGAAGCGCTTCCACCTGAGCCCGCCGACCCAGCTGCAGCATCTCTACGCCCGCATGAGCTCCCCCGGGGTCGATGCGATCAGCGCCATGGTCGGGGTGAACGAGATGGCCAAGGAGCCGATCGGCAGCGAACTCCCCCACTGGGTCACCGGTCGTTGGAGGCCGGCGAGGTCCCCCGCAACGGCGGGAACCTGGTCGAATTCATGGGCACCGCTGTCTTCCGCGGGGACAAGATGGCGGGGAGCCTCACCGTCGATGAGACGGCGGCGGTCCTGGCCCTGCGGGGCGAGATGGGCAAGGTCTACAAAACGGTGGAGGATCCCCTTGAAGAGGGAAAGTATGTCACCTTCCGGTTTCACCAGGAGAATAAGCCCCAGTACCGGGCCTCCTTTCGCGGCGACCAGCCGGTGGTTCACGTGAGGCTTCAGTTCGAGGTCGAACTCCTCTCCACCCCGGGCAAGACCGACTACTCCCTGCCCGAGAACCGCCGGGCACTGGAAGAATACCTGGCCAGAGAGTATGCAGATCCGCTCTTCGAAAACCTGATCGACAAGGTCTACTACCAGTGGGGCGCCGACCCCGCCGGGTTCGGCCAACTCTTTCGCACCCGCTTTGCCACCTTCGATCAGTGGCTGGACTTCAAGTGGCACGAGCGGGTGACGGACATGGAGATCACCGTGGAGAGCGAGGTCTTCATCCGCCGGTTCGGCATGCTGCTCTCCAGTGACCTCTCGCAAGACTAGGAGGGAGAACCAATGTGGGATCGCTGGGCGATCATCGCTGTGGCCGCCCTGATCGCCTTCCGGGCGGGCCACTGGGGCTGGAAGCTGGGCAAGGGGGGCGACTGGCTTGCCGGGGCCGGCGGCTTCCTGCTCGCCGCCATTGCCATTGGCGTGCCGCTTTTTCTCGCTGCTCTTGGCCCCGAAGCCGGCAGATAGCTGGGCGCAGAAAGAACCGGGTGAGCCCCAGAGGGCCCACCCGGTCTGTTATTTTGCCTTTAGCGGTTCTTCGGCGCCGCAATGCGGGCCAGCAAGATGGAGAACTCGTAGAGGCCATAGAGTGGTACCAGGAAGATCGACATGGAGATGATATCCGGCGGGGAGAGCACCGCAGCCAGGACCATGATCGCCAGGAAGGCGAACTTGCGCACCCGGGCCAGGAAGGTGGCCGTAACCAGGCCGATTCGGGCGAGGATCAGCACCAGGAGCGGCAGCTGGAAGGCGATGCCCAGCGGGTTGCAGATTCCCAGAACAAACTTCACATACGCACTGGGGGTGATCTGGTTTGTGACACCCACCAGGGAGGAGATGTCCAGGAAGAACTTCTTGGAGATTGGCACCACCACGAACCAGCCGAAGGCCCAGCCCAGGCCGAACATGAAGGTGGCAAAGGGGAGGCCCAGGTACAGGATTCGCTTCTCGTTTGGCTTCAGCGCCGGGACGATGAAGGCCACGATCTGGTAGAGCACAAAGGGGAAGGCCAGAACCAGGCCCCCGATTACCGCCAGCTTGAACTGCGTGAGAAAGGCGTCAGCGAAGGTGAACTGCACCAGCTGCACCCCGTCGCTTTTCGCCTGCTCCATGATAAACCGGAAGACCGGCTGCGAGAAGCCGACGGCGATGATCACACAGGCGACGATCGCCACCACCGACCGGATGATCCGCTGGCGCAACTCGGCCAGGTGCTCAAAGAGGGTCTGCTCCTTATCCAACATGGCACATAACTCCCTGTAGGGCCGGGTTGCGATACCTCTACCCAAAAAAGTGTAGCCCGACCGGAATCAAGCGTCAACCCGTTCGAAGCCCTACGCCTTTAGGTATTAGGGGCCTAGACCGCGCCATGGGCCGCCCTGTTCTATTACAAGGCGGCCCAGGTGATCTGCTAACTCAGGCTCAGCGGGCTCCCCAGAAGTTTCAGCAGCAGGTCGGCGGCCCCGTGCAGGTCGCGCAGGTTGACCATCTCGCCGGCGGTGGCCCGGTACCGCACCGGTATGTCGATCACGGCGGTGGGCACCCCCAGACCGGCCGAAGTCACCACTTGCGCCTCCCCGGCGCCGGCACTGATCTCCAGTTGCAGCGGAATCGCCTGCTCCTCCGCCACCCCCTGCACCAGCCCGGCCACGCCATGGTGGGCGACATAGCCGCCGTCTTTCAGCTTCAGAGCGGCCCCACTGCCCAACTGGGTCCCCGCCCGGGGTGCCTTGGGAATATCGCCCGACGGGGCGGTGTCGACCACGAAGGCAATGTCGGGCTCGGCGCCGTACGCGGCAACACCGCTGCCCCGCGGGGCCACCTCCCCCTGTGAGGTGAAGGCGAAGATCACCTCATGATCGGTCTGCGCCAGGTGCTCGGCCACCTCCAGCAGCACGGCGCAGCCGGCCCGGTTGTCCAGGCCGGGAGCGACGATCAGATCGCCCATTACCTGGGTGTCGGCGACAAAGGTGCACATGTCGCCCAGAGCGACGTTCTCCAGCGCCTCCTCCCGGCTGGCAGCGCCAATATCGCAGAAGAGCCGCTTCAGCTCGATCTCCTTGGCCTCCTCGGCGTGCTCGTGCTGCAGCACCCCGACCACCCCGCTGCCCCAGACCACCCGCTGCCCGACGGCGTGGTGCGCCTTGAAGCCGCCCACCGGGGCCAGGTAGATCAGCCCCTTCTCGCTCACGTTCAGCGCCAGGGCGCCGGCGGTGTCCATGTGGGCGCTCAGCAGCACCCGACTACCACCCTCTTTCCCCCGGCGAATGGCCAGCAGGTTGCCGAAGCGGTCGTACCGCACCTCGTCGACAAAGGGGGCGATGATCTCCTCCAGGGCGGCGGCCACCTTCTGCTCACGCCCCGACGGCCCCCAGATGGCGGTCAGCCGCTGCACCCGCTCCAACAGCTTCGAACTCATGGACGGAAGTCCCCCTTCTCGACGCTTTCCAGGAACCGATGGACCAGTTGCACGGCCCCCTCGACGTCGTCGAGGTTGCAGAGGGCCGCGTTGGTGTGAATGTACCGGCAGGGGACGGAGACCGTGCAGGCGGGAACCCCCGAGCGCTGCAGCGCAATGCCGCCCGCATCGGTGCCGCCGGCGGTCAGCCGCCGGTGCTGGTAGGGGATCTCGCTGACCCGGGCCACCCGGACCAGCTCGTCCCAGACCCGCTTGTTGGGGATGCCGGAGGCGTCCATCAGCGAGATCACCGGTCCCTCGCCCATGTTGGTGATGGTGTCAAAGGGGTCGACCCCCGCCGCGTTAGCCGAGCCGGTGCCCTCCAGGGCGATGGCGACGTCTGGGTTCAGGTTGTAGGCCGCCACCTTGGCGCCCCGCAGCCCCACCTCCTCCTGGCAGGTGAAGGCGCCGTAGAGGGTGATGCCGGGGTGGTCGAACTCCAGCAGCAGCCGGGCCAGTACGTAGCAGCCCACCCGGTCGTCGAAGGCCTTGCCCTTCACCACCTTCTCGCTGAAGTGCTCGAAGGTCGTGGCGAAGTAGGCCGGCTCCCCGGGTTCAATGCCCAAGGCCGCAACCTCCGCCCGGGTCCGGCAGCCCAGGTCCACGTACATCTCGTCAAAGGGGATCACCTTGGTGCGCTCGTCGGCGCTGGTCAGGTGCCAGGCCTTCGCCCCAATCACCCCGGGAATCCGGCGATCGGTCAGCCAGACCTGCCGCCCCGGCAGTACACGGTCATCAAGCCCGCCGATCTTCTTCAGGATCACATAGCCCTCATCGGTGATCTCACCCACCAGGAAACCCACTTCGTCCATGTGGGCATCGAGCATCACCTTCACCGGGCCGCTTCCCTTGCGCACAATCAGGTTGCCCATCGGGTCCGTCCAGATCTCGTCAACATGACCGGTAAGGGCTTCCCGCAGAACCGCCCGCACCTCGTCCTCCCGCCCGGGAACGCCGCAGGCGTTGGATAGCCGCTCTAGTAGCATCGCAAGTCCTCCACGAACGCCTGATCAACCCGGGCGACGACCTGGGCCAGCAGCCGGCCAGCGGCGCGGATATCGGCCAGATCAACCGTCTCCACCGGGGTGTGCATATACCGGATCGGAATCGAAAGGATCCCTGTCGCCACGCCGCCTCGCACCACCTGCATCGCCCAGGCGTCGGTGCCGGACGGGCCTGGCATCACCTCGAGGCAGTAGTCAATGCCCACCGCTTCGGCCACCTGGCGCATCAGCTTCACCAGCTTTGGCGTGCAGTTGGGACCTACCCCGATGGCAGGGCCGCCGCCCATGGGGTAGGAGTCCTTCTCGCTGCCCGGGTGCCGGGCAAAGGTAACGTCGACGGCGAAGGCGATGTCCGGCTTGATCGCAAAGGCCGCCGTGGTGGCGCCCGGCAGACCGCCGAACTCCTCGCCCACGGTGCCCACGGCAAAGAAGTCGGCCTGGTGCTTCACCTGCCGCAGCTCCATGAGCGCCACGGCCAGTGCGAGGTTCGACGCCCGGTTGTCCAGGTAGCGGCTGGAGACCCGGCCGTTCTGTAGTGCCCGGAACTCATGGCGGGGCAGCACCGGGTCGCCCAGCTTCACCAGCCGGCGCACCTCATCTTCGGAAAGGCCCGTGTCTATGTAGAGCTGCTCCACCGGCAGGAGCTTCTTCCGCTCCTCCATCGAGGTGACATGGGGCGGCTTGGAGCCTACCAGACCGGGGAGCACCCGCCGGCCGTGCACTTCGACCTCCTGCGCCATCAACAGGCGCCGGTCGACGCCGCCGACGGTGGTAAAGCGCAGGTAACCGCCTGGCTCTATGGCGGTCACCATGGAGCCGATGGAGTCGATATGCGCCGCCGCCAAGATACGCGGCGGGCCCGGGGCCCGCTCCCCTGGCCGCCCGGTCCAGGTCTCCGGCCCGGGGTAGGGCAGGGAGCGCAGTTCGGTCACCGAGCCCTCCCCGCGCTTCAGTCCGATATAGCTGCCCAACCGGTCCGGGCGGGCCTCATCCACAAGGGGGGCCCATTCCTTCAGCAGATGGTCGGCCATCGCCCGCTCTCGCCCGGTGATGCTGCTCAGGCGGGTCAGTTCGGCCAACTGTGAGGTGAGATCCAAGTAACGTCGCTCCTCTTCCTCAATTCCGCTTGATGCCAATCTATAGCGTTCGAGAATCGTGCGGATGATTCCTTGTCTTTGCCAGAACCCTTTGCCTATCTGTCTGGATAACGCGAAAAAAAAGACCCCGCCGATTCCGGTCAACCAGGTTGACCAGGGGTCAGCAGGGTCAGCATGTCCTAATTCAGGGGAACCTTATTCCCTTCCCAATACTTCAGCAGTGTAAACGGGTTGATGGCGCCGTTGGGGCCATAGATGCCAAAGTGCAGGTGGTCGACGAACTTGCCGCTGGTGCCCTCGGGGCCCTCGCCGGTGGAACCGGTGTAGCCCAGGAGCTGGCCGGCCTTCACCTTGGCGCCCTGGTAGAGGCCGGGGGCGTAGCGGCTCATGTGGGCATAGTAGAAGCGGTACTCCGGATGATCATCCAGCTGAACGGTGACCCGGTAGCCGCCCAGGGTGTTCCAGCCATAGCGGACGATGGTGCCCGAGGCGACCGCTACGATGGGGGTGCCCTTCGGGGCGAGGATGTCGGTTCCCTCGTGCGGGAAGGAGCTGCCATTCCAGAAGCGGGGGTCGCCCATGGTGTCGTAGTACTTCTGGTAGGGAGCGCCGGCGGGGTAGGGGAAGACGTAAGTCGACTTTGCCAGCACATGGTTCGGCCGGGGGTTCGGGTTCGGAGCCGGGGCCGGAGGCGGCGTGCTGGTGCTGCCGGTGTTCACATAGAGCGTGTTGTTGGCAAAGGAGACCTTCACTCCGAAGCGGGCCGCCATCCACCAGCCGGGGACCATGGTCTTCCCATACTTCAGGTAGGGGGCGACCGGGGCCCAGATGCGGTTGCCGTCCTGGAAGGCCAGGTTGTTGCCGATCCAGACCGCCATCTGGGAACCCTTATAGGAGATCGTGGCCATCTTGGCGGTCGGATTCCAGGCGACGCTCCCGCCCATCGCCTCGGCCAGGGGGCGAACCGAGACCATAATCTGCCCGGAGCGCATCTCTGCCATGGTGTCCGGGACGGTCCTTCCGTTGACGACCACCGGGTAGCCGGCTGCAAAGGCCGCCTGGGGAAGCAGGGCAATCAAGAGGGTAAGAGCCAAGAGCACCAGGGATGTACGGCGTGACTTGAGCTGCATCGGTAGATCTGCCTCCGTCGTATATATTGTATAGGGTATAGGTCTTGCGACCTGGAACAGCCTTGCAGGTTCCTCCTTTCACAATGATTTTTCTGGTGGATTCATCCATCGCCGACAGTAACTATGTTACCTGTAATTCGTTTTGATCCGAAACAATCCTTCCGCCTCCAGAAAGTACCAGACCCGGTTTTGGAACTTTGACAGGCCCTTTCTCGTCTGGCCTTGGCGCGGCACAGACCCCTGTGCGCCCCATGCACAGGGGTCTGTGAATGAACCGGTCAACGGTCGCTTATCACGATGGCCCGCAGTTCTCGAACCTCTCCGTCGGGCCCCGTCAGCCGGCCGGAGAAATCAACCCCGGGTGGCGCCTCTACCTGAACCACTGCATAGGGGTAATCTCCGCTGCCGCCAGCCTCCAGGGTCGCCAGGACCCGCCACTTCTGTCCGACCTTGCGAATGTCGACGATCTCTACCCGCATATCGGCCTCCGGGGCGGTGCCGGCCATGACCAGCAGGTAGGCTTGCCCCTTCTTCTGGAGTACGAAGAGCCCCGGAATCGCCTTTGTCTCGTCGTAGTATCCTTGAAGCTCGGCTGGGGCTGCGTCCAGGGTCAGCGGGGTGAAGTCGCCATCGGGCCCCTTGGACCGCTTTCCGCTCTGGCATCCCGCCGTCAGGACGGCGATGATCAGCACAAGGACCGACAGCCACACCCATCTCCTGGCCTTCATTCGCGGCCACCTCCTCCTACCTGGAAAGACGGGAAGAGGACTCCGTTTGGACGCCTTCACGCGACTAATCCCCCCTCGGGTGAAGGGGGGATTCCATTCTGTGAATATGCGCCGGGGAATATGCCTCAGGTTGCCCGCTCCCGGGCCATGGCAATCAGCGTCTCGCCGTCGCCCGCCTCGGTCGGATAGGTGGCCGTGCCGACCCGGACCTCCACCTCCAGCGGCTCGCCGCCGGTCTGCTCGCCCATGATCGCCCTGGCGCTCTGCCAGACACGGCTCTCCACCACCGAGGCACCCATTACGTCGGTGTCGGGCAGCATGATCACGACCTGATCATCGCCCAGCCGGACCAGCACGTCGGTCTCCCGCATGTGCCGGACCAACCCGCGCATCAGGAGCGGCACCGCCTGCCCCTTCATCGTATCGAGCGTCCGAACCAGCACCAGGGAGAAGTGCGAATCGTTCCGCTCGGTCCGCTTCAGCTCACGGCGGAGGTAGTCCTCAATCGACCAGGAGAGGAGCGCTCCCTCCCCCTGGGCCAGCAGGTTGACATCGGCCAGGGTCTCGGTCACGCGCCGCAGCAGCATCTCCCCGCCAAAGGGCTTGGTAACAATCGTGCTGACGCCGCTGGAGACCATCTCGATCACCAGCTCACGGGCAGGCTGGGGGGTTACGACCATGACCGGCAGTTCCTTCAGCCCCAGGTCCGAACGCATCGTGCGCACAAACTGCATACCATCGGCATCAGGGAACTGCAACTCCGTCATGACCAGCTTGACGCTGCCCCGCGGTAGTTCCCGCAGTTGCGTCAGCGCCTCATCGGGACTGCCGACCTCTACAACGCTGTGTCCCGCCGCCTCCAGCACGATCCGGATCCGCTTCCGATCGAGTAGCGACGGGTCGACAATCATGATCTTTCCCACGGCAACACCCCCAGACAGTCTTCGGGTGGCTTCGTGGAGGGATTCGGCGGCCCCTGCGGGTATTCCTTCCATACCTGCGAAGATGCGGGGAATGACGACGCGCAAAACCGCCCTGCTGCGGAGTGCTCTCCGTGCAAGGCGGTCACCCTACGATGTGCAGTTGTTCGCTCATCTACGCGCCCACCCGGGTCAGGTACTGCTGGGCAAACATCTGCCTGAGCAAGCCCTCTGTCCGGTTCGCTGCCGAGCGAACCAGGGCCGAGTCGGCGCTGCGCATCCGGCACACGATGCCGCTGATCACGCTGGGAGCATCAAAGACGTTCTCCTGCTCCAACTGCCGAAGGCCCTGGAGCACGAACCGCCCGACCTCGGGGGAGAGGTGGCCAAACAAAAACTCCTTGCGACTCATCCTCCATCGCCCTCCTTCTTCGCATCTTCTACTAGGATGGACGAAGCTAGCTGTGGGAAGGTTCCCATCTGATCGGTAAACTTTTTATGGAGAGTTTCTAAAGCCGGTGCATACCTCCCCGGCAGGGGTGGAACGTCTGAAAGGCGGAGGGGAGTTTCATGCCAGCAATCATCTGGTGGATTGTCGGGGTCGTCTTCGTAGCCCCTGTTGTGATCCTCATTGGTCTCTATTTCGCCAACCGGTTCAGCAAGGGGAACCCAGCAAAGGCGGTAAACGCCCTCTGGCTGATCCTCTTCATCATGCTGACCCTCTTCCTGGGCTTTGCCATCTTCGGGAGGGCTGAATGAAGGCCGCCCGGTCCGCCGGCCACTGCTGCATCGGCAAGCGATGCTTTGAGTCATTATGGGACACTTTACCGCAGATCATAGGAAGATCTAACGACAACGGGAATGGCACCCCATATTATATATCATCTTTATAATCTGCGTAATCACTGTCTTAATCTGCGTAACCTGTGGTTATATATGTCTTACCTGAAACCAAACAAAAAGCCTGCACCCCGTGGGATGCAGGCTCTCTTTCATCGCCCCTTATACACCAGCCCGGAAGGGGAAGGTGAAGTGCTCCCACTCCTCCGGCGTAAAGCGCTCCTGTACGGTGACCGGCCCAGCCGGGCTCTGAAGGAGGCGGAGCACCCGATCCGGCGGCTCGGCCGTGACCTCGCAGACACCGAAAGGGAAGTCGGAGCGGCCGGTGCCGTCCCGCAGGAGCAGCGCCAGGTCGGCCAGGCTCGCGTCATCGCCCTGCAAGACCAGGAACCTTGGGTGGTAGACATAGGTGAAGCCGGCACCGGTCCGGTGAATGAAGAGCAGCCGCTCGCTGTCCTCGAACCTGATTTCGGCGCCCTTTCCGGCCGACTCCCACCATCCGCCCCAGGCCTTCAGCAAGTCGGGGAGGAACGGGGTGCTCTGTAGGCAGGTTCGGTGCACGGTGGCATCGGCCATGAAGGAGAGCCACGAAGGGTATGTGGCCAGCCGCGGAAGCCTGACCGACTCAAAGATCTCCGCAATGGGTTCACGGCAGAGTTGACAGGATGCGCCACGGACTGACCGGGACATGAGCTACCCCTCCCTCTGACTTCTCCCACGTGCCGAATCAAGCGTTCGCCCCCGGGAGGCGCTCATCGCCGGCACGCCGGGTGATCTTCTGCTCGTCCATCCACTCCAGGAGCGGCAGGGCGTACTTGCGGGTGGTGGAGAGCAGATCCCGGAACTCGGCCACGGTCAGCTTGCCGTTGGCCCTCAGATGCTCCCGGGTCCGCCGCACCCCTTCTTCCAGGGTCGGGCCGTGCAAGATCAGGTCGTCGCCGACCCGGACCGCCTCGCCCTGCTCGGTGAGGAAGATGATCACCTCTTCGGTGTCCCGCCCCTTGACCATCTCCTTTAGTTCACCCACGGAGAGCGGGTTGAAGCCCGCCTGGGCGATGGCCGCCCGGACACCATCGGCCAGTTTGGCCTGCCCGGAGTTCAGGGTGGGCGTGCGGCCCGGCAGCGAGACCTTCTCCCGCACCACGCTAAGCTCGCCCGCCTCCTCGGCTGCTGCCAGCAGGGCGGAGAACTCCTTGCCCCCGATGTTCAGCTTCCGCCGCACCTCTTCCTTGGCGAGGCCCGAACGGAGCGGGTACTGCTTGTAGTAGGCCTCCAACTCGCCCTGCACCGAAGCGATGAAGCGACCCATCCCGCGCCGGTGAATGTAGAGATTCGACTCAAGGGGGCGGACATCCTGGGCGATACCCGGCAATTCTGTCTGAATTGTCTCAGAGGGAATCCCGGTTCGCCTCGCCAGTTCTGCCAGGCTGAGGGGAACCATCTCCGAACGGGCCAGGGTCTCGGCGATGACGCCGCCCAGACCGCCCGTCTCCTTCACCTTCAGTTCAGCCACCGCCGCCGCTGCCTGCGACTTCCTGTAATGGGCGTGGGGTTCGATCACAATGCCGCCACCCATGGTATGCACCGGTGAGTACGAGCGGATGATGTAGTGATCGCCCCGGCCCACCACCAGCGGCTCTTCGGTCTTGATCTGCACGTAGGCGGATTCGCCCGGCTCCAGCTGGTCGCTCTCCAGCAGGAGCACCCGTGCCAGTACCTCGCTGGTGCCGGTGTGCAGGTGGACACGCACCCCGTGCTTCATCTCCTTGGGCCAGGTCTTCAGCAGGTGGAGGCGGGCGGCAAAGGAGTCGGTCGCCTTGAGCGCCCCCGGGGCGCAGAGCACGTGGCCCCGGGCCACATCGGAGCGCTCGATGCCCGCCAGGTTCACCGCCACCCGCTGCCCCGCCTCGGCACGGGCCACCTTGTCGCCGTGGACCTGAAGCCCCCGAACACGGACCTCCAGGTTCAGCGGCAGCAGTTCCATCTTGTCGCCCTCGTTGATCGTGCCGCCCACCAGCGTGCCGGTGACGACGGTGCCGAAGCCCGGGCGGACAAAGGCCCGGTCGATGGGCAGGCGGGCAAAGGCGGTCACATCTTTCGCCTCCGCCGCCTCGAAGAGCGAATCCAGGGCGGCCAGCAGCTGGGGGAGCCCATCGCCGTTCAGGGAGGAGACAGCGATGGCCGGTGCCTGCTCCAGGAAGGTGCCGGCGACCGCGTCGCGGATATCGGCCTCCACCAGTTCCACCATCTCTTCGTCGACCAGGTCCTTTTTGGTGATCACGATAATGCCCTGCCCGATCTCAAGAAGGCGTAAAATATCGAGATGCTCCTGCGTCTGCGGCATGACGCCCTCGTCCGCCGCGACCACCAGGAGGACCACATCAATGCCGGTAATACCGGCCAACATGTTCTTGATGAACTTCTCGTGGCCGGGCACATCGATAACCGCCGCCCGCCGGCCGCTGGGCAGGCGAAACTGGGCAAAGCCGATATCGATCGAGATGCCGCGCTCCCGCTCCTCGGGGAAGCGATCGGTCTCGACGCCGGTCAGTGCCCGAATCAGCGCCGTCTTGCCGTGATCCACGTGACCGGCGGTGCCGATGATGAGGTGCTTCAAGGGTGTTCCTCCTTACATGCTGCCTGCCAGTACTCCATGGGGAAAGAGCCCGCCGCTCCCCTTACCCGCGGCGGGCCCTTCTATTATCGCATATCCAGGGGCTACTTGTTGAGGCTCTGTGACCAGTCGTGCGCAGCAGAGCCCTCCAGGAACCGCTCGCAGTCCAGGGCGGCCTGGCAGCCGGAGCCCGCCGCGGTGATCGCCTGGCGGTAGGTATGGTCCTGCACGTCGCCGCAGGCGAAGACGCCGGGAATCGAGGTCCTGGCGCTGCCGGGAATCGTCTTCAGGTAGCCGACATCGTCGACCTCCAGCTGCCCGGCCAGGAAGCCGGTGTTGGGGGTATGGCCGATGGCGACGAACATGCCGTCGGCCTCGATCAGCCGCTCCTCCCCGGTCTCGTTGTAGCGGACCTTCAGCGCCTTGAAGCCTCTCTCGCCGGCGACCGCCTCCAGCGGGGTAACGTTGAGCGCCCAGGAGATCTTGGGGTTGGCCCGGGCCCGGTCCTGCATGATCTTGGAGGCCCGCAGTTCGCTTCTCCGGTGCACAATGGTCACCTCGGCGAACTTGGTCAGGAAGTTGGCCTCCTCCATGGCGGAGTCGCCGCCGCCGACCACCAGCACCTTCTTGTTGGTGTAGAAGAAGCCATCGCAGGTGGCGCAGGTGGAGACGCCGCGGCCGATATTCTCCTTCTCGCCGGGAATCCCCAGCAGCTTCGCCGAGGCGCCGGTGGAGATGATCACCGCCTCCGCCTCGATCACCTCGGTCTCATCGACGGTGATCTTGAAGGGGCGCTGCGAGAGGTCGACCGAGGTAGCCCAGCCGGTCCGGAACTCGGCGCCGAAGCGCTCCGCCTGCCGGCGCATATTGTCCATCAGTTCGGGGCCCATGATACCGTCGGGGAAGCCGGGGAAATTCTCAACCTCGGTGGTCAGGGTCAACTGACCGCCGGGCTCGTTGCCCTCAATGACCAGGGGCTCTAGGTTGGCGCGGGCGGTATAGATGGCTGCTGTGAGGCCCGCAGGGCCGGTGCCAAGAATGATTACTTTGCGCAAGGACGCTTCCTCCTACTAGGAAAAGGTATGGAACCACCTGGCTCCATTCTACCAGTTTCGACGTTGGGAGTATACCAATTGGATATGCCCCCCGGGGTATAAACGAAGACGAGGTGAGCCGAAGCCCACCTCGCTCGCTTCACCTGGAGAACCAGCTCCAGATGTTGAATTGTACCCGCACGGACGTACCGGGCGCCCGGCCGTCCGAACGGCCTTGGCGGGGCGCCGCCGGAACCCCTCACGGCCCGATAGGGCGAGCCCGCCGCCTTGCGGGGAAGCCGGCCCCACCTGCGTTGGTCGGGCGAGCGGCTTCACTAGTATGATGCGCCGGCTCGCTCCCCGATATACGTCGATTTTGCGCCCAAGTAGCCGTTGTGTCAGCGCAGGAAACGCAGCCAGTTCCGCCGCAGCGCCTCCTGCAGGAGAATGTCTGAGGCGACAATCGCGACAAGCGCCTGCGGGAGCAGCTGGGAGAGCGGGTAGACAAACTCCAGCCAGCCCGGGGTGGTGCGGGCCACCGCCTTCAGCAGCGCCAGAATCCCGATGCCCACCAGGGAGCCGCTCTGCCCGCGCGTCGAACAGGAAGAGGCCTCCCCCAGCAGGGTTGCAATGCGAGCCGACTGCGCCCAGTACCGGCTCACATCCGGTGACAGGGCCAGCGCCTGGTCAGAACCTTCCCGTGCTCCGTACGGGTCATCGATCACCTGGCAGTACTCCGCCTGCCAGAAGCAGACCTCCGCCGATACCGGGGTGAGCGACAGCGCCCTGCTCAGCGCCTCCTCGGCAGCCTCTCCGTGCTCCTCCGGATTCAGGCAGGCCAAGGCATAGGCCATGGCGGCCCAGGCGGCGCCCAGATTCGGATCGATCCTCACCGCTGCCTGCAGGGCATCAACAGCGGCCTCAGGGTCTGAGGCCGGTCATGGAGAGCAGCGTCGGAAGCGCCCCGCCCTGGGTGAGAAAGAGCAGAAACGGCGTCCGATTCACCCGGGCGTTCGCCAGCGGCATGATCAGAAAGAAGAGGCCCATGGCGACGACTCCGAATCCAACGGCGAGCCCAAGACCCGCCGGCATGACCAACCAGAGTGGTGGCTGCATCGCAACCTTCCATTCCTGCATGCCCACTGGCGTCTGCCCATTCGATATCGGTTCAAGGACCGATTCGGCGGCTTGAGCGATCTCCCTCCAAAACTATCGGAATATCTAATTCAACCTCTACCTTGGCCTATGCCCAAGGTGTTTTTGTTCTGGTACGATATAACCCTGTGAATACACCAGATCGGAACAGGGGAGAGAAGATGTCCACCACCGCCCGTCTGCAGATTCTGTGGCGTATGCTCCGCCCGTTCTCACTGGTCGCCTCGCTGATTCCGGTTCTGACCGGAACAGCGCTCGCCCTCACGGCAGACCGGTTCCATGGCGGGCGCTTTGCCGCCTTCCTGGTGGCCGCCATTCTGATTCAGAGCGCCACGAACATGTTCAACGAGTACTTCGACTACGTCCGGGGCCTGGACACCGAGGAGCACGTGGGCATCGCCGGCTCCATCGTGCGAGATGGCCTCCAGCCCAAGACGGTGCTCTCCCTGGCCTGGCTCTTCGCCGGGTCGGCCGTGGCGCTCGGCCTGTACATTTCGGCCACCTCCTCCTGGTGGGTCTTCGTCACCGGCCTGGCCTGTATCGGGGTCGCCTATCTCTACTCCGCCGGACCGATGCCCCTTGCCTACACGCCCTTCGGTGAACTGGCCGCCGGCTTCACCATGGGACCGGTGATCATTCTTCTGGTCTACTATACCCAGGCCGGGGAGTTAACCCCGACCGCCCTCTGGGTGGCGCAGCCGGTGGGACTGCTGATCGCCGCGATTCTTCTCGGCAACAACATCCGTGACATGGAGGCCGACCGGGCCGGTGGCCGCCGCACGCTGGCGAT
>JBMONB010000002.1:0-26855 GCA_049325315.1 Bacillota bacterium | reverse complement strand
AAGCACGCCGCCAGCGTTCGTCCTGAGCCAGGATCAAACTCTCCGTAAAAAGTTTGTTCGGCTCGTTGTTTTGAGCTCGACTCGCTTGGCTTTTCTCTCTTGCACTGTCTAGTTTTCAAGGTTCCAGAAGTAACAGAACCCGAAGCGCTACGATTTAGTAGTCGAGGGGTTTGTTACGCACCAGGTAGACACAAGCCCAACCGGGCTTTGGAGGTGGGTGTGGGATTTGAACCCACGGATAACGGTTTTGCAGACCGCCGCGTTACCACTTCGCCAACCCACCATAATGGTGACCCCATGGGGATTCGAACCCCAGTTTGCGCCGTGAGAGGGCGCCGTCCTAGGCCTCTAGACGATGGGGCCAAACTGGTTGCGGGGGAGGGATTTGAACCCTCGACCTTCGGGTTATGAGCCCGACGAGCTACCGGACTGCTCCACCCCGCGGTATACAAGGAACCTGGTGCGAGGGCCGGGATTCGAACCCGGGACCTCACGGTTATCAGCCGTGTGCTCTAGCCTACTGAGCTACCCTCGCAAGGCGGCACTCCATGGATATTATCCAAGACTGCCTTTGGTGCGCGGTAGAGGGATCGAACCTCTGACCTCATGAACGTCAATCATGCGCTCTCCCAGCTGAGCTAACCGCGCTTATGTAGTTGTTTGGCCGACAGTATCGCCCGGGCGTAATGCCCGGGCGAACTGGGCTGAAAAATAGCTTGGGCGGCGACCTACTCTCCCCCTTGCGGAGTACCATCGGCCCTGAGGGGCTTAACGGCCGTGTTCGGAATGGGAACGGGTGATCCCCCTCGGCATAGCCGCCCTAAACTTATCGTGGGTGATCCGTCGTCCAAGGGCGGCTAAGCCTCGGCCGAGGCGGCCACACTAAGCCTTCCCTTTTTGACGGTAGCCGCCCCGCAAACATGTCGTATGGCATGTTTGCGCAGCATAGCCACCCTAAACTCTATACGTGTCGTGTGACACCCTCAAAACTGTACAGTGCCATTTGCGAGCGGTTCAGCGAACCACCGGCAAGACCTTATGTTACACCATCTCGAGCCGTTATGCAACCCGATAATGTGTGCCATTCGTAAGTCCTAATTGTGAAACAGACAGTCATGTAAAGGTCTAATGCCCCCTCGCAGCATCCGCTGCTGCCGGGCTTGGCCTGACGAAATCAAGCCGCCGGCGAAGACCTATGCTACCATGCCTACCTGCTTCGGTCAACCGCTCAGGTTCTTCCAGAGCGGTTACGGAAGCTGTGCATGAGTCCCTCATCATCGGAGGCCGACCACTCGGTAACCCATCGTCCGGCGAGGGAGTTCTCATAGTAACAGCCCGCTGTGCGGGCGTCAATCGCTCAGATTCTTCCTGAGTCGACCGCTTGTCCTCCTCCCGCTCTCACTCACTGATCACGTGAGAACGATAGGCTATCACACAGGCGCTCCCTTTTCAATATGCCCGGGATCTCTAAAAATATGCCAAACCTGCCTCCCATGAGGCAATGAAACACCGGGCGCCTGACAACGCCCGGTTTCGCTACATCTATGTGTTCTTGACGATAATCCCCTCGATCAGGTTCGCCAGCCCTTCCTGCCGGTCGGTCACCTCTTCGAGCGTCTCGTAAATCTCTTTCCACTTGATCACGGTCAACGGGTCCTGCCCGCTGGTGAACAGTGCTGCCACCACCCGCCGCAGCAAGCGGTCAGCCTCAGCCTCTACCTTGTTGACCGCCATCTTGGGCAGCCGAATCTGGCCGACGTTCTTCCGGTGAAGAAGCGACAGGACCTTCTCCAACTCCTGTGACCCCTGCACAATCAGGTCCACGAACTCCCGAGCCGCATCGGTAGGCTTGTCGATCGCGTAGGTGGCCAGGCGGGAGGCTGATGCGTCGATCAGATCGACGATATCATCCAACTCTCGGGCGATGGAGAAGATATCTTCCCGCTCGATCGGCGTGATAAACGACTTCCCCAGCCGGGAGATGATCTGAAAGGTGATCTCATCGCCGCGCTCCTCAAACGCCCGGATCCGCGCTGCCTTTTCTTCTACATCAGTAAAGTTCTCAACCAGGTCCTTCAATACCAGCGCGCTCTCCGTAATGTTACGGGCGGCCTGCTCGAAGAGAACGAAGTATTGTTCATCACGCGGAAGAAAGTTAAAGGCCACTGCATTCCACTCCTTCATCAAGAGTATAGCATGCAGTGGCCCATCTTGGGTTGGTCCAATATTATCGTGACCGAATCCAGACGCGATGGCACTTCTCGTCGGATTGGTCGGCGTACTGAAGTCCCAACCGGCCGCAGGCGGCGATGCCTCCGCCCTCGAAGTACCGGTAGACATCCTGTGGCTGTACCCCGAAGATGGTCATCACCTGCGGGATCTCGGTTGCCCAACTGGGAGAGGAGACCGTATACCCATCGAGGTCCTCCGCCAGCGTGGTATGTGCGTACAGCACCTGGCGCCCGTTGGCCAGGCTCCTGGCATAGGCCAGGGCATTGCCGAAGCCGAAGCCATCCCGCAGTCGTTCGTAGTGGCCGCTCCGGTCCCAGACGGAAAAGAAGAAGCGCCCCAGGTCTTCTGGTTGGTCCCCATTCTGTTTGGCAAACCCGATGGAGGCGATGATCCCCGTGGCCACGGCACAACGCCGGTGCTCCAGCAGCTCCTCCTCGTTCATCTGCGGCGGATGGACCTCCTTGATCACCGGGTCCGGGGTGCGCACCAGCATCCAATCCTGATTCGCACCGATGGTGTAGGTCACCTCCAGCCCCAGCGCCTCACCAGAGAGCCGCCAGAAGCGCTCCATGCAGGCCTCCATATCCATGCGGGTCACCCCGTGAAAGCTGAGCACCTCATCATGGTTGTCCAGCATGGAGACCGATTCCACCACGTACCCACGCTCGTTATCGGTGGGCACTACCCCGTCGCACCACCCCTGACGCCACTCCAGATGCCAGGCGGTAAAGGCCGCGGCTCGCGTCAGTCCCTCCACCTGAGCCAACCGTCGATACGCACCGGAGTTGCGGTATGATTCAAATAGGAACCGTCCGACATCCTCTGCATGCAAGTTTCGTGTCAGGGCATAGCCCACCGCCCGGATAATCGCACGCACTGCGCCCTCTCTTCGCTCCCGCAGCATCTCTTCCCTCGTGTATGACACGGCGCCCGTCACGCCTTCCACCTCCTAACCGGAAGCCCTCTACATACTAATACGAAGAATAGCGGCTGGGGTTCGAATCAACGTGCAAATCGACACGAAAATAGGGCGGGAGACTTCTCCCGCCCTACTGCTGTACGCGTTACGATTCTGCCGCCCGCGTCTGCCCATCCACCTTTTCCTTCTTGGGCGGCCGCAGCGAGAGCGAGACGCCCGTGTAGAGCAGCAGGATGCCGGCGGTCTGAGCGAAGACGAAAGCCTCCACCATATTGCCCCGGCTGGCCGCCGAATGGCCACCGGCGAAAACCAGGGTGCCCAGGGCAATGAGAACGGCGAACAGCCCCCGTGTCCGGATATAGGAGAGAACGGCGCCCACGAGGAGCACCAGGGTTCCACCGATGCTGAGCATGAGGAAGGGCCGCTTGATATCTGCCGTCGGAGCACTCCGGAACATTTCGACGCCCACCTCTGCCGGAGCGGCGCCTGCTGTCAGCACCGTGGCCACCGCCACCCACAGGGTGGTTAGTGCCACGGCCGCCAGCACAGCATGGCCGAACCGGACAGACATCAGGTAGGCGGTGCCAACCGCCAGAAAGCCAACCAGCGAGCCGCCGGTCATCCAATAGAGCCACCAGAGGAGGGTCGGCACCTGCCCTGTCAACTCAAAGTACAGTTCAGGGGTTGCCGCCGCCACGATCATGAGGAGCCCGATCGCATACCAGAACGTATGCGGACGGGGACGGGTCGCATACTGACGCAGCAACCGGACTCCCAGAATAAGCGAAAGACCCACCAGAATAACACTGGCTACTACCGCCATGGGCCTGCCTCCTCCACCTCGTCACTCTATGGCTTACTATGGACATGTTAGCTTTCGTCTATCCAACTTGTCAATTTGAACCGGCCAGGCCAGGAGGAGGGAGACGGGCTTACTCCAGCGAAAGGAATGGCTTCAGATGCTCCACGAGAAAGGGAGGCGATCTCCGCTGGCTCCTCCACAGCGTGTCGAACTGGCGCTGACCCCCACGCCCCTTCAGCACCTGCCCCGACTCAGCAGGGAGACAGGCGTTGAGTTCTGGATCAAGCGTGACGACCTGACCGGCGACATGGGCCTGTCGGGCAACAAGGCCCGCAAGTTGGAGTACCTGGTGGGGGCGGCTGTGGCTGCGGGCGCCACGCACCTACTGACCACCGGTGGCCCACAGTCGAACCACGCCCGCGCCACGGCCGCCGCAGCGGCTCGGCTCGGGCTGAAGGCGGTGCTGATCCTGGCCGGTCGGGATCCAGGCCGCCGGGAGGGCAACCTGCTGCTCGACGAACTGTTCGGCGCGGAGGTTCGCTTCCCCGGCGCCGTCACCCCTGCCGACCAGCAGCGCTGCCTCGAAGAGGCGTCCGCCGAACTGGCGGCGCAGGGTCACCGGCCCTATCTCATCCCCGTTGGCGGCTCCACGCCCCTGGGCACCCTGGGGCCCTACCACTGCTACGCTGAGATAGCGGCAGCCCTGCCCGGGGAGGCCTGGGTCTGCTGCGCTACCGGTTCTGGCGGAACCCACGCGGGGCTCGCCCTGGGGGCAGAACTGCTCGGCAAGGCTACCCGGGTGCAGGGGTTCTCAGTCTGGCAGCCGGCCGCCGAGATTGGAGCCGCCAGCCAGCGCCTGGCGCTCGAGACCGCTCGGCTTCTCGGCCACGACCTCCCCTCCCTGCTCCTTCATGTGGATGACGGCTACCTGGCGCCCCGGTACGGCAAATCTAGCCCGGCGGGCCTTGAGGCGATCCGTCTTGTCGCCCGGCTGGAGGGGATTCTGCTGGACCACGTTTACACCGGCAAGGCGATGGCCGGGGTACTGGACTACATCCGCCGGGGAATCATTCAGCCTGGGGAGCGGGTCGTCTTCGTGCATACCGGTGGGGCCCCTGCCCTCTTCGCCGGCTTCTGATGGCGAACATAACGAGCCCCCATCCGCATCTGGATGGGGGCTCTCTGACCGCTTAATCCGCTTTCTCCAGCTTCTGGTCGCCCGTCTTCTCCTGAATCCCGAAATAGTGGGCGAAGACGGCCCGGGCAGCCGGGGAGACCCAGGAGCCATGGGCCCCGCCCTCCACAATCACAGCGACGGCGATCTGCGGATCGTCATAGGGCGCATAGGCCACGGTCAGGGCGTTGGCGTAGCCGAGGCCGGTCTCGGCAGATCCCGTCTTGGCAGCCACCGGAACCGGGAAGCCGAGGAACGGCGTGTAGGCGGTGCCCAGGGGGTGTGTGACACCCTTGCGCATGCCCTCCTGCACCCGCTTCCAGTGCTCCGGGGCCGCCTGTACAACCCCCGCCTGGACCGGCTCATGCCTTTCGATCAACTGGCCGGACGGGCTGCGAATCTCGGAGACCAGGAAGGGCTGGTAACGGACGCCACTGTTGGCGATGGTGGCGGTGTAGACCGCCAGCTGCAGCGGGGTCACCTTCACATCACCCTGGCCGATGCCCACCGAGAAGACGTGGCCAGGCTGCCACCGGTCACCGTACGAGGCCTTGGTCGGGTTGACCCCCTTGTCCTCGTATGGCAGGTCGATGCCGGTCCGCTGCCCGAAGCCAAACTGTGCGAGGAACTCGGCCAGGCGGTCGATCCCCACCCGGTAGCCCGCCTCGTAGAAGTAGGGGTTGCAGGACTGGGCCAGGGCCATGTCCAGCGCCAGGAACCCCTGATCGAACGGGTACCAGTTGGCGCGGGTGGGGTCCCGCTCATACGTCTTGCTGCAGTGCACCGTTTCGTTTAGCTTGAGTTCGCCCAACTGAACCCCGGCGAGGCCGACACCCATCTTGTAGGTGCTGCCCGGGGCAAAGCCGCTGATCGCCCAGTTGACCAGGGGCGCTTCGGGGATATTGATGTACTTGTTGTACTCCTCGGTCGTCATGCCGCCCCGTTTGACGAACAGGTTCGGATCAAAGGTGGGGACCGAGGCCATCGCGAGGACGGCGCCGGTCTTCACCTCGATGGCGACCAGCGCGCCGCGGATCGGATTCGCCTCCTCATCACGGTTGGCGTTGACCCAGGCCATCCGCTCGAGCAGCGCCTGCTCAGCTACCTTCTGCAGCTCCAGGTCGAGGGTAAGCACCAGGTTGTTGCCCGGCTCCGCCGGCGTCTCCTGGGTCATGCCCACCGGACGGCCGGTGGGGTCTACCAGCTTTCGGCGGGTGCCGGGCTTGCCCTGAAGCTGCTTCTCATAGGAGAGCTCCAGGCCGTCCTTCCCCACCCAGGCGTCCGGGAAGTAGCCGTTAAACTCAGGGCTCTCCAACTCGCTGGCCGAGATGGCGCCGACATAGCCCAGCACCTGACTGGCCACCGTCCCAAAGGGATACCGCCTGGCCGACTGGGTGACCAGCGTCACGCCAGGGAACTCGGAGCGTTGCTCCATAAAGGTAGCGACCGCCGACTGGGAGAGGTGGCTCTCGATGATCAGGTCCTCGTATTGCCGGCCGCCAGATACGTGCTCCAGCACCTTCTCCCGGACATTCTCCCGGATTCGTTCGGCCCGGGCGACATCGCCGTCGGCCAGCAGGAGCGACAGGCGGGGGAGAATCCGCTCCACATGCGCCCATTCCTGCTCAATCAACATCGCGGCAAAGACCGGTTCGCTGGTCGCCATGAGGCGACCCGACCGGTCGTAGATCGCGCCACGGGGACCGTGGCTCGGCAGTTCACGCTGTGTCTGGGTCATGGCGCGGCTGGCCCAGGCGGCCGACTCTGCTACCGTCAGCCTGTACAATTGAAGGCCAAGCAGCAGCAGAGCGACCGTAATAACGCCAAGGAGAATCAGCACACGGTTCTGTAGATCACGCAAAGCGCAAGCCTCCTAGCGCAGCTAGGGGAGCCAGCCGCTGGGATCGACAGGAGAGCCCCCCACAAAGACGCTAAAGTGCAGGTGCGGGCCGGTGGAGGTCCCGGTATTGCCGGAGAGGGCGATCTGCTCCCCGCCGCCAACCGACTGACCAACCGAGACATGGGCCTCGCTCAGGTGGGCGTACAGGGTAACAAGGCCATCGCCGTGCTCAACCTTGACCGTGAGCCCGTACCCGCCGAGATAGCCGACGTACGAAACCCGACCCCTGGCCACGCTGACCACAGGGGTGCCAATGGGGACGCCAATGTCCATGCCGTCATGGTAGTGGCGGGTGCCATAGACCGGGTGCGTCCGCCAGCCGAACCAGTCAGTGACCGGACCGCTGAGCGGCCAGCGCCCGAAGGAGCCCGCTGCGGCCCGGGACTCGCCGCTGCGGCTCGCTACCGTCGTCGAGAGTCGCTGGTAGACGGGCTCGCCACCCGGAACCAGCAGCACCTGCCCCGGCTGGAGCGCCTCGGCATCGACATCGGGGTTCGCCTCGACAATCTCCGTGAAGTCCACGCCGTAGTTGGAAGCGATCTCCCAGAGGGTATCGCCCGACTCCACGATATAGACAGCTCCGTCGACGGCAGGGATCTTAAGTTCCTGATCGATCTGCAGGAGATCGCTCTCGCTCAGGTCGTTAGACCAGAGGATCGTGCTGCTCTTGAGGCCGAACTTCTCGGCAATACCGCTCACGGTATCGCCCGGCGCTACCTTGTAGGTGGTAATCTTGGGCCGGGCCTGCTGCTCCGCCCTCGGGGCGGGCACCGCCGCCTTTCCGGCAGCGGGGGCGAGGGTTTCCTGGGCAACCAGTTGGATATCCTGCGTATCAGGCGCCTGCGAAACGGCAGCCACCGGCTCTTCAGGCACGGGCTTGCTCTTGGTTCCCGACTTCACACCATAGGTGAGGCCGCCGATGAGCATGACAGCTGTAGCCGCGTAGAGAATACGGCGTCGAACGGCTGCTGGGAGGTGCACGGCGAGCAGCCTCCTTTATCGTTTTGGGTGGAACATCCTTTACATTATACACGCCTCGTACCACAACGGGTATGGTTATTCTACGCATTCCTCTTATGCACCGTGTATCGGGCGGAGATCCCCCCCGACCAGATGCTCGCCCACCTTTTCGACCAGGATCCGGCCGGCTGAGGCCTCGGCCAGATCAGCGCCAAGCTCCGCCTGCTGCTCCGCACGCAGCCGGCAGTCCAGCACGACCTCCTGCCCGAACTCCGTGTTCAGCGTCAGCGCCCCGTACTGCTGGAGCAGGTATTGGACCTTTCCCAGCAGGGAGTAATCGAGCCGGAGGCGCAGGTCCACAGCGGGGATCGCCCGGGCGACGCCCGCCGCCTCCACGCCGGCCACCGCCGCCTGGCTGTAAGCCCTGACAAGCCCACCCGCCCCGAGCAGGATTCCGCCGAAGTAGCGGGTCACCACGATCACCGTATCGGAGAGCCCCTGCTTCTCCAGCACGTCAAAGATTGGGCGTCCGGCGGTGCCGCTGGGCTCGCCGTCATCGGAGAGGCGCTGTGCGCCGCCCGCCTTGAAGGCAAAGCAGTTGTGGGTCGCCTCCGCATGGACTGCCCGAATCGCCTCAACAAAGGCCCACGCCTCCGCTTCGGCGGTCGCAGGGGCGACGTTCGCGATGAAGCGAGATCTCTTTATGAGAATCTCGGCCTGGCCATGACCGGCCACCGTGGTATAAGGCACGTCTCTTCAACCCCTTGGAACAGATTCCGTACGTTTCGTCATTTCGAGGGGTGCCCAAATCTCCCCTGCCACAGACTAAAGGAAGAGCCTTGAAACCGGTCCGCGACCGTGGAGGGATTGCATGAACGGAGAGGAGCAGCAGGGTTTCCTGGCAGAGGGTCGGGAACTCCTGGAAAAGGCAGCAGAGATCTATGAGCGCACGCTCTCCCCGGAGGACTACTGGTTCCTGGGGGCTGGCCTGGCCGCTTGCACCCTGGCCGAATTGGAGGAGAAGTCCTACGCCGTCGGCCGGATCGAGCAGCTAATGGACCGGCTCGGGCACAAGGGGATACAGGGAGACTGGTTCCAGCGCTTTGTGGAGGAACTGGCGACCCTGAACGCTGAAGGGCTGCTTTGGCCGGTCTATGAGCGCAGCCCCGAAGGGCCAATGGAGCCCACCGGCCTCGCCGTTGCCCCCTCCTTCACCGCCCGTGCCGGCTATTACCTCGCCCTGGCCCATCTGGGCGTCGCCTTGGCCCTGAACCGGGAGGATTCAGGGCGCGTGAACGAGCTGGCCGGGGTGATTGCCGACCTGGTGGAGCAGGGGCTAAAGCCCGAGCACGAAACCGCCATACTTGGTGGGCTGGAGCCGCCGAATGAGGCCGACGACGAGGAGTAAAAATAGGAGCCGCCCGGCCAGAAGGTCCGGGCGGCTTTGCTCTCCGGTTATGCCCCACGCTTTGATGCGTACATGCGCACATCGGCACGCCCCAGGAGGAGCTGCCACTGCGACCGCTGCGCCGTCTCGATGCCGATGTCCAGCGACAGCCGGGGGCTGTCGGGCAGCTGCACGGCGTTCCACTCCCGGACCTTTCCCTTCAGTCGCTCGGCAATGGCCGCTGCCTCGTTGGCGCCGGTGTTCTCCAGCACCACCAGGAACTCGTCGCCGCCGTAACGGACCACCAGGTCGCGGCTCCGAACGCTCTCGGAGATGATCCGGGCGCACTCCTGGAGCACCCGGTCCCCCTCGAGGTGGCCCCACCGGTCGTTGATCTGCTTAAAGCCCCGGCAGTCGATCATGAGCAGGGAAATCTCTGCCCGATCGGGCTCCAGCCGCTCGGACCACTCGTTCAGGTAGTGGCGGTTGTAGACACCGGTCAGCGCATCGCGCCGGGCCATGCGCTCCTCCATCTGCGCCCGTGAGAGGGCGTCTGAGACGTGGGCCGCCATCAGCTCCAGGAGGCTGAGGTCCTCTTCCCGGTATTGGTTCAGCCCAGGGCGGTCCAACCTGAGGACCCCGTAGAGCCGGCCGTTGGTCATCAGCGGAACCACCATGATCGACTCGTCGACCACGGAGGTACCAGGCACCTGGAGAGCACGGGGATCGCGGGCTGCGTCGCCGGTGACCAGCGCCTGCCCATGCTGGGCCACCCAGCCGGAGAGGCCGACGCCCAGGGGTACGTCGACGTTCATCAGCGCCCTGGCCTCGTCGCCCGAGAGTGACGTCTCGCAATATATGTAGTGAGCCCGCAGCGTCTTGGTGGCGTCGTCGAGCACCAGGACGACGCCCAGGTGGCTGACGGTCGCCTTCACCATGTGACGGACGGCCGCCTGAATCACCTCTTCAACCCCGTGGGCCTTCAGGACCGGCAGCAGTTCCATGAGACGCTGCAGATGGTCGGTCTGGACCGCCTGCTCCCGCAGGGCTTGGTATAGGACGCGCATGAAAGCGGTCACCCCCAAGATGATGACCGCAAGAAATGTGGCGGTACCGGCATCGCCCCCCAGCCAGACCGAGGCAGCCAGAAAAAGGGCCACCAGCCCGAGGTGGGCAACGACCGCCACGGTGGGGAAGAATGCGCCGATAAAGGTCGAGGTGAGCACAAGGAGCATGGGCCCGGCCAGCCCCCCCGGCTCATGCCAGAGAAGCCCCAGGGCCAGTATATTGATGAGTAAGGTAAGCGGGAAAGTACCGCCTGAAGACAGGCGGCGCCAATCCACGAGGGCCAGGAAGGTTCCCAGGAGCCCGATCAGCAGGCTTGCCCACCAACTGTGCGACCACAGGGGCGGCCGGAGGACCACCAGCAGGGTGATTCCCGCCAGGCCGAACAGGCTGATCGCCAGGTATGGGAGAAACCCACGCATCGTTCGGACAGGAATGGGCAGTAGAGCCCGCCTCCCATCATCCCGGTGGGTCATGCAGGCGCCCCCTCCAGACCATGATTTCGTGCTACTAATCTTTTTGTTCGTCGTCCCCTCCGGGTATCCCTTCTTTTTCCGCACAACTTTGCTCATTCGCCAAAATCTTCGCATATAGACCAGAGGGTGAATCAGCCGGAAGAAGGTTCACCCCGCTGCAGGTGCTCTCCAGATATGATAGGATGTGGTTCAGGCATAACCATGAGGTGATCGCAATGGAACCCGTAACGCGCCAACAGCTCAGCCGTGCCTTCCTGGCAATGAGCCACGCATTCGCCTCGGCCTCTCCGGTTACAGCGGCCCTCTGCGCGGGGTTGGGACGGGGTCCCACGCCCGCCTGCGAGGCGCTCTTTGACCAGTACTTCCGCATCATCTCCGCCGCGCACTTCAACCTCCCCACCTTCCTGGCAGCGCTGCACCACATGGCCCTCTCGGGCGAGGCTCCCTCCCTGGCCCACTTCTTTCCCTCATGCGGAGGAGGTTTCATCCCGGAGGAAGGAGCAGCGCTGATCGCCGCTGCAGAGCGATGCCTCGAAGAACGGCGGGAGGAGGTGCTGGACTTCCTCCTGACCTACGAGCCCCGCAACCACGAGGTCCGACGGGCCGCGGCGGTGCTCCTGGGCGCTCTGGCGACAGTGGAGCGCCTGGGAGGCGGACTCTCCCTGGTCCAGATGGGGGCGCAGAACGGTCTCCTGCTCCAGTTCGACCGATACGCTTACCGCCTGGGCGCCCACCAACTGGGCGATTCACCCCTGCTGCTGGAGACGGCAGTGAATGGGAACACAGCGGCCGTGGACCGCCTTCTCGGCCTTGGAATGGTGTCGGTGGTAGGGCGACTGGGCATCGATCAGGATCCGGCCGACCTGAGGGACCCCGAGCAGCGTCGGATCGCCGAGGCGTTCATTCCCCCGGATCAAGCAGACCGTCTGGCCCGCCTGCGAGGCGCCTGTGGCCTTCTGGATACCGCGGGGGAGGCGCCCCACCTGCGGCGCGGCCTCCCGGAGCTGGACCTGGGGCGGCTGCTGGTCGAGGCCTACAACGAGATGGCTCCGGGCAATACCCTCCTGCTCTTCAGCCTGATGAGCTGGACAGCGCTGGACGACGAGGCCCAGAAGCGAATCGCCCTGGGGGTCCAGTCGCTAGCGGCGCAGGTGCGCCCCCACAAGCCGATCGCCTGGCTGCAGGCAGAGGAGTTCACCCCGGGCAGGGGGGTGCTGGAGCTGCGCCTTCACACCTTTGGCTGGGCGGACCTGGAGGACCGGTCGGTGGTAAAGCTGGCCGAGGCTGACCCCGATCTGGCCTGGATCCGCTGGCTGGAGTAAACGCTGTGGGCAATAGGACATTCTCGCTATTGCATTAAACGCCCGTTGCGCCTAAGGTGAAGCTGAATCCCTTTGAAGGGAGGCGGAGGGGCGGATGCGGCACATGCTGGTCATCGAGGTCCAGGAGGGCTCCCCACTGCCGCTGATGGAGCCGTTTGAGGTTGGAAGCCTGGGGGCGGAGTTCTTCTCCCATGTCACCCTGGTCTGCCGGCGAATCCCTCCCTTTGAGCTTTCTTTGGCTGAGATGGAGAAGCTGCGCTCGGCCCTGCACTCAGGGCTGCTCTGGGGGCACGATACCCCCGCCGCACCCGAGCTGCCGAAGTCCGGGGCACTGGTTTCCCATGTGCGGATGCTGACGGAGCAGCCCGATGGAAACTGGATTCCGGCCCACGATTTCGAACTCGGCCGGTGAGAGAAAAAGACGCCCGGTCAGCGTTCACGCTGACCGGGCCTTTCTCATTATTCGGGCTCGGAAGGTGGAGGGTTCGACTTGCCCCTGAAGGGCCCTGGAGCGATATGCTCCTTCAGGAGCGGAATTACTTTGTGCTCCCCGCTTCCGGCCTTTCCCCGCCTGGCCGGGCGAGCCCCCACATTGAGCATCTGCTCCAGCCGGTTGACCCGGTAGACCAGATAGATGATGGCACCCGTCTGAAAGAGCACCAGTAATGTCAATCCTGCCAAGCCAATCCCCCCTCTTCCCCTTACTATTATGACGCAAAATCCTCCTGAATCGTTCCGGCTTTCAGGCAGATTGGTCCCCCTTGCCACCGCGGGTCCTATCAGAAAGCCGCCCGCTGTTGCGGGCGGCCGTGCTTCATTTTTGCTCACCGGGACCGGACAGCGACTGAATCAGACAGGCGGAGCAGGCGCCGGAGCACCCCTGTGGGACGAAGAGCACCTGCAGGCAGCGGACGCAGCGCTGGGCGCCGGCCCCGTTCTGGTAACCGCAACGGGGGCAGAGCCCCTTGGGGTCGCATTGCGTGGCCATCTGCCCGTCCTCCCTTCTACCAGAACAGAATCCGGTGCAGCACCCCGCCGAAGAAGATGGCCAGGCCCAGGTCGACCACCCAGATCAGGGCGCCCTCCCGCTTGCCCCGCTCCTTCAGCATGATCATGATCGCCGCGATGCAGGGGACGAAGAGGGTGATCGTCAGCAGGGCCACCATCACCTGATGGGGTGTCAGCGCCATATCAAAGAGCCCCGCAGCGCCGAAGTCACGCCGCACAAAGCCCATGATGAACGCATCCGCCGCCTCGCGGGGCAGTCCGAGCCAGCGTTCCGTGATCGGGGCCAGCCCGTTCTGAAGCGCCCTGAGTATACCTGTGACGTGCATGACCGAGATCACCACCGAGCCGGCGGCGAAGAAGATCCAGGCCTCGGAGAGGAACATCTTGGACTTCAGGTAGGTCTTCTGCAGCACATTCCCCAGCCGGGGCAGGCGCAGGGGCGGCAGGTCGATCAGCAGATCGGAGGACTGGCCTGGCAAGACCCGGTTCAGCGCCGCGCCCGCCAGCCCGTAGATCAGGAGCAGCACCCCTGCGAAGGTCAGGGCGTAGACCGGCCCCAGCGGGGCGATCATGGCCGTGATCACCGCCAGCTGGGCCGAGCACGGAATCGCCAGGGAGAGCAGGAAGGTGGCGATGGTGCGCTCCCGCTTGGTACCCATCAGGCGTGTGGTCACCGTCGCCATGGTGACGCAGCCGAAGCCCAGGATCATCGGGATCACCGCCCGGCCGTTCAGGCCGACCTTGATCATCAGCCGGTCCACCAGCACCGCCACCCGGGGCAGGTAACCCGAATCCTCGGCGATGGAGAGGAAGAGATAGAAACCGACCACCAGCGGCAGCAGCAGGCCCAGCAGGTAGGAGACGGTCATGGTCAGCAGACCGAACTCTCCGATCAGGACCTGACCTACGAAGGAGTCTGGGTTCAGGACCCTACCCACCAGGTCACTGACCCAGGGCAGGTAGTACTCGCCCATCCAGATCTCCTCGGTAATGCCGACCACATCTTGCGCCACATAGACGCCAAGGACCTGGTACATCAGAGCCAGGAAGCCCGCCAGAATCGCCGCGCCCCCGATCGGATGCAGCGTCCAGCGCCCCAGCCGGGTCACCAGGTTCACCCCCTGGCTGCTCTCCGTCACTACCCGCTCGGCGATCCGGTCTGCCCGCTCCCGCCGCAGACGGTAGATCTCCTCCCGGCTTCCGGCGGGACGGAGCTTGTACCGGGCACAGGTCGCCTCGTCGTCCTCCAGGATCATCACCCCGTCGGCCCGGGGGATCGCCGAGGGAATCCGGGCGATGATCGCCTCGGTCGGCTTCCCTGGCCGGGCCTGGGGAATTGCGGCCTTGAGCAGGTCGATCCCCTCGCGGCGGACCGCCACCGTGGGGATCACCGGCACCCCGAGTTCCATGGAGAGCTGCTCCAGGTCGATCCGCATCCCGTGCGCCTTGGACTCATCCAACATGTTCAGAGCCACCACGAGAGGGAAGCCCATATCGATCAGCTGCAGGGTGAGAAAGAGATCCCGGTCCAGGTGGGCCGCATCCACCACATTGATGATCGCATCGGCCTGGAGGATCATCTCCCGGGCGACCCGCTCCTCTTCGTTGAAGGCCGAGATCCCATAGACGCCTGGGGTGTCATAGACCCCGGTCTCCCCCATCTTGCCGGCGGCGATATCCACCGTGGTGCCCGGGTAGTTCGAGACCTCTACATATATGCCTGTCAATGCGTGGAAGATCGCCGACTTGCCGACGTTCGGGTTGCCGGCCAGGACGATCTTCCGTGCCCCCTCGGGCAGGTTTACGTCGGGGAGGTGGCAGCAGTCGTGTGCCATGACTATCCCTCCACCGGCGTGACGTGAATGCGGTGAGCCAGATTCCGGCCCAGGGCCATCTCCTGCTTCCCCTTGCGGACGACCACGGGGCCGCCTGGCAGCACCGTCTGGCAGACCGCCCGGGCGCCCTCTGCGATGCCGAAGCGAATCGCCTGGAGCCGTGCGAACTCGTCGTCGATCGCCGCAATAATGAAGGCCTGTCCGGGCAGAGTCTGGTCGAGTGTCATGGTTCGTGCACCCTCTCGTGAATGAGAATCGTTCTCGCCGCTCTATTCATATAAAACCGCAAAACTCCCCTCCGTTCAAGACTCCATTGGAATTATCTCGATCACTCAGGCGAACTACGACCTTGACAGTATGGATTAGGGCGAAAGGTCTATGGACCTCAAATACGGGGCAGCCCCGATTGGGCGGAGCTTGCGAAAAGGTTACGATGGTATCAGCAAGTTCACGATAACGTCACACGGAGGGATTGCACAGCATGCAGAAGAAAATGGTTGCCGCTGCGGCCGCGACCCTGATTGCCGCCCTCGTCGTCTCCGGCTGCTCAAAGCCGGCTGACAAGGCGGCTGCCCAGCCCGCCGCACAGCAGCAGGCCGCATATGACATCAAGTCGAAGCTCCCCAACCTCGGTAAGCCGATCGATAAGTACGACAAGTTCTTCGAAGAGAAGGATGGTGTCAAGCACTTCTACCTCTACATGGAGGAGAAGGAGTGGGAGATTCTCAAGGACGTCAAGGTTCCGGTCTGGTCCTTCAACGGGACCGTTCCCGGCCCCGAGATCCGGGTGAAGAAGGGTGACAAGGTCGCCGTTCACTACCGGAACACCTCGTCCCAGCCGCACTCGATCCACTTCCACGGCCAGCTCGGCCTCTCCCAGGCGATGGACGGCGTCCCCGCCACCTCCGCCACGGTCAACCCCGGCAAGGAGTTCACCTACGAGTTCGTCGCCGAGAACAGCGGCTCCCTGATGTACCACTGCCATGTGGCCACCTTCCAGCATGTCGACATGGGCATGTACGGCGCCCTCATCGTCGAGGATCCGGAAGATGAGAAGCTGAACATCGACAAGGAATACACCTTCATGCTGGACGACTGGGCCGTGGGCACGATGGATCCCTTTAAGATCGTCACGAAGCAGGACTACAACTACTTCACCATCAACGGCAAGGCGTTCCCCGAGACCACCCCGATCGAGGGCAAGGTCGGCGAGCGGATTCGGATTCGCTTCATGAACATGGGCTACCGGTCCTTCTCGATCCACAGCCACGGCTACGGCGGCCTGATCACCCACCTCGACGGCTTCCCGGTGCCCCAGCCCTACGAGCGTGACATCTTCACCGTCGCCCCCGGCGAGCGGATGGACGTGGTGATCACCCTGCGTGAAGGGATCTACCCCTGGCACGACCACCAGCTGGAGAACGTGCTGAATAACGGTGAGTACCTGGGCGGCGCCACCTTCCTGGTCATCGGTAAGAAGTAATGATCCGGGCGTTTGTCGCAGCAGTGGCGGTGGCCTTCATGGCCACCGCCCTGGGGTGCACTTCGAAGCCCAACTCGTCCGGGGCCGTCGCCCAGGCGGCGCCCGTTGGCTTCGTGCAGTCCGAAACGGTCGATGGCATTCCGGTCAAGCTCAGCGTCGAGCCGTTCAAGCCCGGCAGCAACACCTTTGTGGTCCTCACGCAGGAGACGGGCATCACCGCGGTCGAGACCCAGGTGATCATGCTCGAGATGGGTCACGGCGAGATTCTCGACATGCCTCCCACCGCTGCCGGGCGCTACGAGGTCACCTCGCCGGCCATTAACATGGAGGGCAAGTGGATGCTGCGGGTCAAACTGACCACCACATCCGGCGAGGAGAAGCTGGCCACCTTCTACGGCAAGATTCCACCCCCGCAATAGCGATGGCTCCTACCCGCCAGCAGGCCGGCAGGCCGGTGGGCGGGTTTCGCTCGCGGAGAAAGAGATGAACATTAGTACTTTCGTGCCTACCCGCCATGGAGCCAACAGGCTACAATGGCGGGTATCGGCGGATGCAGGGGGCGATGGGAGATGGCGGATATCGCAGCCTGGTACCTGCCGTTGATCGCCGTGGGCGTCGGCTTCCACCTGGCGGTCAGCTGGGCGCTGCTCTGGCGCTACTTTCAGGCCCGCGAGCGGTCGTTGCTCACCTGGGGGCTTGCCTGGCTGGTGCTGACGGTCCACGTGCTGGGGATGTTCCTCACCCACATGGGCTTTGCGGATTCGGCCCCCCTGCTGCGCGACGTCTCCTTTGCCGCGGCCTCCCTCGCCTTTTTGGCGGGGCAGGTGGAGCGGTCGGGGAGGAGCCCCCGCTCCCTGCGGCTGGTCTCGACCCTGGCCGCCGGGGCGCTGCTGCTGGCCCTGGTCGCCGGCATCATCGGCGGCAACCCGGTGGGCCTGACCGCCGCCGCGGTGGTGGGGCTCAGCCTGGCGGGCGCCGCCTGGCTCTCCTTCCCGGCCGGGCAAGATGGCAAGATCGACATCCCACAGTGGCTGCTCTTCGCCGGCTACGTCGTAGGGGCGGCCCACGCGGTTCTTTATGCCCTGCCCGTCCACGCTGTTGGACTGGAGATCGGGGGCCACGCCCTCTTCTCCCTCTTCTTCTCCGCTGCGGTCACCTGGCAGTCCTGGGAGCACCAGAAGGCGGTCCGCCTCTTCTCCAGAACGCTGGAGCGGCTGAACCGGCCGCTGACCACCCAGGAAGCGCTCGATGAAGCGCTTTCGCTGGTGGCGGAGACGCTCTCGATCACCGAGGGGTGGATCATCCTCCGCACCGAGGGGCGGGGCGATGCCAGCGGCGAGTGGACCATTGGCGCCGCCTACGGCTTCCCGGGCTTCGCCGAGCGGGGCGTACACGCCCAACGCTTCCCCATTGAGCGCTGCCTCTGCCTGCGCCATGTGGACCACGATGTGCTGGTCACCCAGGTGCGTGACCTGGCCTGCGTGCGGGCATCCCAAGAGGTGGGCCAGCCCGCCGGGCGGCACGTCACCATTCCGCTCGGGCAAGATGGCAAGGTGGCCGGCATCATGTCGCTTATGGTCCCCGCGGGTCGCTTCTTCACCCCGGCGGACAAGGAGATTCTCAACGCCCTGGGCGAGCAGATCGGCCTGGCGATCGACCGGGCCCGGCTCTACGACCAGTTGAAGGAGAAGGAAGAGGCGCGCGGCCGCCTGCTGGCCCGGCTGATCACCGCCCAGGAGGATGAGCGGCGCCGCATCGCCCGCGAACTGCACGACGAGACCGGCCAGGCCCTGACCGCCCTGGTGGTCAACCTGGACTTCCTGGTGCGCCACCCGATCGACGAGGGGGCGCTTCGCGCACGGCTGGCGGAGGTGCGGGAGATGGCCGAGGCCACACTGGCCGAGGTCCGGCGGGTGATCCACGAGATGCGCCCCACCGTGCTGGACGACCTTGGGCTGGAGGCAGCGATCCGCTGGCTTGTCAAGCGCTATGAACCCGGCGGTCTGAAGATCAAAGTGGAGCTCAGCGGCCTGAATGGCCGGTTGCCTGACCATGTGGAGATCACCGTCTTCCGGGTGATCCAGGAGGCCTGTACCAATACGGTGAAACACGCCTCGGCTGTGAACCTGAAGATCCGGGTGGTGCGCCGGGGACACTGGCTGACGGTCGAGGTAACCGATGACGGCAAGGGCTTCGATCCCGCACAGCGGGAGAGGGGCATGGGGCTTCCGGGCCTGAGGGAGCGGGTCACCCTGGCGGGTGGCACCCTCTCCATCGAGTCCGGACCAACGAAGGGCACCCGTGTCTTTGCAGAGCTTCCCTTGGGAGGGGCTGTTCACGATGACGATTCGAGTGCTGATCTGCGACGACCACATGATGGTTCGCCAGGGCGTCCGCATGGTACTGCAGTCGGAACCGGACATTGAACTGGTGGGCGAGGCCGGTCGCGGCGAGGAGGCGGTCCGGCTGGCGGCGTCGCTCCAGCCGGACGTGGTGATCATGGACATCTCGCTGCCCGACATGAGCGGGATTGAGGCCACAAAGCGGATCAAGGAGCTGGTCTCCGGCGCCCATGTGATCGGCCTGACCATGCACGAGGAGGAGCCCTACGTGCTGGAGCTGCTGAAGGCCGGGGCCGACGGTTACATCGTTAAGCGGTCCGCCGCCGCCGACCTGGTCAGCGCCATCCGGGCGGTGATGCAGGGGCAGGCGATCCTCGATCCGGCAATTACCCGAGCGGTGGTCAGCGGCTACGTTACCCGTCCGTCACCTCCCTCTGGCGAGCCCGCCGAGCCCTCTCCCCTCACCCCGCGGGAGTTGGAGATTCTGATTCTGGTCGCCGAGGGGAACACGAACGCCGAGATCGCCCGCAAGCTCTATATCAGCGAGAAGACGGTGCAGACCCACCGCTCCAATATCCTGGACAAGTTGAACATTCACGACCGGACCGAACTGGTCCGCTACGCCATACGGCAGGGGCTGATCGAGCCCTGATCATGAAAGAACGGAGTCTCCCGGTTGGGGGACTCCGGCTATCTTTGTAATGGACTCCCGCATTTACTACGATCTCGTATTATCGGGCCCTGGTCACCCTCTGACCGCCCACGAACTTGGCCGAATCTTGGCATCATAGGGCGCCCGTCACATTCGGGCCGGCGGGGCAGACTAAAGGGCGACACCTTTTTGCAAGGAGCAGTGAGCGTGAACGTCCTGGATGCCATTGAACGCCGCCACAGCGTACGTACCTATGAGGAGAGGCCCATCCCCCACGAGATCCTCGTGAAGATCCTGGATGCGGCTCACCAGGCCCCCAGCAGCTGGAACCTTCAGCCCTGGGAGTTCGTCGTCGTCACCGACCCGGAGGTGAAGCGGCAGCTGCGAGTCGCCGCCAACAACCAGGCCGCGGTGGAGGAGGCAGGCGCCGTCTTTGTCTGCCTGGGCTCGCTCCGGCAGCAAGATGCGCTGGCCGATCGAATCGAGCGCTCGGTGCCGCCCGACGCCACCCCCGAGCGGGTGGAGCGGGTGATGAGAAACGTCAGCCGGATGCGCCACGACCAGGATTTCCGCAAGACGCATGTGCTGACAAACACCTATATCGGGATCTCGTTCCTGGTGATCGCCGCGCAGTCCTTTGGCCTCGCCTCTGTCTGGATGGGCGGCTTCAACGCCGACCAGGTCAAGCAGATTCTGGGGATTCCCGACGACTTCTTCGTCGCCTCGCTGGTGGCGGTCGGTTACCCGCGGGAGGACGCCACTCAGCCCCCCCGCAAGCGGCGCCCCCTTGCGGAGATTCAGCACTGGAACCGGTTCGGTCAGCCGACGCCATAGAACTTTCTCTTGCGCTTCGTGCGGGTTCTCGGTATCGTGTACGGTGAGACTCGGCCCGGACAAGCTCAGGCTTCCGGGCCCCAAGGAGGCTCCCCGTGTCTGACGCCGTACTGCATGCGCTAAGCGGACTGCCCCGCGAATGGATCGTCCTGATCGTCTCCGCCCTGCCTCTGATTGAACTACGGGGCGCCATCCCCATTGGTGTCGCCCTTGGTCTCCCCGTCTGGGAGGTCTTTGTTCTGGCCATGATCGGGAACCTGGCGCCGGTTCCGCTGATCCTGCTGCTCCTGGGCCCGATTCGCAAGTGGGCGAATCGCTGGCCCCTGGTCGGGCCCGTGCTGCGCTGGGCCGAGGAGCGGGCATGGAAGCGGCGGGACAAGATCGAGCGGTACGGCTTCTGGGGACTGGTTGGCTTCGTCGGCATCCCCCTGCCGGGGACCGGCGCATGGACCGGGTCGCTTATCGCCGTCCTTCTGGAGATGAACTTCTGGAAGGCGCTGCTGGCCAACGTGGTCGGCGTCACCATCGCCGGCACCCTGATCGCTCTTCTCTCCTCCCTCGGTCTGAAGGCCTTTGATCTCTTCTAGCGTCCAGAGAAAGAGACAGCCGGTGCGGATCATGGTCCGCACCGGCTGTGCCTTATTCCGGAACGCTTAGTGTCTGCGCTTACGGGAAGGACCCGACCGGAGCACAAGCTCGACGTTGCCGTCAGCGCTCACCTCGGGCGTATAGCGGTTTCCCTCGGAATCGCTCACCTGGAGCCGCTCGATATACCAAGCCCCGCGGTCCTTGACCAGGGCTTCCAGCTTGCTCAGCACATCGTCACGGCTGATTGCCATGGTCTTGCCCCCACCGTGCTCCAGTATTGACCATACGTCCACTGGAACTCCCCCTTTCCCAAAAATCGAACCCGGTGGGCCACACCGGGTCGCATCGAGAGTTCTTGCGTAGGCCACCCAGAAGAGAGGGTGACGTGCCAAGTCGATGCCAGCATACGTACCCTATGACTTTCCTATCTTACACCAGCAGCCCGAGAAAAACAACCCTTGCAGCCATGCTCTGCCGGGGGGCCGGCGAAAAAGCCCTCTTTCTCTCTGCTCTAAAAAAGGATGCGCATCGCTTTGCGCGGACTATTCGTCAAAAAGATGAAATGCGAAGGGAGCGGTTGCGATGGTGTTGATTATCGGTGGTGACCACCTTGGCTCCATCGCCCAGAACCTCCGAAGCCTGGGCTTCGAGGCGATCACACACGTAAAGGGCCGCACCGAGAAACGCGTGGAGATTCCGGCATCCACCGGCCTGGTTGTGGTCCTGATCGACTACGTCAACCATAACCTGGCCAAGTGGGTCAAGGAGCAGGCCAAGGCTCGGAACCTCCCGATCATCTTCTCACGCCGATCCTGGAGCGCCATCTGCCAGAACCTCCAGGCCTGTACATCCTGTCCCAACCATCTCCGCTGCCCGGGCTCGTCGGCGGTGGGATAAGGCAGGCAAGAAAAGCGCCGGTCCGCTGTTCGCAACGACAGGGGGCCGGCGTTTTCTTTCAGGCATAATCCTCGCTGCCGGAGTGGCCCCGGACCAGTTCTCCTCGAGCCATCGAAATCATCAGAAGCGCAATGCGCTCGTGCATGATGATCGTATGCCGGTTGTTCTGAAGCTGGAGCTGAAGCCGCAGGGCTGCCCTTACCCCCGGGTCGCCGCTCACCTCAATGATAATGTCCACGGGCTCCTTCAGCCGGGCCACCCGGGTAAAATCGGTGGTGGTCGGAATTCCTCGAGCTCTGGCCAACACCATGCCCGGGGCCTCTTCCAGGCGGTCTGCCACCATGTCCACCGCCACGAAGTCGTGGCGTAGCAGCGTCTCCAGGAGTGGTGTCCCCGTCCGTCCGGCGCCTACCAACGCCACTCGAATACGCTCACCATCCATATCTGTACCCCCTCTGAGGCCATTCAGGTGGCCACATCCTCCAGCAAGCCGTTCAGATCTGGCATACGGCGCACAATCGAGAGTGACGCTTCGGCGACCAGGTCGATCTCATGGGGCTCTACAGGCGTCGCTCCAAGGCTGCTTCCGGTCACCCGGACCCGCGGGCGGTCAAGCCTGCTGTGGTCGACAGCCACGACCTCCCCGGTCCGACCGTCCGAAAGCTCCACCAGGAGCCCCACCGGAAAAGGGGCCACGCACTGAAGAAAGGCAGCGAGAACCCCGGGGTCAAATCCCTCGCGCAGCGGTCCGGTGATCGCCTCAAGCGCCTCTGCCGGCGACAGGCCACGGCGGTAGACCCGGTCGGCGGTCATCGCGTCGTAGACATCGGCCACCGCACAGATCCGGGCGTAGGGGTGTATCTTCTCGCCCGTTAGCCCAAGGGGGTAACCGCTCTTTCCGTTCCAGCGCTCATGGTGCTGGAGCGCCACAATGCCGGGCGCCTCCGACAGTTCCCGCTGGGTGCGCAGCAGCGCCCAGCCCAGGCTGGTGTGCCGGTTCATTACCGACATCTCGGCCGGATTAAGCGGCCCTGGCTTGTTCAGAATCTCGAGGGGGATGCCGGTCTTGCCGATGTCATGCAGCAGCGCTGACATGGCCAGTTCACCCAGTTCGGCCCGGCTCAGCCCGAGGGCGCTGCCCACCATGGTTGAGAGGATACAGACCTCAATGGAGTGAAGCAGGGTGTACTGGTCCCACTGCCGGATATCTTGCAGGGTGACCAGCGCCCGGGGGTTGGCCAGCACCTCGTTGACCACTCGGTCTACCGTTCGCTTCAGCCCAGCGGTCTGAAAAGCGACACTGGGAAACTTGATCCCGCGGGAGGCCTGGCTGAACGATGAGGAAATCTCCCTCATCGCCTGCTTCATCTCATGGCCAAGGTCGCGCCGAGAGGCCCGACTCACTACCTCCAGAGCGGCGGCTGTCGGTTCCACCACCTCCACCACGTAGACGGCGTCCACAGCGTAGGTGGCCAGTGAACGTATGTAGGCCTCGGTCAACTCCACACCCGACGGGAGCAGCACCCGCCCGTCTTCGGTTACAACGCTCCGGCCCAGCCGGACACCCGGCTGAGCCTCCCCCAGCCTCACCAGTCGCACTGGCTCCACCTCAAGCCTTCCGCTACCATTCTGGCAATAAAGAGACACCGTTACGAAAGCTCTTTCCTACACCGATTGGTCAATTTCCTGCTGAACCGCACCACTTTGCGCATAGTCGAACTTCTCTGTGAATGTGGCGGGACACAAAAAAACCGGCTTCCGTAAGGAAACCGGTCTTATCATTTGCAGCCGAGGTCATCCGGCCAGTTCAGACAGGTAGGCATCTGCATCTTCATGGAGTTCACGCACGATATCGATCTTCCGATCCCGGGAGAGGTCGATCTCATAGGGCTCTGCCATCCGGCTGCCGTCGGGCTCCAGGACCACCCGCACCACCGGGCGATCGGCCCGCCCGCGCTCGGCGGAGAGCACCACCGCCTTCTGGCCCCCGGTAATCTCCACCATGGAGCCCACCGGCCACGGCGCAATGCAGTTGAGGAAGGCGAGAAGAATGCGGGGCTCAAAGAAGCCATGCATGGGGCCCGAGAGCGTCTCCATGGCCACCACGGGGCTCAGCCCCTTGCGGTAGACACGGTCGGCGGTCATGGCATCATAGCAGTCAGCCACAGCGCAGACCCGGGCAAACTTGTAGATCTGATTTCCCGAGAGGTTCATCGGATACCCGCCACCTGCCCAGCGCTCGTGATGCTGCAGGGCGACGATGGCCGCGGTGTAGCTCACCTCGGGCTGGTCTTTGAGCATCATCCAGCCCATGGATGTATGCTGGTTCATAATCTCCATCTCTTCGGGGGTCAGCTTCGAGGGCTTGTTGAGAATCTCCGGCGGCACGGCGGTCTTGCCGACGTCGTGCAGCAGGGCGCCCAGCGCCAGTTCCCGCAGCTCGTGGGCGGCATAGCCCATCTCAACCCCCAGCAGGGTTGTCAGGATGCAGACGTTAACCGAATGGCCCAGGGTGTACTCGTCGGCTGTTCGGATATCCTGCAGGCTGACGGTGGCCTTGGGGTTTGCCATCAGCTCACCCACGATCTGGTCGATGGTCAGCTTGAGTTTCTCGGTGCGCAGCGAGGCGTGGAAATGGCGCATCCCCAGCTTCGATGCCTCGTTGAAGGTCCGGTCAATCTCCGTTATCGCCTTCTTCATCTCGGCGCTCAGCTGGTGGCGGACCTCCTCGGAGACAACGTCCACCGGCTCTACATCCGGTGCCAGTTCGTTGACAATGTAGACCGAGGCAACCCCGTGGGCCAGCAGCGGGCCGACGAACGACTCCCGCAGCAGGGTCCCTGCCTGCAGGAGCACACGCCCATCGGCTGTGATAATGCTCTTGCCCAAGCGCATTCCGGAGCGGATCTCGGTCGTCGCAACCCGGTACAATCCGGTCACCTCCGCAGTGGGGGACCTTGCCCCCCGCCGTACCTCATATGGAGGAACGTTCCTTACAAGAGTTATACACACTGGATCATAATCCCTGCTTGACAGGATCAGTTTTCAGCCCATTTTTCCCAGCGGCCTCTCGGGCGCCCGTGCAGGCCGGCGGTTAGTCCTCTGCGTAGCGCTGACTCTTCCAAGGGTCGCCGTACATGTGGTACCCGTTTCGCTCCCAGAAGCCGGGCTGGTCCTCTGCCATCAACTCCATGGCCCTCACCCACTTGGCGCTCTTCCAGAAGTAGAGGTGGGGCACCACCGTACGCATGGGCCAGCCATGTTCTGGGGTCAGATCCTGTCCATTCCAACGCCAGGCGAAGAGCACATCATCCCGGAGCAGGTCGGCCAGGGGCACGTTGGTGGTCCAGCCACCCTCGGCGTGAAACATGACGTACCGGGCCTCCGGCTTCGGCTTCACCAGGCTGTACAGGTCGCGAAACAGCACCCCCTCGAACTCGTTGTTCAGCCGGCTCCAGTGGGTGACGCAGTGAATGTCGCATGAGACCTTTGCTCGGGGGAGTTTCAGGAAATCCTGATAGGTGAGGGCGAGCTCTTCCTCCACGAGGCCGAAGATACGGAAGCGCCAGGTTGCGAGATCGATTCGGGGAACCGCGCCATAATGGAGCACGGGCCAGTCACGGGTCAGAATCTGGCCCGGCGGGGTGCGTTCAGCCAGGGAACGAACGTCGTCAGACATGGGTTCACCTCGGTTTCCAGAGCTTCTCACCGATTTAGTATCCCCGACGAACGGGGGCGATACGGGCCTGTACCCGATTCGGAAGGCCCGCCCTCTGGGCCCAAATAACTACACGACTTTGAGCATCCTGTATGGCAGGAAACTGACTCTGCCCTCCGTAATATGTTACTCGTTTGCCCAGACCACCATATCATGCGAATCAGAGAAAAGAGGGTAACTGCGTGGATATCACCCCGCTCTACCGAAAGATCGTGCTTACGGTGGCTGCCAACGCAGTAGTTGCCAAGACTGCACAGAGGGTCGGCATGAAGTTGGGCGCCTCCCGGTTTGTGGCTGGTGAAACGTTGGAGCGTGCACTCGAGGTTGTCGGTAACCTGAACCAGCGCGGAATTATCGCCACCCTGGACTTCCTGGGCGAGGGCGTCCATGAGGAGGCTGTGGCCCGCCAAATGTGCCAGGCCTACCTGGAGTTGCTTGATGGCATTGCCGCCACCGGCGTCAACTCCAACGTCTCGCTGAAGCCGACCCAGATGGGCCTCTCCTTCGACCGTAAGCTGGCCGAAGAGATTATCCTGTCCATTGTGCAGCGTGCGAAGGAGCGCAACCACAACTTCGTCCGGATCGACATGGAGGATACCCCCTACACCGACGCGACGCTGGAGATCTACTATAACTTGCGCAAGATGGGCTACGATAATGTCGGTACCGTAATCCAATCGTACCTGTATCGGTCTGATGCAGACGTCGCCGAACTGGATAAGGTAAACGCCAACCTGCGCATCGTGAAGGGCGCCTACAAGGAGCCGCCGGAGCACGCCTACCCCAGGAAGTTCGACGTGGATGAGTCCTTCAAGCGCATCGTCGCCAACCGGCTCCGGGGCGGCTACTACACCGCCGTCGCCACCCACGATGAGAAGATCGTGGATTGGACAAAGGAGCTGGCGGAAAAGGAGAATATCCCCCGCTCGCTCTTCGAGTTCCAGATGCTCTTCGGTGTCCGCATGTCGTGGCAGGAGCAGTTGGCCCGGGAGGGCTACAAGATTCGCTGCTACGTGCCCTACGGCAAGATGTGGTACCCCTACTTCACCCGCCGTATCGCGGAGCGCCCGGGCAACCTCTGGTTCGTGCTGAAGAACATGATCAAGAGCTAGGCAGAAGCCGCCCCCCCGGGGCGGCTCAGGCTGTTGACAAACTCATGTAGGAAGCGGATCGCACTCGCGATCTGCTTCCTTTTTTGTTAGACTATACTTACAAGAACATAATTAGGCGGTGGTCACTGTGCTGCGGGGTCCTCATGGCC
>JBMONB010000001.1:0-27170 GCA_049325315.1 Bacillota bacterium | reverse complement strand
CAGCGCATCCTTGATCGAGTCGACAACCGCGTTCAGAGCCTTCTCAGCATCCTTCTTCGTCAGGCCCGCCTTTTCCGCGACGCTAGCGACCAGTTCCTGCTTGTTCAAGAATCGGTCTCCCCTTTCGAGGTACAAGTTTGGGTTGATGATCCCGCTGAGCCGTATTCGGCGAGGGTTTGAGGAATTCCTTCTCCATCCATTACGGGTTTGGATATTTTTGCCCGTATTTTTGGCTTTATTCTGCCGTCTTGGCCTCATTCCAGAGGTCATCCATCTCAGCTAACGTCATCTCTTCCAGGTTCAGGTTCATCTCGGCTGCACGGCGCTCAATGTGGCGGAAACGGCGGATGAACTTGGTGGTTGTCGTGCCTAGAGCCAGTTCAGGATCAACCTTCAGCATGCGGGCCAGGTTCACCACCGCGAAGAGCAGGTCGCCCACCTCTCCCTCCCGCTTCTCGGGCTTGGCGGCCAGCACCTCGTCTAACTCCTCCCGCACCTTGGCAACGGGCCCCTCGATGTCGTCCCAGTCGAAGCCGACCTTGGCTGCCCGCTTCTGCACCTCATTGGCCCGGGAGAGGGCGGGGAGCGCCGGAGAGATCTTGCCGAGCACCGAATCGGGTGCCGCGCCGCCCTTTTCGGCCTGCTTGATCGCTTCCCAGTTCCGGGTCACGTCTGCGGCGGTCTCCGCCACCACATCGCCGAAGACGTGCGGGTGCCGGCGGACCAACTTGTCGGTGATCCCCGCCACCACGTCGTGGAAGTCAAAGGTGCCTGCCTCCCGGGCAACCTGTGCGTGAAACACCACCTGGAGGAGCACATCGCCCAGCTCCTCGCAGAGCAGGTTGGGGTCACCGGAGTCGATCGCCTCCACCGCCTCGTAGGCCTCCTCCAGCATGTACTTGCGGAGGGTCTGGTGCGTCTGCTCACGGTCCCAGGGGCAGCCGTCGGGCGCCCGGAGCCTGGCCATGACCTCTACCAGGGGGTCGGCGGGCCAGCGGGTGGCGACCCAGCGGCGAGGGTTGGACTCCCCAGCCTCGGAACGCTTGAGCGGCGGGAGGTAGAGGCTTGTGACGTAGTCTGCCCAGTCCTGCTTGTCTAAATCATGCAGCGGCAGGGTTTGTACCGTGCCGTCCCGCCACAGGGTGATGGCGTGGTTCGCCGGGTAGCGGCCTGCGAGGGCGCGCCTCGCCCCATCGATCGTAGTGGAGGTCAGGCCGAGAACGATGGCGGGCAGGTCGCCCGTGGGCGGCCGGTCCGGCAGCCTGGCGGCATCGAGCACCTCGAGCCCCTGCGCCGGATCGAGCTGGAAGTCCCGCAGCAGTGCGTCCATGTAAAGCTACCCCCTTGCTACCCCCGGAGCAGCCGGAGCCGCCGCAGGGTGCGGATAATGCCCGGCCGCATGCCGGGGAGCATCTTCAGGTCGGTTTCCTGGACCCCGCCCAGGGCCAGGATCGCCACGCCGTAGACCAGCCCGCCCACGCTGACCGTCGCCAGGCCCGACAGACGAGGCCAGGGGATGAGCGCCTGCGAGACCGGGCTGACCAGGTAGAGCACCAGGCCCATGAGAATCGAGGCGAGCAGCGGCCGGTAGATGTTCTCCCTGAAGCCGACGGTGAGGGAGAAGTAATGCCGGACCGCCCGCAGGTTCAGACCCGCGGCGATCAGAAAGCCGACGACGGTGGCGTAGGCTGCGCCGTTCTCCTGGAGGCTGGGTATGCCCGTCCACCAGTAGGTGAGCACCACCTTCACCACCACGCCGATCAGCTGGTTGGTCACCGACAGCCAAATCAGCCCCAGGCCCTGCAAAATGCCCGACGAGGTCTGCTGGAGCATCAGGAAGACCGTGGACCAGCCCAGGGGGGCCATGACATACCAACCCGGACCGGTGAAGAGGACGCCGTAGGCGTCGCGGGCCGCTGCCACCAACCCGATGGTAGCGGGCAGGCCGATCAGCCAGGTAAGGCGCATCGCCGTGGCGGCCCGGTGCCGGGCCTGGTCCACCTTGCCGACCGCCATCGACTCCGAGACCGCCGGCACAAGGGAGACGTACAGCGCCTGGGCCAAGATCAGCGGGAGATCCCGTAACTGGCTGGCGTTGGTGATATAGGCCAGCGCCTCCTTGGCGTGCTTGGGGTCAACGCCCAGGCCCGAGAGGCGGTTGGTGATCAGGGCCACGTCGGCCTGCTGCACAAGCGGCAGCACAGCGCCCAGGAACGAAAGGGGCAGGGCGATCGAAAGGATTTTGCCCGCCAGCCGAAAAAACGACTCGTTCTCCCAGCTCTCGACACCAGGCGCCACGGTGGTCCAGTCTGCGGTGGGACGCTCCCGCAGGTAGATCCAGATGCCATAGAGCGCCCCAAGGAGAATGCCGATGGTGCTGCCCGCGTTGTAGGCCGCCGCCCCGAAGTTGACAGCCACCGGGGTCAGCAGGAAGACGCCCACCAGGCCGATAAAAACCCGCCCGGCCTGCTCCACCACCATGGAGGTAGCGGCGGGACGCATCTGCTGCATGCCCTGGTAAAGCCCGCGGAAGGCGACCTCAATCGTCACCAGCAGAATCGCCGGGGCCAGCACAAGGAAGCCCGGTGTCGCCTCGGGAAAGCCCTGCACCGTCGCCAGCCAGTTGGCGCCCAGGGCGAAGAGGAGACTGAACAGAATGCCGCTGCCCGCTAAAATGGTGGAGGCTACTTGAAGAACCCGACGGGCGCCGCGGAGATCGCCCACCGCAAGCCGCTGCGAGACCAGCCGCGAAATGGCGACGTTCAGGCCCGTCGAGGAGATGGCCAGTATGATCATGTATGCGGCGTTTGGGGCGGTGACCAGGGCCAGTCCATCATCGCCCAGCGGAATCTGGGCAACCGGCCGGTAGAAGACGCCCAATAGGCGCGAGATGAGCGAACCCAATGTGATCAGGAACGCTCCCCGCATGAAACCCTCTGCTCTGACCTGCTGCAAACGAAAAGCCCCCCTGCCTCTCGTCCATGATACGGCAAGGGAGCCATGTCGTCTAGCGAAGGAGCCGGGCCCGTCCCAGAATGGCCGCCAGCGGCAGACCCAACCTGGGCACCCTCTCCACGTCGCGCCGGGTGACGCCGCCCAGCAGCAGAATCACCAGGCCATAGACCCCTGCCCCCACCCCGATCAACAGGAGGGTGATGAGGTCGTTCTCGGGCAGGTAGCGCTGCGCCAGCAGAATCGTTCCCGTCATGACCAGCGCGGCGCCGACAGGCTTCAAGAGCATCGCCCGGGTGCGGAGTGTGCGCCCCAGATGCCGCTCCACTTCGATCAGGTTCAGGATCGCCGCCAGCCCGAAGCCTGCGGCAGTAGCCCATGCCGCCCCATCAATGCCGTAGGAGACAGTCCAGACGGCGGTCAGTACCACCTTGACCAGGGCGCCCAGCACGAAGTTGCGCACCGGCAGCCCGATCTTGCCCATGCCCTGGAGAATGCCCGAGGTGGTCTGCTGCACCATGATCGGCACGGCAGCCCAGGAGATAGAGGCCATGACCGGCCCGCCGGCGGGGTCCGCGTAAATGAGCGAGTAGAGCCCGGCTGCCAGCACCCAGAGCCCGGCCTGAGCCGGCATTGCCAGGAGGAAGGTGAACCGGTAGGCCTGCTGCGCCTTGCGCCTTGCTTCATCCCACAACCCCCGGGCCGCAGCGCCCGAAACAGCGGGGAGAATCGAGGTGTAGATGGCCGTAGTAAAGATCGCTGGCAGGTTGACGATCATAAAGACGTTGGTGAGCAGGCCGAACTGTGCCTTGGCCTCATCCCCCCGAATGCCGACCTCCGCCAGCGCCCGGAAGACGAAAAACATATCGGCCATCATCATGAGCGGCACCACGGCCCCGATAATGGTGATCGGGCCGGCCACAGCGAAGATTCGCTTGAGCAGCGCCCACCCGCCGGGCAGGCGGCTGGGCTCAGGCCGGGGCTCGGCTGAGGCCGCCTCCTGGCCTGTCGCCCAGAGGGCCTGGCCGTGCCGGCGCATGAGCACGAGCATGTAGATAAGGCCCGCGAGTGCCCCCAGCACATCGCCGAAGTTAAAGCCGGCGGCGCCGGCGGGCACCGAGACCCGCACCAGGGACCAGGCCAGCACCAGGCCGGCACCGACCCGGACCACCTGCTCGATGATCTGTGAGTACGCGTTGGGGGCCATCTGCTGGAACCCCTGAAAGAGCCCGCGGTAGGCCGCCATTACCGAGGTAATGAAGAGGGCGGGGGCCATGGCACGAAAGCCGAGAACGGTGTCGAGCACATCCGGTGAGATCAGCTGGGCGAACCAGGACGCCCCAAACCAGAGCCCGACGGAGGCGATGAGCCCCAGGGTGGCCATTATGGTAAGGGAGGAGCGGAAGACCCGCCGGGCCCCCGCCGTGTCGCCCAGGGCCATGCGCTCCGCCACCAGCTTGGAGATACCCACGTTCAGCCCTACGGAGGTGAAGGAAAGGATCACCTGGTAGGTGGTAACCGGCACCTGGGTCAGGCCGATACCCACCGCTCCGGCGTGCCCGTCGAACGGGGCGAAGATCCGGGCGATGGCTGGCTTATAGAGAAGCCCGAGAAGGCGCGATACCAGCGTCGCCAGCGAGAGGATCATCGCCCCCCGCACGAAGGATTCCGGTTTGCGTGGCTGCATGCGATCCGCCTGCCTCCGCGTGGAATATGACCCGATGGGATCCGCTTCCCTCATGGTATCCCACCCTCGCGGGTCCCGTAAATAAGAACATCATCCAAGTGGGAAGGGGGCCCAGAGCCACCCCCTTCCCACCTCCTTCCCCGCCTCGGGGTGTCCCGGCGCCGATTGTGACGCCATGTCGCCACAACCGGCTTGGTCAGGTACAAAGCACAACGCAAAAGGGGCAAAAAAAGTAGCGGCTCAGTGTCCGCTACTATCAAGAAGAGGCTCTCTCGGAACGGCTACTGCTCCATCTGCTTGGCAAGGAAACCAGCTGCGGTCTCCGCCAGCTTAATCTCCGTGTCGCTCATGGCGGCATCGGCCTCACGGGAGCAGATCACGACCGCACCGATCGGGTCGCCGCCAGCTACAATCGGGGCAATCACGTAGACCAGGAACCGGTTCTCCTCTTCATCATCGCCAATGATCGAACCACGGTTCTTGTTCTCGCCGGCCTTCGTGACGACAATCGACCGGCGGTCCTCCATGGCCCGTTCGACCAGCGAGCCGATGGGCTTGTTGAGGAACTCCTTCTTCGGGGCGCCGGCAACAGCGATAACCGTATCCCGGTCGGCGATCAGTGCAGTATGCCCGATGGCCTCGTAGAGAGAGTCGGCGTACTCCTTGGCGAATTCCCCAAGCTCCCCGATGGGCGAGTACTTCTTGAGGATCACTTCGCCATCCCGATCGACAAAGATCTCCAGAGGGTCGCCCTCCCGAATCCGTAGGGTTCTGCGGATCTCCTTAGGAATGACAACCCGGCCCAGGTCGTCAATACGCCTGACTATTCCTGTGGCCTTCAAGTACAACCCTCCTCTGTAGGCAGCGACTTCGGCTCGGTTGCAGATAGTATACGGCAGCCATCACAGCCTCTATTCACTTTTTGGCAGGACGCCCGGCAGGGGTGTCCCGGTGACAGTCTATGCAGAACCTGGAACCAATGGAATCGCGCCCAACCTGCGAACAGGCTGGGCGCCACTTTCTCTTCTGTGGGCTAATGTACCGCTGTTGCCGCCAGCATCTCGTCGACCTGCTCCATGAGAGCCAACAGCACCCGCAGCAGCGACCGCGGATCCAGATCCTGCACCTTCACCAAAAAGCTCGAGACCTTCAGGCCACGCGGCACCTCGATTCGCCCCTTGAACTCGGGCTTCCGGCTGAGGAACCCAATGCGGTCAAAGGGTACCCGCCCGACCATGGAGGGAAGGAACTTAATCGTCACACGGTCCCGCATCTGGGTGATCGCCGTGATGCCAAGGCGAGAGCAGTGGACCTTCAGCCGTGCGATATCCAGCAGGTTCTTGACCGGGTCGGGCATCGAACCGAAGCGGTCGACCAACTCGTCGGCCACATCCTCGGCGTCGGGCAGCGATCGGATGGCGATGATCCGCTTGTACGCATCGATCTTCTGCCGGGCGTCGGGCACGTACTGGTCGGAGATAAAGGCGTCCACCTGCAGCTCGATATTCGCCTGAACCTCCTTCGGTGCCGGCTGCTCGCCCTTCAGCTCCTGCACCGCCTCCTCGAGCAACTGCGTGTACAGGTCGAAACCAACGCTGATAATGAACCCGTGCTGCTCCGGCCCCAAGATGTTGCCAGCGCCCCGGATCTCCAGGTCCCGCATGGCGATCTTGAAGCCTGACCCCAGTTCGGTGAAGTCCTTGATCGCCCGCAGCCGCTTCTCCGAGACCTCGGTCAGCACCTTGTCCCGCTTGTAGAGGAAGTAGGCATAGGCCAGCCGGTTCGACCGACCCACCCGGCCCCGCAGCTGGTAGAGCTGGCTCAGACCCATGTGGTCGGCGTCATCCACGATGATCGTGTTCACCTGCGGAATGTCGATCCCGTTCTCAATGATCGTGGTCGCCACGAGCACATCGTACTCGCCATCCATGAAGTCCAGCAGAATCTGCTCCAGCCGCTCCTCCTGCATCTGCCCGTGGGCAGCCACGATCCGGGCCTCGGGCACCAGCTGCGACAGGCGGGAAACCACCTTGTCGAGGGTCTGAATCCGGTTGTGCACGAAGAAGACCTGGCCGCCGCGGGAGAGTTCCCGACCGATGGCGTCGCGGATCAGTTCGTCGTCGTACCCCGCGACAAAGGTCTCCACCGGGTAGCGATCCTCCGGCGGGGTGGTGATCACCGACATATCTCGCATGCCGACCATCGACATGTGCAGGGTCCGCGGAATCGGCGTGGCAGAGAGGGTCAGCACATCGATATTCGCCTTGAGCTGCTTGATCTTCTCCTTGTGGGCGACGCCAAAGCGCTGCTCCTCGTCGACGATCAGGAGCGCCAGGTCCTTAAACTTCACGTCGTCGCTCAGAAGGCGGTGGGTGCCCACCACCACGTCGATGCGCCCCTCGGCCAGCCCCTTAAGGATCTCGGTCTGCTCCTTCTGGGTCTTGAACCGGTTAAGGACCGCCACGTTGATGGGGAAGCCCTCCATGCGGCTCTTGCAGGTGCCAAAGTGCTGCTGCGCCAGAATCGTGGTCGGCACCAGGAAGGCGACCTGCTTGCCGGCCGATGCCGCCTTGAAGGCGGCTCGCAGGGCGACCTCTGTCTTGCCATAGCCCACATCGCCCAGCAGGAGCCGCTCCATCGGGCGCGGCCGCTCCATGTCTTCCTTGATCTCGAAGACCGCCTTCAGCTGGTCGGGGGTCTCCTCGTAGGGGAAGGCATCCTCGAACTCCCGCTGCCAGACTGTGTCCGGCGGGAAGGGGTAGCCGGGGAGCGCCTCGCGCATCGCTGCCAGGCGAATCAGCTCCGCGGCCATCTCCCGGATCGACTCCTTGACCCGGCTCTTCACCTTGGCCCACTCATTGCCGCCCAGCTTGTTAATGCGGGGTTCATGGCCCTCGGCGCCCACGTACTTCTGAATCTGGTCGATCTGTTCGGTGGGGATCTTCAGCCGGTCGGTCCCCTCGTACTGGATCACCAGGTAGTCCCGGGTGGACCCGAGGATCGTCTCCGACCGGACGCCCACGTACTTGCCGATACCGTGATTGGCATGGACGACGTAGTCGCCCACCTTCAGGTCCTGGTAACTGACGATGCGGGCCAGGTCGCGGCCGCTCGGCCCGCCCGGGCCGGTCTCGCCGCGGGGGCCGGGTCCCGGTGGGCGCCGCCGCTTCTTCGGGCGCCCGTAGATCTCGCCGTCGGTCACCACCACCAGCCGCTGGCCGGGCCACTGGAAGCCCCCTTCGAGGGTGCCTACGCCCACCCAGGCGGTGCCCTGCATGGGAGCGACCACCGGATCCCCCTCGGACCCGGCTCCGCTCTCCAGTTCGGCATCGCGCATGAGCTCGCGCAGCCGCTGCTGCCGGTCGGCTGTGGCCGTCATGATCACAACCCGGTAGTTCTGCTTCTTCCAGCGCTTCAGCTCCTCCAGCACAAGGGGCCACTGGCCATGGAATTCCTGTATGGCGGTGGCCGAGACGCCCACCTCGTTAGCAGGGCGAATTCCCGGCACCGCCCGCCCGAGCGCGCTGAAGTAGACCGCTGAGTTCTGCCGGCAGCGGTGGAAGAGTTCATGGTAGTTCAGGTAGAGACCCAACTGGCCGGGCAGCAGGCCGCCCTTCTCCATCATGGTCGCCTGCCGGTCGGCGTCGCGGCTCTCCAGTTCGGTGCCGGCGTCCTTAATGCGGGCCGGCTCGTCGACCAGTACCAGCGGCTTTTCGGGGAAGTAGTTGAGCAGCGTCTCCAGGAAGTCGTAGAAGAAGTTGGCGTACTGCTCCAGCCCCTCGAAGTAGATCCCCTCTTCGAGCTTGGCCAGATGGCTCTCTACCCGGTCCTGCAGCTTCTGGGCCACATCGACCGTGTCGAAGAGGACCTTTGGGACCTCTTTCTTCTTGCGGCCCCTGGCCTTGGTTTCGGGCGGGGGTTCCTCGATCTCGGGCGGCTTCTCGCGGGCCTGAATTTTGCGCAGCCGGGCCACCGCCTGGTCCAGATCCTTGCGAATCTTCTCCGTGGCCCATGTCAGGTCGCCCCGGGGGAGAATGAACTCCCGGGCCGGCCCGATGGAGGTCTGCTCCACCTTCTCCAGCGTCCGCTGGGTAGCGGGGTCAAACCGGCGGATCTCCTCGATCTCATCGCCCCAGAAGTCGACGCGCAGCGGGTAGTCGGCCGCCAGCGGGAAGAGATCGACAATCTCGCCGCGCACGGCAACGTGGCCCTTCGACTCCACCATATCCACCCGCTCATACCCTTGCCGCACCAGGCGCCGGACCAACTCATCCCGCTCAATGGCTGTCCCCGGCTTCAGGGTGAGCAGGGCATCCTGGAAGACCTCGTGCGGGGTGAGGGAGCGGTAAAGGGCGTTCGCGGGCGCGACAACGATCGGGTCCTCCCCCCGGGCCAGCCGCTCCAGCACGTAGAGCCGCTGTCCCACCACCTCGGGCGAGTGGGCGACCACCTCGAACGGGAAGTACTCCATGGGCGGGAAGAGCACCACGTCTTGCTCCGGAAGCCAGGTGGACAGGTCGTCCCTGAACCGCTCCGCCTGCTGAAGCGTGGCGGTAATCACCAGCGTGGGCCGGCCCGTCCGCTCCCGCAAGGCGGCCGTCAGGGCGCTTTTGAGCGACCCTGACACGCCATAGACCATCTGCTCGGCAAACCCTCGCTTGAGGCCATCGATGAGCGAGGTGAACTCCGGAGCGGTCTGGAGCAGTCCGACTAAGCTCTCCTTGGGCATGCGGGCAACCCTCCTGGTGGAATCCGCCCGACCTCGGGCGGAATGTGGCCTACAGGTACAAACGCCGGGAAGGGCTCTAGCCCCAGGGGAGGGGGGCTACAGCCCAGATGGAACTCGTTGGAAGAGGCTACTCCTGCTCATTGTAACGACATACATGGCTGTGGTCAACGCTGAAATTGGAAATGAGTCCCGGCAGGCCGAGGGTCGGAAAGACCAGCCCCAGCACCGCCAGGTTCAGCAGCATATGCAGGAGGGCAGCGCCAAGGGTGACAGCGCCCAGACTGTAAGACTGCGGACCATAGCCCACCAGCCATGCCGCCCCCCCGCCTACCAGCCCATGTATCGTCAGCCCAACGAGCCCGAGAAATCGCTCCCCACGCCAGGCCGAATAAGCGAGTTCGAGCAAGCCGAAGAGCAGGTGCACCGCTAGGACAGGCCGGTCGGGCAGGGCCCAGACGGCCATCGCCTTACAGGTCTCCTCCCAGAAGGGGACGATGGCGACCAGCGCCCACCGACTCTTCCGGAAGATTAGCCGCCGGTTTCCCAGAAAGGCGGCTGTGGCCGCCAGCAGTACTGCCAGAATCAGACTCGTCATGAACGAGAGTCTGACCGCGTGGCTGACTCCCTATACCCCAATTACGCCCGGGCCTTTGCCGACCTGGTCGAAACCACCGGTGGCACCGCCAGGGTGAACCGGGCAAGGATCCACGCTGCAAGCGCCCCCACGCCAATGCGAATGGCGATCAACAGTAGCCCGTTGGAACCCACCGCCGTGAAAAGAATCGTCTCCTCAATCAGCGCGTGGCAGATTCCGAGAAAGACACACATGACGGTGAGTTGCCCCCGGGTGAGCTTTCCTTCCTCGGCGGTCTGAATAAGCACGCCCGCCCCATAGGTGAGGCCCACCGCCAGACCTGCCACGATGGGCAGACCGGCCGCATCCGGCAGTCGCAGCGGCCGCAGAAGCGGCGCCATCCACCGCGACGCCCTGCCCAACCAGCCCGAGTCCTTCAACAGCTGAATCAGCACGAACAAGGGAAGCAGCCACCAGAGGGCCAGCACCTTCATGACCCCCGAGACAAAGCCCTCCCAGATCCACGAAAGCCACATGCTGCTCCCTCCTTACGGCATGGTCCAGTTCAGCACCAGGCCCACCACCACCATGGCGACCGTGCGGATCGCCAGCACCCAGGAGCCCCGGGCCCCGGCTCTGGTGACCAGCGCCGTTTCCGAGATGGCGGAATGGTTGATCATCATCATGGCAGCGAGAATGGTGGTCTCCTTGAACGGCAGCGCCAGGGCGACAATGGTCGCCAGCCCGGCGTAGAAGGAGACGAAGTTGGCCGTTACCAGCACCAGCGCTGACTCGCCGGGGAGACCGAAGATCCCCATGACGGGCCCCAGCCACTGGCTCAGCACGAGAAGCGCACCCGTCCTATCCAGCACGTGGACTACCATAACGGCGGGTATGATTACCTTAGCCAGTTCCCAGAGGACCCGCAGCCCTGAAGCAAGCCCTTTTCGAGCCGAAGCGGTCAGGTCCACATGACTGCCCCCCGGTTGCTATGCATTATAGAGGTTCATGGCCTTGAGAATGCCATCGTCGAGGTAGGTTTCAATGGCTTCCACCGCCTTGTCCAACACCCCGGCGATGGAGGCTGCATCGTCGGCCCCAAAGGGGGTGAGCACCCAGTCCACCACGTCCCAGTTGGGAGCCGGCCGGCCTATGCCGATCTTGAGGCGCGGGAACTCCTGCGTTCCCAGTTCCTGAATCAGCGACTTCATGCCGTTGTGTCCGCCGGCGCTTCCCTTGATGCGCAGGCGAAGCCGCCCGACGTCCAGGTCCATGTCGTCATAGACCACCAAGATATCGGCAGGGTCGATCTTATAGAAGTGGGCCGCCGGCGCCGCCGTGCGCCCGCTCAGGTTCATGTAGGTCATGGGCTTGAGCAGGATCACCTTCTCTGCCAGCGGCCCCCAGCGCAGCTCACCGTAAACCCCCTGGAAGCCGCTCTTCTCGATGGCCACGCCGTGCTTCCGGGCAAAGGCGTCGAGCACCCACCAGCCAACGTTGTGGCGGGTGTTGGCGTACTTTGCCCCGGGGTTGCCGAGTCCGACAATCAACTTTGGCATCTCGCTATCTCCTCGTTGAAGCTTCAACACGCTTACTTTACCACAGGGCATCGCCCACGTGAACGTCCCTCTATCGTACCCAGGTACGACTTCGGTGTCGCCCTACCGTCCGGCCAAGTTCACCCTCCCGTCCGATTTGGCTCAGAACGATCCCCGGTATTATGAAGTCAAGACGAACAAGCAGGAGGGACTTCAAGATGACGATTCTGAAGACTGTACTGGTGGCCCTGTTCCAGGTCCTGTTCGGTTCCGACCCCGCTACCGAGGCCCGCAAGCATGAGGCCCTGAAGCTCGGCCAGGGATCCGGACTGGCGGCGTAAACCGATGGCTGCGAACACATCCACCGAAAAGCGACGAGGCGGCGCCCCACAAACGAGGGGACGCCGCCTTCTGCTTGTCCTGAGTCTGGGTTACAGCCGGGACTCTTCCTCGAAGATCTTCGAGACCGACAGATCCTCGTGAATGCGGATCATCGCCTTCGCCAGGAGGGACGCCACCGAGACCGTCTTCAGCTTGTCGCCCAGGCGGGCGGCGTCCACCGGAATCGTATCGGTGACGACAATCTCCTTGAAGGGGCTCTTCGCAAGCCGGTCGTAGGCCGCCCCGCTGAAGACGGCGTGGGAGCAAGCGGCATAGACCTCCGTGGCCCCACGGGCCAGCAGCGCCTCGGCGCCGGCCACGATCGTCCCCGCAGTGTCGATGAGGTCGTCGATCATGATCGCCGCCTTGCCTTCGACGGTGCCGATGATGTTCATGATCTCGGCCACGTTCGGCTCAGGCCGCCGCTTGTCGATAATCGCCAGGCCAACGCCGAGCCGCTCCGCCAGATCGCGCGCCCGCGGCACGCCACCGGTGTCGGGCGAGACCACCACCGCATTCTCCAGGTTCTTCTTCTTGAAGTACTCGGCCAGCAGCGGGCCACCCTGAAGATGGTCTACCGGGGTGTCGAAGAAGCCCTGAATCTGCGCAGCGTGCAGGTCGATGGTCAGCAGGCGGCGGAAGCCGGCCGTGGTGATCAGGTTGGCCACCAACTTCGCCGTGATCGGCTCACGCCCCCGGGCCTTGCGGTCCTGACGGGCATAGGGGTAATGGGGCACCACCGCGGTAATCCGCCGGGCGCTGGCACGCCGCAGGGCGTCACCGATGATCAGAAGCTCCATCAGGTTCTCGTTGATCGGATGCACCCCTGACTGCAGCACAAAGCAGTCAGCGCCACGGACCGACTCGTTAATGTCGACCCGGATCTCCCCATTCGAGAACCGGCTCACGTTCATGTCGCCAAGGCTGATCCCCATTTGATCCACAATCGCCTTGGCCAGCGGGAGGTTCGAATTGCCCGTGAAGATTTTCAGCTTCCGATCTGGATAGGGTACCACCGTCAGACGCCCTCCCTGTTCATTTTCCGGGCCCGCCACCGGGCCTTTAGCTTGGTGGCGTAGCCCTCCTTGATCACCTGAGCGGCTCGCTCCACTGCCAGAGCGCCGTCCGGTATCTCCTTGTCAGGGCCCACCGAGGAACCAGCCGCTACCAGGGCGCCATCGCCGATCTTGATCGGGGCGATCAGGTTCACATTGGTCCCAATGAACGCCTCGTTCCCGATCTCGGTTCTGAACTTCTCAAACCCGTTGTAATTGGCCGTGATTGCACCGGCGCCAATGTTCGCCTTCTCACCGATGGTCACATCGCCAAGGTAGGAGTGATGGTGGCACTTGACCCCACGCCCCACCTTCGCCTTCTTCATCTCGGCATAGTTGCCGACCTCAACCTCACCCTCCAGCTCACAGCCAGGGCGAAGGTGGGCCATCGGCCCGATCTTACAGGCCGGCCCGACGCTGGACTCCTCCACCACCGACTGCTCCACCTTACAGCCGTCGCCAATAGCAGAGGCCACGATTGTGGTCATCGGGCCGATCTTGCAGTTCTGCCCGATTACTGTCTTCCCATGTAGGAAGGTGAACGGCCAGATCACCGTGTCCCGGCCGATCTCCACCTCTTCGTCGATATAGGTCGCCTCGGGGTTAATGATCGTCACCCCGTTCAGCATATGCCGTTCGTTGATCACCCGACGGAAGCGGGCCTCCGCCTCAGCCAGCGTCACCCGGTCGTTCGGGGCGATGGCGTCCTCTTCCTTGGCCTCCAGCGCCACCTGGACAGGCTGGCCCTCCCTCACGAGGATTTCCCAGGCCTGAGGCAGGTAGTACTCGTTCTGCTTGTTGTTCCGGTCCAGCCGCTTGAGCAGGTTGGTAAAGCCCTCCCGCTTGAAGAGGACCACACCCGGCCAGATCTCCTTGATCTCCCGCTGCTCGGGGGTGGCGTCCTTGTACTCGACGCTCCCCAAGAAGCGGCCAGTCGCCGGGTCTCTGAGGATGCGCCCCAGGCCCCCCGGGTTGGCCACCTCTGCGGTAAGGAGGGTCGCTGCCGCGTCGGTCTTGACGTGCCGGTCGATCAGCCGCCGGATGATCTCTGAGCTGATAAACGGGTTGTCGCCATACAGGACCAGCACATGGCCGCCCTTGCGTCCATCGATATGCTCCTCAGCCTGCAGCACCGCATGACCCGTTCCCAACTGCTCGCTCTGCACGGCATACTTGACCCGGTCACCCAGGTAGGCCCGGATCTTCTCCTGCTGGTAGCCGACCACGACCACCACGTCGTCCAGACCGGCCCTGCGGACATTCTCCACAACATGACCGATCATGGGCTTCCCGGCAATCGGATGCATGAGCTTGATCAGATCCGACTTCATCCGCGTCCCATGGCCTGCAGCAAGCAGGACAGCCGTGACGTCCGACATGGGAACCCTCCCCTGCGATAGTCCGGTGACATTATACCACAGCCAAATCTGGTGACAAAGGAAAAAGACCCGGGAACCTACCCCCAGGTCTTGATCCATCTGGATTACGCCGTCAGCTGATCCTGCTCGAGTTCGTCCTCCATCTCCTGCTCCTGCGGCAGCGGGTTCTGCCGCTCCACGCCGTTGTACGCGTCGAGAACGGCCTTCTGCAGCATCGCCCGGGCTTCGGCCGTGATCGGGTGGGCCAGGTCGCGGAACTCCGCCTCCCCAACCTTCCGCCGGGGCATGGCCACGAACACACCGTTCGCGCCCTCCACGACACGAAGTTCGTGGATTACGAACATCTGGTCGATGACCACGGAGCAGTACGCCCTGAGCTTGCTCTCCTGCTTGTCAACCTTCCGCACCCGCACATCGGTAATCTGCACAGCCGGTTCCTCCTCACTGGGATTGTATGGAAATACTTCTCCAAGGTCCCAGTTTCTTCCTGCTGGCGAGCGCAATTTTTTTCGCCGCGGGCGAACCGTTCGGTGGAATTTTGTCAGGGAACGCTGCTCTGCGCGATGTGGCGAGCCACATGTACCCCCGCCGCAGAGGCCTGGGCCAGGCCCCGGGTGATGCCAGCCCCGTCACCGATGGTGTGGAGCCCTTCGATCTCGGTCTCAAAGACGTCGTTAAGGTGAGGGCGAGCGCTGTAGAACTTCGCCTCAACCCCGTAAAAGAGGGTGTGGTCGGAAGTCAGGCCTGGTGTCACCTTATCCAGCGCGTCCATCATCTCAATCAGCGATTTCATGGTATTGTAGGGCAGCACCAGACCCAGGTCGCCCGGAACCGCCTCCTTTAGCGTGGGCTCGATAAAGCTCTCCTTGATTCGCTTCTCTGTGGAGCGGCGTCCCTTGAGAATGTCGCCGTACTTCTGCACGATTACCGATCCGCTGGAGAGATCGTTCGCCCGCCGGCTAATCTCCCGGGCATACTCGATCGGTTTGTCGAAGGGCTCGGTGAACTGGTGCGACACCAGCAGGGCAAAGTTCGTGTTCGGGCTGCCCAGGGCCGGGTCTTTGAAGGAGTGTCCATTGGCGGTAATCACACCAGAGTGGTTCTCCACCACCACATGCCCGCTGGGATTGGCACAGAAGGTTCGCACCCGGGTACCTACCGACGAGTTGAAGATGAATAGCCAGCCGGACCCCTCTGACCCTTCGCCTCTCGGTGAGAGTATCTGCGACCGCCGTCCGGAACCGGACTTCCAGGCGAGGGCGCAGGGTCTCGTAGAGGTTGCGAAGGATCTTCAGGTTCTCCTCCGTGCCCAGGTGGCGGACCCGTGCCTTCAGCAGCTTCAACCCCGCTGCGATTGCCCTGCGCTCAATCGCGGCCACCGCCCTCGTGGTCGGGTCTGTTACCTGGGTGGTGGCCCCATGCTCCAGGTTGATGCGATCGACGTACTCGATCAGGTCGAGAATATACGAAGGGGCCAGGTAGTCCTGCATCCAGCCGCCGAACTCGGTGGTCAGGTTGAATTTGCCATCGCTGTACGCACCTGACCCGCCCCACCCGGCGGTGATCGAGCAGGCGGGAAGGCAGCCGGCATACTCCTTCAAACGGCTGGGTGGGGGACACTTGTCGATCTTGTTCTCCAGAATCGGGCAGACGCGGCGCTCGATGTCGTGACCGCGATCGACTAACAAGACCCGGAAATCGGGTCGTAAGGTTGTCAACTCATAGGCTGCGAAAATGCCCCCCGGACCCGCTCCCACGATGATCACATCATAGCGCACGAGCATTCCCCCTTCGTGCGTGCCTGCGTGACTCGACCGATGACGCTACCCGACCACATACTACTGCGTTTTGGCGAAAGTGGGAAGGGGTTGGGCACAGCGCGAAGACACCGGGGCAAGTTGCCCCGGTGTCGCTCTTTGCCTATGCAGATTTGCGGGACTGGTACTCGACAAAGGCCGCTCCCGCCACCAGAGCGCCTCCGCCCATGAGGGTCAGCACCAGTACGGTCAGCGGGACATGCAGCCAGAGCGGAAGGTCACCGTGAATCAGGGCGTTGACGACGGGAACCAGCACCAGGGCCACTACAGCGCCAAGAATCGCCACGTTCCGGAACCACTCTGCCGGCCGATGTACCATAGTCTATCCCTCCTGGTTTGGTTACCAGTCATTTGGGCGGAAGGGCGGAATCACCGCCACATGATACCCTTCCGACTTCAGTAAGGCGAGAATCTGATCCACATGCTGGGCGTTGCGGGTCTCCAGCGCCAGATTAATCTCGACCTCGCCGATAGTCACCTTGTTGAGCCACCGCTCGTGGTGGACCTGAATCACGTTCGCCCCGGCATGGGCCACCGTGGCCAGCAGCCGCTGGAGGCCGCCTGGCCGGTCTGGCACGAAGGTGGAGAGGCGAACATACCGGCCCGCCTTCACCAGCCCCCGCTCGATAATGCGGGAAAGGATATTCACATCGATATTCCCGCCTGAGAGGACCGCACAGACCGGTCCCTTCAGGTTCGCCACATGGTTACCCAGAATGGCGGCGGTGGTCACCGCTCCAGCACCCTCGACCATCAGCTTGGCCCGTTCCAGAAGGTACAAGATTGACTGGGCAATCTCCTCTTCATCCACCAGAATGACCTCGTCCACATACTGGCGGATCAGCTCCCAGTTCAGCTTGCCCGGCCGCTTGATCGCAATGCCGTCAGCAATGGTCCGTACCGAGTCGGTATAGACCAGGTCGCCCTTGTGCTGGCTGAGGTAGATGGCCGGAGCGCCGGCAGCCTGTACGCCAATCACCCGAACCGAGGGCTTCACCGCCTTCAGGGCGAGGGCGATGCCCGAGATCAGGCCGCCGCCGCCGATGGGCACGAGCACCGTCTCCACATCGGGCAGTTCCTGCAGGATCTCCAGCCCGATCGTGCCCTGTCCGGCCACAGTGTATGGGTCGTCGAAGCCATGAATGAAGGTGTAGCCATGGGTTGCCTGCAGTTCCAGCGCCTTTTGGAAGGCGTCGTCGTAGGTGAGTCCGTGGAGGACCACCTCGGCCCCATAGCCCTGGGTCGCATCCAGCTTGGAGATGGGGGCTCCCTCGGGCATGCAGATGGTCGCGCGAATGCCCAGGCTTTGCGCCGCCAGCGCCACGCCCTGGGCGTGGTTTCCGGCCGAGGCCGCAATCACGCCACGGCTCTTTTCCTCATCGGTCAGCGAGTAGATCTTGTTGATCGCGCCCCGAATCTTAAACGATCCGGCACGCTGCAGGTTTTCGGCCTTAAAGTGAATCGGCAGCCCAAACTGGGCGCTGATACTCGGAATGTGAACCAGCGGGGTAGCCTTGACCTGCCCCTCCAGGACTTCCTGAGCCCTCTTCACATCCGCCAATGTAACCGCCAACCGGGGGTCACTCCTTTTCTAGTGCCGTTCCAACGCAGGAACGATCTGAACCGTGCGTTCCTCTTCGTCTACCTGCTCCAGGCTAAGTAGTGAGACATAGTGCTCTACCCGCTTCTTCTGCGGTTCGGCGGTAACTACAACAACGCCGACCCCGGCCACGGTGGCCCCCAGCTCTGTGACCAGGTCGATCATCCCCCGGGCTGTCGCACCGGCCTTCATAAAGTCATCAACAATGAGAACACAGGATTCCCGCTTCAGAGCCCGCAGCCCAACCGCCATTGTATGGATCCGGCGTGATGAGGCCGAGATGTAATGGATGCTGAATGCCGGCCCCTCCGTCACCCGACCCTCCCGCCGTGCCATGACCATCGGAATTCCCAGTGCCCGGGCGACCATGAGCGCGAAGGGAATGCCCTTCGTCTCCACCGTCAGGACGACATCGGGCTCCTTGTGGAGGAACCGGGCCGCCATAATGGCGCCGATGCGGGAGATCCAGCCGGGGTGCGTCAGAATATCGGTCATGTAGATAAACCCACCGGGCAGAATCCGGCTGGGGTCACGCAAGAGACGGCAAAGCTCGTGCAGCGTCTCCTGCTCCTCCTCGCGCGAGGGAAGCGGCCAATACTGTACCCCACCGGCGGCCCCTGCGTGGGTGCGAAGCAGGCCCGAGCCATCGGCCTCGAGCGCCTCCTTCACCAGCGTCAGATCCTCGGAAATCGTCGACTTGGCAGAGCCGAACCGCTCGGTAAAGAAGCTGAGCGGCAGCAGCTCACCCGGGTGCTCCGACAGGAGCTTCATGATCGCGATCAGCCGCTGGCTCCGGGTCATCTTGTCCACAAGGCTGGCCCCCCGGCAAAGCCCCGACCTGCGCCGGGGCTGGCAGATCTACTTCGCAAGGATCGAGCGCACCAGTTCCAGATCACTGGGCTTGTCGACATCGACCCCGACCTCGGGCCACGGGCAGGCCACCACGGCGCCCTTCACATCGAGCATCTCGGAGACCTTCGCCTCCAAATCCTTAAGCGTCAGGTTCTTCAGGAGCAAATAGCGAATCACAAAGGTCCATCCAAGGAGGCTCATCATCTTTAACGGACTTTTCCGGTAGTCGAGGAAGGCCCGGGCACGGGGCGCTGCCCGCTCAACGATCGAGGGGTGCACGAGGAAGATGTTGCCCCCTGTGAAGGTTCCCTCCCGAAGGGTAACATAGGTCCGCTTCATATGAGGGAACCTGGCCTCTGCCACGCTTCGCTCCACAATCGGATAGTAGAGCTCCCCCGGTTTCTGCCGGCAAAGGGCCACCAGGTCATCTACCATCTGGCCAGTGATCAGGGGAACGTCGCAACTGACCGACAGGAACTCCTCATCCTTGGGAAGGACCGCCCAGGCATTGACCACGTTGTCTACAATATGACGGCTACTCGCTACAAACTCCAGGTTCCGGCCCGTGACATGCGGCTCCACCTCCCCAGGGGGAGCCACAATCACGATTCGGCGGACCTCCTTGGACTGCTCGAGCGCGTCAATCACGTACTGAATCATGGGCTTGCCGTTGATCTCGACGAGCGCCTCATTCGTAGCCGGGCTGACATCTCGCAGCGGACCAGTGTTTGCGGCGCCCGCGAGCAGAATCGCGTTGACGGCCATGCCCAATCTCTCCCCCGCTGAATCAACTTCGTGCTCGGATAAACAAGCAGATTGTTTCTCGGTGTATGCTTCGAACTCCTGCCATTGGCATGCCGGCAGAAGGGACTCCTACGATCGCAGCGAATCGTATGTAGAGCAAATTCCTGTCTGGGATGGAGGGATCTAACGTTTGGTCAGAAGACTGGCCGTTATTACCTTGGCCGGTGTGCTCTTCCTGATCGTCGCTCTGCCCACTGCCGCCTCTGCGGCTGGCCCTCCACCACTCCGTGGCAAGGCGATGCTCCTGATGGACGGCCTCACTGGTCAAATATTATATCAGCAAAACGGGACGATGACTAACTTCCCCGCCAGCACTACCAAACTCTTGACCGCCCTGGTCGCCGTAGAGCATGGCAAGTTAGAGCAAGCAATACGAGTCAGCAGGGAAGCGGTCGATAAGGGGCCGGACTCGGCATCTTGTTACGTGAGCGAGGGGGAAGAGCAGAGACTGGAGCACCTGCTCTATGGTCTGCTTCTCTCCTCCGGAAACGACTGCGCAGATGCGATTGCCGAAGGGCTCACCAACGGAAATCCGGAGCAGTTTCTCAACTGGATGAACGAGACGGCGAAGCGGCTCGGAGCCACCAACAGCCACTTCAGCAACCCCCACGGCCTACACGAATATGACCACTACACGACAGCGCACGATCTTGCCCTAATCGCCCGCGGGGCCTTGTCCAACCCCACCGTCCGCAGGATTTCATCGACCGGGGAGTTTGTTTGGCCGGGGAAAAATAACGGCACCTACTATAACCATAACCACCTGCTCTGGAGCTACCCCGACGAGACCACAGGGAAGAGCATCATTGGCGGTAAGACCGGCTTTACTGAGGCGGCGGGATTCACGCTGGTGGTGGGCGCCGAGCAGAAGGGCCGTGTGCTCATTGGCGTCACCCTGGGCTACGAGTACAAGAGCCAGGAGTTCGAGGACATGGCGGCCCTGTTGGACTACGGGTTTGCGAATTTCGTACAGGTCGAGGCCGTCACCGCGGGCAGCCCACAGGGCGAAATCCACGTGGCGGAGGGCAAGGTGGACAAGGTTCCCGTCGTGGCCCAGAGCTCCTTCGCCGTCACACGCCCTGCCAACGGCCTTCAGAAAGTCACCATTGTCCCGAAGCTGGAGTCTGGGCTGAAAGCACCCGTCGCTCCCGGCCAGCAGGTGGGGCACCTGGAGATTCTGGACGGCAAGCAGGTGCTCGGCACTGTCCCGGTGATCGCATCAGAAGCTGTTGCACTCCGCCCGGGCTTCTGGGAAAGCGCCGGACGTTGGTCGTTGAACATCCTCAAGTGGATCGCCATTCTCTCCGTTTCACTGCTCCTCTTCCGGACCGTGGTTAAGACCATGCGAAGAGTCCTGCGCTACAGGCGCAGGGGGTATTCGCCGGGAATGGCTGCTCGGGCCACTGGGACCCGGGGCATGATCACCAGCTACCGCCCTCGCCGCCCCCGCTAGCGCAGGCCGTAAAGGCTCTCCACAAGGGCATCGATTCGCCTGTCCACCTGCGCCGCCTCTTCAGGGGCGGCGCTTTCGCGTTCTATCACCAACGATTCCAGCGCCGCTGCGCTGGCGGCTGGCAAGTCAGGGAACGGCAGGCTCTCGAGCAGGTCCAGGTCGACCTGGGGATAGAGTCGCCCCGCCTCCATGGCCACAGCCCGATAGTAGCGTCCGACGACGGACGCGTTGATAAGTCCCAGCAAGGCCCGCAGGTTCGTATCCCCCCGTGCCGGCACCAGCAGGTGGATGTTGTTCAGGCAGTAGTACCCCTGATCATCGTAGACCGCCCGTAGCGAATCGGCCGTCTGTCGGAGCAGCAGTTTCGGCCGCTCATAGTACGCCCGGTTGCCACCGCTCTTAATCAGCGCGGGATCCAGGCGAACCCGCGCCCCATTCCAGTTCAGCCAATACCGGTCAATCTCCCGGCCCGAACGCAGCAGACGCCCTACAGGGCCGCTGGGTTCTGGTGCTCCCTCGGCTGGAAGCAACAGCGACGCCTGCCCCCGGCGGGCAATGAGGCCGCTGTAGCTGTGGAGCCAGTCACCGAGGCGGTACGGGCTCCGCTCCATCTGCCTGAGCAGGTTCAGGTCAGCCGTGTCGCTTACCAGGCGAAACCGGGCCAGGTGGCCCCAGGTCAGATCGTGAAGGGGCACTTCCATCGCCCGCCCGGTGGGAAGCTCCGATGGATCGGCGCAGATGCGGAGCCGCACCTGGTGACCAGGTTCAGCGGGCGCCTTACGAACGAAGAGAATCACACTCTGCCCGACCCGCCCGTGCGCCCAGAAGTCTTGCTGAATAAGCGTGAGTTCCAGCAGCGTGTGGCGCAGTAAGAGATGGCGCAGCCCCGCGAAGTAGCGCCCGGTAAGGAACGAATCCGGCACAATAAAGCCCAGCACACCACCCGGATGAAGCAGTTCCAGTCCCCGTTCAATGAAGAGCGGGTATGTGTTCAGTTTATACTGTGCCGACTGCGGATACCGCTGGCGCAAGGCGCGCAAACGCTCGGGGTGGTGCACGACCGCCCCGCGTAGCCCTGAACTAATGTACGGCGGATTGCCCAGACAGAGATCATACCCACCCTGCTCCTCCGCCAAAAGAGCATCCTGCACTCGAAACTCCGCCCCCGGGTATCGGGCCCGACAGAGGGCGATGGCGAGCGGGTCCAGGTCCCACCCCGTCAGGCGGGTTAACCCACCACCAAACTCCTCTCCAGCCGCCTGTAGGAACGCCCCGGCACCGCAGGCCGGGTCAATCAGCGACTCGGCCCCCGGACAGAGTGCCCGAGCTCGACTGACCATATAGCGTACCACCGCGTCTGTGGTGTAGTATGCGCCCGTACGCCGGTGGTGACCGCGCTCAACCCGCACCCTTGGCCCATCTTCTGTGCGAATGATCTCTCGTCGCAGCATCTGTTGATACAGCTCGGCAGCCCGGTCGCCCTCGCTGGCCCGAAGATGGAGCGTCCACGCCCGAAGGGCGGCGCCCTCCTCTTCCCTCAGCCAGGGTGGGGTCTTCGCTCCTTCAATCACCTCTAACAGGCTAGCACGGACCGGCAAGGTCAAGTCCCCGGCGGAGCCTGCCCGCTCCAGCGCCCGGGCCATGAGTAACATCGCCTCGTCAAGCACCATACGGCCCACCCCGTTACTGTCGCGTCTGGACCAGATAAGCGGACCGGGCCCATGGCTGCACCTTGGCGAGGACCGCCTGTCCGGTAGCCTGATCCGGCACAAGCCCCAGCACGGTTGGACCGGCACCCGACATGAGCGCTCCCAGCGCCCCCGCCTCGAGCATCACCTGCTTGAGCCGGCCAATCTCCGGATGCCGGGGCAGCATCACCTGCTCAAAGACGTTGCCTAACGAGGCTGCCATTCGCTTCAGGTCACCCGCCGCCAGGGCCGCCTCCATCGCCTCGGTGTCAGGCCGCCGTACCTCACTCAGTTCGTCGAACAGCCGGAAGACGTTCCCGGTAGACTTGGCCACATCCGGTGTCGCAATGACCATCCAGAACGGCTGGGCCACCGCGATGGGCGTAAGCCGCTCGCCGACCCCCTCAACACGGGCCGGGCGAGATGGAATAAAGAACGGAATATCCGATCCCAGGCGGATCGCCAGGTGAATCAACTGCTCCGCCGGCAGCCCCGTTCCCCAGAGTTGGTTGAGCCCGACCAGGACGGCGGCGGCGTTGGTGGAGCCTCCGGCCAGCCCGCCAGCCACCGGAATCACCTTCTCCAGCCAGATCACGGCGCCACCCTGATACCCAGTCGCCGCCCGCAGCAGCTCGGCTGCCCGGTAGGCCAGGTTCTCCTCGGGCGCCCCCGGGACCGGGGGTGAGCAGTGAAGCGACAGGGTCTGAGCCCGCTTCAGTACCACCCTGTCTGCCAGGCTGATCGGTACCATGACCGTCTTCACATAGTGGTAGCCATCCTCAGGTCGTTTCTCCAATACATCGAGGGTCAGGTTCACCTTGGCGTAGCTCTGCAGCTCCAACGTGTCCAAGCAAATCGCTCCTGCAGGTAGGATAGGCATATCGAAAGAGCCAGGGCTTGTCCCTGGCTCCGGTACGGCTATGTTAGCGTGTGTGGGCCTCGATCTTCATCTCCCGGCCGCCCGAGGAGCAGATTACCAGTTCGACGGCCTCAGTGAGCAAGTCGGCATAACTGTAGCTGACCCGCCGTTCACTCTCGGACTCTTCCAGTCGCACGATGAAGATGTTCGGATAGGTGCCCTCAAGGATACCTTCTCTTTCCACAACCTTCTTGCGACCCTTGTTGGCCTTCAGGCGAATCTTTTCCCCAACGTAGGCCTCGAGATCTCGCTTGATATCGACAAGAACGCTCTTGGAAGCCAAATGAACACCACACCCTTCCCCACTCTGAAGCCAGTGGTTAAGCTTTCTCTCATGGCGAAAAAGCTCCACAAAATCATTATAGCAGGGTGGGGGGCTCCGGTCAAGGAAAGCTATTATTTTAACGGCGTCCAAGCAATCTTGTCAAGTACTTCTGATGAAGACAAGTAGGCCCTTGTTGTATATCACTTGGTATACCTGTCAGCGACCTTGGAAGCACCATACGAATTGGGTTTGATCTCGGCATGGAACCCACTGCCGACCACCATGCCCACAACCTCACGAATTAGGTCACGCGTCTCACCGTGTTCGCCAATGTCCAGGTGGATCTCCACATCGACGCCCGCTGCACCGCTGTTGGCCACGCTGTTGGCCAGTCGCTCAGCCGTTGTGAGGGAGATGGCCGCTTCGTAAAAGATCTTCTGTCGCAGGCTACGCATCTTCGGTTGGCGGCGCCGGCGGTAGTAAAACCGAGCGCCCTTTCCTATTCGGTGAACGATGATCGCCGTAACAAAACACAGGTCGGTCCGTGTGTGCGAGTCGGTGCCGACGATCAGCTTGTAGGAAGCATGGGGCTCTTCAGCTATATAGTCCAGCAGATCGCTGACCAGGCGATCGTAACTGAGCGGCCCCTTTGTGGGGCTATGGAACATTCCATCCTGCAAGGTGACTCCCTCCTTACAGCGCTTGAACCCATGCTGTCAAAGACAAGTATACCATTGACAATCCCTGTCGGTTACACCTTTTTCGTGGATTCCGACTCTTCCGCGAAGATGATTCGCGCCAACGCCGCAAACTCCTCTAAGGACAGAGTCTCCCCCCGGCGATTTGCATCAATTCCAGCCAACTCAAGCGCCTTCAGCACAGTCTGCTTGTCGATGTGGAGGCCGGTGAGCGCATTACTTAAGGTCTTTCGCCGTTGTCCAAAGGCTACCTTGACCACCCGGAAGAAACCCTTGCGGGGTGCAGCGACGGGAGCTTCCGGCCGAATGCGCATGCCCACCACCGCCGATTCGACGTCGGGTGGTGGCAGAAAGGCGCCGCGGCTTACCTTCGTTACAATCCGTGGCTCCGTGTAGTACTGCACAGCCACACTGAGCGCCCCGTACTCCTTTGACCCGGGCGGCGAGACCATGCGGTCAGCCACCTCCTTCTGAACCATTACGACAATCTGGTCCAGAGGGAGTTCCTCTTCTAACAGGCGCATCACCAGGGGTGTGGTGATGTAGTAGGGCAGGTTGGCGGCCACTTTCGCCCGCTGGCCCACCGGTAACCTCTCTGTCAGCAGTTTATGTAAATCAACCTGCCCTGCGTCACCCTGGATCACCTCGACATTCGGGTGCTCCTGTTGAACGGTCTCCTTCAAAATCCCCACCAGGTTGCGGTCCAACTCGATGCAGAGCACGCGGCCGGCCGCCCGAGCCAGTTGCTGCGTTAGCGTACCTAGCCCCGGTCCGATCTCCAGCACCAGATCTTCGGGCCCGAGTTCCACCGCCTCCACGATCGAGCGGAGAACACGTCCATCGGTCAGGAAGTTCTGGCCGAGGCGATGTTGCGGCCGAATGCCATGGGCCGCCATGATCTGCTTGAGCACGCTTGGGTTAGAGAGGTCCACTATAATCGACTCCTTCAAAGCATAGCAAAGTGATGTTGCCGGAAGAGTAGACAGAGGGCCAGAGACCGGCAAGTGCCGGCCCCTGGCCCTGGCTCATTCGCTCAGAATGTACACCTTTACCGGGCGAATGCCCCACTCAAGCGCCTCCGCGACGGTATCGAAGCAGAGGTCGATCTTATTCCCTTTGATCGCTCCGCCAATATCCAACGCAATGGCCGGGCCGTATCCCTCGATATAAAGACGAGTATATAGCGGGATGACGCGAGGGTCAACTGCAACGACACCCCGTACCGCTCTGTCACCTGTATAGGTTAGCCCATTTCCATCGGGGTTACTCTCCTTGCCCGCGGTGTAGCCTGTGGCTGTCATGGTCAGCTCCTGCGTATACCGGAACTCCTGACCGCCCCGGGAGACAACCCCCTGGGTACCATAGGCGACGACCTCATGCACCGGCTCGCGAACCACCTTTTCCTCAACAACCTCGCTACGCACCTCGCGGCCATCCTCCAACAGGACGCGGCGGCGTACTTCCTTCAGACCAGCCTCACCCGCCTGCACTACCTCCGTAGTTCCCAGGCGAAGATTCGGATCTTGTCGGGTGACCGTTTCGAAGGGCATCTCCTCTTGGGCCGTGACGATCTGCTCCACCCGACGTACCACCCTGATCTGCATACCCTCTACAAGCGGGCTGTCGAGTGGAATCGAAACGACGTCCTTCTCCCCCAAGGCAACATTCAGTTCTTCAAGGAGCGCCCGGACAGAGACAGCAGCGGACTCCACCCTGCTCTCTTGATCACCTTCCAACAGAGAGACGGCAACCGCCCGGTGAACCGTAACCCTGAGCTCCGACTCGCCCCGGAGACTGGTGGAAAGGGCTGGCTGAACTACATCGTGTTCCCCAACAGCAATCCCCTGGGCCTCGAGGGCGGCGCCAAGCTCATGCTTGGTCGTCTCAAAGGCAACAGGTTCTCCCAGCCCATATATCGTGATCGCATGCCGTTCGGGCTTGATCATCCAGGACGCAGTGCCGGCAAGAAGCGCCACAGTGAGCGCTCCGACCACCAAATTGCGTCGTTGGATCTCCAAAAGCTGCCGAACCCAGCCGTCTCCCATTCGCAATCGTTATCCTCCTTACAAGGTTAACAGTAAGGGTAGGTTATTGAAACCCGCACCGTACTAGTTCGACCCATGAAACAGTAATGCCTGCGACGCCGGACCACCAATAGATCCCGAAGATGGTGTATGCTTACAGAGTTCAGAGCATGACAAAACCCGGGGATCCAGTGATCACCGGGCTGCGTGGCGTGCCTACCAGGATTCGAACCTGGGGCCTCTTGCTCCGGAGGCAAGCGCTCTATCCACTGAGCTATAGGCACATGGATACTGGTGACCCCAACGGGATTCGAACCCGTGTTACCGCCTTGAAAGGGCGGTGTCCTAGGCCTCTAGACGATGGGGCCGCTGTAAGGGTCAATTTGGCGGAGGCGACGGGATTCGAACCCGCGGTCTCGGCCGTGACAGGGCCGCATGTTAGGCCTCTACACCACGCCTCCGCAAACTTGTCTGGAACCGGTGGTGGGCGGTACTGGGATCGAACCAGTGACCCCTTGCGTGTGAAGCAAGTGCTCTCCCGCTGAGCTAACCGCCCGATAACCGCCGGGTGTTCCGGCGTGATCCCCAGCGCCCCAGGCCACGATGTGGCCAAGGATTGCTACCAGATCCAAGAAAGAAGTTTGGGCAGCGACCTACTCTCCCCCTTGCGGAGTACCATCGGCCCTGAGGGGCTTAACGGCCGTGTTCGGAATGGGAACGGGTGATCCCCCTCGGCATAGCCGCCCTAAACTTAT